>JAILGE010000024.1 GCA_024697065.1 Lachnospiraceae bacterium
AACTACAAGAGCATTATTTTTTTGATTTCGTAAAGGATTTTTGGAAAGAGTGCCAACTTTTCCCGAGTAAGCTTCCTTTAAACTTTCTTTTAGGGCATCTAAATCACCCCTTTCAATGGCAGAAAGTTCTCGAAGTTCCTGATCATAAGGATTATGGTGAAGGCCATTTTCTAAGTTTTCAAATATCTTTTTTTCTAATTCTTTTCTTATCTCATAGGAGAGATTTTGATTATCTATATTCATGGTAGCTTCTCCAGTATGTATTCATAAATGATGGGAGTTAATTATAAAAGTTCTTGTGATTAGTATATCACGAATATGAGAAATCTGATAAAAATATGAGAAATATGATATTTAAACAGAATTGCCGTGAAGTAATCTTAAAATAGCATAGTCAAACCTATAGAAAAGGTAAAGAAAGACTATGACTTTATATAATAGTAGGAGAAGATTATTAATGAAAATTGCAGTATTTTCGGATATTCATGGAAACTATAAAGCACTAGATTCTATACTTGAGCAGATGGAGAAGAAAAACCCCGATCAAATTGTGTTTCTGGGAGATATTTTTCAAAGAGGTAATGAAGAGATCGAATGTTTGGAGTTATTAAAAGATAAAGGAATTACCTGTGTAAAAGGGAACTGCGAGCTTTATCTTGTGCACGGTGTGGATATTGATCCGGATGTTGAGTATCTCAGGAATTATTATGATAGTGCAAGGGAAAAACTATCTGCTGAACAATTGGATTTCATTAAAGAGATGCCGCTTTTTTACGAAATAGAGTGTTCGGGACACAGAATGCTCTTTTCTCATTTTCTTTTTTCGGATGTTAATGCGGCATACCCATATTTACAGCTATCCAGTTTAAAGAACGGCATATTTGACAAGGCTTGTAAAAGTGAAGAAATCAGGAAATACGATCTTGTTGTAATCGGTCATTGTCATCAGAATAATGTAAAAGGAAATGTGGTTTCTGTTTCTGCTTCCGGATTGGAGAATCCTTCTTTCTTATTCATTGAAGCGGGAGCAAGCGCATTACATTACGAGCATGTAAACATTTTGCCTGTATGATGAGATAGTAAGTCAAGGAAGTCAATGGGACGGTTCTGATTGACTCTGAAGTCGACGAGAACCGTCCCCATTATGAGAGGATATTCAAGTGAGAGATAATATACGAGATAAGGAATACTTTGATGTTTTCATTGAAGAGGAACTTGAAGGTATTCAAATGTTTGAAGAAAGCATTGCTGACGGTGAAATTGAAGAGGATAGGATTGACTATATAAAAGATGAAATAATACCTTTTGATATTCGCCATACTCAATATAGGCTTGCTGGAAATGGCATATCGAAGGGCTGACGAACACCGTCCCCTAGGTCCACTTGGTGGCCGATTAAATCGTAGTTTGTAAGGAGCACGTAGATAATGATTGAGATCACATATTTTCAACTTTTTATATTTATAACAATAGCATGGATCATCACCCGTTGTATTGTAGCGATAAAAACAAAAACATTTTCAGTAAAGCGTGAATGCCTGCTGCTTTTGGTTTATGTTTGCATCGTAGTTATTTGCAGATTTGTATACTTCGGATTCCATCTTGAGAATGGAAAGATACCGACATTAAAGATTGGATTTGGAGATGATATCCACGATATGATCAGTATCATTCCGTTTTACTTTCTGGTAGACCGGTATGATGGTTGGAAGATGAACATTATTGGGAACATAACAATGTTCATACCGGTTGGGATCGTGTGGCCGATTTGTTTCAGAAGACTTGATACGATCAGAAAAAACATATTTGCGGGTGCCGGTTTTACTCTTCTGATCGAAGTGACTCAGCTCTTTTGTCTCGGGAGACATACGGATGTTGATGACCTGATCTTAAATACGATCGGTGTAGCAATCGGTGCATGTATTGTATTCCTGATCAGAAGAAAGCGGAAGAAAGAATAGTTCTTTTGTATATATGATAAAAAGAAACTACCAACATATTGACGAGGCTAAAATGAATACAACAAAAAACTTTGACGGCTATGCTAAGGATTATACCGTTGGCAGACCAGATTATGCTGCACAACTAATAGATAGTATATTTAATAAGTATGGATTATCGAAAAACTCTGTTATTGCTGATATCGGATCAGGCACAGGAAAATTTTCGAGACAGGTACTGGATATGGGAAGCATAGTATTTTCTGTTGAACCTAATGATGATATGCGGAGTGTAGCTGAAACAGAACTTAGTGGATATCCAAACTTTCACTCTATACATGGTGATGCAGAGAATACAACTCTGGAAAGTGGTTTGATAGATTTTGTTACAACGGCACAGGCTTTTCACTGGTTTGATGTTCAGAAATTCAGAAATGAGTGCATACGAATACTGAAAGAAAACGGGAAGGTGGCATTAATATGGAATATCCGGGATCGATCAGATGTATTGAATCAGGAACTGTATCAGATATACACCCGATACTGTCCGAGATTTAAAGGCTTTAGTGGTGGGATAGTTAAGGACGATCCAAGAATAAAAGATTTCTTTGGCGGTGATTACGATTATTTATCTTTCGATAATCCATTATTTTTTGATAAAGACAGGTTTGTTGCAAGAAGTCTGTCAGGTTCTTATTCTCTTAAAGAAGGGGATACAGAATATAAGGAATATATGGATGTTATCATTGACACTTTTAACAGATACTCGAGTGACGGGATTGTTAAGATGGGAAATTCATCAGTCGCATATATTGGGAGTATCATCTAAGAAGATAAAAAATGTTTGGATGATTTCCAAGAATAAACGACATAAATACGGGAAATGATCATGGAAACAGCGGATTTAATATTTGGATTGTCTTTAGTATACCTGGGAGATATATTAATGATAATCTTAGGCATAAAAACAATTAAAAAAACTTATCGTGAATACTATATGCCTGTTTATGATGAGAGCCATATTGAATTGAATGGGCTCCGGGTATGCCGGGTACTGCATTATGTCCGTTAGATCCCGAACTGGGAATTGAGTGGCCGATAGATATTGATATCAATAATCTGAACCAGATTTCTGAAAAGGATTCAAAGGCTCCGACACTCAAGTATTTGAAAGATTCTTTTGGCATGTGAGAAAAGTATTGGAGGATTATTGGAAAATGAGCATCAAATATGGCGAAGCAACAAAGGAAGATATAGATGAACTGATACGTATGCGGATCGCATATATGATCGATGATTTTGGATCAGTTAGCGATGAGGAGAGAAAAGGCATGGAAACACAGTTGCCGGATTATTTTTCCCGAAAACTCGGCACTGAACTGATCGCGTTTGTTGCAAAAGAAGAAGACAGGATCGTGTCGGTTGCATATTTACATATCATTGAAATGCCTGCAAATTCCGTGCTCCTGAGCGGTCTGTATGGTGAGGTCCTGAGCGTATATACTGAACCGGATTATCGAGGACAGGGGATCTGTACCAAGCTGATGAATGATCTTGTTGAATACGGTAAAAATATCGGTTTGGGACGTATTGACCTTTCGGCTACAGATGAAGGATATCCGATATATGCTAAGGTTGGTTTTAAGGATAAAGAGCACAGATACCGGGACATGCGTTATAAGTTCTGATCAGAGTATGCACTTTTGGTAAAGGAGTGAAGTGTCAAATATTCATTCCAAAATGTAGTGTGCAGGGCGGAAGAGTAAAAGCGGGAACATGGTCCATACATGCTTTTGGTGGTCAGAGAATAAAACTGTAATAACTTTACTGTATAACTGACAGCTGAGAAGATTTATTATGAATAAAAAGAAAACTGCTTTGCTTGTATCGGCAGCTTCGTTAGTGCTGTTAATATGTGTTATATTGGAACTGTTATTTACGGGCGTGTTGCATATTAATAATCCCTCAAAGAAAAAGTATCCGATCCGTGGTGTTGATGTTTCCCATTATCAGGGAGAGGTTGATTGGGATCGATTAAAGGAAGAAAACATTCAATTTGCTTATCTAAAAGCGACTGAGGGATCGAAACATAAGGATGAACAATTTGACAAAAACTGGAGTGATGCACAGTGCGTTGATTTAAGGATGGGAGCATATCATTTCTTCAGTCTGGATTCGCCCAGCACAGATCAGGCAGAGAATTATTGCAGTACGGTAACGCCTGTTAAGAAAATGCTTCCGCCTGTTGTGGATGTTGAACCTTATGGGAACTACAAAGATCCGACACTTCTTGATCGGGAAAAAATGATCGTGGAACTGGATGCATATTTAAAAAGCGTCGAGCTTTTTTATGGAATGAAGCCGGTCATCTATACCACCGAAGAATGGTGGCCTGTGTTACAGGAAACGTTCGATGATTATGACCTTTGGATAAGAGATGTTTATCGCAAGCCGGATCCGACAGTCAAATGGACTTTCTGGCAATATTCCAACCGTCATGTGCTGTCGGGATATTCCGGAAATGAAAGATACATTGATATGAACGTTTTTTGCGGAAGTGAAGAAGAGTTTGATAAGTATTGAGGTGACAGATCATTATTTGGCACGAAGCCTTTCTATGTACTGTCTTACTGTCTTTTCTACGTGAGCGGGCTTGTCTTTCATACCACGGTGCACCCAAAGCGAGATAACATTCCATACGGCCCCTGTATTCAGCGCGATCAGATAATCTGAATCAAGTCCCTCAAAGAGCGGTGTAAAAGGATTAGCCTCGGAAAGTTCACTGTCACGGAAAACAGGTAGTAATTCGTTCATGCATTGAAGCGCAATATACAGCATGTTGTTTTTGTCCAGAAGGATAAGCAGTCTTCTGTTCCTGTCTGCGAACATGAATATGTTTTTTAGCACATCTACTTTTCCGGAATTGATCACACTGAAATAGTCGCTCAGAGCTTTCTTCATGATGTATCTGAGCACTTCGTCTTTAGAACTGAAATTTCTGTAGAATGTCTTTCTTACCAGGTCGGTTTCAAGTATTATCTGCTTTACCGTGATTTCGTTATACGGATATTTCTCCATGAGACCCAGAAGAGCTTCGGCAATCTTTGTTCTTGAGCGGACCGCAGACGGGTGGTCGGCACTGTTCATATTTGTCTCCTTCCTTAAAAGTCCACAAAAACGCGAGTTTGTGTATCTTTGGCCAAAACTGTTTACTTGGTTGTTCTTCCATAGTAGCATTTTTGTATAAATACACAAGTGTGACATTTTTGGAAGGAGATGTTTATGAAGATCATCGTGATCAACGGAAGTCCCAGAACCAATGGAATTACCGAATCAATACTTCGCTCAGTGGAGAGTGAACTTATCTCTCGTGGAATCGATGTTGAGTTTTACAACCTGACAGATCTTGATATCGGACATTGCCTTGGGTGCTGTTCCTGTTACATGACAGGGCACTGTATCATCAAGGACGATGCTGACCGGTTAAGCGAAAAGATAAAACATGCCGACGGACTTGTACTCGGCTCTCCAACATATGCAAGTAATGTTTCCGGACTCATGAAAGATTTTATAGACAGGGGACATTTTGTGATCGAGCAACTGCTGAAGGACAAGTACTGTATTACGGTGGCAACCGGTGAAAACTACGGCTTTAAGAATACACTGAAGATCTTAGATGACCTGGTCATATTTTCCGGAGGAACTCTCAGCGGACATATAGCACTGAAAGCGCCATTTAACAGTAAGGAGGTCTTGCCTGAAAAGACACGTAACCTGATCAGGAAAGCCTCATGCAGGGTTGAAGCGAAAAAGAAAAATCATTTTCAGACCCTGTACCACAATTTAATCTTCAGCATCGGGATAAAACCATTTGTTAAGCGTAAAGGAAAGTAATACACGGGCGTAATAAAATGCTGGGCTGATATGCAGATGATCAAGGGGGAAAAGATATGAAGGAATACATACTTCTATTACCACTGATATTTATATTCCACGATATGGAAGAAATTGCCGGATTTGGGTGGTTCTTCAGGAAGAATCCATGGCTTTTCGATAGATTTCCCAAAGTCATGAATACATACAGGGGATTTACAAATGAAGGATTTACTCTGGCTGTGTATGAGGAGTTTATTCCCTTTTTCGGAGTCAGTCTTCTTGCATATTATTTCCCATGCAATTTCCTTTATGGGATGTGGTATGGATTATTCTTAGCGTTGTTCGGACACTTTTTTATCCATATCGGTCATGCCGTCTATATACGCAAATATATCCCGTGCGTTGCAACGAGTGTTATCTGCGTACCGGTCAGCTCCTACATCCTGATACGATGTGCGCTGCTGATGAACGTTGACATCGTCTCAATACTTGCTATTGTTATAGGCGTGATACTTATGAGCGCTAATTTCTACGTTGCACATGCCGTAATGCATTTTGTAAACAAAATGAACCCGGGGGACGGGGTTCATAAGAAAGGGAAAAAATGAACGTATTAGTTGATACAGATAGATTGTTAATTGTTGAAATGACTATGGATATGGCTATGGATGTCTATAAGAATTCCCTGGATGAGCATACAAGAAGATTTGTGCCGGATGAAGTCTTTGAAACATTAGAAGATTCAAAGGAAACGGTGGAGTATTTAATGTCTCAGTATGGCTCTGCGGAGGACCCCCAGGTCTATGCAGTGATCTTGAAAGATGGCAATAAAAACATCGGTTATGTTCGGCTTGTTCCCATCGGTGAAGGTAAATGGGAAATCGGATATCATATAGCAAAACAATACACTGGTAAAGGCTGCGCTACAGAAGCTGTAACTGCGTTCCTTCCGATCATGGCAGAATAATCCGCCATAAAAGAAGTCTATGGGATCAGGCTGTTAGAAAATCTTGCTTCGGGACGTGTTTTGGATAAATGTGGTTTTTAAAACTTCTTTGAAGGAGAACTGACCTTGCAGCAGGAAGAAACAAGGTCGCTGATTCTGTCAAGATCGATCCTATAAGCGGTTCAAAGATTGGTGCACGTGTCGGTGTTGCTATGGCTGCGTAAATAATTGAAACGTAATAACGAGGTATAAAAATGGCTTTTGTAAACGACTATTTGACAGAGGAAGAGATTGAAAAATTTAGAGAGTTGAATATTTCTTACGGTAAGAAAATTTGTATAACATCAAATGAGATTGTGGGGACAAAAAAGAGTATTTTTATGGGGGCGTAATATGTACGATCGATCGATCTAATGGAATGTATCTGTTTTATTGTGGAACTGATTCGTCGTTTGGTAGAGAAGAACTTTGGTCGCCATATTTTTTTATTTTTATTCAAGAGAAACAGCATGAGACAATTGTTACCAGAGTAGGCCTTGAAAAGACGTATCCTAATGGGTTTAGTCAATGGACGTGGAATCTGTACTGTATTAATACAAAGAGTCATGGAACAAATGATGATTATGACTCTAGGGATGTGCTTAATGAAATCAAGGAAGCATTAAAAATATATGGCTTAGATGGTGATCCACGAGATAAGGATGATTTTACTTTCTTTTTCAATTTTTAACAAGCGATTAAAGGGAGAGTATGCTGATATTGATTCTGAAGAAAGTGATACAGATCTCTTTACTTCCGAAGATATCGATACCGTGATAGAATCAATTATCGAATCTAAAGAAGAATAAACATCTGAAGATAATGTCTGCGATTCAGATTATAATAATTCTTCCGATTCTGACAGTAATAGTGAACAGCTTTGGGTAGAAGAGTAAAGTGAAGGGATATATATTATGAAGATCAAAACCGATGCAGTCATCCTTGATGTGGATGGTACGTTATGGGATTCCACAAAGCTTGTGGCCAAGGCATGGACTTCCACAGCTCATGATAACGGATTTCCTGACAGAACTGTGACAGCTGAAGAATTAAAAGAGCAGTTTGGCCGTCCCATGGATGTGATAGCACGGAATATCTTTCCGGGGCTTGATGACGCTGCACTTGAAAGCATATTGAAAAGCTGCGTTAAATATGAAAATGAAGTCCTTCACAACGATCCCTGTGATATGTGTTTTACGGGAGTCGTTTCTACGATAAGATCCCTTGCCAAACGCGTGCCTGTCTGTATTGTGAGTAATTCCCAAAGCGGATATATCGAGCTTTTTATGGATAAGACAGGTACTGACGACTGCATAACCGATCATATCTGCTTCGGTGATAACGGTCTTCTTAAATCCGAAAACATTGAGCTCGTTATCAGACGAAACGGCTTTAATAATGCAGTATATGTGGGCGATATAGAGCCTGATGAGGAGGCTTCAAGACAGGCAGGTGTCGGTTTTATCCATGCTGCATACGGTTTCGGCAAAGCCAAGTCACCGGATGCATCTGTAATATCTTTTGCGGAACTTGAAGATATCATAGAATATGATCCCAAGCCGGATCATCGATTGACTGAGTATCAGATCAGATTTCTTATTAAGCAGGCGCTCTCGGCCAGAGAAAGATCTTATTCTCCTTATTCCGGTTTCAGTGTCGGAGCTGCGCTTCTTTCCGTATCGGGAAAAATCTTCACGGGATGTAATGTTGAAAATGCATCTTACGGTGCCACAAACTGCGCTGAGAGAACGGCTGTATTTAAAGCTGTCAGTGAAGGAGAGCAGAGGTTTAAGGCCATTGCTGTTGTCGGCGGTACAGCGGAGAAAATGGGTATCGCAGACCCCTGCGGCGTATGCAGACAGGTTTTGCGTGAATTCTCTGTTCCTGAAAATTTCACGGTAATAGTAGCTAAGTCACCTGATGAATACAGTAAATACACACTGTCCGAATTGCTGCCCCACAGCTTCGGACCGGATTTCAAGGATATCTGAAGTTTATGGATAGAGAAAGTCTTGTAATATTAAGCATATTTGCCGGCATTGTTCTGCTATTCCTGGTACTCGGTATCAGGGAAAAAAGAAGATGGCAGAGGTCTTTGAAAAAACGTATCGAAAGAGAATCCGGTAAGTTCGGTAAGGGATCTGTCCCGGCAGAGCATATGTCCCGCATTCTTAAATATCATGAAAAACATAAGCCGGATGGAACTATAGCCGGACTTGATGATATCACATGGGCTGATCTTGATATGGACAGGGTTTTTGCCAAATGGAATGTGACTTATTCAGGTGCGGGTGAAGAGGTCCTGTATCATACCTTACGGACTCCTCTTTTTGATACGGATAGCATCTGTAATAGAGACAGAGAGATAAGTTATTTTTGCGAACATAAGGCTGAACGTTTGGAACTGCAATTTGCTCTTGCTTTGTGCGGAGGTAAGGATAATATATCTTTATATGAATACCTGGATGATTTTGAGGATGTCCCGGACAGAGGATCTTCAAACAGGGAAAAGAGACACACATCTGATCTTGCCTCTTTAAGGTCCCACATCATCGCTCCGATCCTTCTTATCATTGCGACAGCCATACTGTTTATTCATGTTCAGACAGGTATATTTGCACTTATTCTTGTGCTGATAATCAATATGTCATGGTATTTCTCATCGAGGCCGAAGATACTTCCGTATCTGGAGACTATCAGACGTGTATGTGCAGAGCTTGCGGGGGGCCATGAAATACTGGTCAGGAAAGATGCGATTTTTAAAGATGATCTTTTTAATGAGAGAATTGCTGCCCTTGAAAAATTAACATCCGGTCTTTCAGGCTTCAGCAGAGGGGCTGTATGGGTGATAGCAGGAGATGCAGGCTCATCTTCACCGCTTGCTGTTATCAAAGATTATATCAATATGGTCTTGCATATAGATCTGGTTGTCTTTGCGGGACTTGGCATGAAGCTTAGAAAGCATGTTAAAGATGTGGATTCTATCCATACCGGTATCGGATATCTTGAGATGTTATGTGCCGCAGCTTCATTAAGGGATGCTTTGCCGTCTGTGTGCCGGCCTGTATTTGATGATAAGGAGTCGGCGGAGAATATTTATCACCCTCTTATCAATGATCCTGTGAAAAACAGTTATGAATTGGATAAGGGCATGCTCCTTACGGGCTCCAACGCATCCGGCAAATCTACATTTTTAAAGACGGTTGCAATTAATATGATCATGGCACAGACTTTCAATATAGCCTGTGCAGACTCGTTTCATACAGGTATCCACAGGATATTTACGTCAATGGCGATTAAAGATGACCTGGCTGCAAAAGAAAGTTATTTTATGGCGGAGATCAGGGCTATGAAGCGTATAATAAGTAACAGCGATAATGATATTAAGATCGCATGTTTTGTGGATGAAGTACTGCGAGGGACCAATACCATTGAGAGGATCGCCGCCTCTTCCGTTATCCTTGAATATATGGCTTCAAACGGGATCTTCTGTATTGCGGCGACCCATGATATTGAGCTGGCGTCACTCTTAAAGGATTCCTATGAGAATTATCATTTTGAAGAGAGCGTAGAAGGCGATGAAGTAAAGTTCAATTACATACTGAACAAAGGTAAAGCAGTATCCCGCAATGCTATAAGGCTGCTTAAGGTCATGGGATACGAAGATGATATCGTTGATAAGGCCACCAAACGGGCAGAGGGCTTTGATAAAAACGGCACATGGACTTAAAGACGACAAGAAAACCGGAGTGAGAGAAAAATGAGTAAAGTGATAATCTATACTGACGGCGCAGCCAGAGGAAATCCTGACGGACCGGGAGGATACGGTGCGGTACTTCAATATACCGATTCAAAAGGTGAGTTGCATGAGATGGAACTCAGTGCCGGATATAAGAAGACAACCAATAACAGAATGGAACTCATGGCAGCGATCGCTGCTCTCGAGAAGCTGAATAAACCCTGTCAGGTTGAGCTTCATTCGGATTCCAAATATGTGATAGATGCTTTTAATCAGCATTGGATTGCAGGATGGGTCAGGAAGGGCTGGAAAAAAAGTGACGGAAAAGCCGTTAAGAATATTGATCTGTGGAAGCGGCTGATCGATGCTGCAAAACCGCATGAGATCACATGGGTGTGGGTAAAGGGACACGCAGGTCACGATCTGAATGAACGCTGCGACACTCTTGCCACTACTGCGGCTGACCATAACGCTGTTCTTGACGATATTCAGGCTGAATGATAAACTTATTTCTGTAATTCTCTTGGTGGAGGGATGATATGGATAATTTAACAACATTTTTTATGTCAGAGAATGGATTTTTATCTTATCTTGTTACATACATTGTTTTCATAGCTGCAATCCTTATAGCTTTCAGTATAGGATTTGCCCTCAGAAAGAATAAGAATAAAAAGCTTGAAGTCGCAGGTGCTTCGGCTGCAGAGGATACAGAAGATAAAGACTGACAGTCTATGATCGGATATTCAAAGACATCGGAAGGGTATTGGAAGGATATCATCGCCGGTGTCTTTTTTATTAATCAATATGGAGGAGTATCATGAAAATTAAGATAAAGTATTTTACCGACAAGATAGAAAAGCTTAGATATATAGACGGAAAGTCCGATTGGATAGATCTTCGCGCGGCGGAAGATGTCTCACTCAAAAAAGGCGAATGGAAACTTATTCCTCTCGGGGTTGCTATGCAGCTCCCTGAAGGATATGAAGCCCATATAGTTCCCAGGAGTTCTACATATAAGAATTTCGGTATCATTCAGACCAATCACTGCGGCGTGGTGGATGCATCGTACTGCGGTGATAACGATCAGTGGTTTATGCCTGTTCTTGCTGTAAGAGATACCGAGATACA
This sequence comes from Lachnospiraceae bacterium, assembly GCA_024697065.1. Taxonomy (GTDB): domain Bacteria; phylum Bacillota; class Clostridia; order Lachnospirales; family Lachnospiraceae; genus NK4A136. Next base: position 11,669 of record JAILGE010000024.1, read on the forward strand.
TATCAATGACCGTATCTGTCAGTTCAGGATCATGGAGAACCAGCCTAAGATTGAATTCGAGGAATCCGACCATCTTGAGGGCAAAGATCGGGGCGGTTTCGGGTCCACCGGCAAGAACTAACGCTTCTTGTAAAATCAGCTGTAAAAACTTATAATAAGTCTGACTATGGCTAAATGGGCTTAGTTTACGCTAACCCCTAATTTTTGTGCCGGAAAGAACTTTATGGCAAAAAAATACGGCTGGCTGGACCGGGGGAAGAATGAGTCTGCAGACAGCTATGACAGCAGAATAAATCATCTTGCCGCATTTCATGCCGGATATGCGTTTTTTTCGCGTGATAATTATGATCCGGAATATGCGGCTTTTTCCGTGTATCTGTTATGGAACGGAGAGTTTAATTCCAAGGTTGAACCGGCTCTTCCTGACGGCGGTTTTATGATCCATTGCAGCCCGGATGTGGCAGAAAGATTTACATCCTACGAGATGGGGCTTCCTGTTTATGTAAAGATTTCTTCTTCGGAAGGAAAGATTTATGCGGAGAACATGACGGTTGCCGATCATAAGGATTTTTATGATCTTTATTTCAACGGATGTGAAGTGAAAAAGCCGGAGCTGTTGTATTATGCAAGACGTCGTGATGCTGAAGACTGCTTTGAAGATGAGGATGACATATGTAGGGAGATTTGCCCCGGTGCTTTCATTATCCACGGCAGCTATCAGGCTGCAATTGGCAGCTATCAATCCGTAAAAGGCGGCTATAAGCCAGCAAACGGCAGCTATGGATCCGCAAACGGTAGCTATCAGTCCGTATATGGCAGTTATAATCTGATAAGTTTTGCGGGATCAGGAGTATCCGGCGGGAATAATCTGTTTCAGTTGGGAAGTTACCTCAGAGGCAGTTATTTATGGAATTTTAATAACAATAATAATAACAATAATGCCGGCTCGGCAGGTTTCCTGAGTTCCTTTAATCTAAGATCGTTATGGTCAGGTTTTCTTTCGGGCAGCGGAAGTTTTATCCGGACACTTTTGGGTGGCAGTTATCAGGGGATTTCCGGCATTTATGGATCGGGATATAAGAACAGGGCTTTCGGTTACGGTTCCTATGGTTACGGTTCCTTCGGAGGCAGTTTTACGGATCCGCATGTTTACAGACCGGACTTATCGTTGCTGTCTGCGGGAAGAGATAATGACGGGGATGATAATCCTAACAAAGCAATGATAAATGGCATCAGACCGGCAGAGAGCAATCTTGATTTCATTCCTAGATCAGGAAGGTTTATGCCGTCTTACAGGATGATAGCCGAGATGGGATACGGGCTGGATCTTATATGAACGGCTTTTATTCTCTCTGGACAGCACCATATTTTAAAGGTAATCCTGATGGTGAATATTCTCTCCGCGATCATGAACTGTTAATGCTTTTGCTTTCTGTAGCGGCTTATCAGAAGTATAACGGTTCCACAGCCATGTATGCCGATGGTCCGGCAGCGAAATATATACTTGATACGGGCATAGAAGGGATTTTTAAGAACGGATTAAAGGATCTTAATGTTTCACCCGATATCGATCCGAAGGTTTACTGGGCCGCAGGAAAGCTTGAAGCTTTGAAAGCGGAAAAAGCTCCTTCTGTTATGATCGACACTGACCTTATCATTTGGAAGAATCTGGATACTGTTTTCGAGGATCCTGCGACGGATATTGCCGTGATACACAGGGAAGAGATCAATCCGAAGATCTATCCGGGTCCCTGTTCATTTGAGATGAAGAAAGGTTACAGCTTTCCGTCATCATGGGATTTTAGTATAGAACCGGCCAATACTGCGCTTTTATATATAAAGGATGAGGGATTCAAGGTGCGTTACGTCGATGCGGCGCTTGAATTCATGAAGATGAGTAAGAAGACGGATGATACGCTCTGCCATATGGTTTTTGCCGAGCAACGTATACTTCCCATGTGTGCCGCGTCTGAAGGAAAAAACATTTTTGCTTTTTGCAACCGGATAGAGGAACTCAGGGAACAGAGGCTTTTTACGCATATGTGGGGCCACAAGAATGTACTCAAATTCAACGGCGAAGAGAGGCACGCTTATTGTCTGAAGATGATGATGCGGTTGAAGAATGAATTTCCGGAAATGTACGAAGTTGCGGAAAAGATCAGTATTCTTAAGCTTTACAGAAAGTAATGTTATCTAAGATGATGATCCGGAAATAAATGATTTTTAGGAAATAAGAATTAAGGAGATATAAATTATGAAGATCAGAACAAGATTTGCACCCAGTCCTACAGGAAGAATGCATGTGGGAAATCTGCGCACGGCATTGTATTCCTATCTCATTGCCAAGCATGAAGGCGGAGACTTCATCCTTCGTATCGAGGATACGGACCAGGTAAGAGAGATGGAAGGTGCTGTTGATATCATCAACAGAACTCTCGAAAAGACAGGGCTTAAGCATGATGAAGGGCCGGATAAGGACGGCGGTGTAGGCCCTTATGTCCAGAGTGAGAGACAGGCTTCCGGTCTTTATATGGAATATGCGAAGAAGCTTATTGAAAAGGGGGAGGCTTATTACTGCTTCTGTGATAAAGAAAGACTTGAGACTTTGAAGACTTCCATGGGTGAGGACGGAAAAGAGATCACCATTTATGATAAGCATTGTCTTTCTCTTACCAAAGAAGAGGTTCAGGCTAATCTCGATGCAGGAAAGCCTTTTGTTATCAGACAGAATAATCCCAGAGAGGGTCAGACAACCTTCCATGATGAGATCTATGGAGATATCTCCGTTGATAATTCCGAGCTGGATGACATGATACTTATCAAATCGGATGGATTCCCCACATATAATTTTGCAAATGTAGTTGATGACCATCTTATGGGGATCACTCATGTTGTAAGAGGAAATGAGTACTTAAGCTCTTCACCCAAATACAACAGACTCTATGCTGCATTCGGTTGGGAACCGCCGATTTACGTTCATTGTCCTCTCATCACTGATGAGGATCACAAGAAGCTTTCCAAGAGAAGCGGACATTCATCTTTCGAGGATCTCTTGGAGCAGGGATTCCTTGCCGAGACTATCGTTAATTTCGTTGCCCTTCTCGGATGGTCTCCGGAAGGCGACAGGGAGATCTTTTCACTTGATGAGCTGATAAAGGAATTTGATTTTAGACGTATCACCAAGTCACCCTCCGTATTCGACTATACCAAGCTTAAGTGGATGAACGGCGAATATATCAAAGCCATGGATGACGAGACATTTATGAAGATGGCATCACCTTACTTTGATGAATATTTAAACCCGGGGCTCGACAGGGATAGGATCGGCGCAATGGTTAAGACCAGGATCGAGATATTCCCTGATATAAAGGAACTGGTGGATTTCTTTAATGAGCTTCCTGAATATGATCCCGAGATGTACTGCCATAAAAAGATGAAGACTTCCAAAGAGAGTTCACTTGAAGTATTAAAGGAATTGCTTCCCATACTTGAAGCGCAGGATGATTACAGCAATGATGCACTTTATCAGACACTTCAGGACTATGCTAAGGAACACGAGTACAAGAACGGATATGTCCTCTGGCCCGTTCGTACCGCTGTTTCCGGCAAGCAGATGACTCCTGCCGGAGCAACCGAGATCATGGAGGTACTCGGAAAGGAAGAGAGCCTCTCCAGGATAAGGAGAGGAATTGAGCTTCTTGCCAACTAAGGTTTACATATATGCTCATATTATTCGCATGAATTTACGGTGTTTTATTGTATAATTTATAAAGTGCAACAACAAAGCAAATAAATAAGGAGAATAACCATCATGAAGAAAACAGGAAGAATCATAGCTGTTCTTGCAACTGCGACTCTTATCACAGGATCATTGAGCGGATGCGGGCTCTCAATGTTTGCAAAGAAAGACGTGGTTGAAGCTGCGACGAATTTTGCCGAAGCTGTTACAAAGGCTGACTCCTCAAAGATCATGAAGACTGCAGTGGAGGATGATGATGCGGAAGAAAAGCTTGCGGAGGTTTTGTCGGATGACAATTACAGCAGTGATGATGCGGTTGATTTCGCAGATGCTGTATTGGGAACTCTTGAATACGAGATAGATGAAGATTCTTTTGAAGCTGACGGTAAAGAGGCAAGTATCGACATCACATTCAAAATTGCCGATTATGAGTCACTTGAAGATGAAGAATTTGAAGATATCGATGAGCTTATCGACGCTGTAGAGGATTGTGACAAGACGGAAGTCAAGTTTACTGCAAATCTTACTAAAGACGGTAAGGAATGGCTTGTATCCAACCCTGATGATAAGAAGATCATCAAGATGTATGATATCAGCGGATTTACACTTCCCATTTCTACGGTTGGTGGATTATATGTAGCTCAGATCGATCTCACAGATTCTATTGTCGGCGATCTTGCCGGAAGCTATACCACTATTGATTTCGAAGGATCTATTATGCTGGAGATGGATCTTTGGCTTGAGGATGACGGTACATTTTCGATCTTAGTTGATGGAGAAGGTTTCAAGACGGAGATGAGAACATTCATAGATGACAACATTGATAATCTTATCCTTGCAAGTCTTGGTGTTTCAAGCATAGATGAAGCAGAGGAAATGGCATCTCTCTATGGTATGACTTATTCCGATCTTACCGATTTCCTTTTGGACGGAATCGATGAAGAGATCGATAGGGAGATCGAATCTGAAGGATTTGACAGCCTCAGCTACGATGGAACTTATACAGTAGACGGCAATACGATCTGTTTTGAAGATTCTGATGAAGCGATCGCAACGATTGACGGTGATACCATCACATTGGATGTAAGTGATGTTTATGGCCTGAATGATTATACTGATGAACTTGTATTTGTTAAGGACGCTTCTTACTAAGAAGGTATAAGATGATAACCTGCACAACACTGTGTTATCTTGAAAAGAATGATTCGTATCTGATGTTACACCGCATAAAAAAGAAGTCGGATGTAAATAAAGATAAGTGGATCGGAGTCGGCGGACATTGTGAAGATGGGGAAAGCCCGGAAGACTGTGTCAGACGTGAGACCTTTGAGGAAACAGGTATTACACTTAAGTCGGAGCGCTTCCGCGGTATCGTGACATTTGTCTGCGGAAGCGACATAACCGACTATATGATGCTCTTCACTTCGGATTATTTTATCCCTTATGATCCCCAATATCCCGATAAGCTTAAGGATTGCGATGAAGGCGTATTGGAATGGGTATCGAAATCAGATATTTCAAAGTTAAATCTCTGGCCGGGAGATAAGATCTTTTTTAAGCTCCTGGATGAAGATGCCGTTTTCTTTTCTTTGAAGCTTGTCTACGATAAGGAGGACAGATTTATTTCGGCTGCTTTAAACGGTAGAGACCTGAATCTTGATAAGATATTCGACAGCGAGGGCAATATTACGGACAGACCTTTGGAAGGAGCTTATAAGTGAAAAGTAAAATACTTAAAAGGATCGGACTGATAATGGCATGTTCTGTATCACTTATGGCGTTTACTGCCTGCGGAGAGACAGCTGTGGCAGGCGGGGATGCTTTGTCGGAGTCTGCTACGGGAGAAGCTGCATCTGAATCGGTTGAGACAGCTTCATCATCCGATGAAGAAACGGTGACCGCGGCGGATGAAAATGCAGAAACCACCACTTCAGCTTCGGCGGAAGATAATACGCAGGCAACGGGACCGGCTGCCGGTGAAGAATCTGAGGGCGAAGTTTTTACTGAGAATATCATTGGCTCTTCGGATGATTATGATTACGAACTCTGGAAGGATAACGGTACCACCAAGTTTACTGTTATGGAAGGCGGGACTTTTAAGTGCGAGTGGAGCGATATCAATAATGCTTTATTTCGCAGAGGTAAAAAGTTTGACTGCACTCAGACATATAAGGAGCTGGGGAGCGTATCTATTGATTATGGCGTAAAATATCAGCCTTTCGGAAATTCCTATATGTGCGTGTACGGCTGGACCAGAGAACCGCTTGTGGAGTATTATGTCGTTCAATCCTGGGGATCATGGCGTCCGCCCGGAGCTACTGTTTCGCTTGGCACTGTTACGGTAGATGGCGGTACATATGATATTTATAAGACAGAGAGAGTTGATCAGCCGTCGATAGACGGCACTCAGACCTTTGACCAGTATTGGAGCGTCAGAAGAGATAAACCCGATGGAGGAGCAGTTGATCTGTCGGGGACCATTTCGCTCACAAAACATTTCGATGCCTGGGAGCAATGCGGACTGGAACTCGGAAAGATGTATGAAGTTGCTCTTACCATAGAGGGATATCAGTCATCAGGTTTTGCCGAGGTCTACAGGAACGATCTTAAGATCGAACCGTATACGGAAGCTTCGGATATCGAAGTTACGGTAAATTAAAGATTATAAGAAACACCCTTCGGGGTGTTTTTTATTTGCATTTTATGAAGGATTAATATATTATTATTTGTAAATTTCAGATTGACCGGCAATTTCTTATGCCGACCTTAACGGTTTCCGCCGTTATTAATTCCCGTATTTATTAAGTTGAGACAGACTCTGTTTTTTGCATGCATTTTTTGCTGTTTAAAAGCTGTCTCTCGCTTTGAAATTATTTGCCTGGAGGAATTATATGGATAAACGTACTTTAAGTGCTGAACAGCTGGAAGCTGTGGAACATTGTTACGGCCCTAAAATGGTGATAGCGGGACCCGGTTCGGGAAAGACATTTGTCATCACAAAGAGACTGGAGCATATGATAAAAGCAGAGCGGATCAGACCGGAAGATATATTGGTCATTACTTTTACCAAGGCCGCTGCTGTCGAAATGCAGACACGTTTCATGGCACTTATGAAAGATGAGGCATCGCTTATCACTTTCGGAACTTTTCACAGTGTTTTTTTCGGAATATTAAAGCGCACATACAATTATACAGCTGCCGATATTCTGACGGAGAAAGCAAAATACATTTATTTGAAAAGTGTGATCTCCGTTTATCCTGATATTAATGACGACATGATAGACAGTCTCATATCAAAGATATCTAAGATCAAAAATGACGGTATCAGGCCGGAAAAATTTGATGATGGGGAGCGGCTTTTTGATAAGGATACTTTTTGCAGGATCTTCTATGACTACGGCAATATATTGAAAGCTGAAGGCAAGCTTGATTTTGACGATATGGTATTACTGTGCCGAAAGCTGTTCTTAAATGAGCCTGATATCCTGGATCATTGGAGAAACAGGTATAAGTATATTCTTATAGATGAGTTTCAGGATATCAATCCGATGCAGTATGAAGTGGTGAGAATGCTCTCGGCTCCCGCTAACAACCTCTTTGTTGTCGGGGATGACGATCAGTCAATATACGGCTTCAGAGGATCGAGACCGGAGATCATGCTGGGTTTTAAAAAAGAATATCCAGATGCGACCATAACGATACTTTCCGACAATTTCAGAAGCCGGGATGGGATCGTAAGACTGGCGGGAACGATCATTTCAAATAATAAAGAACGCTTTGATAAGAAATTAAAGGCGGTAAAAAAGGGGGGAGAAAGTGTGGCGATCCTTCCCTTTGATGAAAGGCAGGATGAATCAAATGTAATCATCGAATTGATTAACAGTGCGAAAAAACATATATCTTTTGATGATATGGCTGTTATCTGCAGAACAAATACAGGGGCTGCGAGATATTCGGGAGTGCTCTCTGCGGCGGGAATACCGTTTGTTTTGAAGGAAAAGGTCACTAACATTTTTACAACTCCCGAAGCGCAGGATATTCTTTCAATGTTTTCTTATGCTCATGGTGAGAGGACAAGAAGTAATCTTCTCAGATTTATGAATAAACCCGCAAGATATATCAGACGATGCGATCTTGAGGAAGAAGACTACAGCCTGGAGGACCTCTTAACCAATCCGGAACTTAAAGATTATGTCAAAAAGAATATAAGAGGGCTTATATACGATCTGGAGAAACTGAAAGACATGCATCCTTATGCCGGGATCAATTATATACGTAAAGGTATCGGATATGAAAATTATCTTTTAAGTGAGGGAAAGAAAAGGGGGAAGAGCAGGGACGACATCCTCGAGCTGTTAGACAGGATATCTGATACTACAAGAAATGTTGATGATTATTTTCAATGGCGTGAATGGATAAATGAATATGATGATATGATCTGCGAGAGCACTCAAAAGAAAAAAGCCCACGGAGTATGTCTGACCACAATGCATGGCTCCAAGGGGCTTGAATATTCTCTTGTGATACTTCCGGATATCAATGAAGGCAATGTCCCGTGGAAGAAATGTGAGACTGCCGAAGAGATAGAGGAAGAACGAAGGGTGTTCTATGTTGCTGTCACCAGGGCGAAGGAAAAACTTGTCCTGTGTTATCTTAAGAAAAATACCGAAAACAAGGTCATGCCCAGCCGTTTTTTAAGAGAAAGCGGACTGATATGAACTGTCAGGGCATGGCATCAAACTGCTCATTGTCGAGATATTCGTCAAAAGCATCGGATGCACGTTCGTATTCATCATCGTCTTCTATATAATGAAGATGAGGAGTGCCGTCGGGATCCTCTGTATGTCCGTATATCCAAACTTCGCCATCTTTGTTTTCTCCGTTCTTATCAAGAGGGAGAACGGCGATATAATCCTTGCCACCGGTCTCGAATATCGTGATTATCCTGCAGGTGACGGTTCCTTCATCAAGATCGACATCCACAAACATTTCGTCATCTTTGTCCTGAGAGCCCTTAGATCTGTTTTTTGCCATATTTATACCTCCGCGAAGAGTCCATGTTTACTGCTTCATTTAAGGATGAGTATAGTAAATATGCACTTTATTGACAAGGCTTTTTGTGCTAAAATAACTACTGTTTAGCCTAAATTCAAGAGGTTTGCTTTATGAACGTGCTCGGACATTTTAAAACCATTACATTACACAGACTTATCGTCTGCAAGGGGTGTTTTAAAATAGGTCTTTACAGACAGGGACTGACTCACGATCTGTCAAAATACATGCCGACGGAATTTTTAAACGGCATCAGGTATTATCAGGGTTACAGAAGCCCGAATAATGCCGAGAGAGAAGACAAGGGTTATTCCGCTGCATGGCTTCATCATAAAGGGCGGAACCGACATCATTTTGAATACTGGATAGATTATGTGGGCGAAGGACATAACCATAAAGCGGTTATGATGCCTATGCGCATGCCGGATAATTACATTGCAGAGATGTTTGTTGACAGAGTCAGCGCCTGCAAGGTATATCTCGGAGATGCCTATAAGGATAACAGTGCTTATCTTTATTACAGGAACGTAGACATCACTGATCTGCTCCATCCATATACCAGGATATTACTTGAGACATGGCTTATAATGCTTGCCAGACGGGGCGAGGATTATACATTTGCATGGATCAGGAGGTTTTTAAAAGAGCCGGCAAAACGAAGGGAAGAGATCGTATCCCATATGATCCACGGCAATATAACCAAAGAAGAAATGTTTGCAAAACCCGTATTTCCGGGAATGCGCAAATAAAATGATTATAAACAGAAAGGCAGCATCATGATCGGAGACAAGAAAGTATTATTCAGCGGAATGCAGGCAACAGGCAATCTTACACTCGGTAACTACCTTGGAGCACTTAAGAACTGGGTCACTCTTTCGGACGAATATCAGTGTTTCTATTCGGTAGTTGATCTTCATTCCATTACAGTAAGACAGGATCCCGCTGTATTAAGACAGAGAGCGAGAAGACTCTTTGAACTCTATATCGCAGCCGGTCTCGATCCTGAGAAGAACTGTATATATTACCAGTCACACGTCAGCTGTCATGCGGAACTCTCCTGGATACTCAATTGCTTTACATATATGGGTGAGCTCCAGAGAATGACACAGTTTAAGGACAAGTCTGCCAAGCATGCGGACAATATCAATGCGGGACTCTTCACTTATCCCGTGCTTATGGCTGCGGATATCCTGCTTTATCAGGCAGATGTGGTCCCTGTAGGTAAGGATCAGCTCCAGCATCTTGAGATCACGAGAGATATTGCCGGTCGATTCAATGCTATCTACGGAGATGTGTTCACGATCCCCGAGCCTTACCTCGGTAAAGCCGGAGCCAAGATCATGAGTCTTCAGGATCCTGCAAAGAAGATGTCAAAATCGGATGAGAACGAGAATGCATCTATTTATCTTATGGATGATCCGGATACTATCATGAGAAAGTTCAAGCGTGCGGTGACCGACTCTGAAGCCTGCGTGAGATACAGCGATGAACAGCCCGGAATAAAGAATCTTATCGATATCTATTGTGCATGTACGGGAAAGACTCCTGCAGAAGTTGAAAAGGAATTCGACGGAAAGGGATATGGCGATTTCAAGAGTGCGGTAGGTGAATCGGTTGTTACCGTATTAAAGCCCCTTCAGGAGAAATGTGCGGATCTTGCAAAGAATAAGGATTATATCGATAAAGCAATAAAAGAAAATGCCGAAAAGGCTGAGTACTTCGCACAAAAGACCTTAAGAAAGGTTCAGAAGAAGGTTGGCTTCCCTGAGAAGATAAGATAAAAGAAGTTTTTCGATCGATTTTGTAAGGAGATTTATTATGGCTAAAAGTTCTATGATGGAGCTCGCTGAAAAGCGTAATGATATGTTCAATGAGCTCGTTAAATATTGTATGGTATCCGGTGTCATCGACCAGAGCCTTTATACCGAATATGATGTTAAGCGTGGACTCAGGGAGTCAAACGGCAAGGGCGTTCTTACAGGACTTACGGAGATCTCTGATGTTAATGGAACAAAGGTGGTTGACGGCGTTAGGGTTCCTGCGGACGGAGCGCTTTATTATCAGGGATATAATGTTAATGATCTTGTTGTAGGACTTTCCGGAAAGAGATATGGATTTGAAGAGATCACATATCTGCTTTTATTCGGCGAGCTTCCAAATAAGAAGCAGTTCGAATCTTTTAAGGCTATACTTACTGATCTTCAGGAGCTTTCGGCTGATTTTGTCCGTGATGTCATACTTCACAATCCCAGCAGAAATATCATGAATTCATTGCAGAAGGCTATACTCAGTCTTTATTCATATGATGACAATCCGGAAGATATCTCGGTTCAGAATGTTTTAAGACAGTGTCTGCAGCTTATCGGTAAGATGCCTCTTATGAGCGTTTACGGATATCACGGATACAGACACTTTATTCTTAATAAGAATCTGGTTATCCGTACTCCGAAGAAGGATCTTTCCACCGCCGAGAATATCCTTAATATGTTAAGGCCGGACGGTGAGTTTACCGAACTTGAAGCAAGTGTTCTTGATACAGCCCTTATCCTTCATGCAGAGCATGGCGGCGGTAACAACTCCACATTTACGACACACGTTGTTACATCTACCGGAACAGATACTTATTCCGCAATGGCTTCGGCTATAGCCTCACTTAAGGGCCCCAGACACGGTGGAGCAAACCTTAAGGTACAGAGAATGATCGATGACCTTAAGAGCAATATCCCCAACTGGAACGATGAGGATGCCATCAGGACATATCTGACAAAGATCCTGGATAAGGAAGCTTTCGATAAGGCCGGTCTTATCTATGGTATGGGACATGCCGTATATACACTTTCCGATCCCAGAAAGGTTATACTTAAAGAGTCTGCAAAAGCTCTGGCTGAGAGCAAGGACCGTATGGAGGAGTTTGAACTCTTCAATAAGATCGAAAGGATTTCTGCCGAACTTATCACTGACCGCAGACGGGTATTTAAACCGGTTTGCGCCAATGTTGACTTTTACAGCGGATTTGTTTATTCAATGCTTAAGATACCTGAGGAGCTCTTTACACCTATTTTTGCCATTGCACGTATATCCGGATGGAGCGCTCACAGGCTTGAAGAGCTGGTTAACAAGGGCAAGATCATCAGACCTGCTTATAAATATGTCGGAACCCACAAAGAGTATTATCCGATGGAAGACAGATATTGGTAAGATATTGTTAATGGAAGGAGCTCATTCTTATGGCCTCTAAAGACAAGTATGTTGCATATGTTTCATGCTATACCCAGGGAAGTAAAGTGGGCATCAGAGTATATGATGTCGATGTAAAAAAAGGTGTTTTCACCGAGAAGGACAGGGTAGAGATCAGTAATTCCTCCTACATGTGCATCTCACATAACGGAAAATACCTGTACTCGATCACGGATTACGGTGTTGAATCCTACAATATCAAAGAAGACGGATCACTTGAACTGGCATCTGCAGCTTCCATCAACGGTATGAGAGGCTGCTACCTTTCAACTGATTATTCCGACAGCTTTCTTTTTGTGGCAGGCTATCATGACGGAAAGATCACAGCGCTTTCATTGAATGAGAACGGGACAGTCGGAAAGATAACCGATGAGATCTTCCATAAAGGAATGGGAAGTATCGTAGACCGTAACTTCCGTCCTCATGTTAATTGCGTGAAGATGACGAGAGATAATAAATATCTGCTTGCTGCAGATCTCGGTATCGATCAGACTAAGGTTTATCAGTTTGACAGCAAGACCGGAAAGCTTCGACTGGTTGATATCATACATGCGGAGCAGTACTCGGGACCGAGACATATCAAGACTTCAAAGGACGGAAAATATATATATATAATCCATGAAGAAAAGAGCTACATCGGCGTATATAAATATACCGAGAAGGCTGAAGGCAATCCTGATTTTGAACTTATAGAAACAGTGCCCACCATCAATGATTATCATACGGATGATACGGCTGCCAGTGCACTTAATCTATCGTCGGATTATAAATATCTGGTCACGACAAATGTTGGTGATAACAGTGCTGCTATCTTTGAGATCGATCAGAAGGAAGGGACCTTAAGCCGGATACTCTGTCTACCGGTAAGCGGTATGTATCCCAAGGATGCTGCACTTTTCCCTGATAATAAGCATCTTGTATCTCTCAATCATGAAAATAATACAATGACATTCTTTGCGGTGGATCTTGAAAAAGGCACACTTGCAATGAACACAAAGGAAATAAAGATCGATCAGCCCAACTGTGTGGTTTTCCATAAGCTTGGCTGTGGATCTGATGATTAAAGAAAGGAGCAGGACACAGATGTATGAGTTTTTAATTGAGAATCCTTGGATATTTCCTGTATTAAACATACTTAAGATCGTTGTTGTTGTAGCGATCCTGGTCATAATCGGAGTTGTATTAGCCAAGGCCAGAAAAAAGAGAAGGGAAAAAACAAAAGAAGCTATTCATCAAATGTTAAATCCCGAAGATGACAGAAATAAATAATATAAAAACTCGCCAATGGCGAGTTTTTATTATTACATGTATATCTTCTTTAAATGATCTATCCGGGAACCCATATTATCGAGCAGGGCATCCAGGATCGTAAGGGCTGTCATGCATTCCACCACTACAACTGCTCTGGGGACGATGACAGGGTCGTGTCGTCCTTCGATCTCGAGTTCTGTATTTTCGTACGAACCGTCTTCGTTTTTCATTATGGTATCCTGCGGTCTGTAGATTGAAGGTGTGGGTTTAAAGTAAGCGCGTATCTTTATCAGATCACCGTTTGATATTCCGCCCAGTATTCCGCCGGAATTATTCGTAGAGAAGGAGACGTTACCGCTTGCGTCGCTCCTTATAGGATCGTTGTTTTCGCTTCCGCGCTTTAAGGATGCTTTGATCCCGCTTCCGATCTCCACTGCTTTAACTGCGCCTATTGAGAAGATAGCATGTGACAGAGTGGCATCGAGTTTGTCGAATACAGGATCACCGGCACCGACAGGCATTCCTTTTACAAAGCAATATACGCTTCCGCCGACAGAGTCTTTTTCCTCTCGACATTTTTTTATCAATGCTTCCGCAACTGATGCGATATTTGCATCAGGCATTACAACGGAATTTGCTAGTGATGTTCTGATGCCGTCTTCATTTTCTGAAAGCGCATCAAGAATGGGAGTGGGGACCGCAATATCTCCGATGGATGCCGTTACGGCATGAACTGTTATGCCAAGCTCTGCTAAGATCTTTACAGCCACCGCACCGGCGGCAACTCTTGCTGCTGTCTCGCGTCCCGAGGATCTTCCGCCTCCTCTGTAATCTCTGATACCGTATTTTGCATCAAAGCAGTAATCGGCATGCCCGGGGCGGAATGTATTAACAAGATTTCCATAGTCGCCGGAATGCTGCGATGTATTTCTGATCATCATGGAAATGGGAGTGCCGGTGGTCTTTCCTTCAAAGATACCGGACAGAAGCTCTACGGAATCATCTTCTTTTCTTGCTGTTGTTACAGCACTTGTTCCGGGCTTTCTTCTGTCCAGGAATTTCTGTATATCAGATGCATCAAGCGAAAGACCTGCAGGGCATCCGTCTAATACAGCGCCCAGGGCCGGACCGTGGGATTCGCCCCAAGTTGTGACCGTGATATTTTTTCCGAATGATGAACCTGCCATGGTAATCTCCTTATGCGTTGTTGAATTGTAGTACTGATGTATTATAATAGAAAAATCACTCGCCATACAATCAAAATATAATAACAGGAGCCAAAGCAAGTTTATATGAAACCATACGAACATAAAGTTGCATATTACGAAACCGACAGAATGGGGATAACGCATCATTCCAACTATATCAGGTGGATGGAGGAAGGAAGGGTATCTTTTCTGGAACAGGCCGGTTTCGGCTATGAGAAGATGGAAGAAGAGGGCATTATCTCGCCGGTCCTGTCCGCTAATTGCAATTACAAGCGTTCGACTACTTTCGGTGATACGATACGTATAGAGGTTTATGTTAAAGAGATGACGCCTGCCAAGATACGTATGGGTTACAAGATGTTCAATGCGAAGACGGGAGAACTCTGTACCACCGGAGAGACCTCCCATTGCTTTATCGGAGCAGGCGGCAGACCCATCAGGATAAAACGCGATATGCCGGAGTTCTTTGAGAAGATGACTGAGCTGGCCGGGGAATATGAAGAGGAGAACAGGAAGTAAATATGAAATATAAAGTACTTGCCACAGAAGGCAGAGCCAAAAGAGCTGAAGTGGAGACGGTTCACGGTACTATACAGACGCCTGTATTTATGAATGTCGGAACTGTGGCTGCCATAAAAGGCGCGGTTTCAACGGAAGATCTGGAACGTATAGGTACCCAGGTGGAACTGTCCAATACTTATCATCTCCATGTAAGGACCGGTGATAAGGTGATAAAGAAGCTTGGAGGTCTTCATAAATTCATGAGCTGGAACCGGCCGATACTTACTGATTCCGGCGGATTTCAGGTTTTCTCCCTGGCAGGACTCAGGAAGATCCGTGAAGAGGGTGTTACTTTTCATTCCCATATCGACGGAAGAAAGATATTCATGGGCCCCGAAGAAAGCATTCAGATCCAGTCAAATCTTGGATCCACCATAGCAATGGCTTTTGATGAGTGCCCGCCTGCTCTTGCGGAAAGAGAATATGTAATACCTTCTGTTGAGCGTACCACCAGATGGCTTGTAAGATGCAAAGCCGAGCTTGACAGACTTAATGCGCTTGATGATACGGTTAACAGAGAACAGGTTTTATTCGGTATAAATCAGGGCGCGATCTTCGCTGATATCCGTATAGAACATGCAAAGCGTATAGTTGATATGGATCTTGACGGCTATGCCATCGGAGGTCTTGCAGTGGGAGAGTCCCATGAACAGATGTATTACATATTGGATGAGACTGTACCGTATCTTCCGCAGGATAAGCCTGTATACCTTATGGGAGTAGGCACACCGGCCAACATTCTTGAAGGCGTTGAGAGAGGTGTGGATTTCTTTGACTGTGTATATCCCACAAGAAACGGAAGACATGCTCATCTTTATACCAATCACGGCAAGATCAATCTGATGAACGCGAAGTATGAGACTGACGACAGTCCTATCGAAGAGGGCTGCGGATGTCCGGCATGCCAAAGGTATTCCAGAGCATATATCAGACATCTTCTCAAGGCAAAGGAAATGCTTGGAATGAGACTCTGTGTACTTCACAATCTGTATTTTTACAATCAGATGATGAAGGAGATAAGGGATGCCATAGACTGCGGATGCTTCGCCATGTATAAGAAACATAAGCTTGCTTCCATGGAAGAAAATCTTGAATAAACGGTCTGTGTTGGTGTATCATAGTAAAATGCTGTCTTATAGGAAATGCTGATAACGGATTTCCTGTGACAGCCGATCATATTTTACATTTAAGGAGATTTAAAAATGGGTCTTGATTTATTACTCACAGCTACTGGCAACGGTGTTCCCGCAGGTGGAACAGGTTCTATTTTCGGTTCATACGGAATATCCCTTGTCTTAATGATCGTTATTTTCTATTTCTTTCTGATACGTCCGCAGAAGAAGGAACAGAAGAAGATTCAGGATATGCTCAAAGAGGTTGAAGTAGGCGATGTGGTCGTTACTACAAGCGGTTTCTACGGTGTTGTTATAGATGTAACGGATGATGATGTCATAGTTGAGTTCGGAAGCAACAGAAACTGCCGTATACCCATGAAGAAGTCTGCTATCGCCCAGGTTGAGAAGGCTGATGACGGTTCATCTTCAAGCAGTACTGTTGAAGAAAAGAAGGAAGACGAAGGTAAGAAGTCATTATTCGGTAAGAAGAAAGACTGATCGATCCCGGATTGGACGGAGGCAAAAGATGGATCTTAATATTGTATGTATTCCCGGAGACGGTATCGGCCCCGAGATAGTTACGGAAGCAAAGAAGGTACTTGAAAAAGTAGGAAGTGTTTACGGACACAATATGAAATTTACGGATGTCCTTATGGGCGGAGCATCCATAGATGTTCATGGCATACCTCTTACGGATGAGACGATAGCAACCGCAAAGGCCGCTGATGCTGTACTTATGGGTTCTATCGGAGGTGATACCAATACATCCCCCTGGTATAAGCTTCCTCCCGAAAAGAGACCGGAAGCAGGTCTGTTAAAGATAAGAAAGAGTTTAAATCTCTTTGCCAATCTCAGACCCGCGATACTTTATCCCGAGCTAAGAGGCGCGTGCCCCCTTAAGGAAGAGATTTCCGCAAAAGGTTTTGATATGCTCATTATGAGAGAGCTTACAGGCGGACTTTATTTCGGTGAAAGAAAAACCATTGAAGAAAACGGTCAGAAGAAAGCTATCGATACACTTACTTATTCCGAATCCGAGATAAGAAGGATAGCGATCAAGGGATTTGAGATCGCAATGAAGAGAAGGAAGAAAGTGACCAGCGTGGACAAAGCCAATGTCCTTGACTCCTCCAGACTCTGGAGAGCTATAGTCAATGAAGTGGCTAAGGACTATCCGGAAGTTACTGTTGAGCATATGCTGGTGGATAACTGTGCTATGCAGCTTGTCCGTGATCCGTCTCAGTTTGATGTTGTACTTACCGAGAATATGTTCGGCGATATCCTTTCGGATGAGGCATCCATGGTCACGGGATCTATCGGAATGCTTGCCAGCGCATCTCTTAATGATACAAAGTTTGGTCTTTATGAGCCCAGCCACGGTTCGGCTCCGGATATCGCAGGCAAGGATCTTGCAAATCCTATAGCAACCGTACTTTCTGCATCAATGATGTTAAGATACAGCTTTGATCTCGATAAGGAAGCTGATGCTATAGACAGGGCAGTTGATAAGGTGCTTAAGGATGGTTACCGTACAGGTGATATCATGTCTGACGGATGCACCAGAGTCGGCTGCAGACAGATGGGAGATCTTCTGGCTGAGAGAATAGGATGAAGCGATGGATTTATAAATGATCTAAAGCAGTACCGGAAAGCTAAAGATCATCATGAGATCGGGAACACGTGGGAGCTCCCGATTGTATAAAAACTAAAACAAATATTTCAGGAGGCAGCAACATGAAAAGTGATTCAGTACTCAGAGGTTTGCAGCAGGCTCCTCACAGGAGTCTTTTCAATGCTCTCGGATTTACTCCCGAAGAGCGTAAAAAACCGTTGATCGGTATTATTTCGTCCCAGAGTGAGATCATTCCGGGACACGTGAATATTGATAAGATCGCTGATGCTGTTAAGCTTGGTGTTGCCGAAGCAGGCGGAATGCCTGTTGTTATGCCTGCCATAGCTGTATGTGACGGTATCGCCATGGGGCATGTCGGAATGAAGTATTCTCTTGTTACCAGGGATCTTATCGCAGATTCCACAGAGTGTCTTCTCAGAGCTCACGGTTTCGATGCTGTTGTAATGATCCCCAACTGTGACAAGAATGTACCGGGACTTCTGATGGCTGCGGCCAGAGTTAATATCCCGACTGTATTTGTTTCAGGCGGCCCTATGATGGCAGGACATGTTGATGGCAGAAAGCGTTCGCTTTCTTCCATGTTCGAAGCTGTAGGCTCCGTTGCTGCCGGCACTATGACAGAAGAGAAGCTTGCGGAATACGAAGAAAAGGTTTGCCCTACCTGCGGTTCCTGCTCCGGAATGTATACAGCCAATTCAATGAATTGTCTCACCGAAGCTATCGGTATGGGACTTGGCGGAAACGGCACGATCCCTGCTGTTTATTCCGCTCGTATCCGTCTTGCGAAGACAGCCGGTTATAAGGTTATGGAGCTCCTTGAGAAGAATATCTGTCCCAGGGATATCCTGACTAAGGATGCGTTCATGAACGCACTTGCTGTTGATATGGCGCTTGGATGCTCCACAAATACAATGCTTCATATCCCTGCGATTGCACATGAAGCAGGTATTGAGATCAATATGGAGATCGCAAATGAGGTTTCTGCGAAAACTCCGAATCTCTGTCATCTTGCTCCTGCTGGTCCTACATATATGGAAGACCTTAACGAGGCCGGCGGAGTATATGCAGTAATGCATGAGCTTGACAAGAAGGGACTTCTTAAGACAGATCTCATCACTGTTACGGGCAAGACTGTAGCGGAGAATATCAAAAATGCAGAGAACAGGGATCCTGAAGTTATCCGTCCTATTGATAATCCTTACATGCCAAACGGCGGTATTGCAGTGCTTAAGGGTAATCTTGCTCCCGATACGGGTATCGTTAAGAGAAGCGCAGTTGTTCCCGAGATGATGGTTCACGAAGGACCTGCAAGAGTATTTGACTGTGAAGAAGATGCCATCGCTGCAATCCTTGGCGGCAAGATCGTTTCAGGTGATGTTGTGGTAATAAGATACGAGGGACCTAAGGGCGGCCCGGGAATGAGAGAGATGCTCAATCCTACATCTGCGATTGCGGGTATGGGACTCGGTTCTTCGGTTGCTCTTATCACTGATGGCCGATTCTCCGGTGCATCCAGAGGAGCTTCCATCGGACATGTTTCACCGGAAGCTGCAGTTGGCGGTCCCATTGCATTCGTAAAGGAAGGGGATACGATCCTTATTGATATTCCTGCCAACAAACTCGAGGTCAAGATCTCCGATGAGGAAATGGCTAAGCGTAAAGCTGAGTGGAAGCCTGTTGTCAAGGAAGTGACCGGATATCTTGCAAGATACCGCGAGCTTGTTACATCAGGTAATACCGGAGCTGTACTTCGCATACCGGGCAAAGATTGATCATATAAATGTCAGAGGTGAATGGATATGCCCAGAGCAAAGAAAACTGAGACCAGGATTCTTACAGGTTCTCAGATCGTAATAGAATGTCTTAAGGAGCAGGGTGTGGATACCGTATTCGGTTATCCCGGAGGCTCTATCCTGAATATTTATGATGAACTCTATAAGCATTCGGACGAGATAAATCATATTCTTACAAGTCATGAACAGGGAGCTGCGCATGCAGCTGATGGCTATGCGAGAGCCACCGGAAAAGTCGGAGTATGTATGGCTACCAGCGGACCCGGTGCCACAAACCTTGTTACCGGCATCGCTACAGCATATATGGACAGCGTCCCCCTGGTTGCTATCACGGCAAATGTAACTCTTCCCTGGCTTGGAAAAGACACATTCCAGGAGGTTGATATTGCGGGTATCACAATGCCCATCACAAAGCACGGCTTTATCGTTAAGGATGTAACAACACTTGCCGATATCCTGCGCAGAGCTTTTGCCATCGCAAAAAGCGGCAGACCCGGCCCTGTACTTGTAGATATCACCAAGGATGTAACTGCTGCAAGCTGTGAATATACACCGGCAAAGCCGTATCTCCTTGAGCAGGCAAAAACTTATGATGATTCCGATATAAAGAGTGCACTTGAACTTATAAAGAATGCAACCAAACCTCTCATTTATGTCGGTGGCGGTGCCGTTATCAGCGGAGCTGATAAAGAACTTGCTGCTTTTGCGACAATTATAGATGCGCCCGTATGCGGATCTCTTATGAGCAAGGGCTCTTTTGATGAGACGGATGCAAGATATACCGGCATGATAGGTATGCATGGTTCAAAGACAACTAATATTGCAGTTTGTGAATGTGATCTGCTGATATCACTGGGTGCTCGCTTCTCGGATCGTGTTGTTTCCGATCCCAAGATCTTCGCTTCTCAGGCAAAGGTCCTTCATATCGATATCGACCCTGCCGAGATCAATAAAAACATCAAAGTAACTTCTTCTGTTGTGGGTGATCTTAAGGAAGTATTGTCTATACTCAATAAGAAACTCACCACCGGAAAGAAGATAACTCATACCGGGTGGATGAAGCATATCGCTCAGATGAAGAAGGATATGCCTCTTTCCTACGACAAGAGCCAGCTTACATGTCCCTATGTGATAGAAGAGCTTTACAAGGCTACCAAGGGCGAAGCTATCATTACCACAGACGTGGGACAGCACCAGATGTGGGCTGCTGAATATTATAAATATACCAAGCCCCGTACATTCCTTACATCCGGAGGACTCGGGACCATGGGTTACGGCCTTGGAGCATGTATCGGTGCCAAGGTTGGATGCCCGGATAAAAAGGTCATCAATATCGCAGGCGACGGGTGCTTCAGAATGAACATGAACGAGCTGGCAACAGCTTCGAGATACAAGCTTCCCATTATCGAGGTTATCATCAACAATCAGGTTCTGGGAATGGTGCGTCAGTGGCAGACTCTTTTTTACGGAAAGAGATATTCACAGACAATACTTGAAGATGCAGTTGATTATGTTAAAGTTGCCGAAGCTCTCGGCTGCGAAGCTGTAAGGGTCACAAAGAAGGAAGAAGTCGGACCCGCCATCAGGCGTGCGTTAAAAGCAAAGGGGCCTTTCGTTCTGGATGTGGTGATCGAGAAGGATGACAAGGTATTCCCCATGGTACCCGGGGGCAAACCGCTTGATACAGCTTTTGACGCAGGAGATATGTAAAAACAACACTTGACTACAAACGGTTTTTAGTAGTAAACTTGTTTAAATCTTTAAACAATTTTTGTACAATTTTCAGTAATGTAATGCTGTTTTAAAGTAAAACAGACATTTCATATATCACAAGCTATCCATAAGGAGGAAAATGAAGTGAGCAGAGTGTACAATTTCTCAGCAGGACCCGCTGTACTGCCGGAGGAAGTATTAAGAGAAGCAGCTGACGAGATGATGGATTACCGCGGATGCGGTATGTCGGTCATGGAGATGAGTCATAGATCCAAGGTTTATGATGAGATCATTAAGACCGCGGAAGCTGATTTCCGTTCACTCCTGGGAGTACCTGACAACTATAAGGTGCTTTTCTTACAGGGTGGTGCACATCTTCAGTTTGCTGCCATCCCCATGAACCTTATGAAAAATAAGGTGGCTGATTACATCGTAACCGGTCAGTGGGCAAAGAAGGCATGGAAAGAGGCTAGTCTTTACGGAACAGCCAACAAGATCGCTTCTTCCGAAGATAAGATGTTCTCATATATCCCTGACTGCTCAGATCTTCCGATCTCTCCTGATGCTGATTATGTATATATCTGCGAGAACAATACTATTTACGGAACAAAGTTCAAGACTCTTCCCAATACAAAGGGCAAGACACTTGTATCTGATGTATCTTCATGCTTCCTGTCAGAGCCCATGGATGTAACAAAGTATGGCCTCGTATACGGCGGCGTACAGAAGAATATCGGACCTGCCGGTGTTGTTATAGTAGTTGTAAGAGAAGACCTCATCACAGATGACTGCCTTCCCGGAACACCTACCATTATGAAGTATAAGACTCAGGCTGATGCCGATTCACTTTACAATACACCTCCCTGCTACGGTATCTACATCTGCGGTAAGGTATTCAAGTGGATCCAGAAGATGGGCGGACTTGATGCAATGAAGCAGATCAATGAGGAGAAGGCTAAAGTCCTTTATGACTTCCTTGATGAGTCTTCAATGTTCAAGGGTACAGTAAGAAGAGAAGACAGATCTCTCATGAACGTTCCTTTCATAACAGACAGCGAAGAGCTTAATGCAAAGTTCATTGCAGAGTCTAAGGCTGCAGGTTTCGAGAACCTTAAAGGTCACAGATCTGTTGGCGGTATGCGTGCTTCTATCTACAACGCTATGCCTATCGAAGGTGTTAAGGCTCTTGTAGATTTCATGAAGAAGTTCGAGCTTGAAAATAAATAACAGAAAGGCTAGGTGTCAATCAAATGGCTTATAAATATCATTGCTTAAATCCCATCGCGCAAATCGGTCTTGACGGCTTCAGCGCCGATTACAGCAAGACTGAGGATGTGAACGAAGCAGAGGCGATCCTTGTAAGAAGTGCGGCAATGCACGATATGGATCTTCCTTCAGATCTTCTCGCTGTTGCACGTGCAGGTGCAGGTGTAAACAACATTCCTCTTGATAAGTGTGCTGAAAAGGGTATCGTAGTTTTCAATACACCCGGTGCAAATGCAAATGCCGTTAAGGAGCTTGTTCTTGCAGGTATGCTCATTGCTTCCCGTGATATCGTTGGCGGTATCGAATGGGTAAGATCCGATGCGGATGACGAGAATCTTGCAAAGGCTGCCGAGAAGGAGAAGAAGAAGTTCGCGGGAACAGAGATCCTTGGAAAGAAGCTCGGTATCATCGGTCTCGGTGCTATAGGTGTTAAGGTTGCAAATGCTGCCATTGCTCTTGGCATGGAAGTTTACGGATATGATCCTTATCTTTCCGTTAAGGCTGCATGGGGACTTAATTCCAATGTTCATCATGTATCTGATGTTAACGACATCTACAAGCTCTGCGATTATATCACCATCCATGTTCCTCTTCTTGATTCCACAAAGGAAATGATCAACAAGGATGCCATCGCACAGATGAAGGACGGCGTTATCATCCTCAATTTCGCACGTGACCTTCTTGCTGATGAGAATGCTGTTCTTGACGGTATCGCAGCAGGAAAGATCCGCAAATATGTATCTGACTTTGCTAATCCTACAACAGCAGGTAAGGATGGAGTTATCCTTCTTCCTCACCTTGGAGCATCTACTGCTGAGGCAGAAGACAACTGTGCTGTTATGGCTGTTGAAGAAGTTCGTAACTTCATTGAGAACGGTAATATCATCAATTCCGTTAACTATCCCAATGTTGATTCCGGAGTTTGCCAGACAGCTGCACGTATCACTATCTGCCACAAGAATGTAGCAAATATGATCACAAAGTTCACAGGTATCTTCGGTGAGCTCGGCATTAATATCTCCAACATGGTAAACAAGTCCAAGGGAGATTTTGCTTACACTCTCATCGATGCTGATTCTGCTGCAACAGATGATATCGTTAAAAAGCTCAATGCCATAGACGATGTTATCCGTGTTCGCGTGATCAAGTGATTCTGACAAGATATTATTTAAAAGGCTGCCCATTCGGGCAGCCTTTTTTGCACGAGTCGCCGGCTAAAGTATCGCCGGCCAAAGTCCTGTATATGTTACCTTTCTTAATCACGCGCAAGCGGGCGCTCACACCGCTGGAAGTGAGCTTGCAAGTCGCCGGCCACAGTCCTGCATATGTTACCTTTCTTAATCACTCGCAAGCGGGCGCTCACACCGCTGGAAGTGAGCTTGCAAGTCGCCGGTCAAAGTCCTGCATATGTTACCTTTCTTAATCACTCGCAAGTGGGCGCTCACACCGCTGGAAGCAGAGCTTCCATGCGCTGCTCGCAGGGAATGACTTATTAAAGTGATTAGCCGCAGCTCGTGATACGAAATGTAAGCATATGCATGCCTTTGCCGGGGCAAAGTGTATCGCCCGATAAGGCGTCGCACATGCATAATATATCGATCGTTTGCTGATAAGAGGCAGACTGCAAGCATGCGTTGTTGCAAGTCGTCGGCCAAAGTCCTGCATATGTTACCTTTCTTAATCACTCGCAAGTGGGCGCTCACACCGCTGGAAGTGAGCTTGCAAGTCGCCGGTCAAAGTCCTGCATATGTTACCTTTCTTAATCACTCGCAAGCGGGCGCTCACACCGCTGGAAGCAGAGCTTCCATGCGCTGCTCGCAGGGGATGGCTTATTAAAGTGATTAGCCGCAGCTCGTGATACGAAATGTAAGCATATGCATGCCTTTGCCGGGGCGGAGTGTATCGCCCGATAAGGCGTTGCACATGCATAATTTATTGATCTTTTTCCTGTAATAGCATATTGGAAAATATGTGATCCTAGGCGGGTATTTGTCGGAACGCAAAACATCGTAAAATAGGGTGTTTCTTTGTTGGGGGTAATGATCTATTTGTCGTGATAGATTGTCATGTGTAGAAGGCATGCTTGTAAAATATACAGCCACCTTCACATCGATGATCAAGTGAAAACAGAGATCTTAAACGTCAGTCAAACCGTGATAAAATGAGTGAATTATACAGTGTTTTAGGATATAATAAAGTGGTATGTGGTGTGGATTTCGCACCATAAAAAAATCATGATCGAATGGGGAGGATTCGCGCTTAGCGGTCCTAATTTACGGAGGTAAAACAATGGCAGTTATCAGACCTTTTAAAGCTGTAAGACCCGCTAAGGGAATGGAAGAGCGTATTGCTGCACTTCCTTATGATGTTTATTCGAGAGCAGAAGCCAAAGTGGTCGTTGAGAAGAATCCTGATTCTTTTCTCGCTATAGACAGAGCGGAGACACAGTTCCCGGATTCGGTTGATACATATGCAGACGAGGTTTATGCAAAAGCTGCATCCATGCTTAAGGAAAAGATTGAGAAGGGTGCTTTTGTTCAGGAAGATAAGGCTGTTTATTATGTATATGAACTCACAATGGACGGAAGGACTCAGACCGGTATAACTGCCTGTGCATCCATCGATGATTATCAGAATGCAGTTATCAAGAAGCACGAGAATACAAGAGCGGATAAAGAAGTTGACCGTATCAGACACGTGGATACATGCTCTGCCCAGACAGGACCTATATTCCTTGCTTATCGTGAAAATGCTGTTATAAGCAGTATTGTTGAAAAGGCAAAGTCGAAAGATGCCTTATATGACTTTACTTCCGATGACGGAATAAGACACAGGGTATTCGTTATAAATGATGATGCGGATATCGCTGCCATAGAGAAAGCCTTCGGGACTATAGATTCCATATATATTGCTGACGGTCATCACAGATGTGCTTCTGCCGTAAAGGTGGGATTAAAGAGACGCGAGGAGAATCCGGGCTTTACGGGTGATGAGGAATTTAATTTCTTCCTTTCTGTTCTTTTCCCGGACAATGAACTCATGATCATGGATTATAACAGAGTGGTCCATGATCTGAACGGAAATACCGTTGAAGGTTTTATCGAAAAGATAAAAGCAGGATTTGAGGTAGAGGAAAAAGGATCCGGAGAGCCTTATAAGCCGGGAAATAAGGGAACCTTTGGAATGTATATCGACGGAAAATGGTATGAGTTGTCTGTTAAAGATGCTTATAAGAGCGATGATCCCGTTGATGGTCTGGATGTTTCGATATTACAGAAATATGTACTGGATGAGATCCTGGATATCAAGGATCCCAAGACCGATAACCGCATTGAATTCGTAGGCGGAATAAGAGGCCTTAAGGAACTTGAGGTCAGAACAGATAATTATACAGATGCGGGAAAGAAGGAGTATGGTGTTGCATTTTCAATGTATCCCACATCCATCGGTGAGCTTTTTGCCGTGGCTGATGCAGGAAGACTCATGCCTCCCAAGTCTACATGGTTTGAGCCTAAACTCAGGAGCGGTATCTTTATCCATCTTATCTGACAGATGCAGATATATCAGGCCACCCGAGGTCTGGCAATACACCCGCAGCCTGCGGGAATAAATATAAAAGGGGGCGCCTTCATGAATAAGAAATTATATAATCTCATGGATTGGGCGAAGATCGAAGAAGTTGTTTACGGAGAATGTGATAAGCCGTCGGATTTTCTCGGCAGTCACAATTATGGAAGACAGTCGCTGGTTCAGTGTTTTTTTCCGGGAGCTGAATCGGTAACGGTTTATATAGAAGATCAGAAAGCTTTAAAAGGCCGTACTGTAAAGGATGAAGTGAAGATGGAACAGGCAGATGAAGCCGGTTTCTTCGCTGTACTTCTCCCCGGTACAGACAGGACCGATTACAGATATCATGTTACTTATCCTGCTGATGAGGAAAATAATAAAACAGTAGAAGATGTAAGGGATATCTACAATTTCGGCAGGATACTTTCCGAAGAAGATGAAGACAGATTCATCTCCGGCGGAGAGAGAAAAGCATATGAATATATGGGAGCTCATAAAAAGACCGTAAAAGGTGTGCGCGGAACGGTATTCCGTGTATGGGCGCCGGATGCTGTGAGGGTTAGTGTCTGCGGTGATTTTAATTCCTGGAAGGGATTGGGCATGCCCATGAACAGACTTGAGCGCAGCGGTATCTTTGAATTATTTATCCCCGGGATAGAAACCGGAGAAAAATATAAATATGAGATAGTAATGAGAGGCGGCTCGAAAACTTTCAAGGCGGATCCCTACAGCTTCAGACAGGAGCTCAGACCGGACTCTGCATCTGTTGTATGCAATATCGCAACTCACAAGTGGGACGACAGCGGATGGATGGAGATGCGGAAAAAAGACAAACGTCCTATAAATATATATGAAGTGCCGCTTTCATCATGCGCTTCCACAGAAACGGGTTTTATCCGCATAAGTGAGCTCGCACCGTCTCTTGCAAAATATGTAAAGAATATGGGATATACCCACGTATCCCTTATGCCTTTTACAGAATATCCGGATGATGATTCCAACGGATTTCATCCGTCACTTTTATTTGCTCCGACTTCCAGATTCGGATCGTCGGAAGATTACATGACCTTTGTTGATACCATGCACGCGGAAGGTATCGGAGTCATCATGCAGTGGGCTGCATCAGATTTCTCAAACGCGGAATATGGTCTTGGCGGCTTTGACGGCACAAGTCTCTATGAGAATCCAGATCCCAGACGTGGAATGGATCCGAGGACAGGTATGTTCCTCTTTGATGCCGGAAGATATGAAGTAAAAGAATATCTGTTATCGGCTCTCAATTTCTTCGCGGATTTTTATCATATCGACGGCTTTACTTTTACTGAAGTAACAGGGACGCTTTACCTTGATTACTACAGAAAACCCGGTGAATGGGAAGCGAATATATATGGAGGCGTGGAGAATCTTGAGTATGTAAGCTTCTATAAGGAAGCTAATAAGATGCTTCATTCGGCATATCCGGGAATGATAACCATAGCCGAAGAATCAAGCGGATACAGCACAGTGACCGGTGAAGGCGACGATTCCCTGGGCTTTGATTACAAGTCAGACAGCAATTTCATTAATGAGATCGCTCACTATCTGTCAAAAGATCCGATAGAAAGAAAGCATTATCATAAGGAACTTACAGACAGTACTCTTTATCAGTACTGCGAGAATTATATCCTTCCCGTATCCCGCATGCATCTTGATTTCAGACAGGGCGGACTTTTCTCCAGGATGAACGGAGATGATGATATGAAATGGGAGAATCTGAAGCTCCTTTTTGCATATCAGGCTTTTCATGTCGGTAAGATGTCTGTTTTTATGGGACAGGAAGCGGGTTCACCCGTATCTTTTGAAGGGGTAGGGCGGATAGATATCACGGCCCATACCGAGAAGCAGCAGTATTTTAAAAATTTTATAAAAGAACTCAATCATTTTTATGCCGCGCACCCCGCACTTTCGGAAGACAGCACCGAGGAAGGTTTCTCCTGGATCAGTGAGAATTCGGCAGAAGATAATGTATTGTCATTTGTAAGAAAAAGCGGGAAAGATGTGCTCCTGATAGCATTTAACTTTGCGAATGCAGAGTATAAGTGTTATGAACTCGGAGTTCCCGCCGATGGAAAATACAAAGAAATATTCTGCTCTTCGGGTGTGGATTTCGGCGGTGTAGATGATGCCAATGAGAATCTTCTTTTGGCAAAGGATGAAAAGGCATGCGGCCGTGACGAATCCGTCACTGTACGCTTAAAGCCTCTTTCGGTTTCGGTATTTGCCTACATTCCATATACAAAAGAAGAACAGGCAATAATTGAAAAGAGAAAAGCCGAGAGGATCCGCATTCGAAAAGAACTGCAGGATAAGAAGAGAAAAATGACCGATGCCAGGGTGAAGATCAGAGCTGATCTGAAGGCTGAGCTTCAGATCAAGATCGCTGAAGCAGAAGACAAGATCGCATCCGGCAGTGAGATAAAAAGAAGGAAGGTTAGTAAATAAATGTTTGCAGGCTTGATGGAAAAACTTATATTTGACTCGGCTTCTGTTAACAGTGCTGTTGCAGTATATGCCGAAGAGAGTGTTTCGGACGGAAGTGTTTCTTCAGCATCCGCAAATGCTTTGAGTTCCGTGTCCGTTGCTGCGGCAGAGAGTGTCGCGGAGATCACGGAAAATGTAGGCGCTTTCAGGACATTTTTTGAAGAGCTTCCTTCGAAAGCAACAAGCTTTGCGATCAAATTTGTATTTGCTTTAGTCATATTCCTGCTGGGGTCATGGCTTATAAAGATCATCCGCAAGATATTAAAGAAGTCCATGGAGAAGGCCAAGGCGGATCTGAGCATCAGACATTTTATTGATTCTCTTACCAAGGTTGTTCTTTATGCGCTGCTGATCATATGGCTTGCATCATATTTCGGCGTTGAGACAACCAGCCTTATAGCCCTTCTGGGTTCGGCGGGTGTTACTGTTGCTCTTGCTATTCAGGGCAGTCTGTCAAACCTTACCGGTGGTGTACTCATTCTTTTGCTTAAGCCTTTTAAGCTTGGCGATTACATACATGAAGACAATAAGGGCAACGAAGGTACCGTCAAAGAGATAGGTCTTTTCTATACCAAGCTTCATACCATAGACGGTCGAACTGTGGTTTTGCCTAACGGAACGCTGGCAAATACATCTCTTATAAATGTTAATATGGCCCCCATGAGACAGCTGATCCTTTCCTTCGGTATTTCCTACAGCTCCGATATCGACAGAGCGAGAGAAGTGCTCTTTTCGGTAATGGAATCCGAAGAAAAGATATTGAAGGATCTGCAGAAGAAGGTATATGTTGAGTCTCTGGATTCGTCTGCCGTGACACTTGGTATAAGATGTTTTGTTAAAAACGAAGACTACTTTGAATTGAAATGGAGCATCACCGAGCATGTCAAAAAAGCATTTGACGAAAACAAGATATCCATACCTTTTGATCAGCTGGATGTACATATGATAGAAGATAAATAAAGCTTTAAAAGCCTTTTGCGCAGAAGTTTTACTTGAAAAATAATCCTGCTCCGTTTATAATCGTTTTTGTTGCTGAAATAGCTCAGTCGGTAGAGCACTTCACTCGTAATGAAGGGGTCGTGAGTTCGAGTCTCATTTTCAGCTTAAACGATATTATCCGTTCGGGACTGATCAGGTTTCGGACGGATATTTTTTTCGGGCAGATACAGATGTGATCAAACATACTGATGATCAGAATAAACAGAAATAAGGAGCAGAGAGGAGAAAGATATGAATAATTTTGAACAGTACACACCCACAAAAGTTATCTTTGGAAAAGCGGCAGAGGAGAAGGCGGGAGAAGCTGTAAAGAAGGCGGGCGGAAGCAACGTGCTTTTGGTTTATGGCGGCGGAAGCGCAAAGAAAAGCGGTCTCCTTGACCGTGTCGGCAAATCTCTCGAAGCTGCAGGTATAAAATATACTGAATTTGGCGGGGCGAAGCCCAATCCCACGCTTGCTCATGCAGAGGAAGGCGTGGCTCTGGCAAAGGAAAAGTGCGTAGATCTTATTCTGGCTGTCGGCGGCGGAAGCGCTATAGATACTGCCAAAGCCATTGCCCATGGAACGGCAAATCCCGATAACGACCTGTGGGATCTGTGGACAAAGAAGGTTCCTCTTACAAAGAGTCTTCCGGTGGGAGCGGTTCTGACTATAGCAGCTGCCGGAAGTGAGATGAGCGATTCTGCGGTCCTCACAAATGAATCAACAGGCGCTAAGGCAGGTATCAATACGGAATTCAACAGATGCAGATTCGCTATCATGAATCCCGAGCTTACCTTTACGCTTCCGCTTTACCAGCAGGCGGCAGGTATCACGGATATCATGATGCATACAATGGAGAGATATTTCATTCCCGATATCAAGTGTGACCTTACGGATGAGATCGCTGAGGGACTCCTCAGAACAGTTATCAAAAACGGGCGGATCGTTATGAAAGATCAGAATGACTATGATGCCCAGGCCGAGATCATGTGGTGTTCTTCCATATCACACAATAATCTTACGGAGTGCGGACGCGGAAAGGATTTTTCTGTTCATAAATTCGGACATGCATTAAGTGCGGTATTTGATTATACACACGGCGCTTCTCTGGCCGCAGTATGGGGCGCATGGGCGGAGTACTTATACAAGGACGCTCCGGAGAGATTTGCAAAATTTGCCAGAAATGTCTGGAATATCAAGGATGATGATGATCTTGGTGCAGCTAAGAAGGGAATAGATGCAACAGTTGAGTATTTCAAGAGTCTGGGCATGCCTGTAAGTCTTAAGGAGATCGGACCGGATGTTGACTGGACAGATGAAGTGATCCGTACCCTTGCAATGAAAGCGACCATGCAGGATACCGTCAAGCTTTCACGCATCCGCCCGATAGGTGCTGCGGAGGCTGCTCAGATATATAAGCTCGCACTTCGTTGACAGTAGATTTATCTGATAATATAATGACGTATGTTGTCCCGGGTTCGATCATCCGAATCGGGGACAGATATGTTTTTAGCGATTCTGATACGCGGGTTCAAACTCGCGTTTTAATGAATAGTTATTTTTGCTAATGGAGGCAGTTATGGAAAAGTACGGCGTAAATCAGCTCAGAAGAATGTTCCTGGAATATTTTGAAGGTAAGGAACATCTCAAGATGAAGAGTTTTTCACTTGTTCCTCACAATGATAATTCTCTTCTCATCATCAATTCAGGTATGGCACCTCTCAAGCCGTACTTTACCGGTCAGGAGATACCGCCCAGAAAGCGCGTGACCACATGCCAGAAATGTGTTCGAACGGGTGATATTGATAATGTAGGAAAGACGGCACGTCACGGTACTTTTTTCGAAATGCTGGGTAACTTTTCTTTCGGAGATTATTTCAAGAAAGAAGCTATTCCCTGGGCCTGGGAATTCCTTACGAAGACTGTAGGCCTTGATCCGGAAAGACTTTATCCTTCAGTTTACGTGGATGATGATGAAGCATTTAAGATCTGGAACGAGGATATGCATATTCCTGCCGAGAGGATCTTTAAGTTCGGTAAGGAAGATAATTTCTGGGAGCACGGCTCCGGTCCCTGCGGTCCCTGTACCGAGATCTATTATGACCGTGGCGAAAAGTACGGATGCGGAAAGCCCGGATGTACCGTAGGCTGTGATTGCGACAGATATATGGAAGTATGGAATGTCGTATTCTCCCAGTTTGATAATGATGGAAAGGGACATTATTCTGATCTCATCCAGAAAAATATCGATACCGGAATGGGCCTGGAAAGACTGGCTGTTGCAGTTCAGGACGTTGATTCCATTTTTGATGTGGATACATTAAGAAGTCTTCGCGAAGAAGTCTGCGATATGGCCGGCAAGAAATATCATGATTCCGACAAGGATGATGTTTCCATCCGTGTTGTTACGGATCATATCCGTTCGGCAACATTTATGGTATCCGACGGTATCATGCCTTCCAATACCGGACGAGGCTATGTACTCAGAAGGATCATCAGACGTGCATGCCGTCACGGAAGACTTCTCGGAATAGAAGGCGCATTCCTTACAAAGCTTGCCGAGAATGTTATAGAAGGTTCAAAAGACGGATATCCCGAGCTTGATGAGAAGCGTTCTTTCATTATCAATGTAATCAGCGAGGAAGAAGAGAAATTTGACAAGACCATTAATCAGGGTCTTGAGATCCTTGATGATATGATCGCTTCCCTTGGTGCTGATAAGACTTTATCCGGAGAGGATGCATTTAAGCTTTTTGATACTTTCGGATTCCCTATCGATCTTACCAAAGAGATCCTTGAGGAAAAGGGATACACTCTTGATGAAGAGGGATATGAAAAGGCTGCAAAGGAGCATAAGGAAAAAGCAAAAGGCTCCTGGAAAAAGACAAATTACATGGGTGCTGCTTCAACAATATATGAAGATCTTGATGCTGCGCTCAATACCGAATTTATCGGCTATGACACGCTCACCGCTGATGAAGAGATCGCTGCACTCTGCCTGCTTCATCCGGAAGGTGACGAGGAAGATTCCGTTGCAACTGCGATTTCCGAAGGACAGCACGGTGCCATCATCACAAAGAAGACACCTTTCTACGGAACAATGGGTGGTCAGGTCGGAGATACCGGTGTTATAGAGACTAAGGACGGAAGCTTTACCGTAACAGAGTCCATACATGTAGCCGGATCCAAGATCGCCCATGTCGGTGTTGTTACAAAGGGAATGATCAAAGTAGGTGATGTTGCAACTCTTAAGGTAGATGCTGCGGGAAGAAATGCCACATGCCGCAATCATTCCGCTACACATCTTATGCAAAAGGCTCTTCGCGAAGTTCTCGGAACTCATGTTGAGCAGAAGGGTTCTTATCAGGATCCTGATAAGACCAGATTTGACTTCTCTCATTTCAAGGCTATGACAGCTGAGGAGATCAGAAAGGTTGAAGATATCGTTAATTCCAAGATATCCGAGGGCCTTGATGTTGTTACAAAAGTAATGGATATCGAGGAAGCAAAGAAGACCGGCGCTATGGCTCTCTTTGGTGAGAAGTACGGTGATAAGGTCAGAGTGGTGGATATGGATGAGTGGTCCGTTGAATTCTGCGGCGGTACTCATGTAAAGAATACAAATCAGATCGGACAGTTCAAGATCCTTGCCGAGAACGGTGTATCTGCAGGTGTTCGAAGGATAGAAGCCATTACAGGTGATAATGTAAGAAAGTATTATGCGGACCTTGAAGCAAAAGCTGAGGAAGCTGCTGCACTTCTTAAGACCACACCGGCTGAACTGGCTGATCATATCAAGAAGCTCCAGGAAGAACTGCGCGAAGTCAAACGTGAGAATGAATCCTTAAAGAGCAAAGCAGCATCCGGACAGATGGGCAATATCATGGATAAGGTTACAGAGGTAAAGGGTGTTAAGCTTTTAGCCGCAAGTGTTGACAACGTTGATATGAACGGCCTCAGAGACCTGGGGGATCAGCTTAAGGAAAAGCTTGGAAGCGGAATCCTTCTTCTTGCTTCTGCCAAGGACGGCAAGGTTAATCTTGTTTCCATGGCTACGGATGATGTTATAGCAAAGGGAGCTCATGCAGGTAATCTGATCAAAGGCGTAGCTGCGCTTGTCGGCGGTGGCGGCGGCGGAAGACCTAATATGGCTCAGGCCGGAGGTAAGAATCCGGATGGAATCCCTGCTGCTGTGGCAGAAGCTGCCAAGGTGCTTGAGGGACAGCTTTGATAATATTATGACAGCTGAATGATCGGTTGAAACATCGTTTTTACAGATACTTTTGAGGTGGGTATGGATAATAACAGATCAGACGATTTTAACTTTGGCAACCCGTATGGTGATGCGTATGGAGATAATCCCGGCATGGGTACGGCGGATTCAAATTCGCAGAAAGGGCTTTACGGACAGCCGGCGCCGGCGCAGAGCAATCCGGGACAGAATCAGTACGGACAAAACGATCAGGATTTTTATCGCGCACAGAATTCCCGGGGCTCTTTTTACGGACAGCCGGCGGAGAAACCGCCCGCTCCGGCGAAGGGGCTTGCCATAACATCAC
The DNA here is from genome assembly GCA_024697065.1 of Lachnospiraceae bacterium. GTDB lineage: Bacteria > Bacillota > Clostridia > Lachnospirales > Lachnospiraceae > NK4A136. The sequence continues at coordinate 45,864 of JAILGE010000024.1, forward strand.
TTGTATGCGGCATTATCGGCTTGTTAACTGTCTGTTTATTCGGTATCGGAGGATTGTTTGGCCTGATAGCTGTTATCCTTGCTATCATTGCCGGCGTGAAAGGCAATAAGAGTGGCCTGAAGATTGCCGGTCTTATCAGCGGTATACTGGCCGTCATATTTTCCGTGGTTACCATCATCTTTTTCTGTGCAGCATTGTCCGAAATGGATGAGGCATTAAAAGGTGCAGATATTGGCGGGATCAACGGACTTATGGAATATTTCGGAGATACTACCGATATCATGAATGCTTTCAGAAGGGCTGCAAAAGATCCTGATGTCAAGGATGATCCCGGATATGAGGACGCTCTTGATGAATTAAGAGATGGTATCATATTAAATGGTTATGATCCGGAAGATAACTGCATTGTTGAAAAGGCTTACGAGATAATGGGAGAGGATGAGGTCGAAGATTTCCTGGAGATGACGGAAAAAGCGGACGGATGTATTTACATTCAGATGGACAGTGCCAATTCTGTAGAGATCAGTTTGAAATAATCCTTGACTAATACTTGAGGTCTGCATTATAATTGTCATCGTGCATGAAAAACCCTATCCAGTCAGATGCACGAAATTAAGGCTGAGAGGGAGGTTGAATCAGAAAATGGCTAAAGTTGAAGTTAAGCAGGGCGAGGATCTTGAGAGCGCTCTTCGTCGTTTCAAGAGAAGCTGCGCTAAGGCAGGTATCCAGCAGGAGATCCGCAAGCGTGAGCATTATGAGAAACCCAGCGTAAAGCGCAAGAAGAAGTCTGAAGCTGCCAGAAAGAGAAAGTACAACTAAGACTTTAAGGATCCCGCGGTTTTCCGCGGGATTTTTTTGTACTCATTCAGATGAAAAACAGTTCTTCAAGTAGTTATGTAATCTATCCATCCCGCCATATCTTGTGATATAATCACGACGTTGTGACTAAATATTGTTCATACGAGGACTTAAGTTTGTTATTATCATTCTTTATCCCGGCGGCCTTGACTTTTGCGGCCGGAGTGATACTTAGCGATACTCATAATTTTACGGTCAAAAGATACGAGATCGAATCGGATAAGGTCAGAAAAAACGTACGTTTCCTTCAGATATCGGATCTTCATGGCATGAATTACGGGCCTGCGAACCAAAAGCTTGTAGCTGCCGTTAAGAGGCTGAAACCTGATTTTGTATTGATGACGGGCGATATAATGTCAGCCAAGGAATTGGGGAAAAGCATTCCCGATACCGTAGACACAGCCGAGAGGCTCATACGTGACATTTCGGCTGATTTTCCTGTCTACTTTGCTCTGGGCAATCATGAACAGAGGGTAAAGTGGCGCCCTGAGATCTTTGATTTTTCCTATGAAGACATGATGAAGAGGTTCATGGATGCAGGTGCGGTCATTCTGGACAATTCCTCGGTGATCAGATATGAAGGCATCGGGATTTACGGCTTTTCGCTGGAAAAAGAGCATTATCTTAAGACTAAAAAAATAAAACCCGCTGACGGATTCCTGAACAGAGCTTTGGGAAACAGGAGCAGGTCATGTTATAACATCCTGCTTGCACATGACCCGGAATTTGCGGAGATATATGCCGCATGGAATCCGGATCTCATTCTTTCCGGACATTATCACGGCGGCGTTGCGAGACTTCCGCTATTAGGTGGGATGATATCTCCAAAGTTCAGACCTTTCCCGAAATACTCGGGAGGAAGGTATAAAGTAAAGGATTCGGATATGATAGTAAGCTGCGGCCTTGGAATGCATACGATACATTTGAGATTCAATAATCCGGGCGAGCTTGTCTGCATTGATCTTCGTAAAAAGACAGAAATCGGAAAGGAATAGTCTATGGCACTTGAAGTAAAGCTTGAAGTATTTGAAGGCCCCTTAGATCTCTTACTTCATCTGATAGAAAAGAATAAGGTTGATATCTACGATATCCCCATTGCTGAGATAGCTGAACAGTATATGGAATATCTGCATGAGATGGAGAAAGCCGATATGAATGTCATGAGCGAATTTGTGGTCATGGCAGCTACTCTTATCGATATCAAATGCAAGATGCTTCTCCCCAAGGAAGAGAATAAAGACGGAGAGGAAGAGGATCCGAGAGCCGAACTTGTTCAGAAGCTCCTTGAATATAAGATGTATAAATATATGGCTTTTGAACTTAAGGATCGTTATGTTGATGCCGGAAAGAGCATGTACAAGCAGGCGACGCTTCCGAAGGAAGTTACCGAATACAGAGAACCTCTTGATTATGACGAACTCTTAAAGGATCTTAATCTGAGAAAGCTGACGGAGATTTACAACAGCTGTCTGAAGCGTATTGATGACCGTGTGGACCCTGTCCGCAGTAAGTTTGGAAATATCACTAAGGATGAAGTGTCCCTTGAGGATAAGCAGCTTCACATCATAGAATATCTGAACGAGCACGCGCTGTGTTCGTTCAGGGATCTGCTTCTTGAACAGCATACAAGACTTGATGTTATCGTCAGCTTCCTTGTAGTGCTCGAGCTTATGAAGATAGGCCAGATAATCATCAGACAGGAAAGTATTTTTGATGATATCCTGATAGAACGTGCAAGTGACGCGGGACAGATCACACTTGAAGACAGCTTTGCAATACTTTGATGAGAATATTTGAAAGGGTAATTATCAATGACTGATAACGATATCAATTTGGAAGAGGATAATACGGAAGAAAGCAGGATTGAAGATAATAACAGTGCTGACGGAGGTGACACCGGTGCCATCTCAGATCAGGAGATGAATGAAACCGAAGCAGAGAACAGCGATGCGGAAGCAGTTGAAACTGAGGCAGAGAACAGTGATGCTGAATCTGCTGGAGCTGAAGCGAAGAACAGCGATGCCGGAGGTGACATCGGTGCCATCTCAGATCAGGAGATGAATGAAACTGAAGCAGAGAACAACGATGCTGAAGCAGTTGAAACTGAGGCAGAGGCTGAAAGCAATACTGCTGATACTGTTGAGGATGATAATGCCAACAGTACTGCTGAGGCAGAGAACAATGATGCTGATACTGCATCTGAAAATTCTGCAGAAGATTTGACAGATGATTCGTCAGAAGATACATCAGATGATTCGGCAGAAGATACGGTGGAAGATTCTATAGCAACGACGGTTGATGATGAGCCGGAAGGAAATGAAAAGGCAGGAAAGCCCGAGCATCCCGAGGCTGCCATCGAGGCTATCCTTTTTGCGTACGGTAATTCAGTATCCGCCGAGAGACTCTGTGAAACACTTTCTTTAACCGAGGAGGAACTGGAAGCAGCTGTTGATAACCTGAAAAGATCTTATGAAGAATCCGGCCGCGGTATTACCATAACCAGGCTTGAGGATTCCTATCAGTTAGGCACCAAGGCCGAATATTATGATTATCTGGTAAGGCTTGCGAAGCACCCCAAGAGATATTCTCTTACGGATACTGTAATCGAGACTCTTTCCATCATCGCCTATAAGCAGCCCGTCACCAGAGGCGAGATCGAGCGTATCAGAGGCGTAAGCTCCGATCATGCGATAAACAGACTTATCGAATACGAACTGATCGAAGAAGTGGGACGTCTTGATGCTCCCGGCAAGCCTCTTTTATTCGGCACTACAGAACAATTTCTCAGAGCTTTCGGAGTTGACAGCTTAAAAGATCTTCCGGAGATGAGCGCCGAGCTCAAAGAAGAATTCAAAGAGCAGGCGGAGGCCGAGGCGGGAGTTGAATCTTCCGACGAAGAAGGCGTCATCGTAGATGTTTGAGAACAGGCCTGATGTTTGACAAAATAGTCATCCTTTGATCATTTATCTCGTTTACTATCAATTATTCTTATGTTATAATAAACAGCGTGCGCGAAAGTGTGATTTGCCTTGATTTCCGACATTTTCAGGAGGTCGCGGCAGAGGCATTTTCCAAATATTTTTAAGTATCAGTGGAGGTAAAAGAATGGGTAGTTCAACAGGCTCGGCGAGCGATCGCATTAATGCATTGCTCGATGAAAACAGTTTCGTTGAGATCGGTGCAAAAGTAACGGCACGGTCAACCGATTTCAATCTGAAACAGACTTCAGCTCCGTCCGACGGCGTTGTTACAGGCTACGGAAGCATAGACGGTAAGCCCGTATATGTATACAGCCAGGACGCTTCTGTACTGGGGGGTAGTTTGGGAGAAATGCATGCAAACAAGATCAAGAAGATCTATGATCTTGCTTTAAAGTGCGGTGCTCCCGTAATCGGCATCATTGATTCAACAGGTCTCAGACTTCAGGAATCTACAGATGCTCTCAATGCTCTTGCAGAGGTTTATGCAAGCCAGGTATATTCCAAGGGAGTGATCCTTCAGATCACTGCAGTATTCGGAAACTGCGGCGGCGGACTTGCACTTGTTCCTGCTATCAGCGATTTCACATTCGTAGAGGACAACGGCAAACTGTTCGTTAATTCACCCAATGCAGTTGATGGTAACTATACTGAGAAGTGCGATACTTCCTCAGCCAAGTTCCAGTACGAGGAAAGCGGTAATGCAGATTTCATCGGTGATGCTGATTCTATCTATGCAAATATCCGCAAGCTCGTTTCCATTCTTCCTTCCAATGACGAAGATGCAGCTGTGACCGATTCGGATGATGATCTCAACAGATCTGTTCCCGATATCACAGGCTGTGCAGGGGATACAGCCATCCTTCTGTCTCAGGTTGCAGATGATAATGACTTTGTTGAGGTTAAGGCCGGTTATGCAAAGTCAATGGTAACAGGCTTTATTCGTCTTGATGGCATGACCATCGGATGTGTTGCAAACAGAAATGAAGTTATCGGAGAAGATGGCAAGGTTGCTGAGAAGTTCGATGGCGTTCTTACTGTTAAGGGACTTGAGAAAGCTGCTGATTTCGTATATTTCTGCGACAGCTTCGGAATTCCCGTTCTTACAGTTACCAATGTTAAGGGATTCTGCTCATGTATGTGTGCTGAGAAGAAGATCGCAAGAGCAGCTGCTGAGCTTACTGCAGCATTTGCAAATTGTGATGTTCCCCGCGTTAACCTTATAGTAGGTAAGGCTCTCGGTTCTGCTTATTCCATCATGAATTCCAAGGGTCTCGGATGTGATCTTACATATGCATGGCCCGATGCACAGATCGGACCTATGGATGCAAAGCTTGCTGCCAAGGTTATGTATGACGGTGAGCCAGCTTCCGTGATCGATGAGAAGGCAGGAGAATATGCAGCTCTTCAGAATAATGCAGAGTCTGCTGCAAAGAGAGGTTATGTAGATACTATCATTGCTCCGGAAGATACAAGAAAGCACCTTGTATACGCATTCGAAATGCTTTTTGCATAATAACGTAAGGAGAGGTTTTCGGTTATGAGAAAAAAATTCAAATTACTCGCGCTCATACTGATCTGCATTACCGCTCTTACGGCTTGCGGACAGGAAAAGGCGCCTACAAGGATTCAGACCGCGGAAACCGGAGAGGATATGAAGGTAGCATCCGCTACATGGTTCATGCTTATCACAGAAGTAATGGCTCAGGAAGATGTGGATGCATTCAGCAACTATACGGAAAATGAAGCGGACAGATGGGCTGATTCCGCTGCTCAGCGTTATGAAATGACCAACGGAGCTTATATCCGTGTTGAGCCCAAGATTGTTGCTGCCGGTTATGAATCATATCAGAATGCTCTTGAACAGCTCGGAGAAAATGTTACTCCTGCGGAGTTTGACAGCGAGGGTATGCCCATCGTAGTTCTTGAACAGAAGAACCCCAAGGAAGCCATCGCCAACATCCCGCTCAAGGGTTCACTTCGTACCGGAAGTATGGAGATCATCTTCGACAGAAATCTCAATATCACAAGTATCAATACCAATGTTGATCTTACCTTGGGAGAGTCGATGAAGAAGGCAGGAACGAATACAATGATCGGTATGGGTACTGTATTCGTAATGCTTGTTGTTATCTCCTTTATCATCAGAGCATTAGCTATCATCCCCAAGCTTCAGGCTATGGGTAGCAAGAAAGAAACGTCCGTTGATAATGCGATCTCAGGTATCATCGAGAGAGAAGAATCCGGTGCATCCGAGACTGTTGATGACGGCGAACTTATTGCTGTTATCGCTGCTGCTATTGCTGCGGCTGAAGGATCAAATCCGGCATCTGCTTCGGGTGAAGGCGGTTTTACCGTCAGAAGCATCAGAAGGATCAGATGAACGGTTCCGTTTAATCAATAACTCAATTTCATTTTAGGAGGATTTACAAATGAAGAATTATACAATTACCGTAAATGGCAGCGTATATGATGTAACAGTAGAAGAAGGCGCAGGCAACGGCGCAGCAGCAGCACCCAAGGCAGCTGCAGCTCCCAAAGCTGCTCCCAAGGCAGCACCCAAGGCTGCTGGCGCAGGCTCTGTAAAGATTGAAGCAGGTGCTGCAGGTAAGGTATTCAAGATCGAGAAGAAGGTCGGAGATGCCGTTAAGAAGGGTGATGCGGTTCTTATCGTAGAAGCAATGAAGATGGAGATCCCTCAGGTTGCTCCTCAGGATGGTACTGTAGCAAGCATCGACTGCGCTGTAGGCGATGCAGTTGAGGCAGGCCAGGTTCTTGCAACTTTAAATTAATTTCGAATTATCCAAGTAGTTTAACTATAATTTCAGGAGGTTAGTTATCCAATGGGCGAGATCCTTAACAATCTGCTTAACCAGATGGCGTTCATGAATCCGGATTTTTCCGTAAAGAACCTGATCATGATCGCTGTGGCTCTCTTTCTCATGTATCTTGCTATCCGTCATGAATTTGAACCCCTGCTTCTTGTACCGATCTCTTTCGGTATGCTGCTGGTCAATATTTATCCGGATATCATGCTGAGTATAGAAGACTCACCTAACGGCGTCGGCGGATTACTTTATTATTTCTATATGCTTGATGAGTGGGCGATCCTTCCTTCACTTATCTTCATGGGTGTAGGCGCTATGACAGACTTCGGTCCTCTTATCGCCAACCCTAACAGCTTCCTTCTCGGAGCTGCCGCACAGTTCGGTATTTTCGCGGCTTACTTCGGAGCACTTTTCACAGGTGCTATGGGATGGGCTGATTTCAATGACAAGGCTGCCGCAGCTATTTCCATCATCGGTGGTGCGGACGGACCTACATCTATCTTCCTGGCAGGTAAGCTGGGACAGACAAAGTACCTTGGACCTATTGCGGTTGCCGCATATTCTTATATGTCCTTAGTACCTATCATCCAGCCGCCTATCATGAAGGCATTTACAACAAAGAAACAGCGTCAGATCAAGATGGGACAGCTTCGTCCTGTTACAAAGCTTGAGAAGATCCTTTTCCCGATCATCATCACAGTGGTCGTATGTATGGTTCTTCCCACAACTGCACCTCTTGTAGGTATGCTTATGCTTGGTAACCTTTTCCGTGAATCAGGCGTTGTAAGACAGCTCACAGAGACAGCATCCAATGCTCTTATGTACATCGTTGTTATCATCCTCGGTACATCCGTAGGTGCTACAACATCAGCTGAGGCGTTCCTCAATTGGGACACACTTTTCATCGTTGCACTTGGTCTTATAGCTTTTGCATTCGGTACGCTGGCCGGTGTATTGTTCGGAGATCTGATGTGTGTACTTTCGAAGGGCAAGGTCAATCCTCTTATCGGTTCGGCGGGAGTTTCCGCAGTTCCTATGGCGGCGCGTGTTTCACAGAGAGTTGGTGCGGAGGCCGATCCGACCAATTTCCTGCTTATGCATGCGATGGGACCTAATGTAGCCGGAGTTATCGGTACCGCAGTTGCTGCCGGAACCTTCATGGCTATATTCGGAGTATTCTGATCATCTTATGATCGGGATCACGAAAAAATTACAGAGAATATCATTCATTTATTTAAATTAACCAGGAGGAAAATCAAATGGCTGAAAATACAGTAAAGAAGCCGGTTCAGATCACTGAGACCGTGCTCCGTGACGCTCATCAGTCCCTGATCGCTACAAGAATGCCGACGGAGATCATGCTTCCAATCCTCGACAAGATCGATAAAGTCGGATACCACTCTGTAGAGTGCTGGGGCGGTGCTACATTCGATGCATCACTCAGATTCCTTAAGGAAGATCCGTGGGAGAGACTTCGTAAGATCCGTGACGGCCTTAAGAATACAAAGACTCAGATGCTTTTCAGAGGCCAGAATATCTTAGGATATCGTCCTTACGCTGATGACGTTGTATATAAGTTCGTTGAGAAGTCAATTGCCAACGGTATCGATATCATCCGTATCTTCGATTGCTTAAATGATATCCGTAACCTTCAGGCAGCTGTAGATGCTACAAACAAGTTTAAGAAGATCGAGGGCAGAGGAGAGGCACAGGTTGCTCTTTCTTACACACTTGGTGATGCTTATACACTTGAGTATTGGGCAGATATGGCCAAGAAGATCGAAGAGATGGGTGCTGACTCCATCTGTATCAAGGATATGGCAGGTCTCCTTGTTCCTTATAAGGCTGCAGAGCTTATCAAGACCATGAAGGAGAATACAAAGCTTCCTATCCAGCTTCATACACATTACACATCAGGTGTTGCTTCAATGACATACCTTAAGGCTGTTGAAGCGGGCGTTGATGTCATTGATTGCGCTATCAGCCCCTTCGCTATGGGTACCAGCCAGCCTGCAACAGAGGTTATGGTTGAGACATTTAAGGGCACACCGTATGATACCGGATATGATCAGTCTATCCTTGCAGATATCGCCAACCACTTCGCGCCTTACCGTGAGGAGTGCCTGAAGAGCGGCCTTATGAGCACCAAGGTTCTTGGTGTTAACATCAAGACACTTCTTTATCAGGTACCCGGCGGAATGCTTTCCAACATGGTTAGCCAGCTCAAGGAACAGCATGCTGAAGACAAATTCCAGGAAGTGCTTGAAGAGATACCCAGAGTTCGTAAGGACTGCGGTGAGCCGCCTCTTGTTACTCCTTCTTCACAGATCGTCGGAACACAGGCTATCTTCAATGTTCTTATGGGTGAGCGTTACAAGATGGCTACCGGTGAGTTCAAGGATCTCCTCCGCGGTAACTACGGTCAGACCGTTAAGCCTATGAACCAGGAAGTTATCGATAAGGTCATTCCCGGTGAGAAGCGTTCCACCGCAAGAAGCGCAGAGGCTACCGGTCACACCGAGCCCGAACTTGCTACTCTTGAGGCCGAGATGAAGGAGTGGAAGAAGCAGGATGAGGACGTACTTTCCTATGCATTGTTCCCTCAGGTTGCAACTGACTTCTTCAAATATCGTCAGGCTCAGGAAACAGGCGTAGATGTAAATCTTGCCGACAAGGATAACAAAGCATATCCTGTTTGATGATCAGATATCAATCCTCGGGCCGTAAAGGCCCGGGGATTATTTTTTCTGTTTAAATGAATATGAAAAGTAAAGAGAAGATAAGCCGTCCAACCATATATATATTTTCATTCCTGATCCCCGTTATAATTGCGGGTCTGGCATATTTTACCGTATATATCTATCCGGGAAGCGTTAATACCCTGATCATCTATGACATGAAAGGGGAACTTCTTCCCACATACGGATACTTATCTGATCCGGGACCCGGATTTGATTCTCTTTTTCATATTATGTCGGGTGCGCTCGGCGGAGGTTTTCTTGGCAGGATAGCACACGACCTTTCCATATTTGATATTGTCTATAACTTCGTACCGCGTACATCGCTTCCTGATGCGATCTATTATGTCACTCTGCTGAAATTAGGTTTATGCGGTCTTTGTATGTCTGTTTTTCTTGCCTCAAGACACGGCAAGGAAACGAACGGCATATTCATAATCTTTTTATCTGCCTGCTATTCACTCATGTCATATAATTTCATATACGCTTTATGGCCTCTGTGGATGGATCTGGTAATGCTTCTTCCCCTGCTTGCTCTTTCGGTTGAAAGTATTATCGCAGGCAAAAAGAATGCATGGTTTATCGTCTTTTTATCTCTTGGCATGATAAGTGATTATCACATCACATACATGACGATCATTGCACTTACCATTTATTTCTTTTTCAGAATGGTTGAAGAAGGGTTGAGCTTTTCGGAATGTAAAAGCCGGACCTTTACATATACAGTTCATGGCATCATCAGTGCGGGAATATCATCATTTATTCTCTTTCCCATCGTCAGTGATCTGATGCTCGGAAAAATGAGCGTTTCTGCCGATGATTCGACGCTCCTTTTCATCAAGAATACCCCTCTCGATATCTTAAAGAGCTTTATACCCGGAAGTTATTCCACACTCCACAGCAATGCGTCTCCCAATATATTCTGCGGATCGGTTGTTCTCATACTTGCGATTCTTTGGTTTGTTGCGGGGAAAAAGGAGATCAGGGCAAGAATAGCCGGTGCGGCTGTTCTTCTTATATATTTTGTTTCATTCATTTTCGGACCTCTTGACAGGGTATGGCACGGATTCAGGGATCCTGCAGGATTCTCTGTAAGGTACTCTTTTACCTTTGTTTTCTTTATGATCTGTTTTGCGGTAAGAGGATACAAAAAGCTTCAGGGTTTTGATCTTAAGCTTTCAAACAGCCTTCGAAAATTCGTGTCGGTACTTCTTGTTCTTTTTACCGCTGCCGAGCTGTTTTTCAACGGTTCATATACACTCGCAAGACTTGCTGTTGATATCGGCTACACAAACAGAAATGAATATTACAGATTTAACGAATTTATGACCGACCTGATCGGCAAGGCCGATCTTGATTCGGACGGAGAGTATTACAGACTGTATAAGAATTTTAATTTCACGTTTTTTGACGGTGCGTTATACGGGTATGACGGACTTCTTATACTTGATTCCAGTCTGAATCCCGCAGTTGTGTCTTTCCTGACGGATATCGGAATAGGTGCATCCGAACGCATTACGGATGAATGCGGTATCACGCCTCCCACTGCTTCACTTTTTGATTTCAGGTATTTTATTTCTAAAACAGCGGATTCGAATTATTATGAAAAGATAGGTGAGTTCAATTATCATCATCTGTACAGAAATGAATATGCATTGCCGCTGATCTTCGGAACAGACCTTGATCAGGGTGAAAGTCTCCGGGATTTTTCGGATGATCCTTTTGAGAACGTTAATACCGTCTATTCCGACTTTCTCGGAGAGAGTGCGGAAGTGTTTGTAAAACAGGATTGTAAGTTTTCTGATCCTTTGCCCGAAAATTATCATTCGGAATATACAGCCGGTGCGACGTACATTACCTTTACTCCCGATAAGGACGGTCTGTTCTGGATGCATTCCGGATTCGTCAAAACGGATGACGGACTGTGGGGCGGTGTTGACGAATACGGATTTACCCTCGTTCCCATCTATGCGGATCTTTGTCTTAACGGTGAGAAGATCGGTACATTCAGAAATGCCAATTACAGTTATTGCAACGAGATAGGAATGCTGAGTGAAGGAGAAGAAGTAAAGGTTTCCCTGGATACTTCATATTCCGAACTCGGAAATACATATATATACAGATATGACGAAGAGGCGCTCGGCAGCGCGTCCGAAGCATTGAACGCTAAGGGATTTGACATCACTTATATAGGCGATAAAGGAATTACCGCAGAAGGTAATATGGATGAAGCCGGTTATGTTTTTCTGAGTCTTCCTTACAATCCCGGTTATAAGATCTATGTTGACGGCAAAAAAACGGATTACACTTCATACAGGGATACATTTTTGCTTATCGGCATGGATTCCGGAATGCACACGATAGAGGTGAAATTCATCCCCCGAGGTCTGATTTCGGGCATTTTTACCTCGGCTGTTTTCCTGATCATATTGCTCCTGTATATGGGCATTTTCCGTAAAAAGAAAAATTTCAAAAAAAAACTTGTTAAACATCCGTGAAACCTTGACTTGATGGGATTTAATAGTTAAAATAACAAACGTCTCTTTTCTGAGATAAAATGTCTTTTCAAATAAAATCTATCAATCAAAAGTTAGGAAAGAATCTGCATGGCACGTAAAGAAAGCATTACCATCGACCACATACTCAGTACCGCATTCGAAATGACCAGAACAGAGGGCGCTGATTCCATTACTGCGCGTCACGTTGCAGAGA
>JAILGE010000042.1 GCA_024697065.1 Lachnospiraceae bacterium
ATGCTCTGTAGATGCTGACAAGATCCCTGCTGATAAGGAAGGTGCTGATATCGGACCTAAGACAGTTGCTCTTTACGAAGAGGCTGTTAAGTCTGCAAAGACTGTTGTTTGGAACGGACCTATGGGTGTATTCGAGAACCCCGTTCTTGCAGCAGGTACAAAGGCTGTTGCAAAGGCTCTTTCTGAGACAGATGCAACAACTATCATCGGCGGTGGTGACTCCGCAGCTGCTGTTAACCAGCTTGGCTATGCAGATAAGATGAGTCACATTTCAACAGGCGGCGGTGCTTCACTTGAGTTCCTTGAGGGCAAGAAGCTTCCCGGCGTATATGCTGCAGATGATAAATAAGATCAGGAAGGTATAACTATTCAGGAGGGTTTTAATTATGGCAAGAAGAAGGATCATCGCAGGCAACTGGAAGATGAACATGACTCCCAGCGAGGCAGTTGCTCTTTGCGGAACACTTAAGGATCTTGTAAAGAATGATGCCGTTGATGTAGTTTATTGCGTACCTGCTATCGATATCGTACCGGTAGTTGAGGCTGTTAAGGGCAGCAATGTACATGTTGGTGCCGAGAACTTCTACATCGAGGACAAGGGGGCATTTACAGGTGAGATCTCAGCTCCCATGCTGAAGGATGCAGGTGTTGAATATATCATCATCGGTCATTCCGAGAGAAGAGACATTTTCGGTGAGAATGATGTCCTTATCAACAGCAAGGTTAAGAAGGCATTCGCTTCCGGGCTCAAGCCCATTCTCTGCTGCGGAGAGTCTCTTGCTCTTCGTAAGGCAGGAACATACAAGGAGTGGATCACCAGACAGATCACATGGGATCTTGATGGCATCACCGCTGATCAGGTTAAGGAACTTGTTATCGCTTACGAGCCTATCTGGGCTATCGGAACAGGTGAGACAGCTTCTGCTGATCAGGCTGAGGAAGTTTGCGGACTTATCCGTGAGCTTATCGCCAAGCTTTATGATCAGGCAACTGCTGATGCAGTACGCATCCAGTACGGCGGATCAATGAATGCAGGCAATGCTGCAGAGCTTTTAAGCAAGCCCAATATCGACGGCGGACTTATCGGCGGTGCATCACTTAAGCCTGACTTCGGCAAGATCGTTAACGCTTAAGAAACAGAGCTTGATCTGAGTAAAACGGCAGTGTGTGAGATGATCACCCGCTGCCGTTTTTTTTATATAAATTATATATTATAATATCTGACATGGAAACTTTGTTTGATTACCTCGACTGGCGGGGAGACATATCTTTTTCATACGACGGAGTGAATGAAGTAGACTGTGCTCTTTTTGCATGGCTTTCATACTTCAGCTTTGACGGGCTGCTTTCCGGAGACGGAAGGAAAGACAGCCTGAAGAATATATGCGATAAATATCTGAAGGAGAGAGGGGCCGAAACGGACAATAAGAGAGAAGTCTTTTATCATACGGTCTTCTCCCTTTTTGTAAAAGCCGCACAGTCTGCGAGATACGGCAGGATCTCTGTTCTTGACCATTCTCATGTCTTGAGCAGTGAAGACGGAGTTCAATTTGCGGCCATGACTTTTTCGGTGCTTCCGGATCTGGACATCATAGTTTTCCAGGGGACCGATTCCACCATAGTGGGATGGAAAGAAAATCTGGAACTATCATACATGGATGAGGTTCCGGCCCAGGGGCTGGCAGTGCAATATGTATCACGTATTCTTTCAAAACGAGGAAAACGCAGCATCATCTGCGGACATTCAAAGGGCGGTAATCTGGCTGTATATTCCATGTTAAAGAATAAAGTTAAACCGGAGCTCATAGAATGCGTATATAATTTTGACGGACCGGGAATGAACGATACGATATTAAAGTCGGATCTGTATGATAAATACTCAGATAAGATCATAACCATCGTTCCCAGGACTTCCATAGTGGGAAGATTCTTCGGCCACAAGGAACAGTTCTTTGTGACGGATTCCAATGAAACAGGCATAGGCCAGCATGATATCACATCATGGGGAGTGAAGGGGACAGACTTTGTCTACGTTGATGAACTTGATGAGATGAGCAATTATGCGGAAGAGACCATGCGTGAATGGCTCGATGGCATATCTCTGGAGGAAAGAAAGAGATTTCTTGATACGCTCTTTGAGATCCTTGATAAGAATCATATAACCACTTTTGAGGGACTGTCGGGACAGCGCGCGGTAAAGGCTCTTCAGGATATCAGTTCATCGGTCAACGACCTTGATCCCGAAAGCAAATCTATATTAAAGCAGGTCTTCGGCTCACTTATATCCAATGGTGTAAAGAATGCTACGGAGCGCGCTACGGACGGGTTCAGGAGCGGAGCCGGAAAAGTATCCGACGGGATCGTGACAGGAGCGGAGAAAGCGGCAGACGGTATCAAACGGATGATGATCCGTTCAGAAGAGAAGAAAAAGAAAAGGCTTGAAATGAAAACTGATAAGAAAAAGGAGAAATAACAGGTGACAGTGGGGAATATAATCCTTACAGGATATATGGGGTCCGGAAAAACCAGTGTTTCAAGATCACTGGAAAGGATAACGGGGCTTAAAATGCTGGATACGGATGCGAGAATAGAAGAACAGGCAGGTAAGAGCATAAGCCGGATCTTTGCGGAAGATGGTGAGGAAGTATTTCGCGATATGGAGACAGGGCTTCTGGAGAATCTGATAAAGGAAGGTTTTAAGGGTATACTTTCCACCGGCGGCGGAATGCCGCTTCGCAGAGAAAACAGGATACTTATGAGCAGACTGGGAACGGTCTTTTATCTAAAGGCATCGCCCGAGACAATATGTGCGAGGCTTTTAAATGATACCACAAGGCCCCTTCTGGCAGGAGAGACGAAGGAGGGCAAGCTGGAGAAGATAAAGAGCATGCTGGAACAGAGAAAGGCTGCTTATGAGTCCGGAGCGGATCATATCGTGATCACAGACGGGCTTGATATAAAAGACATAGCATCTGATATACGTTCCAAAGTATATATGGAATAAAAGAAATTTTTTATCGATCGGAGGAATTAACTTAAATGGCAAAAATACTTGTTATCAATGGACCGAACCTTAATTTTCTGGGTATAAGAGAAAAAAAGATCTACGGCACCCAGGACTATAATGCCCTGCTTGAGATGATAGCGGAGAAGGGACGGCAGACAGGATCTGAGATCGAAGTATATCAGTCTAATCATGAAGGCGCCATAATTGACCGCATCCAGGCAGCTTATTCAGACGGTACCGAAGGGATCATCATCAACCCAGGTGCTTATACTCACTACAGCTATGCCATCAGGGACGCTCTCGCAAGCTATGATCTCCCCAGGATAGAGGTACATATTTCCGATATCGATACCAGGGAGGAATTCAGGAAGATCTCCGTTACTGCGGAGGTCTGCAGGGAACAGATAAAGGGATTGGGACTGGAAGGATACCTTACAGCCATCGATCATATGATCGGATTTATCAAGGATCAAAAAAAATCTTGAAATCCCAAAGGGAATAGGGTATAGTAGTACAGTATTATTTCGTGACAGTAAACGATGCGGGCTTTTTGCGGCTTTTTTGCGGAAGTTTGAAGTTTGCTGCAGTATGAATCCAGGAGGAAGTATTTTATGATTTCTGCAGGTGAATTCAGAAATGGTATGACCATTGAGATCGACAGCAATGTATGCCAGATCGTGGAATTTCAGCATGTTAAGCCCGGAAAGGGAGCAGCTTTCGTACGTACAAAGCTTAAGGACGTTAAGAACGGCGGTGTTGTAGAGCGTACATTCAGACCTACCGAGAAGTTCCCTCAGGCACGTATTGACAGAAAAGATATGCAGTATCTGTATTCAGACGGTGACCTTTTCAATTTCATGGATACAGAGTCTTATGAGCAGATCGCTCTCGACAAGAATACTGTCGGCGATGCTCTTAAGTTTGTTAAAGAAAATGAGATGGTTAAGGTTTGCTCACATAACGGTAACGTGTTTGCTATCGAGCCTCCTCTGTTCGTAGAGCTTGAGATCACAAATACAGAGCCGGGATTCAAGGGCGACACAGCTACAGGTGCTACAAAGCCTGCTACCGTTGAGACAGGAGCTCAGGTTTCCGTTCCTCTTTTCGTTAACAACGGAGACAAGATCAAGATCGACACCAGAACAGGTGAGTATTTAAGCCGCGTATAATCAATACGCACTAACTTAAGCCTATAAGACAGCAGATGTAATGAGAACATTGCAGCTGCTGTTTTTTTGTGTGCTTAAACATTTTTAAAGGAGAAAAGTATGGAGTTTAATGAGTTTTGTGAAAAAGTTAAGAGGCATGTGGAGGAGCACTACGGAGCTTCCAAAACTGTCACAATGAAAAACGTTATGAAAAATAACGGTTTCACCCTTACCGGCCTTGTTGTGAGCGGGGATGAGAGTAATATTTCTCCCACGGTATATCTGAATGGCTTTTATGAGGCGTATGAAGACGGGGAGACGATGACATCCGTTGTTCAAAAAGTCATAGAAGTTGCGGATACGGGACAGCTCAGTCTTAGTATAAATATAGAGAGCTTTACGGATTTTGAGAAAGCAAAGGGAAATATCGTATATAAGCTCATTGGAAACAGGAGCAACACTGAGTTGCTTTCAAAGATACCGCATGTCTCTATGCTGGATATGGAGATCGTATTTTTCTTTCTCATCGAGGGAACCGTGGAAGGCAATGCATCAGTACTCATTACAAATGAGCATATGAAAAGATGGGGAACTGACACGGAGACATTGATGGGTCTTGCGAAGAGCAATACTCCACGCCTGATGCCGTCATGCGTTCACCGTATGGAGGATCTGATACGTCAGATGTTCATTGAAAATGTGCGTGAGAAGTATGAAGCAGATCATGTGATACCGGGAATTGAAGACGGTGAAGATCCCGAGCATGCTATGAACAGACTGGCGGATGAGGTGCTTGGCGCCGTGACGGACAGCGACAGATGTATTCCGATGCTTGTAGTCAGCAACAGCCTGAAATACTTCGGAGCAGCATGCATGCTGTATGAAAATGTGCTGTCGGAGCTTGCAAAGCGCATAGGAGGAGGTTTTTATCTTCTTCCTTCGTCGGTGCATGAATTTATTGCAGTTGATGAACGGTATGTAAATGCTCCGGAAGAACTTGCCGAAATGGTAAAAGAAGTGAATGCCACACAGGTCCGCCCGGATGAAGTCCTTACGGATTCGGTATATCATTTTGACAGAAAAAACAATAAACTGACATTGGCTGTGAGCAAAAAAACAGCCTGTGCTAATATGTGATAAAATACTCCTTTCCGAAACAATTACTATCATAGATCCTTCAGAACCGGGGAGTCGGGATCTCTCCGGTTCTGATATGATAAAGAGGGAAGTGATATTGGCTGTCAATTAATTTATAGACAAAGAAATACCCCTATGTTATAATGAATCGTTGCGAAATTTTGCAGGCACTCGTAGTCTAGTGGATAGAACGGAGGCCTCCGACGCCTTTAATGCAGGTTCGACTCCTGTCGGGTGCATTTATCATTATGAGTAAGAAGAAAAACAAAAAGAACAAGAATATCGAAAAAAACATTCAGAACGAAGGTACATCATTTACCGAGGAAGAACAGCCTGAAGATACACAGTCAGAGGATTTCGAGGAGGAGTCCGGTTATCAGGCGGATCCGGGGCTCAATCCGGAAGATTTCACGGAGAAAGATGATGAATCATCAGATGAACAGGATGATATCGATGAAACCGGTGAGATTTCCGATGATAAGTGGAACCGGGTTAAGGAAGAAAATGCCAGGATACGCAGTCGCAACAGACTGATCCTTATAATCATCGTATCTGTTGTAGCTTTGGTATTGATCATCCTTTTGGGAGTAGCTATTTCTCACAAGCTTTCGGGCAGAAAAGGAGTTTCGGATAATTCCGTTTCAGGTTCTTCTCTGTCGGCGGATTCGGTTTCGGATAACGGTGTGATACCCGTAACGTCAGAGAGCCTCAAGGAGAACGCATTCCCTGAAGTTAACGATCTTGTTAACAGATATTTTGCGGCGAGGACTGCAGATGATCTTGTAAGCGGAAATGTGATCCGGGGTGAGCTCAATACGAGAGAGGCTGCCAAGATCGAGGCAAGAAATATTTATGTTGAGGCTTATCAGAATCTCAACTGCTATACAAAGCCGGGCCCCTATACAGGTTCATATGTGGCATTTGTAACCTATGACCTGAAGCTCAAGGATTGGGAACAGACAGCTCCCGGACTTATAACTCTTCTTATCTGTCCCGATGACAATGGTGTACTTTATGTATATACCGGGGATTTTGAAGAAAATGCTGCTGAGTATATCAGACAGGTATCCGTACAGAGTGATGTCGCAGATCTTTTGAACCGTATCGACACTCAGTACAATGAGATACTTGACGGAGATAAAGAGTTCGCTACTTATATGAGCTCACTCAATGAGCTTATAAAGAATTCCGTAGGTGAGATACTTGCGGAAGCTGCTGCGGAAGCCAGTGTAAGTGATAATACCGTAAGCGGAAATTCAGTCAGCTCCGATTCCGCAAGCGCCAATGCAGCAGGATACTTCACTGTCATAGCTGCAGAGACCGTTAATGTCAGAGTGTCTGACAGTGAGAATGCAGACAGGATAGGACAGGTTGCTGAAGGTACAGAGCTTGTATGTCATGAGCAGAAGGACAACGGCTGGAGCGAGATCGAATATGATGGAAAAGTAGGCTATATCAAGTCTGAGTACCTTAAGAAGTCCGGTGAAGAAACAGATACACCTGCAGATACAGGGGCAGATAAGGTCACGATAAAAGAAAGTGTAAATGTCAGGGATAAGGCTTCTACTGACGGAGAGAAACTGGGTCTTGCTTATGCCGGAGAATCCTATGAGGTTGTGACAGCTGATAAGAACGGATGGACAGCCATTAATTACAAAGGAAATACCGGATATATCAAGACGGAATATATCCAGAAATAGAATACAGTAAAATACATTTAAGACAGCCATGCGATTCGTGTGGCTGTTTTTTGGTGCAAAATGAATTCATGCGTGATAGCATATCTTCAAAGCGGAATATTTCTTTAGCGCTCCGGCGTATCTAAGATCATGATGATCTGTCATTTTGAAAGCGAAAAGAAAGATCACTCCGGTGGAGGAAATAAATGTCATCGACGACTATATATTTAATGAAATGTTATTCGATGAGAAGACAGGCAAAGGAGTCTGTCGTATGATACTCGAGAAGGTATTATAAAGGAGTATCGGTGAAGAGTAGATTATGTTGTGATAATTTTAAGCTGTATTGCGATACAGTATGTTAAAAAACGCCTGTGAGAGTATCACAGGCGTTTTTGGATCTTAATATGTAAGTGTTTATCAGTTGAGCTTTCCTGTAAGGAATTCAACGATCTTATCCTGTATAAGGAATGTTCTTGCGGTTTCTTCCGTAGCACCGTAATCGCGGTAAAAGGATTCCAGATCGCTGTAACCGTATTCTGTAGCAAGTGCTGTGAGATCCGCATCTGTTACCGTTAATCCGTTGCTCTCTGCTATAGCCTGGTAAAGAACATTGTAACGGGCGCTGTTAACTGCATCACTCATGGCTGCAGCCTTGAGATCATCCATGCTCTGACCCTGGGCACTGACAAGATCGCTTATGCTCATTCCTGTTGTAGCGGAGATCTGATCATAATATTTCAGCTGTGATTCATAAGCTGAAGTGATCACATCTTCAGGACAGGAAGATACATAGAAATCAGTATCAAGGAATGTCATGATTTTGTCGCTTAACATTGACTCCTTAAGGAAAGAACGGAGTTCGGCAGCAGTAGGATACTGGCCGCCTGTAACTTCATTGGCGATCTGATCGTTCAATTCGGGATAGGTAACGGTTCCGAGTATCTCATTAACGGTGATCGTAAATACTGCAGTCTTTCCTGCAACTTCGGCATTGTGGTAATCGGCAGGGAAGGTGGTATTGACGTCCTTGGTCTCTCCCACGCTCATTCCGATCATTCCGTCTTCAAAACCGGGGATAAATCCGCCGCCTCCAACGGTAAGAACCTGACCTTCAGCTGAACCGCCTTCAAATGCAACACCATCGATCTTGCCAACATAGTTAACGCTGACACTGTCCATGTTCTGAACTGTTGTATGACCTGTATCCTTGGTCTCGGCATAACCTGAAAGTACCTGTGACTTTATGACAGCTTCAACATCATCATCGGAAACCGAAGCTTCACCGGAAAAGTATTCGGCGTTGTCGTAATTGTGAACGTAAACAGTTGCTCCGCTTTCGGTTGTCAGTTTGATCATTGTACCGGCAGCAACTTCTGCTTCACACTCTGCCTCTGTGAGATTATTGAAGGAAACTGAATCGGGGATAGCGGGCATATTTGTCCACAGCTCCGAATTATCGACGGATACGGAAGCCCCGGATACAGCATTTACAGTCTGATCACTGGGAGAAGGGGCATCTTTTTTGGGATGGTTGATCACTACAGCCACGATGATGAGGATGATCGCTGCGACAGCGATTATAGCCTCAATGATAAGTGATGTAGGAGCAGATTTTTCTCCTCCGTCTTTGGTCTCCTTCCTGGTTTCTTCTTTTGAATCCTTTTTTGAATCTTTTTCAGTTTCTTTTTTTGTTTCTTCTTTTTCTTTTAATTCTTCTTTTAACTCTTCTTTCTTTTCTTCGCTCATAGTTTTCCTCCTGTATAAATTTACCCACAGATTAAGAATTATACCATAATATATAAGAAAAGTGTCATTTACAGAGGGAAGGGGCTTATGCGGACACTTTTGGGATACCCGGGCTGTTTTGACTTGTTTTATTTCTCATACCATGATATGATAAAGCCTGTTTTGAAAACACATGCCGGCGTGTCGGAATGGCAGACGAGGCAGACTCAAAATCTGCTGTCAGCAATGGCGTGCGGGTTCAAGTCCCGCCGCCGGCATTGAACAAGGGACCGTGGATACGTTTGAAGGAACGTATTCACGGTTTTTTTCTTTTAATTGTTCCCTGCGCAACATAAATAAATGATCCGATTGTTTATAGTTTGTTATAGCTAACAAAAATATGGAGGTTTGGATCATGAATTGCGGATTAGCGGACACTCTGCATTTTACTGCAGAAAATAAAGAGGCAAAATTGCTGGGAAGGGTACCCTGTGTTATCCAGCTCCCTTTACAGGAGTATTTGGATAAGGAGCTGGGGGACAGAAATATTTACAATATCGCTCTGGCCGAATTTGGAGAGAACTGGCTTTCCGATCTGCTGGAGAAAAACGATCCGGATGTGATCATAGGCGTAGGGATAGAGGGCATGGTCAACAACGCAGCTCTGAAAAACAAAGGCTATACCTGTGTGAATGGTGATCTTTTGCAAAACAGGGATTTTATCGATCATGCAGATCCGAAAGGAAATTTTGCCTTGTTTTCCTGCATCCCGCTTGTAATGGTAGCAGACAGATCGCAGGCAAACGGGAGGAAAATCCCGGAGAAATTTACGGATGTTTTAGCCGAAGAATATACGGACAGTGTGGTATATCCCGATGACGGACATATGCTGGATGGGATAATCATGACATACATCCATAAAACAGCGGGTGATGATGGAGTGAAGGCTTTTAAACGAAGTTGTTTTGCCGGAGCACATCCTTCGCAGATGATCAAGCCCGGCGGCCTGGACAGGAAACCCTTTATCATGCTGATGCCGTGGGTGTTTGCAAAGCTTAAGGCTATGCAGCCGAATATGGAACTTATCTGGCCGGAGGACGGAGCTCCGATCCTCCCGATAGTAGTGACGGCTAAGGAAAATGATAATGCCCGTGCCATTACGGAAGTTCTGTTCAGAAAGGAAGTGGGGGATATATTTGTTAAAAACGGGTTCTTCCCGAGTGCTTCCACCGAAACGGATAATAAACTTCCGGGAAAGCTGCAGTTCGTGGGATGGGATTATTTATACAGTGAAAAGCTGCCGGAAATAATAGCTCATTGTAAAAGTATGATACAGCAGTAAGATCCGGAGGGGAAAAAATGAGATTAGTTACATTTGCAGGACCGCCTGCCGGTGGTAAGACCACAGTTCTTTGCAAGATAATAAAATGTTTCAAAAATGAAGGTATACCGGTAGGTGCGGTTAAATTTGACTGCCTTCAGACAGAAGATGACAGGATATTCGGTGCCATGGGGATACCGTCAAAAAAAGGTCTGTCGGCCGAACTGTGCCCGGATCACTATTTTATCACCAACATCCCCGATGTTTATAACTGGGGACAGAAAAACGATCTGGAATATCTTTTTACGGAAAGTGCGGGATTGTGTAACCGATGCTCTCCTTACATCAGGAATATACTTTCGATATGCATCATCGATCAGCTAAGCGGTATTAATTCACCGCAAAAGATAGGACCGCTCCTTAAGCTTGCGGATATGGTACTGATAACCAAGGGAGATATAGTTTCCCAGGCAGAAAGAGAAGTGTTTTACAGGAGGGTTCAAATGGCAAATCCTCACGGTGAGATCTATTTTGTTAACGGGTTGACCGGACAGGGGATATATGAGATCTGCGAAAGGATCAAAGAACTTTCGTCCGAATGTGTTCTTGAGGAGCAGACATTGAGATTTCCGATGCCCATGGCATTGTGTTCTTATTGTCTGGGAGAGACTAAGATCGGAGAAGAGTATCAGATCGGAAACGTAAAAAAGATAGGATAGGAAGTTGTGATGATGAATAAAACGATCAGAGAATTAACGGAACAATATCCATATATAAATATTTATCTGGATGATTTTGATATTAACTTTGATGAGAACAGATCTTTTGAAGAGAATCTTAAGCAGCAGCCTGATCATTTTTTTGAACAGCGTAAGATGTCATTTAAGGAAGTGCTGGATGAATTTGAGGATTATCTGGATAAAGCAAAAGCTATCCTTGAAGAAAGTATAGAGAATGTAGATGATATCACGATCTATCCGGGAAAAGGGAAGGATGGGGTTCCCGAACCGTATGAAGAAATAACCGTGCATCCCGGTGAGATCATCGCCATAGTCGGAGAAACCGGAAGCGGGAAGAGCAGGCTGCTCGAAGATATTGAATGGCAGGCCGAAAAGGACACACCTACAGGCAGAACTGTGATCATCAACGGAATGTCAAAAAAAGAACGGAGAAAAACATCAGGAAGGCAAAGGCTTATTGCGCAGCTGTCCCAGAATATGAATTTTGTTCTTGATATGAACGTGGATGAATTTCTGAAAATGCATGCCGAATGTTTTGTCAGTCAGGGAGAAGTTGAAGTACTGGTAAAAAAAGTTTACGAAACTGCCATAAGCCTGTCCGGTGAAGAGTTTTCATTGAATTCATCCATAACAGGTTTAAGCGGCGGCCAATCCAGAGCCTTGATGATCGCAGACTGTGCTTATATTTCCAGGGCACCAATAGTGCTCATTGATGAGATAGAAAATGCAGGTATCGATATACAAAGAGCCATGAAGATCCTGGTAGGAAGCGAGAAGATCGTATTTATCGCAACCCACGATCCTGTACTGGCTTTGTTTGCCAACAAGCGCATTGTTATCAGAAATGGTGCTGTCAGCAAGATAATCGAAAGAAATGAAGAGGAAGAGAAGGCTTTGCATGAAGCGGAAAAGCTCTATGGAAGGCTGCTTTATCTCAGGAACAGGATAAGATCCGGCGAGAAGATATCACAGTTCGGGGGGATGGCATAGGGTTACATTATTTCCGTCCATTATGATCATCCCTTCGTCCTGCATACGCCCAAGCTCACGGCAAACGCTTGAACGTTCTGCACATACGTAGGACGCAAGCTGTTCTCTGTTGAAATTGATCTTAAAGCTGGTACTGTTTGTGCTGGCGGCGGTTTGGGTGAAAAAAGTCATCAGCTTTTCACGCAGAGTTTTTTGGGTGAGAAGCTGAATTTTTTTATTTAACTGTATGTTGGTGCCTGCCAGTATTCTGGTTATATTGTTTATGAATTTGATGTGATATGGATTTTTGCCGGGAGACGATAAGATTGAACGAATATCCAGATAAAGGATATCGGTATCGACCGTAGCAATAAAATAGGCGAAAGAATTGTGCTGACCCGTTATGGAAAATGCCTGGCCTATCAATTCCCCGGGAAATTCGGATACTACTATTCCTTCACGTCCGACGCTTGATATCTGGACCACATTGATCTGCCCTGACAATATGATACCCGTGTTTTTTATCGTATCTCCGGGACCGTATATTTCTTCGCCTTTTCGATAACTTCTTTCGAAATATCCGTATTCATTCAAAAAAGCGCTGATCTCACCGGGAGAGAAATCGCTAAACAGTTCGGATTTTAACAGATTTTGTATGGTCTTACTCATTTTACAAAAAAATGTTGCCGTGGCAACTTCCTTTTTCAGTTTTTTTATATATAGTAGTCAAGGTTAGAAACAACTAACCCGAATACGATATATCATACATTGGATTCGGGAATAAAACAAGTGACAAAGGAAATCGATTTATGATCAAGATTGCGGTTTACGGGAAAGGCGGCATCGGTAAGTCAACAACGACATCAAACCTTGCTGCGGCATTGTCCCGAAAGTACAAAGTGATGCAGATCGGATGTGATCCCAAGGCGGATTCCACCAAGAATCTGATGGGTGGGCGGAGAACATCCACCGTTCTCGGAACGATCAAAGAAAAGGGTGAAGACATAGAACTGGAGGATATTGTTCATATCGGATATAACGGTGTGCTTTGCGTCGAAGCCGGTGGCCCTACACCCGGGATCGGCTGTGCGGGACTGGGGATCATTTCCGCATTTCAAAAGCTTGATGAGCTGGGAGCATTTGAAACCTACAAGCCGGATATAGTTTTATATGACGTACTCGGGGATGTGGTATGCGGTGGATTTGCAATGCCCATAAGAGACGGATATGCGGAACATATCTTTATTGTCACATCAGGCGAAATGATGGCGTTATTTGCCGCAGACAATATAAACAGAGCTGTAAATAACTTTAAAGACAGAGGATATGCGAGAGTACGTGGAATAGTCTTGAATGAAAGACTTGTGGAAAATGAGGAACAGTTAGTCTCGAAGTTTGCAAAAGAAAATGATCTGAATGTGATACAGACTATCCACAGAAGCAGGATGGTCCAGTTAGCGGAAGATGACGGAATGACTGTTGTGGAAAAATTTCCTGATTCAGACATAGCACAGGATTACATCACTCTTGCCGAAAAGATGGTGGAGATCTGTTCTGCGGGGGTGGCGTAAATGAAGTTTGAAGGAAACCTTTGTTATTGTTCACCGGCTCACGGCGGGTGGGGAATAATAAGAGTTGCGGCTATGATACCGGAGAGCTATCTGCTTTTTGTCTGCCCTGCGGCATGCTTCAGACATGGTGCCCTTGGCGCGATACAGCACGGTTATAAGAACAGGATATCTTATCTCTACATAAGTCAGGAAGATATCGTTGAAGGATATGACGCACTGATCGAAGAAGGGATAGATGAATTATTAAAAAGGACAAAGGAACATATCCGGTTGTTATTTGTATATGTTTCGTGTCTTGACGATTTCATAGGTACGGATCTTGATGCAGTGCTTGAAAAAGCAGGAAGGAAATATCCGGAGGTGGTTTTCAGACCCGGACATATGAACCCCATAGCATCGAGTACTAAGCTGCCTCCTGCTGTTACCACCTTTGATTCCATGCTTGCCGCTTTGCCGGTGCATGAAAAGACGGATGAAAATGTTTCTTTATACGGAAATTTCGTGGGAATCCCTGAAGACAATGAGCTGATAAAGGTTCTGAATAATGCCGGAAAAAAGGTAAGACAGATCAGCAACTGCGGTTCTTTTGACGAATACCGTGAAATGTCTTTATCAGAATACGGGATCATCTTAAAGCCTCTTGCGGCGATGGGAGTTTCGAATCTGGAAAAGAAGACCGGAGCGGTACACGTTACTATGTACGCGTCTTATGACATCGATACCGTAAAAAATGATTATTCCGGGATCGAAAAGATGCTGGGGATAAGTATCATTCCGGAAATCGGATCTGCGGAGGAAGCAGCACGCAGTGCGATTGAAAAAGCAAAAGAAGCTGTCGGTGATCTGCCGGTTTATGTATCTGACAGTGCAACCATATTTCCGTGCCGCTTAGCGTTAACTCTTTTAAGATACGGCTTCAATGTAAAACGGATCTATGCCGTGGATCTGGTCAATCCCGATCAGGATGCGATTAAAGCACTTCAGGAAAACTATCCCGAGGTGGAAATAATACAGGCGGATCATCCGAAAATGAATATACGTGAAAAAAACGAGAGTTACGCCTTATCCATTGGCGAAGAAGCTGCCTACCTGTCCAACAGCAGATTCGTTGCCGATATTTCCGCAGATGAAGGGATGCTTGGATTCCAGGGAATAAAGATCCTGATGGATACTCTGGCAGAGTCGGTTAAGGAGAAAGCGGATATCAGAAAGCTTATTGAAGAGTACGGAGGTATTGTGTGATGAAAAATAAGGTATGCATGTATTTGCCTCCGTTCGCCGGAGATTATTCCGGCGTGGCTTCTACATTGTTCGATCTGGGCGGGATGATCTGTATCCATGATGCGGCAGGATGCACCGGTAATTATACCCACTTTGACGAACCGAGATGGTATGGAAGCGAATCCATGGTTTACTGTACCGGACTCAGGAAGATGGAGGCAATCCTCGGAGATGAAGAAAAGTTCATAAACAGGATCATTAACAACGCCATGGAAAAGAAACCGGAGTTCATCGCTATTGTGGGGAGCCCTGTGCCTAATGTCATAGGTTTTGACTTTAAGGGTGTTGCAAATGCCATCGGGAAAAGAACAAATATCCCGACTTTCGGATTTGCCACAGCGGGGATAAAGGGCTCATACAAAGACGGGATAGTAATGGCGGCGAGAGAGCTGATGGATCATTACCGCAGATATCCCGCAGAAGGAACGGTTAATAAAGCAAAAAAACTTGCTGCTGTTCCGGGGATCTCACCACTTGATATGCCTCAGGATATTTATGAAAAGCTTCAAAGGCTGACCAAAGATTTGGGACTTACCCTTATCCAGAAGAGTGGGGATTACGGAAGCCTTGATTTTTATAAACATCCGGAAAATGTAAATATAAATATTGTACTGAATCAGGCCGGTTACGAGATCGCAGCATATATGAAAGAAGAATACGGTATTCCGTTTGTCACGGGATTTCCAATAGGCGCAGAGCTCATAAATGAGTATAAGAAGTGTGTTAACGATGTCCTTGCCGGAAACTGCCGGAGAGATTATATCGAAGAGACAAATGAGGTTTTGGACAGCACATGCAAAGGCCTGGTGATAGCTGACGGAGTGACGGGAATATCCGTAAGGAAATATCTGCGAAGCCTGGGGGCGGAAGTAAAGGTCGGGGTTATCTCCGGAGACTTCAGAGATACCGTGAATCTAAACAATGAGGATCTGATACTTGAAGAGGTAAGTAAGGATTACGATTTTGTTATTGCGGATCCGTTAATACTTGAACTTGTTCCGGATAAGACAGCAAAAATAAGCCTGCCTCATTATGCTGTTTCAAGCAGAGTGGGCAAGAATGAGAATTGGGATTATCTGGATGAGAAGAACTGGATCGAAAGATTAGGTTCGGTTGTTAATAAAGCCGTGAAAAAGCCGGCTTAAATATATATAGAAAGAGGTAATAAAATGAAGAAAAAATTATGTGCATTGTTAATGACGGCAGCAATGACTGTTTACGGTCTGGCTGCCTGCGGAACCGATACGGGAAGCGTAAGTCCTTCAGGCAGTGGTACGTCAGACGGCGATCAGGTTGTTACAACCGAAAGTGTTTCGTCTGATTCAACTGAGGCTGAAGCCGGCTCACCGGAAGAGACAACGACTGTAACTGAGTATATATATGATGAAAACGATCCTGACGGAACTCACATCGTTATCGATCATGCAGGAGATGAAGTTGAAGTACCCAACAGGATCAGCCGTATTGCAATCGGCAGTTTCTATCCCCTTGCTTCCGTTACTGCAGAGTATCTTGGCTCTGCTGATGCGATCGTAGGTATTCATCCGGTGTCAATGTCTGCTGCAAAGAACGGTCTGCTTGGACAGGTCTACCCGGAGATCCTGGATGCAAATACAGATTTTATAGCAGGTTCCGAAGTTAATATCGAAGAGCTTCTTAAGATCGATCCGGATATCGTGATAGGTGTGGGTAAGGAGCAGGCACAGGCTATAAGAGAAGCGGGTATTCCGGCACTTACAGTCTCTGCTTCCGCCTGGGAATACGATCTGTTTGAAACTTATGATAACTGGGCAGATCTGCTGGATCAGGTTTTCGGTGGCAGCCCTGTGGCTGAGAAGGTTCAGAAAGACAGTGCTGCAAGCTATGAGTATGTGCAGTCTGTCGTTTCGGAAATCCCCGAAGAAGAGCAGGCAAAAGTGCTTGTATTATTCCAGTACAGTGATGCGGCAATGGTAGCATCAGGCGTAAATTTCTTCGGACAGAAATGGTGCGATTATGTAAATGCATATAATGTTGCGAGTGAAGTTGAAAACGGTATCCAGGTTCAGATATCCATGGAGCAGGTTTATGAGTGGGATCCGGATGTTATCATCATAACCAACTTCTGCGGTACTCAGCCTGAAGATCTCTATAACAATGCCATCGGAAACGATGATTGGAGCACTGTAAGTGCCGTAAAGGAAAAGCGCGTATATAAGATGCCCCTTGGTCTCTACAGAAGTTACACACCCGGCGGTGATACACCTGTTACAGTGAAGTGGCTTGCACAGACTGTTTATCCCGAACTCTTTGCAGATATGGATATCAGAGAGGAAGCACGTAATTACTATAAGGATCTGTTGGGATATGAGTTTTCTGATGAACAGCTTGATATGATGTTTAATCCGTCAAGAAATGCGGCAGACGGACTGTAAATGATTAAGATGATCGCGGGGATATTTTATCTCCGCGATCTTATGCAGGTGACTTGTGAAAAAAAAGACTAATATTTTATGGACAATAGGCATTGTTGCTGTAATGATTGTTGCTTTTACCATCGCAGTTACAGCCGGAAGATACTCGATCTCCGTTGAGGATATGATCAAAGTCTTAACGGGACAGGCTGTTGAAGACAGTAATGTAAAGACAGTTATGTTCAGCATACGTTTGCCGAGAGCTCTTCTTGCGATCATAGCCGGTGCAGGCCTTGCAGTTGCGGGAGCTGCGTTTCAGAGCATGTTTTCAAATCCGCTTGCCACACCGGATACTCTGGGCGTTGCGACCGGCGCATCCTTTGGCGCCACACTTGGTATCATGATGAGGCTTCCGTCCATGGGGATCCAGACTTCGGCATTCTTGATGGGCATCATTTCAATTTTCCTGGTTTATTCCATCAGTAAGGTTAAAGGAGAATCATCACTGGTAATGCTGATCTTAGCCGGAATGGTGATCAGTTCGTTATTTGAAGCATTGGTTTCGTTGGTAAAGTATGTTGCGGATCCGCAGGATGTTTTGCCGGAGATCACTTATTGGCTGATGGGGTCTCTGTCGGGGACCGGATTTGACGATCTGCTTGTCGGAGTGATCCCAATGCTGGCAGGCATATTCATAATTCTGGGATTGAGATGGAAATTAAATGTTTTATCACTTAATGAGGATGAAGCCAGATCAATGGGTATAAACCTCAGATTTATAAGAGGGCTGACCATTGTTTCATCGACAATGATCACTGCATCGGTGATCGCGATGTGCGGAAAGGTTGGATGGATAGGCATACTTATTCCTCATGTTGCCAGGATGATATTCGGAAATAATAACAAATATGTTATACCGGCGTCACTGGGGCTTGGAGCAACGTACTTATTGATAATAGATACCGTTGCCAGAAGTATTTCCGCGGCGGAACTGCCTATTTCTATCCTTACAGCGATAATAGGCGCACCGGTATTCATTATTTTACTCAGAAAGACTGGAGGGATAAAAGCATGACGTTTGAAGTTAGAAATGCATCATTTGGATATAAAGGCGGGAAAATGATACTTAGCAACATTTCCTTTTCCGTTGAAAAGGGAGAGATCCTCTCCATACTTGGATCAAATGGTGTGGGAAAGACGACTCTTTTAAGATGCACGCTTGGATTTCAACCATGGAAGAAAGGTGCAACGTATATTGACGGTATGGAGTGGGCGAAATGGAAGAATCAGGAGATCTGGAAAAAGATCGGATATGTTCCCCAGGCCAAACGTTCTGCTTTTTCATATACTGCCGAAGAGATGGTTCTGCTTGGAAGAAATGCACATTTGGGGCTTCTGTCGCAGCCGTCCAAAGAAGATATGAAGCTGGCGGAAAAGTGTCTTGAGATGGTAGGGATGGAACGCCTGAAGGGAAAGCTTTGTAATGAGATCTCAGGCGGAGAATTACAGATGGTTCTGATCGCCAGAGCTCTGGCTACTGATCCTGAAATGCTGATCCTTGATGAGCCTGAATCCAACCTTGATTTTAAGAATCAGCTGATAGTTATAAATACGATAAGGGATATCTGTGAAAGAGAAGGTATATCATCGATCATCAATACTCATTATCCCGAACATGCCATAGCGATCTCGGAAAAGGCGCTTGTTCTTAACCGGGATGGCAGTAATGTTTTTGGAGATGCAAAAGCCGTGATCACGGAGAAAAATCTCAGAAAAGCATTTGATGTGGATGTAAGGATCCGTTCGTTTGAAGCAGACGGTAAAATGCATACCTGTGTATTACCGATTGGTATCATAAACAACTTGGAGCCTGAAGTGGTTGACGGGATATTTCCCAAACAGGATGCGCTGATCCACGGAGTGGCATGACCGGGATTCCGGGTTGATGCGATAAAGGAATTGTACAGACCGTGAATACGTTTGTGAGAACGTGTTCACGGTTTTGTTTTGTGGTGGTTATGATATAATAAAAAATCATGGATTGCAGAGATTATCACAGACAATTTATTGATTTCATTAATGATGAACTTGGGTTTAACGAGACATCGGCGCTCGTTTCACATGTAATGCACTGCGAGGAGTGTTCATCCGATCTTAAGAACGAGTATCTCATGATCACGGGAATGCGAAAACTTGATCGTGATCCGGTACCGAAAAACATCCCCACTTACGAGGAAAAGATTAAGATGATGTCAAAGAAATGCAGGAGAGAGAAGCTCTTCAGGATACTCTCCGTGCTTTTCATTGTGGCTTCCACAGTGATATCGGTTTATTTTTTTATCAAAGGCCTGGTCCTTTAAAACGAGGTATACAATGGCAGACAAATTAGTACTAATTGACGGACACAGTATTTTGAACAGGGCGTATTACGGTATCCCGGACCTTACCAATTCCGAGGGTCTTCATACCAATGCCATATACGGCTTCCTCAATATCATGTTTATGATAGTGGATGCGGAAAAGCCGCAGTATCTTATAGTCACTTTTGATGAGCACGCTCCCACTTTCAGACATGAGATGTATGCTGCATATAAGGGGACCAGAAAACCCATGGACGAGGAACTGAGACAGCAGGTGCCTGTCATTCGTCAGGTCCTTGAGGTAATGGGGGTTAAAGTTATCTCAAAGCCGGGACTGGAAGCTGACGATCTCATGGGAACTCTTGCAAAAGAAGCGGAGCGCAAGGGCATGGAAGTGGCTCTTGTTTCGGGAGACAGGGATCTGCTTCAGATCGCTTCGGATCATATCAAAATAAGGATCCCCAAGACCAAGAGGAACGGAACGGAGATAGAGGATTATTATGCTGCGGATGTGAAGGAAAAATATCAGCTCACTCCGCTGCAGTTTATAGAGCTCAAAGCACTTATGGGTGATACTGCTGATAATATCCCGGGTGTTCCCAAAGTAGGTGAGAAGACTGCTACGGAACTCATGGTGACCTATGGGTCGATAGCCTCGATCTACGAGCATCTTGAAGATATAAAAAAGAATGCTGTAAGGGAGAGTCTCAGAGAAAATAAGGATCTGGCAGAGCTAAGCTTAAAACTTGCAACCATAAAGACTGACTGCGAGTTGCCCATTCATCCTGAGGAGGCGGCGATCCCGGATTTTTATAATGCGCAGGCTTATGAGCTTTTCAGAAAGCTTGAGCTTAAGAGTTTCTATGGAAGATTTGATAAGGATCTGAGCGTTGCGGCAGAAACGGATATTAATACTGAGACTGTTTTTGCCAAAGATGCGGCAGATGTCGAAAGTTGGATCGCTTCCCTTGCAGGAGAAGAAAAATGTATCGCCGTGAGACTCTGTCCCACGGAAGGTGATGACTTTGTGATTGCCATAGCCGGTGAGGATAAAGAGAAAATCCTCTTTGCGGATTCTAAGGAAGCGGGAGGCGATGCATTAAGAGCGGTTTTAAAGAAATATACGGATAACGGCGGGCATATCATAACTTACGATGTAAAGCCTGTATATCCTTATCTTGGCATAGATGAGAAGAAGCTTTCAAAAGATGCGACAGCATCACTTGACGATATGATGCTTGCGGCTTATCTCCTCAATCCCTTAAAAGGAAGTTATCCTATAGAGGAAACTTCCAATACCTATCTGCATACGATGATGAAGGGCTATGGAGAGATCTTCGGGAAGAAGACTCCGGCAGAAAGTTTTTCAACTGACAGGGAAGGCTTTATCGACAGAATATCAAAGGAGAGCGCAGTTCTCTACAGACTGGGCGGGATCCTGAAAGAAGAACTGGTCTCAAATAAAATGTATGATCTCTACAGAGATATAGAGATGCCTCTTTCCTATGTTTTATACAAAATGGAAAGTGAAGGGATAAAGGCTTCCGCGGAAGCTCTTGCAGCATACAGTAAAGATCTTGAAACCACGATAGATACTCTTGAAAAAAGGATATGGCTGGAAGCCGGACAGGAATTTAACATCAATTCTCCCAAACAGCTGGGAGTCATACTCTTTGAGCAGATGAAGCTCCCCGGCGGTAAGAAGACGAAGACCGGTTATTCCACTGCTGCAGATGTACTTGAGAAGCTGGCAGCAGAGCATCCTTTTGTAAATGACATACTCGAATACAGAACATATACCAAGCTTAAGTCGACATATGCCGACGGTCTTGCTCAATACATAAAGGAAGACGGCAGGATACATACAAGCTTTAACCAGACCATCACAGCAACGGGAAGACTTTCATCTACCGAGCCCAATCTTCAGAACATACCGATGCGTTATGAACTTGGAAGGAAGATAAGGAAAGTATTTACCCCAAGGGAAGGATATGTTTTTGCTGATGCGGATTATTCCCAGATAGAGCTCAGGATCCTTGCGTCTCTTGCAGGAGACGAGGGCCTCATCGAAGCATACCGCTCTGAAGAGGATATCCACAGGATCACCGCTTCAAAGGTATTTGGTGTTCCCTTCGAAGAAGTGACAGATCTGCAGAGAAGAAATGCAAAGGCGGTGAACTTCGGTATAGTCTATGGTATTTCTTCTTTCGGATTGAGCGAGGGTCTGTCCATTACCAGAAAAGAAGCGGCTCAGTATATCGAGGATTATTTCAGGACCTATCCGGCCATAAAGGAATATCTCGATTTCGTAAAAGAAAGCGCAAAGAAGACGGGATACTCCGTTACCGCATTCGGAAGACGCAGACCCATACCGGAGCTTAAAGCATCTGAATTCATGAGAAGACAGTTCGGAGAGAGAGTTGCCATGAATGCTCCTATCCAGGGAACTGCGGCGGATATCATCAAGATCGCCATGATCAGGGTGTATGACAGATTAGTTAAAGAAGATATGAGATCCAGACTGCTTCTTCAGATCCATGATGAATTGCTGATAGAAGCTGCGGAGGAAGAGAAAGACAGGGTACTCGAGATCCTCAGGGAAGAAATGCAGGGGGCTGCCGATCTTCCTGTAAAGCTTACTGTGGATGCGCATACCGGAAAGGACTGGTACGAGGCGAAATAATGATCACTATCGGTGTGACAGGCGGAGTGGGTGCCGGCAAATCCGTTGTAATGGATTATTTGGAAAAGGCATATAATGCGGCGGTCATCAAAGCTGATGAAGCCGCCCATCTTCTTGAAGAGCCGGGACAGGATTGTTATAATGAACTGTTAGATATTTTCGGCAAAAGCATACTTGATGAGAACGGATTTATAGACAGGAAAGCATTTGCGACAATGCTTTTTTCAGACCCTGAGGCACGTACGAAGACAAATGCATGTATTCATCCGGCAGTTAAGAAGTATGTATTAAAACGCATAGCGCAGGAAGAGGCCAAGAGAACAACTTATTTTGCGCTGGAAGCGGCGCTGTTGATAGAAGAACATTATGACGAGCTGTTGGACAGGATGTGGTATGTCTATGTGCCTGAGGATATCAGACGCAGGCGCCTTAAGGAAAACAGAGGCTACAGCGATGAGAAGATAGACAATATCTTTGCATCACAGCTTTCCGAAGAGGAGTTCAGAAGTCACTGCAACGAAGTGATCTTTAACGGCGGATCGCCTGAGGAGACATACAGGGAAATTGATGCGATCATGAAAAGGTATCTGATGGAAGGGTATCTATGAGGAAAAAAGAAACCGCGGAAATGAATACTGTTGAAAAGAACATGACCGATATTGAAAAATCCGGGAAAAAGGTGTCTGAAAAGAAGAAGACAACGGCAAAAAGAGGCACCAAAAGGACTTCGGCAAAGTCTGC
Organism: Lachnospiraceae bacterium; assembly: GCA_024697065.1. GTDB lineage: Bacteria > Bacillota > Clostridia > Lachnospirales > Lachnospiraceae > NK4A136. The sequence goes on from JAILGE010000042.1 coordinate 22,759, forward strand.
GGAAAAGCAGGCACCGGTTGGCTCATCGCTTCCGGCTGAACAGGGGAAGCTGGTATTTGGCCTGGATATAGGTACCAGAAGTATAGTCGGAACTGTCGGTTATCGTGAAGGTGATGTGTTCTATGTATTGGGACAGCGCTCCAAAGAGCATGAGACAAGAGCCATGCTCGACGGACAGATCCATGATATATCCGCGGTTGCCAAGTCGATAACGGAAGTAAAGCAGGGGCTCGAGAAGGACCTTAATATCGCACTTAAGGATGTCTGCATCGCTGCCGCAGGACGCGTGCTTAAAACGGAGGAGACATCCGTTACTCTTGAATTTGAAAACGAGAAGCTGGTTACGGGTGAGGATGTTGCGGCTCTTAACGCTATGGGTATAGAAAAAGCGTATGAGCAGTTCCAGAATGATAATGATACAAATCTGAAATTCTATTGCGTGGGTAATTCGGTCATCAGGTATTACATGAACGGTTACCAGATAGGTGCGGTGGAGGAACATAAAGCTCATTCCATCGGATGTGACATGATTGCCACTTTCCTGCCGGATGATGTGGTGGATGGTCTCTACAGATCCGTTGAACTGGCAGGGCTTCGCGTCGTTAATATGACACTCGAGCCTATAGCCGCCATTTCAGTGGCGATCCCGGAGAATTACCGTATGCTCAATATCGGTCTTGTCGATGTGGGGGCGGGAACAAGCGATATCTGTATCACCAGAGACGGCTGTGTAGTCGCTTACGGTATGATCCCCGTTGCGGGAGATGCCATGACAGAGATCATAGCTAAAAATTATCTGGTGGATTTTAATACCGCAGAGGAGATAAAGTGCGGAATTTCTGACAAGGATGTCGTTGAATATAAGGATATAATGGGACTTCCCCAGAAAGTATCCAAAGAAGATATCTTAAATCTTATCGGACCGCAGATAGATGAAGAAGCGAAGCTCGTTGCGGAGAAGTTCAAGGAACTGAACGGCGGCAAGCCTGTAAGCGCAGTGTTCGTAGTCGGCGGTGGCGGAACCGTTGAGGGCTATACAAGCAAGCTTTCCGAGCATCTTGGGATCATAGCCGAGCGTGTTGCGGTCCGCGGTGAAGAAGTTTTAAACAGGATAGTATATAAGACTGAAGCCGAGAAGAATTCCAGAATGGTTACCCCGGTCGGTATATGTCTGAATTATTACGAGCAGGGAAGTAATTTCATATATGTAACTTTCAATGATGAGCGTATCAAGCTCTATGACGGCGGCAATCTTGCGGTTGTTGATGCTGCGATGCATGCAAGCTTTCCGAATGAGGGACTGTTCCCGAAGAGAGGCCCGGCTGTCAATTATACGATAAACGGCAGATCTGCCATCAGGCGCGGAGCACCGGGAGATCCTGCAATCATAAAAGTTGGCGGGAAGGATGCGGATATGCATACCCCTGTAAGAGCCAACGATGTGATAGAAGTTAAGGAATCAACAGAGGGTGAAGCGGGACATATCACCCTTGCGGAACTTCCCGAATTCAAGTCAGTGATCAGGGTCAATGTAAACGGTAGCAGGATACTGCTTCCCGAATTTGCGGAAGTAAACGGAGAGATAAAGACAGGATTCTATGAAATAGAAGACGGTGATGAGATCGAAATGCGCGATTATTACACCGTTAAGGAAGTTAAGGAATTCATGGATGTCATACTTGACGGCGATGTTCAGGTGACGGTTAACAATGAGCCGGCTGACGATGATACCAAGGTCTATGAGAATTTTTCTATCAAATGGGGATTGAAGAAACAGGAACCGGTTAAGGATACGGGATCCGAAACAGCGGATAAAGCCGGTGAAGAATCCGGCAGTGACAGTCATTTAAGTGATAAGGGAACCGTATCGGAGGATGCTGCAGCAGAGGAATATGAAGAAGCATCCGGAGAAAACGGTATTGAAGAAGCCGGTTTCGAAGAGTATGAGTCGGAAGAAGATGAACCTGATGATGAGATCGAAGACGAGAGCGTTGCCGGCAGCAGGGCTGATAAAACTTCGGACGTATCTTCGGATAATACGATCACAAGATCCATCACTGTTGAAGTAAACGGTAAGAGTATAACGCTGAGCGGGAAGAGCGGCTACGTATTCGTGGATGTGTTCGACTATATTGATTTTGATCTGAAAAAAGTCGGGGGCGATAAGCTGATTACCAATTTAAACGGAAGTCCCGCGGAATATATGCATGAGTTAAGATCCGGCGATATCATTGAGATCAGGTGGATATAAAATGAGAATGAAGAGCATTGCCAGCGGAAGCAGCGGCAATTCAATATATATCGGATCGGATAAAGCACATCTGCTGATCGATACCGGTGTAAGTAAAAAAAGGATAGAAGAAGGCTTGAAGGAACTGGGGCTTACGGGCAACGATCTGAGTGGTATACTTCTTACTCATGAACATTCTGATCATGTCCAGGGCCTCGGAGTTTTTTTGAGAAAGTATCAGATACCTGTCTATGCAACACAGGGAACGATAGATGCCGTCTGCAGGATGAAGAATCTCGGTGTTTTCGATACATCGCTTCTTACTCCGATATCCAATGAGGAGAGATTTACCATTGGGGATATCGGTGTTTCGGCGATAAAGACAAGTCATGATGCGGCTGATCCGGTGGCTTACCGTTTTGAAAGCGGATATTCATCTGCGGCAGTGGTCACAGATCTGGGAGAGTACAATGATTACATCGTAGAATCCCTGAAGGGATTGTCCGGAGTTTTTATCGAAGCCAATCATGATGTCAGGATGCTTGAAACAGGCCCCTATCCGTATGAGCTTAAGCAGCGCATACTGGGAAGAAAAGGACATCTGTCCAATGAAGCATCGGGAAGGCTCTTGTCGGTATTACTTAACGATAAGATGAAGCACGTGTTCCTGAGCCATCTGAGTCATGAGAATAATATGCCGGAGCTTGCCTTTGAAGCGGTGCGACTGGAAATAGAGATGTCAGAGAATGAATATCACGGAGATGATTTTCCGATAGATATAGCATACAGAGACCGGCCGGGAATGACGGTTGAGGTCTGAGAAAGAGGTGGAACTATGAAGAGAACGATAATTACAGTAGTGGGAAAAGATACGGTTGGTATCATTGCAAAGGTATGTACTTATCTTGCGAATAACAGGATCAACATACTTGATATATCACAGACGATAGTTCAGGGATACTTCACAATGATGATGATAGTTGATCTTCAGTCTTCGGAAAAATCTTTTGATACCGTATCCGATGAACTTGAACAGATCGGAGAAGAGATCGGTGTAGTAGTTAAGTGCCAGCGTGAAGAGATCTTTGATTCCATGCACAGGATCTGAGTCAGATAAGGAAGAAGAATATGATCAATATAAATGAAGTGGTTGAAACCAACCAGATGATTGAAAAAGAAAACCTGGATGTCAGGACCATCACTCTCGGAATCAGTCTGCTCGATTGCGCTGACTCCGATCTTGATAAGCTTTGCGAAAAGGTCTATACCAAGATAACTACAGTTGCAAAGGATCTTGTTAAGACAGGACGGGAGATAGAGAAGAAATATGCGATACCTATCGTTAACAAGCGTATCTCGGTAACTCCCATCGCCCTCGTCGGAGGAAGCGCATGTAAGACATCCGATGACTTTGTTAAGATCGCAAAGACGCTTGATGAAGCAGCAAAGAAAGTCGGGGTTAATTTCCTTGGAGGATATTCCGCGCTGGTAGCAAAGGGAATGACGAAAGCGGATGAACTGCTTATCAGATCCATCCCCAAAGCACTTGCATCCACTGATATTGTCTGCAGTTCGATAAATCTCGGATCTACCAAGACCGGTATAAATATGGATGCGGTCAGACTCATGGGTGAGATCATAAAGCAGACCGCTGAACTCACAAAGGAAAATGATTCTCTTGGCTGCGCAAAGCTTGTTGTATTTTGCAATGCGCCTGATGATAATCCTTTCATGGCAGGAGCATTCCATGGTGTTACTGAAGCTGATGCTGTGATCAATGTAGGTGTCAGCGGCCCCGGAGTAGTTAAGACAGCACTTGAGAGCGTAAGAGGCGAGAGCTTTGAGGTCCTCGGAGAGACTATCAAGAAGACTGCATTTAAGATAACACGTGTAGGTCAGCTCGTAGCAAAGGAAGCATCGAAGAAGTTAGGTATTCCTTTCGGTATCATAGATCTCAGTCTTGCACCCACACCTGCCATCGGTGACAGTGTTGCGGATATCCTTTGTGAGATGGGACTTGATCATGCCGGTGCACCCGGAACGACCGCTGCTTTGGCTATGCTTAACGATCAGGTTAAGAAAGGCGGTATCATGGCATCTTCCTATGTAGGAGGACTCAGCGGTGCATTCATTCCTGTCAGTGAAGATCAGGGTATGATAGATGCCGTAAATGCAGGATCACTTACGTTAGAGAAGCTTGAAGCCATGACCTGCGTATGTTCTGTGGGCCTTGATATGATAGCGATCCCGGGAGATACAAAAGCAACCACGATCTCGGGTATCATTGCCGATGAAATGGCGATCGGTATGGTCAACCAGAAGACTACAGCTGTAAGACTTATTCCTGCTGTGGGTAAGGATGTGGGAGATACGGTTGAATTCGGCGGACTGCTCGGAAGAGCACCCATCATGCCGGTGAATAATTTCTCCTGTGATGCTTTTGTGGGCAGAGTGGGAAGGATCCCCGCACCCATACACAGCTTTAAGAATTAATGAACGATCATGATTATTTGGGAGGGTAAAAATGTTTTGTGAGAATTGTGGAAGTAAACTTCCTGATGATGCGGTATTCTGTCCTGATTGCGGATATGATCTCAGACCGAAAGACGGTAATGGTAAAGCGGAAGGACAGGGGCAGAGTGCATTAAACGGTTCGCAGTCTCAAATGGGACCTCAGAGCGCGGGAATGCCAAACGGTGGCCAACCTGACATGGGGCCGCAGGTGACAGGAATGCCAAACGGTGGCCGGCCTCAAATGGGACCGAAGGAACTCGATATGCAGTTCGGTCAGCCCAATATGGGACCGGGTTTTGGCCCACAGTCCGGTATGGGACAGCCCTATTATTCACAGCCGGATAATTTTGTATCATATACACCTCCGACACCTGTCAAACAGCCGGCGGGCGGCATGGCAGTCATAGCTTTGATTCTCAGTATCCTGGGACTTCTTATGAGCTGTGCCTTTGGTATAGGCGGTATATTTGCCATTATCGCACTTATTCTGGCAATAGTTGCCGGTAAGAAAGGCAATACCTCCGGAACAAAGAAAGGTGCGATCGTAGTCAGCATAATAAGTATTGTATTTGCTGTGCTCACCGTGCTTGCCCAGTTATTCATATTTGGTCTTACCGGCGCAACCTCCAAGTATGGCAGCAGAGTAAGACTTGAAACGGATATACAATTGATGCACTCTATGCAGACTTGCATGCAGACGGCATACTATGAACCGGAAGTCGCTTACAGTCCTGAAATAGATGAGATCAGGGCGGAACTTGAAGATGGGATTAATCTGAGTGAGATCTCTCCTGATGATAATATCCTGTACAGAGATTTCTTTTCCATGTTGAATTGCAATGATTCGCAAGAGCTCCTTGATGGAACGAAAACGCCCGGTGTTGATGACTGGTATTTCGAATTACAGGGGGATGATATCAATGTCAAAGCTGTCGGGGATAATCTGAAAGAAAATGATGCTGAGGCATTGTCCACTTTCTGATAGGGGACATAAGAGATCACTTAATTATGATAGGCATTCTGTATTCGGAGGTGAAGCCCGGGCAGATATGAGATTTCTTCCTGTAAAGTTCGGATGCAAAGATATCTTTTTTCAGGAAATATCCGGCAGCTTCCGTTAAGAGATCTTTACTGTCGGCAAGCTTTGAGATGAAAGGAACATCCGAGTATTGTTTGATCAGTGTGAGAAGTTCCGAAGCTTCCTTTTTAAACCCAAGTGGTCTGAGATAAGGACAATAATTAAAGTCGGACGTGATCATATTCACGTCTGACTTTTTTATATCAAGCACAATATGAAGCAATGCACGGCTTATATGTGACCATGCAAGCTCTTTTGACTTAAGTGTCTGTATGAAACCTTTGAATGTATTGAACGAATGAGCATTCTTGATTATCTTGTCTGACAGATCGTCATAGATATCAAAGATATCATTGAAAGGTATTTCGTCTGAGATCCTTTTAAATATCAGATATTGAAGTATATCGGAATAGGCCTCTGTGCTCATGAGCCTGTTTTCGGAAATGTAGTCTTCAAGGATACCTAACTGGGATCCCGGCATATATTCGTGCAACGGAGCCTGCTCAAGGGGTGAACCCAAAAGGATCTTCCTGAGATGGGTAGCAGAGGCAAAACCGTCTTTTGTTTCGATATCATTATAGCCTGCACCGATACGTTTTAATGTATATGGAGCTATATTCTCGTTTTTAAAGAATCTGAGGGCTGCCAGATATTCACGTCCGAGTATGTCATTGGGAAGAGCGTATGAAGGCGTGTCGGCATGGCGGCCTGTGGGTGACGTCATATTATCGCTGTTGAAGTCCGCTGTCCGCAGGCTGTTAATATCGCCGCTTTCAGAGCCGAACAGAAGAGTGTTCACGCATCCGGTATGAATGAGGGCGGATACAGCACCTCGGGCAAAATACTGTGCACTTGCGGTTGAGAATATGACCGGCAGCTCCAAAACAAGATCCGCACCTTCAGTAAGCGCAACATTGGTACGTGCGAATTTATCGATAAGTGCGGGCTCACCACGCTGAACATGATCGCCGCTCATTACGACGACAATATAGTCAGCTCCGAGTTCATTCCTTGCATGGTCAAGCAGATATTTATGACCGTTGTGGAAGGGGTTATATTCTGCGATTATACCGCATATCTTTTTGGCTTTTTTATTGCTCATGGGGTCATTCTAACATATCAGATAAAAATGACAAATCAGCCCGAATTTGGTATCATTTGAATATTATGGTCCTAAGGCAGTACAAAGGGAGGGTTTTAATGAGAAAATTATCAAACAGAAAAATGAAAAGGAATGGGGTAAGGATCGTTACGGGACTGTTGACCGCAACGTTTATGCTCGACCTATGGGGCACACCTGTTTTGGCAGCAGGCCCTGATAATGGTCAGACCGTTCTTCTGGATAAGGATGATGATGATGATAATTCCGGATCTTCAAGCGGATCACACGATGGAGTTCTGAAGGATCGTGTAAAGCATTCAGATCTTAAATTCGGTGAATATGAATATAAGCGTCTTTCACAGGCAGATTTTGAAACTATAGTTGACGGTCTCGAGGATCTCGCATCGGATTCAAAGAATGAGGATGCGGTGATGGACGTTATCACCGAGATGGAAGATTACTACAATGAACTTGCCTGCAATTATTCATTAGCCAATCTTTATTCAAATCTGTATGCAGATGATGATCAGTATGATGAGGAAGTTGAGTTTTACAGTGACTTACTCACAAATGTATCTGATCTGCTTATGCAGAATTATCAGATAGTAGCTTTAAGTCCCTGCGCAGATCGTCTTGAAGAGCATATAGATGATGCCGATGACTGGCAGGATATCCTTGATTATGAGGTGATGAGCGAGGAGGAAAAGGATCTCAAAGCCAGAGAGACCAGGCTTGAGCTCGATTATGATGACCTTTCGCTCAAGGAATATACAACTGATATCAACGGAACCACATATAACGAGGATGAGCTGGAAGAAGCCATCGAGGACGGTTCCATAGAAGTAATGGATTATCTGAACGGTCTTTCCGATATCACCACACAGAAGAATGAAGAAAAAGCAGAACTTTATCTTGAGCTGGTAGATATCCGTACACAGATTGCCAAGCTTAACGGTTATGACAACTATGTGGATTATGCATATAAGGAAATCTATGACCGTGATTATACATATGATGATCTCAGTGACTACAGACAGAGTGTAGTAGACAATATGGTACCTCTGGGACAGGAACTCAGAGAAATGATGACCGAGGATATGAGTGAAGAATACTCGGCAATGATAAGTGCTGAGATGACAGAGGAGGAGTGCCTTGATAAGCTTTCCGCTCATCTTCCTGATATTTCAGAAGACTTCATGCTTTCATATAATTATATGATCGATCATGACCTTATTGATATTTCCCAGAGTGACAGCAAGGCACCCGGAGGATTTACAACATCCATTACCGGCTATAATGCGCCTTTCCTGTACAACTGTGCTGACGGATCCATCTCAGATATGCAGACTCTTATCCACGAGTTCGGTCATTATAATGAGATGTACTACCAGAGTGAGGATACATGGTACTACGATAATACAAATCTTGATCTTGCAGAGATCCACTCTCAGGGTATGGAAATGCTCTTTATGGATTATGCGGATGATATTTACGGTGACAATGCCGAAATCATGAAGCTTTACAACCAGTTCTCCATGACATATTCGGCCGTTCAGGGTGTAAAGGAAGATGAATTCCAGTATCTCGTTTATTCGGATCCCGACAATCTTACTGTATCGGATCTGAACCAGCTGTATTATGATGTCTGCGAAAAGTACGGCGATCTTGAAAATTACAACAGCTACTACATCGCTTTGTATGGCGCCGGTATTCCGGAAGGCGAGATCCTTGAATGGACTGAGATCCCTCATACTTTCCAGTCACCCGAGTACTATATCAGTTATTCTGTTTCCGTAGCTGCGGTATATGAGCTTTACGATCATATCCTTAATGACAGAGATGAGGGTATCGATATATATATGGCTCTTGTGGATGCCGAATTCCAGGATGACTTCCAGGAAACTCTTGAGAATGTAGGTCTTAACAATCCGATAGAGACACCCAGATTTGATCTGTATGCTGATGATGTACGTTATTCCTTAGGCCTCGAACAGAAGGGCCATGCGGATTACGGTGACGGCAGCGGTATCGGAGATGGCACCGGAGATGGCACCGGAGATGAAGAAGAGCCTGAAGTCACCGAAGAAACCACAAACGACAAGAAGGATAAGAAGAAAAATAAGGATAAAGACAAAGATAAGGAAAAAGAAGAAGAGAAGGATGACGATACAGACTTCCTGAAGACGATCCTTATAGGTGTCTGCGTCGGCGGCGTTATATTTATAGTTATCATAATAGTTATAATCATTGTTGCTGTTAATGCAGGCAAGAAGAAAAAGGCTAAGATCGCACAACAGCGAAATAACGGAGCACCTATGCAGCCCGGTCAGTACGGAGCACCTCAGGGCAACCAGGCACCCTTCGGAGCGCCCACACAGCCCGGTCAGTTCGGGGCACCTCAGGGCAACCAGGCACCCTTCGGAGCGCCCACACAGCCCGGTCAGTTCGGGGCACCTCAGGGCAACCAGGCACCCTTCGGAGCACCCACACAGCCCGGCCAGTTCGGGGCACCTCAGGGCAATCAGGCACCCTTCGGAGCGCCCACACAGCCCGGAAATAACGGTGCGAACGGCTCCAACAATAATCAGTAAAATATCCCGCGATAAGGAGGCGGATTTATTATGGGAATGACAATGACACAGAAAATTCTTGCTCATGGAGCAGGGCTTGATAAGGTAGAGGCAGGCCAGCTGATCATGAGTAAGCTTGATCTCGTATTGGGCAATGATATCACCAGCCCTGTTGCGATCAAGGAAATGGGAAAGTTCAACAAGACAAGTGTATTTGATAAGGACAAGATCGCGCTTGTACCTGATCATTTCGTACCTAACAAGGATATAAAGTCGGCTGAACATTGCAAATGCGTTCGTGAATTTGCAAGAAGAAATGATATCACCAATTATTTCGAGGTCGGTGAGATGGGAATAGAACATGCGCTCCTTCCCGAGAAAGGTCTTACCGTTCCCGGTGATGTTATCATCGGTGCGGATTCACACACATGTACATACGGTGCTCTTGGCGCGTTTTCAACAGGCGTGGGATCAACGGATATGGCCGCAGGAATGGCAACCGGTGAAGCCTGGTTCAAGGTTCCCGCAGCTATCCGTTTTGTGCTTAAGGGAAAGCCTGCGAAGTGGGTCTCCGGTAAGGACATCATCCTTCATATCATCGGTATGATCGGTGTGGACGGCGCTCTTTACAAGTCAATGGAATTTGTCGGTGACGGCATACAGTATCTTTCGATGGATGACCGTTTCACTATCTCCAACATGGCAATCGAAGCCGGCGGAAAGAACGGTATCTTCCCTGTTGATGATATTACAAAGGAATATCTCAAGGAGCATACGACGCGTGAGTGGACTGCTTATGAAGCAGATGAGGATGCTGTTTATGATGAAGAATATGTGATCGAGCTGGACAAGCTTAAGCCTACGGTTTCTTTCCCTCATCTTCCGGAGAATACCCATACTATCGATGACTGTGGAGATATCGCCATCGACCAGGTAGTGATCGGATCCTGTACAAACGGAAGGATCGCAGATATGAGAACTGCGGCTGAGATCCTCAAGGGAAGACATATCGCAAAAGGCATGCGCTGTATCGTGATCCCTGCCACACAGAAGATCTATATGCAGGCCATGGAGGAAGGGCTTCTTAAGATATTTATCGAGGCAGGAGCAGTAGTGAGCACACCTACCTGCGGACCGTGTCTCGGCGGATATATGGGTATCCTTGCAGAAGGTGAGCGCTGTGTTTCCACCACCAACAGAAACTTTGTAGGACGTATGGGACATATCAAGAGTGAGATCTACCTTGCAAGCCCTGCTGTTGCTGCAGCTTCGGCTATAGCCGGCAAGATCGCATCACCTGAGGATATTTAAGGTAAAGGAGAGAAAGATGAAAGCAGAAGGAAGAGTATTTAAATTCGGAGACAACGTTGATACAGACGTTATAATACCTGCACGTTACCTTAATTCATCAGATCCTGCAGAGCTTGCAGAGCACTGCATGGAGGATATAGATGCAGAATTTGTAAAAAAAGTTAAGAAGGGCGATATCATCGTGGCTGATAAGAATTTCGGCTGCGGTTCATCCAGAGAGCATGCTCCCATTGCCATCAAGGCAGCAGGAGTAAGCTGTGTCATAGCTGAAACTTTTGCAAGGATCTTTTACAGAAATGCCATCAATATCGGTCTTCCTATCCTTGAGTGTCCTGAGGCTTCAAAGGCTATCAAGGATGGTGATGAAGTAGTAGTTGACTTTGACAGTGGTGTTATTACCGACAAGACCACCGGAGAAGAGTTCAAGGGACAGCCTTTCCCTGAATTTATGCAGAAGATCATCAAGTCCGAGGGACTGATAAATTACATCAACAGCGAGAAGTAATAAATGTACGCTTATTTTAAAGGTACTCTTGCGAAAAAAAAGCAGGGCAGCATCATCATAGAGGCGGGGGGCATCGGCTACAATATTGCCTATCCCGACGGGATGCTTGATTACATTCCTTCGGTAGGTGATGAGACGGTCATATATACCTATACATCTGTTACACAGGATGCCATATCGTTATATGGATTCCCCACCGAAGATGCACTGGACATGTTCAGGCAGCTTATAAAAGTCAGCAATGTGGGCCCCAAGGCTGCGATGGCCATTCTGTCGGTGCTTGATCCTGATAGTGTAAGGATAGCTATCGCCACAGGTGATACAAAGGCATTGGCCAGGGCTAAGGGCGTATCCACCAAGACTGCAGAGCGTATCATAGTCGATCTTAAGAATAAGATAGAGATAGGAGATCTGGCTGTGGCTGCAGAAGCAAAGGGTGAGCTTCCGGTTGCGGATTCAATGAGCAGCAAAGCTGCGGAGGATGCTTGCGAAGCACTTACCGCTCTCGGATATGGCAGGAAAGAAGCACTCAGAGTTGTATCGAAGGCATTGCAGAAGACAGGAGAGGATGCATCTTCAGATGAGTTGCTCAAGGCAGCATTAAGGGAGCTTAAGACTCCTTAAGAAATATAATGAAAAGAATGATAGAAACTTCCTTTACAGAGGAAGATGAAAAAACAGAACCCACTCTGCGGCCGCAGACTTTGCAAAGCTACATAGGACAGCAGAAGATAAAAGATAATCTGGCTGTCTATATACAGGCTGCAAAGGAAAGAAAAGAACCGTTGGATCATGCATTGTTTTACGGACCACCGGGGCTTGGCAAGACGACTCTGGCCGGCATCATTGCAAATGAGATGGGCGTACATATGAAGGTTACCAGCGGCCCGGCTATTGAAAAACCGGGAGAGCTCGCTGCCATACTCAATAATCTTCAGGAAGGCGATGTGCTTTTTATCGATGAGATACACAGACTCCCCAGGACAGTAGAGGAAGTGCTTTACCCTGCTATGGAGGATTTTGAGATCGATATCATAATCGGTAAAAACGGAGAGTCGACGAGGTCTGTCAGACTTGATCTTCCGAGGTTTACTCTTATAGCGGCTACGACAAGAACGGGACTTCTGTCAGCGCCTTTGCGTGACCGTTTCGGATTGATAGAGCATCTGGAATTCTACACGGTGGATGAACTTAAGACCATCATCAGAAATTCGGCAAAGATCCTGAATGTTAAGATCGATGATGCCGGAGCTGAAGAAATGGCAAGAAGATCAAGAGGAACACCAAGACTTGCCAACAGGATGTTAAAGAGAGTAAGAGACTTCGCTCAGATAAAGTTTGGCGGAGAGATAACGAGGGAAGCTGCTGAATATGCCCTTGATCTGATGAAGGTGGACAGGGACGGACTCGATCAGCTGGACAGGAATCTGTTGCTTACTCTGATCAATAACTTTTCAGGTGGCCCTGCGGGACTCGACACTCTGGCTGCTGCTCTCGGGGAAGATGCGGGAACCATTGAAGATGTGTGTGAACCCTATCTGTTGCAGAACGGATATATAAACCGCACTCCCAGAGGAAGGGTGGCTTCCGAAAAAGCTTACCTTCACTTTGGACTTGATTTCGAGACAGACTCTGATTATAATTAATATTGGTTTACGTAATATTTTTATGAGACAGATTTAATCAGATAGGGAGTCTTGTCATGTCGGAGAAAAAAGTTATCAAAGTCCTGATCGCTGATAAGGTCATGACTATGAGTGGCTACGAAAGTGAAGAATATATGCAGAAGGTGGCCGCATACATAAATGACAAGATCGATGAGTATAAAGCAGTAACTTCTTTCAAAAGGGCAACACCTGATATACAGCACAGACTGCTGGAGATCAATATTGCCGATGATTATTTCAAAGCTCAGACCAGAGTGGATGAACTGGAAGAAGAGATCAAGATCAAGAATAATGAGCTTGATGATATAAAACACGACAGTGTTAACAAGGCTATGATAGCCGATGAAATGAAGAAAAAACTGGATCAGGCGCTGAAGGATCTTCGCGAAAGCGAAAAGAAAGTTGTGGAGCTGCAAACGGAGTTAAAGGTACGTGGCGTCGGAAATAAAAGATAAAAAACAATCTGATCATATAAGCAGCCGCCGCGAGGGGCTGCTTTTTTTACCGGAGCTGTTATCACCTGCGGGAGACTATGAAACAGCTGTCGGTGCGCTTAATGCGGGCGCGGATGCGGTTTATCTCGGGGCATCTGCTTTTTCTGCACGCGCATATGCGAAGAATCTTGATACGGAAGAGATTGCGGAGATAATCCGTTATGCACATCTTTTCGGAAAAAAAATCTATCTGACCGCCAATATCCTCATGCGGAATTCTGAGCTTAAGGATCTTCTCGCCATCACAGACAGACTATATGAAGCAGGCCTCGACGGATGTATCATCCAGGATCTGGGCGTGCTTTCTCTTTTTCATGAGAGATATCCGAAAATGGAAATGCATGCAAGTACCCAGATGTCTGTATTGTCGGCTGCCGGTGTAAGGAAACTGAAAAAATACGGCGTTACGAGAGTGGTACCGGGCAGAGAGCTTTCGCTTGATGAAGTCATTGCGATCAAAGCGGAAGGTATCCAGGCAGAGTGTTTTATTCACGGTGCCATGTGCTATGCATATTCGGGCAGATGCCTGATGAGCTCGCTGGCAGGAGGAAGGAGCGGCAACAGAGGAAGATGTGCCGGACCCTGCAGACAGTTCTACAGATGTTCAGGGGGTGATGAAGGTTATATCATCAGCATGAAAGATATGTGTTCCGTGAAAGCCATTCCCGCACTGATCGATGCAGGTGTGGATTCGTTCAAGATTGAGGGACGCATGAAAGATGCTGCCTACAGCGCAGGTGTAACAGCAGTTTACAGGCATGTGATAGATGATTATATAAAGACCGGAAAATTCATTTTATCCAAAGAAGATGAGTATTCTTTAAAAACTCTGTATATCAGAAGTGAGGTGCAGGACGGATATTACTTCAAGCATAACGGGAAGGATATGATTTCGGTTGATTCACCTGCATATGTTAAAGTTCCGGATGAATTAAAAAGTTCCGTAAGGGATAAATATTTGTCCGGAAAAATGAAGATCCCTGTCAGGGCGAAGATAACAGTTAAAAAGGATGAGGATCTTAAACTCGAATTAACTTCCGGAAATATATGTGTTTCCAAAACAGGAGACAGAGTAAACGCGGCAACGGCAAGACCTTTGTCTGATGATGTGATAAAAGATAAGATCTGTATGACAGGTGCTACGGACTATGAGATCAAAGAGCTGATCATAGATAATGACGGCGGCAGTTTTGTCCCGATGGGTGCGCTTAAGAAGATAAGAAGGGACGCATTTGATGAACTTGCAGCCTGTGCCGGATCAGGAATAAGAGAAGCCAGAGTAATAGAGACTGACGCGGAAGATGTGCCGGCATTCATCGACGGAATATCAAAAAAAGCAAAAAGAGATACAAAAGAAAAAAGATCGGAAGAGATGATCTGGTATGCAGGCATCAGTGATATGGCGCAGCTTTCCGAAGTGCTCAGGGCAGATCAGATCAGGTCGGTGATTGTTCCGATGGATCTGTTAACTGACAGCAGTATAGGTGTTAAGAAAGCGACGGATATCCGAAATGCGGGGAAAGATCTCTTTATACGGCTTCCGGATATAGTAAGACAAAAAGATCTTGAGCGCATAAGAAAGAAACTTAAGAATACTGTAGAGTGTTATGCACCGGATGGAGTATATGTTGACAGTTATGATGCATTGGGTCTGGCTTGTGAATTCTTCGATAAAGACAGGATCCATGCGGATATGCATTTATACGCATTTAATTCCTGTTCGATAAGGGAGCTGCTTACTGAAGCAGGATCATATACGGTCGATGTGGAATCCAATATCCATGATATACGTGAGAAGACTCAGCCTGATAAAGCCGAGCTTATCACTTATGGGTTTATTCCCGTGATGTATTCTGCGGGATGCGTGATCAAAACAGCAAAAAACGGATGCGATAAGAATGAGGGTAAAACCTGTATAAGTGATGAAAAGGGACACAGATTTTCCGTGTTACCTGTTCATGAATATTGTTACAACATAATCTATAATTGTGTACCAACATCATTGCATACTGTGCTTGATGAAGTCGGAAACGCAGGTATAGCAAAAGTTTTCAGACTTGAATTCACTATGGAAAGCGCAGGTGATACCGGCAGGATACTTAAGTATTACTGTGGGGGAGCATCGGGGGATGCACCGGATTGTCTGAAACAGTATACCAACGGACATCTTTTCAGAGGTGCCATGTAAGGATAATATATGGTTTTATTTTTGATCGAAACAGGGAAATATATAAATATCGTTCTGGCAGGACTCTACTGCCTGTTTTCTTATATTTCACTTGGAAGAAAAGATGAAGATGGCAGAAACGGTGTTTTTCATATACTTGAATTCATCACATTATTGCTTTTTATAAGCGGTGTGACTGACCTGGCTCTTGCATATTCCTATGCAGGTGATGAAGTTGCCATGCGTAATGTGATATTGCTGGGTGCGGCAGAAGCAGCGGGGATGTTTGCATTTGCAAGATTAATGTACCATTTTTATCCGGAGATGAACCGTCTGCTTTTTGCGGATATGGAATTCATGCTCTGTATCGGATTTGTTGTACTCATGCGTCTGAATTACAGGCATGCACTGCGTCAGTATGTCATTATAGCAGCAGGTCTTGTGATCTCGATGTTCATTCCCATGCTGATCCACAGATTAAAGCTTATTAAGAAAATGGGATGGATATGCGGCGCTGCAGGCGGGGCGGCATTGCTGATAGTCTATATTCACGGAAGCATAACCAACGGCGCCAAGCTTTCCATGAAGATCTTCGGCCTGACATTTCAGCCGTCTGAGATCATTAAAATACTGTTTGCTTTCTTTATCGCCGGTATTCTGTATAAGTCTGCGGGCTTTGTAAAGATCGCTATCGCGGCAGCCAGTGCATCGGTCCTGATAATCATCCTCACGATATCGAGAGATCTGGGAATGGCGCTTATCTATTCAGTGATGCTTATCGCGATGATATATATGGCCAGCGGCAGGATCAGATATGTATTTATAGGTGCCGGAGCGGGAGCAGCTGCAGCTACGGCAGCATACAGACTGTTCTCACATGTTCGCGTCAGATTTAATGTCTGGAGGGATCCATGGACAGATATTGATAATACTGGCTATCAGCTGACTCAGTCATTATTTGCCATCGGTACGGGTAACTGGTTCGGCCTGGGCATAGGTCGGGGCAAGCCGACTACGATCCCGGATGTGGAGGATGATTTTATTTTCTCAGCCATCGCTGAGGAGTCAGGGCTGATATTCGGCATCATCCTTATACTGGTATGTCTCAATCTACTGATCGCCATGCTGCTCATGGTGGGAAGGGTAAAAGACAGGTTCTTCAGGATAGCGGGAATGGGAATGGCTGTCTGTTACGGTATTCAGACTGTTCTTACCATAGGCGGCGGCACGATGTTAATACCGCTTACAGGTGTGACCCTCCCTCTGGTAAGTAATGGCGGAAGCTCTGCCATGGCGACATTGCTTTTGTTTGCAGTGCTGCAGGGAATAAGTCTTATCAGAATGGATGAGATCTATGATGGCGTGTCCGCAGAATCCGAGGATACACCATTGAATAATGATAAAACCGAAAGCAAAAAGGAAAACAAAGCTGCACATAAAAAAGAAAAGCCTGTTAAGGAAAAAAAGAATAAGAAAGAGCAGGGGGATGGCAGACGAAGAGCAGGGAAGAACGAGATTAATGAATCAGCCCAAAGGGCTTCGAAAAATAATGATGCCAAAAATATCGCGGCTGCAGGAGCGTTGGAAGTGGCGGCTTCGGCAGCTGAAGTAACTGCAGCAGAAGAAGCTGTGGATGAAGTTATGGAAGAAACCATGGTTGAAGCGATGGGAACTGCGACAGGGGCATTTGCGACTTCAGCAGATGAAACCGGCTTCAGCGGTGATATCGAATCTGACGCCGGGGATCCTGTTGGGGATGAAGAGTACGACGAGGAAGACTTCAACGAAGAAGACTTCGACGACGAGGCTGCAGAATACTCCGACGGTGAAGACGAGAAGTATGACGAAAAAGACATCGATGAAGAATACGACGATGATGAGGAGGAGTATGCTGAGGAAGACATCGACGGGGAAGATTCCGATGACGACGATGACGAATACTTCGGCGATGAAGACGAAGAGTATGACGAGGAAGACATCGACGACGACGAATACTCTGACGATGAAGACGAAGAGTATGCTGAGGAAGACATCGACAATGACGAATATTCCTGCGATGAAGATGATGAGTACGACGGTGAGGACCTCGATAGTGAAGATGATATAGAGTATGATGAAAAATCTGCAACGGTTTTTCCTGATGAAGACTACGCGGATGAGATCATAGACGATGATAAGAAGTTTTGAATCGGAGATTTAATGGATTATCATGGGTAAAGATTCAAAGAAAAAGACAAACAGGGAAAAGAAGAATGATCCGGGGATGGCTGTGGCATTGACCACTGTGATCCTTTTTTCAGTTACCTTTATTGCGATGATAATTAATGTCTTTTTATTCCAATCAAAAGACAGAAATGTTGTATATACCAATTCCTACAATCATGAACGCATGGATATCATCAAGAATATGATCAGCAGAGGAACCATATATGCGGCAGACGGAAGTGTTCTGGCCAGGTCAGTTGAAGATGATGAAGGAAATGAGAAAAGAGAATATCCTTACGGTGAGATATTCGCTCATCCTGTGGGATTTTGTCAGAAGGGTGTAATGGGACTTGAAAGAGATATGCAGCCTTATCTTATGAGTACCGGGATCGGTATACCTGAGCAGCTTGGAAATGCCATGGATGATAAGAAGAATCCGGGGAATGATGTTTATACCACTTTGGAGCCTAAGATTCAGGAAGCGGCATTTAAGAGTCTGGGTGATAAGAAAGGTGCGATAATCGTCACTGAGGTAAAGACCGGCAGGATACTTGCGATGGCATCTACACCCTGCTTTGATCCCAATGAGATCGAAGAAAACTGGGATGCGGTTTCCAAGGATGCGGAAAACAGTCCGTTGCTCAATCGTGCTTCCCAGGGATTATATCCTCCGGGATCTACTTTTAAGATACTTACGGCTGCGGAATATATAAGAGAGCATCCGAAGGACTGGGAGGATTATGCATTTAAGTGCACGGGAAAATTTACTTATGGAGACGAGTCAGTAAACTGTTTTCACGGAAACATACACGGAGACGTGGATCTCAGGACAGCATTTGCAAAATCCTGTAACAGCTCGTTTGCAAATATAGGAACTGAGCTTGATCGAAAGAAATTTTCCAAAATGCTTGAAGACATGAATTTTAACGAAAAGCTTCCGGTTGAGTTCGAATCATCTGTAAGCAGGATACTCTGGGATGAGGATATGACTGACAAGGAAATGCTTCAGACCTCTATAGGTCAGTCAATAACCATGATGAGCCCGCTTCACCTGAATATGATAACTCAGGCTGTAGCAAATGATGGAGAAATGCTTTGCCCATATCTGACGGAAAAGGTTGAAGCGGCTAACGGACAGATGATAGCAAGCTATAAGGTAACCGGCCTTGGAAATGTGATGACGAAGAGTGAGGCGGAGGTCTTACAGGATCTTATGAGAGAAGTGGTGGTTTCCGGAACGGGCGATGACCTTAATGGCAAACCATATACTGTTGCAGGAAAGACAGGATCTGCGGAAATATCAGACAGCAGCACTTTGAGTCATGCATGGTTTACGGGATATGCTCCTGCGGAAGATCCGGAAGTTGTTATCACTGTGATCATCGAAAAGGGAGGCTCCGGCGGAGCTGTTGCGGCGCCCGTGGCAGGAGAAGTATTGGATGCATATTTTGACTGATAATGGAGTACGATCATGAATGATAAGAAGCCTGCAATATTCAGTGTATGGAAGCTGATAGGACTGTTGATCGCCTTTGCGGCTCTTGGTTATAAGGTCTGTTATACTGTGGCTAATTATGATTCTATAGCAAAATGGTGGGCCGGAACTATCTTCATATTCTTTGCAGCTTACTTAACAAGTATCGCCACAGCCGTTAATTCTTTTACAAGAGGAATGATCACGATGATCACCTCGGCGGTGATGATATTTATTTCGTTGATAATGTTATCACTGGATGTATTATGTTTTTTGGGATTTGCCGCAAGTCTTGAAGATGCGACATTGACTGAGAGAGGGATATTCCCGGTAGTCAATCTTTTGAATATCCTGGCAAGCATATTTGATCTGATCGGATTCCTTTTTATCCGGCACAGAGAAAAAAACAGGAAGGGCTGAGATATGGCGGAAATTCTTTATGCTGTGGGTGTGGGGCCGGGAGATCCGGAACTGCTCACTCTAAAAGCAGTAAGGGTGATGCGCGAAGCAGATGTAATTGCATGCCCGGCTAAAGGGGAATCATTCGGTGTGGCATACGATATAGCTTTTCAGGCCTGCCCCGAGATCGAAGATAAGGAAAAACTCGCACTTGATTTTCCTATGATGGAGGGCGATATATCCGAAGCTCACAGGAAGGCTGCAGAGAGTATTGTAGATTTACTTTCAGCAGGGAAGAGGGTTGTATTTCTGACATTGGGAGATCCGGGATTCTATTCTACTTTTTCTTACATATCCGATGCAGTATGTGAAAATGGGTTTGATATAGAAGTGGTAAGCGGTATCACTTCCTTTTGTGCGGTTTCTGCTGCGTTGAAGGTGCCAATATCATTAGGGGATGAAGCGGTTTTGATCACAGCAGGAGAGTATCGGGATTTTGTCGGGACACTTATAATCATGAAGGCCGGACGAAAGCTTGGGGATATAAAAATTCAGATTAAGAAAAGCGGCAGGAAGGCTTATCTGGTTGAGAATTGCGGAATGCCGTATGAAAAAATATACACAGATATTAATACCTTCCCGGATACGGCAGGATATTTTTCCATATTGATTGTTAAATAATGTATCCGGATGAAGATGGAATTCGTTCCCCATGTATCAAAATAATATAATGATAATAAGCTTTCTGACTATAGAAGGTTGACAGTTTAAATCGAGCGTTCAAGGCTGTTTTGTGATAAAATTATATAGGAGAAGCGTATGTGGTCGATCAAGCTGAACGGATGGGCCGGGAGCTGATGGAATCTGTGGGGGACAGTTAATGAACATTGAGTTACAGGTATGCGGCCTTGTCATGCTCATTATCTTTCTTGTTTTGATCGAACGGGACAGGAAGCTTAATGTTAAGAATCGCTTGCTGTTTATGGCGGCTTTTGGTGTTTGTATAGTCTGTCTGGTATTTGATATAGCTTCTATTGTCGTTATCCGCATGGCAGTATATGAAGGATTTTCTCCAACAGTTACCAGAGCAGTTTGCAAGCTGTATATAATGACCCTGGTCACACAGGGATATTGCGGATTTCTGTATTCATGTCTTGATATCGCGGTTCAGTTCAAAAATGACTTAATAAGAAGATTTGCTTTGATCCTTTATGTGATAGGTGAATTACTTATAGTGACCCTTCCAATCGAATATTATATGGACGGAAGGATCGTTTATTCATACGGCCCTGCTACACTTTGTACTTACGGGCTGGCGTTATTCTATATAATTGCCACGATTTTTCTGTCAATAAAGCACCGGAAAAAAATCTCCCACAGAAGACTGGTTGCGCTGTTTACATGGCAAGGCCTATGGCTTGTAGCCGCAGTTATCCAATTCATTTTCAAAGAGATCCTGTTAGTCGGGTTTGCTGCAGCTCTGGGCATGGTTGTACTTTATTCCCAACTTGAAAATCCGAATGAACATATTGACCGTGTTACGGGACTGTTTACGCAGAATGCTTTATCACTGTACATGCAGGATAAGTTTAATTACCGGAAATCATTTGCTTTTTATACAGCCAAGATAAAATATCTGATTCCGTCAGTTGACCTGGATATCAAGAAAAATGCAGTCAGCCGTTCTGCAAGAGCGTTTTTAAAGCTGGGGAAGGAGCCGGTATTCAGACTGGGTGACGATATGTTCTGCGTGATCTATGAATCGTCGGAAGAAGCGTACTTAAAACTAATGGAGATAAAGTCTCAGGCGGATGGGGTTACGGATATTCCGGTTGAGGCAAAATTTATCCTTTGTAAGGATAGTATGATGTTTTCCGGCGCTGATGAGATCTTTAATTTCATACACTGTTATGAGGATTCAAGTGAAAGTCTCATTAACTGTGACAAGATACTCATAGAAAGGATGAGACACAGAAGTGAGATTTATAATCTCATAGAAAATGCTCTGAGAGATGACCGGATAGAAGTGTATTACCAGCCGATTTATGATGTTAAAGAAGGACGATTTACTACCGCGGAAGCCCTGGTAAGGATCAGAAATGAAGCGGGGAAGCTGATCCCGCCCGGAAGCTTTATTCCTGTTGCAGAAGAAAACGGACAGATTATTCCATTGGGAATGAGAGTTTTCAAGAAGGTTTGCGAATTTTTGGCTACAGGTGAACTGCAAAAACTTGGTATAAAGAATATAGAGACTAATGTGTCGGCGGTTCAGTTTGACCATGAAAACCCGGCTGATTTCGTAAAGCGTCATATAGAGACTTACAATATCGATCCTGCTAATATTAATCTGGAGATCACTGAAACGGCTGATAACGGGCTGAAGCATCTCCTGCTTTTGAATATGGAAAAACTAATAGGCATGGGGGTGAGCTTTTCATTGGATGACTTTGGAACAGGGCGTTCCAATCTGGATTATTTTGTAAGTATGCCGGCAAAGAATATCAAATTTGATACGACTTTTACCCAGGGATATTTTACTAATGACAAGCTCAGACTTGTGATGAAGGGTATGGTAAATATGGTTCATGATATGGATCTGAAGATCGTTTCGGAAGGTGTGGAGACCAGGGAACAGTATGACGCTATGGTCGGATTGGGTATTGATTATATACAGGGATATTATTTTTCGAAACCTATCCCCGGACCGGACTTACTGGAATTTTTAAAGATGCATCAATCTTCTTAAACTATCGCACTATTGTTCTGTAAAATAAAAGTCCGAATGTAAGATTTAGGATACAAATCATAATAAACAAAGATAAAAGTGGATCAATAAAAAAACGGTACATGTCAATGTACCGTTTTTATAATGGATATATTTGAATGCTTATCCTACCTGAGTTTCTTTGGTTAACTTCTTATGATTCTTTCTGAGCTTCTCGAAGATCAGGTAGAAAGTAGGGATGAGGAGCAGTGTAAGTATTGTGGATGCCAGCAGTCCGCCGACGATAACTACTGCCATACCCTGCATACTCTCGGAGTTCTTTGCAAGCTTAAATGCTACCGGGAGCATGGCAAGCTCTGTAGTGAGAGTGGTGATCAGGATAGGACGGAGACGATCCTTACCTGCAAGTATAAGTGCACTTCTTATATCCACACCTTCTGCGCGGATCTGATCCGTAGTATCAATGTAGATGATACCGTTATTAACTACTATACCGGCAAGCATCAATACACCAAGCAACGCTGTCATGGAAAGCTTAACATTCATCACAAAGAGCATCAGCACCGATCCGATGGCCGCAAAGGGGATGCAGAGCATGATGAGGAGTGCACTGGGGATGGATTCAAACTGTATTGCCATGACCATGAATACCAGGTAAAGTGCTATGAGAATAGCCTGGCCGATAGCACCGAATTCTTCATCACGGATCTCGTCACCCATATTAGTGATATAGTTTACACCTTCACCAAGATCGAGTTCCTTCATCTTGGGTTCAAGTTCTGCCAGAATCTCATTTTGAGTATCTGCTGTCATGATAGCTTCAACCGTTGCGGAGAAGCGGCCGTCGGTACGAACGATGGTCTGGGATCCCATTTCCAGACGGATATCGGCTATCTCGGTGATAGGAACGGTACGTCCTTTTGGACTCGTAAAAGTCATGGATTCCACATCTTCAAGACTGTTATAGTAATCCTTAGGATTTTCAACCTTGATATCGTAAGTCTTACCACCAAGGGTTACTTCACCTGCATCGGAGCCGTTTAAGTTCTGGTAGACCATCTGCGATACCTGAAGAGCAGTGAAACCGTTAGCCTGGGCTTTATCGGGATCCACATCAACCATGATCCTGGTACCTGTTCCATCAAGTGTGGATGTAACATTCAGAATACCGGCAGTATTCTCGAGTACTTCTTTGATACGGTTACTTGCTTCGATAAGAGAATCCATATCATCCGCAGCGATATCGTAGGATTTGGAAGCACCGGTCGAAATGGAAGCTGACATAGTCGTAGAACCTTCGCTTACTTTGATCTCGCAGTTATCGGAGAATCCGTTCAGGGCTTCGTTCCATTCGTCAACGATCCTGCTTGTTGCCATTTTAAGATCGTCTTTTTTATATGCTGTTATGGTTGCTGTAGCAGAGGATTCAGTAATGGAGACACTGCATTCATCTGTATATCCGCTGTCAGTAACGAACTGCTCCAGATCACGGACGGTGTTGTCCATATTTTCCAGCTTGGTATTGGGACGGAAGGTCACATCGATATTAACGATTCCTTCATCAGCCTGAGCGATCAGCTCGGTAGGCATACCGGATGCTATAAAGATTGACAATCCGAAGAGTACAACTGCGATAAGTGTTGCAAGCTTCTTGTAACTGAGTACTCTGTCAAGCAGGCGGCCGTAACGCTCCGCAATACCGTCGATCAGGATGGTAACAGGGTTGTTGATACGCTCCTTGGGCTTGTAGAGAGCAAAGAAGAAGGGCACAAAGGTAATGGCAGAGATAAGGGATGCCAGAAGTACGAATACTATGGTAAGTCCCATCTGCTTAAACATCTGTCCGGAAAGACCGTTCAGAGCAACCAGGGGAAGGTAAACGACTACGGTTGTTATGGTCGAACCGATGACAGATCCCATAACTGTCTTAGCGCCGGTATATGCAGCTGACTTAAAATCTTCTCCTGCTTCCTGTCGTTTAAAGCACATCTCTATTACCACGACAGCATTATCGGTGATCATACCTATCGATAAGACCAGACCGTTCATGGATACGACATTGAGGGAGATTCCCGCAAAGTACATACATACCAGAGCAAAGAGTAATGATATCGGCATGGTGATACCGACGATAAGTGAGCCCTTAAGGTCTCCGAAGAATACGAAGATAACTGCCATTGCAATAGCGACTCCGACAAGCAATGTCTTTGCTACGGAGATAAGAGTGTCTATGATCTCATCGGCGCTGTCATAGACCGTCTCGATGTGGATATTGGGATTCTCTTCGTTGAATTCTTTAATGAGCTTCTTAACCTGTGTAGAGAGAGCAACGGAGTTTGATGACTGCTTTCTCTTTAATCCCAGTGTAATAGCGCTGTTTCCGTTATATCGGGAAATTTCCGTCTGATCGGATGTACCAAACTGAACATCAGCGACATCTCCGAGATGGATCACGTTTCCGCGTGAGGTCTGGATTGGGATCTCACGGATTTTTTCCAGATCGTTAAAGTGAGTTGCACTTTCCATATTCAGCATTTGGTTGCCGTATTCAATATTTCCTGCAGGCATTGAAAAGTTAACGCCTGATATCGCTGCAACCAGGGCAGATTGTGATACCCCGTACTGCTGGGCATATTCGGGAATGATACGTACAGCTATATATCTTTCGTCACCACCGGTGATGGATACATCAGCCAGTGCATTGGCATGACGGAGCTTCGGTTCCAGCTTATCCTCGATTATATTTAAGAGATCGGAGTCTTCTACATCTGTAGTAACGGCAAGCTGCATATCGTCAAATGCTTCGAAGTCCATTTCCATGATTACGGGATTTCCGGCTTTTTCAGGTAACTGATCCTGTACCAGATCGATCTTCGCGCGGATATCATCATGTGCCTCATCAAGATCAGTACCGTAGTTGAACTGGAATATGATAACGCCGTAATTCTCATAAGAATTCATTATAGTCTTTTTAAGACCGGAAACGGTGGAACAGCTCTCTCTGATCTTCTCTGTGACATTTTCATCCACCTCTTCGGGGGAAGCCCCGGGGTAGGTAGTCATTACGACCATCATCGGTATATTGATATCCGGCATGAGTTTAAGTGACATGCCGCGGATCGAAACAATACCGAACACTACCAGTGCGAGCAATGTAACTATAACTGTGACAGGCCTGTTGATAGCGGCCTTTGTAATCTTGTGCATAGTATATATCCTCTTGATCTGTTATTTTTCTGCTTCAACTGCGGTTCCGTCCTTAAGACCTGAGCTCCAGGTGACAATGATGGGATCTTCCGCAACCACGCCTTCAGTGATCTCAACACGTCCGTCCTCTTCAAGACCTGTTGTGACATAGCGGATACGTGCGGAATCACCCTCAAGGACATACAGATAGGGCTGTTCACCTTCGTAATAAATGCAGTCTGAGGGAACTGTCAGTGCGTTAACCGACTGTCTAGAGACAGTGCGGAGTGAAACCGATGATCCGCCGGCTAAGGGCGCATCTCCCTGAATAAGGGCTTCAACCTTGTAGAGGCCCTGGGCCTGATCTATTACGGAAGAAACGGATACGATGCTTCCGGTATAGTTTTCACCGTTCTGTTCTACAGTAACTGAATTTCCTACTGTCATCTCACGCATTGTTCGCTCTGCAACATAGAACACTACCTTGCAGTCTTCATCTGTTTCGATGACATAAGCCGCCTGAGTGGGAGCAGCCATGTTGTGTTCTGTGATATTTTTGGAAATGATCGTGCCGGTAACAGGACTTGAAACACTATAGTAGGTAAGAGCGAGCTGGGCATTTGCCAGACCTGCACTGGCCTGACCTACGGATGCACGGCTTGCTTCAACCTGAGCACCTGATGCTTCAAGTGTAGCCTGTGAAGCGGCTAACTGTTCGGCAGAGATTACACGCTGTTCTTCCGTAGCCAATACCTGAGACTGGATGGAAGCGGAGGTTAACTGTTTTGTGAAGTTCAAATAATCCTGCTGCTGACGTATTGCTAGATCATAAGCGGCCTCAGCAACTGCTACTGACTCAGCTGAGCTGTCAGATGAGTTTCTTGCTGAGAAAAGCTGCATCTCCAGCTGGTCGATAGTGTCCTTGGGAGCTTCTTTATCAACAGCACGGTTTAAGAGTGACTCGGTCGTGTGATAATTTTCCATAGCTGTTCCTGCAGCAAGCTTGGCCTGGGTTAACTGAGCTTCAGCTCTGTCCACTGCAACCTGTAACTGGTATTCTGTGGTAGCCATCTTGTTGGCATTATCTGCGGCTGTGAGCATCTGTACATCAGCATTTGCAGTCTGTATGTTGTAATTTGCCTGCTGTATCGCATATGCGGCTTCCTGACCGCTGTAGGCACACTGGGCAGCGGAAAGTCCGGCATTGGCAGCATTCAATGCAGCCTGCGCCTGTTGTTGGGCTATCTGAGCGGATGTGTCATCAAGAGTAAAGAGCAGGTCACCTTCTGAAACGTGATCGCCGACTTCAAATTCAGTACTGAGAACTTCAGCGCTTACCCGGGGAAGAATGGTGATGGTACTTCCGGCTTCAACAGTACCGATATATCTGGATTCGACTGAAATGGTCTGGGACTGAGGGGTTTCGGTACGCACTTTAAGGATCTGTTCCTCTTCAGTTGCTGCAGTGTCCTCTGTTTTGCTGCCACAGGCACTTGTGAGCAGCATTGTTGCTGCAATTCCGATACCGAGAAATCTTTTTAAAACTTTTGTTTTCATTTACACTCCTTTTCAAGCTTGTCTATATTTGCTCCAATCTGTTTTAATGCTGCACAATATATTTCTTTTTGTTTTTCGGATACCCCTTCTAACAGGACTTTGCCGGAATACTCAGTGAGTTTTTTGATCTCACACAGCAAAGCCTCGGATCTGTCGGTTAACCGATAGTAGGTGTAGCGTTGATCGTTCTCATCTTTTTCCGTCCGGATGTAGCCTTTACTCCTTAGTGCGGAAATTGCCTGTGAAAGCTGACCTTTGTTAAGGTACATTTTGCGACTTATCTCGCCAAGGGAAGCATCACGGTGTCTGTCCAGATAAAAGATGATCTCAAGATCGATCTGTTTCAGATCGTAGTTCTTGCGGATCTGAGTGGAAAAGACACTATAGAGTTTTTTCATCTTCTTTGCATAGATGAAAACGTGCGATAAGTCTATTGTTTCCGAAACTGACATAACCGTATCCTTTCAAACGGTATAATATTAAACGGTATAAAATCGAACATTATTATAATCAGATATGACTAACTGTGTCAACGTATATATATGTGAAAAAATTGTGTTAGCTTACGGATTCCTGTAAAATTGATAAGCACATGAAGAAATAAACGCCCGGGGTGCTGAGGACAATTGGGATATTATTGAAGGTTTATGCAGGTTATTAGAGGTAAGATCGTGAAAAAAATATCTGAAATGAAATACTATAATACGATTTGTGACTGTATCGAGTTCTTTCTGATCTATTGCTTCTTCGGATGGGTATATGAATCTGTATGGTGCTGCATGATCTACCATAAGAGAGGCTTCATAAACAGAGGCTTTCTCTTTGGACCATGGCTTCCCATTTACGGCATCGGCTTCTTTATAATATGGGGTATCTTTAAATTACTTAAGGTAAAAAAGCATGTTCCGGTTTTTGCGCTAGGCGCTGTCATTGCGGTAATTGCGGAATTGATAGCAAGTTATATCATTGATGCTGTTGTAGGAACACCCCTTTGGGATTATACGGGATACTTCATGAATTTTGACGGCAGGATAGCCCTGGTTCCCGGCCTGATGTTCGGATTTTTGATATGGCTGGCTGTATGTGTTGCTCATCCGCTTATCATCAGATTCCAGAATAAAACAAGAGAGTCGAATATACATAAGATCTGCTTTTATGTGATAGTTATGTTATTTTTGACAGACCTCATCAGCAGGATATGGCTGGGCAGCAATATTTAATTTCGTTTATCATGAATGAACATGAACAGAAAAATTTAAAGCGCTTCACGGAGTTGGCTGAGCGGGCAAGACAGGGCGGAATATACACATATTCAAGTTTTCATTCGGCGCGGACGGCGAGCCTGGCTTATGATGTAGCCGGAGAACATGAGATTTTCATGTGGGGCGGAATGCAGGACTGTGAGCGTGTAGTGACACGTTTTGGGGATCCGGATGAGATCGCATATGATGAACCGTTCCCGATCAGTATCCTGTATGTCAGACCGAAGCAGGAAAAGTTTGCGGATAAAATGACGCACAGGGATTATCTTGGAGCAATATTAAACCTTGGGATTGAACGGGATGTTATCGGCGATATAATCATTGCGGATCAGGCGGCTTATTTCTTTGTGCTGAATGAAATGACGGATTATATATGCTCGGAGCTTCAGCGCGTAAAGCATACCACGGTGATCTGCAGCATTTCGGATGAAGTGCCGGGAGACTGTATCCCGAAGCTGTACGAGGAAAATGTAACCGTATCGTCACCCAGACTGGATGCGGTCATCGCCAAAGTTTATCACATATCCAGAAGTGAGGCAGTGAAACTGTTTTTGGCGGAAAAGATAACGCTAAACGGAAGACTATGCAGGAATCCGGAAACATTACTCAAGGGTGACAGCAGGATCTCAGTGAGAGGTTACGGCAGGCTTGAATACCGTGGTGAAGAGCGTACCACGAAAAAGGGGAAAACCGGCGTGACCATATGGCGTTATATTTAGGACATCAGATCTTAAATATCCCGGAACAGATATCATCAAGATTCTTCTTGTAAATTATATATGTATTTATCACAGGCGGAGTAAAACCGAGAAGGGGGACCCGCCTTAATTTTTTTTCTTTGATATATGTCTCTGCCATATCCTTTGGAAGGAAAGTATAATTATCCTGGTCGAGAAGAAAGGGAACTATCTTCATACAGTCATCGATCTCCAATTCAAACTGATGGTATTTCGGAAAGAGCTTTCTGATATATTGACCGACGTCCTGTAATGCGAAGTTACACATCAGATATTTTTCTTCAAGGAGCTGCGAGGCAGTGATCCCTTTTTTGTATTTCGTATTATTGATATCCGTTACAAGGACAAGTGTATCTTTTCTGTATGGTTTGCAGCAAAAAGAATTCTTGTGAAGCGGAAGATAAGTAAAGACCACATCAAACATGTCTTTTTGTATCTGTTCCAGAAGTTGTTCGGTCAGACCTATGGATATCTTAAGATAATCCTTGGGATGAGTGGAACGGTGTCTGAGGATAAGACCTGATAAATGTCCTTCGTAGATTGAATCTGCACAGCCTATGCGTAAATAGTGATCGTATTTTTGTTCTGATGAGATCTCTGCAAGTGAAGTATCAGTAAGTTCTATGACTTTCTCAGCATAAATTCTGAATTTTTCTCCCGCCGGTGTAAGTCCTACTTTTCGATTTGTTCTTTTAAATAAAGTGAAACCAAGTTCTTTCTCCAGTTCGTTAATTCGTTTGGTTATTGTTGACTGGGCTACAAACAACTGATCGGCAGCTCTGGTGAAATTTTTGGTGTGTGCCAGAGTCATAAAAGTTTTTATAGATTCTATGTCCATAAAGATCCCCTCTTTATCATACTATTCCATATAGGAATCAATACTATTTATTTTATTCATTTTACAAATAATGCCATGTATGGTCAAATGTAAAATAATTTAAGGAGGAAAAACGATGAGAGAGATAGTTTTAAGTGATAAAACTTACAAATTGGAGCAGGATCCCTATACATATCGACTGCAGGATACTCCTGAACCTGAGCTGTACAGAGAAATGTTTCCTTATACAGAAACTCCAAAGATCGCATTTAATTACAGACGTGTACCGGAAAATATGCCGGAGGATATATTTATAACAGATACAACGTTTCGTGACGGACAGCAGTCAAGGACTCCTTATACCACTGAACAGATGGTACATATATATAAGCTGTTGCATAAGCTGGGCGGTCATAATGGAATGATCCGTCAGACTGAATTCTTTGCATATTCACAAAAGGATAGAATGGCTATAGAGGAATGTCTGGAACTCGGATTTGATTTCCCGGAGATAACCACATGGATCCGGGCAAATAAAAAAGATTTTGAACTGGTTAGATCGATAGGGATAAAGGAGACGGGAATACTTGTCAGCTGTTCCGATTATCACATCTTCAATAAAATGGGCCTTACCAGAAAACAGGCTTTGGATAAATATCTGGGGATCGTTAAGGACTGTATTGAAGCGGGTCTTCGTCCGAGATGCCACTTCGAAGACATCACCAGGGCGGATTTTTACGGATTTGTGGTTCCCTTCGCAAGCAGTCTGATGGAGCTTTCGAGAGAGAGCGGGATACCTGTTAAGATACGCGCGTGCGATACCATGGGATACGGCGTGCCTTATCCCGGAGCGACTCTTCCAAGAAGTGTTTCAGGCATCATATACGGATTACAGCATTATGCAGGTGTACCTTCCGAATTGTTAGAGTGGCATGGCCATAATGATTTCTACAAAGGTGTTGTCAATGCAACCACAGCATGGATGTATGGAGCAAGTGCCGTTAACTGTTCTTTGCTTGGAATAGGTGAACGAACCGGGAATGTTCCGTTGGAAGCTATGGTATTTGAATATGCTTCTTTAAGAGGTCATCTTAACGGTATGGATACCCGCGTTATCACAGAGATAGCAGACTATATCAGATATGATACAGGATATGATATACCTCCCATGACTCCGTTTGTGGGAGACAGTTTTAACCTGACACGGGCAGGGATCCATGCTGATGGGATGATGAAGGATCCGGAAATATATAATATATTTGATACTGAGAAGATACTCGGAAGAGCCCCAAGAGTATCTATCAATAATTCTTCGGGACTTGCCGGGATTGCTTTCTGGGTAAATGAATACAGAACACGTCACGGAGAGGAGAAGCTTTCAAAGAAGGATGAATTGATACAAAAACTCTATGACTGGGTAATGTCGGAGTACGAAAACGGAAGAGTCACTGTGATCAGTGAGGGTGAGATGGCTGAGCACTATGAGGAATTGGTGTCAAAAACATGATGCTTTAACTATATAACCGGGAATAGATATAATAGAAACGAAATAATTTACCAAAGCGTAGTAAGATATTTCGGGAATTAAAATCTGCGGCAGGCAGGTGTTATCGGTCGTACGGACCGAAAAATGTGGAGGGGTAAGGAAATGTTAGAGAATGCTCATGTTGAAAAAAACTGACGGCTGGTCGCCTTTAAGACGGTGCTGAGAAATCGCAGAAACAGAGAAACTTCGATCTCATATGGCATCGGACACGGTCAACACCAATACCTTTGGAACTGTAATATATCAGGTCGCAGCACAGGCTCCGGAGCAACTTGAAAGTGTAGGGGCTGTTGTGAGTCTGTTGACGGGATTTACGCAGTATTCGGATCCTTGATATACAGATCAGTTCTGACAACTTCACATCAGAGGATTCGATCATCACTGGTCAGACCGGTGAATGGTCTTGATTTTGATATGTGAAAGTTAGGGGGGGGAAAAGTGGAATATACGATATATTTAATATATTAGTATCTTCAAACCGCTTATCTGATTCGGATAAGTGGTTTTTTATATAGTAGTGAAAAATGATTTCCATTTTGGAAGGTAAACAGTTAAAAGATTATGAAGGAGGGATGAAAGATGAAAGTCCTAAATACCGGGGGAAGGCGAAGCTGTAGGTTTTAAAGAATGAGGCATAAGGGATTGGGAGCTGCCGATCGGAAACCGGAAATGTATTGATATGGAGATACCCATGTAGATAAGGAGAGGTTTATTAATGAGGAAAGATAATCTGAGTCGTGCCTTTTTTGATATAATAATAAAAAATATCATTTCAACGTAATGGATGAATAGTGATGACAAAAGAAAAAAGAGAAGGATTTAGAAGCAAACTTGGGTTTATCCTGGTAAGTGCAGGATGTGCGATCGTATTATTTGATATTTGAGGATTTTTATATGAAGATAGAACATGTTGCAATGTACGTAAATGATTTGGAAGCTGCCAGGGATTTCTTTGTGAAGTATCTGAGAGGAACTTCAAATGATGGATATCATAATGAAACAACGGGATTCAGATCATTCTTTATCAGTTTTGATGATGGAGCACGGATTGAGATCATGAACAAGCCTTCTATGGAGAATGATAAAAAGTCCGCAGATCGTACCGGATATATTCATGTGGCTTTTTCTGTAGGAAGCGTTGAGGAAGTCGACAGATTAACAGGACAATTCCGTGAAGACGGTTTTGAGGTATTAAGTGGCCCGCGAACAACAGGGGATGGCTACTATGAGAGCTGTATAGTCGGAATTGAAGGAAATCAGATTGAGATCACTGTTTGATCAAAACGGAATACAATTTCCTTTATTTAGCATTGATTACCTATGATGTGGATTCGATAGCACAAAAACAGGAAAAGGTATTATGACTAATACATTTGCAGCCTGAAGAGACAGAAGATACCCTGGCGGATCTATTGAGCTGACGAACTTACAGTCACATTTGGAATCGATACATATGAGACACTATACGGAGGAGTTATGTTAAAGTTTATACATATATTTAATAATTACTATTTGGGGATATCATTTATCGGGATAGCTGCATTCGTGATACAGGAAGTCCCTTATATGATCATGCCTTTGATCAAACCGGTGTCTAATCCGATAATGAATATGAAGAATGAGATCAAATGGATCGGAACGATACAGGGAATATTAGGTATCTTATCAATGATCCTGCTAATGCTGATCGTAAGAGATGATGTTAAGATTATCCCAATAGAGACTGACAAGGATAAGGTTTTCCTTTTCCTGGCGGTTCTGATGATTGTGATCAACTTTGTTGGATGGACATTGTATTATACGGGGCACCAATATGGATGGATGATAATAATCAGCCAGTTTGCCGCTGTTCCGTTGTACTATCTTTTCTTTGGGATCTGGCAAAGAAATTACCTGTTGGTGGGGATTTCTGTTCCGTTTTTCCTGATACATACCATCAATGGAATAATGAATTTTGCGATAAAAAAATAAGATCATTCAATAAGACTTGATTTTCAAGAAGGATGATGCAATACGGGAGTACAGTAAAAAAGGGAGGCGAACGAGAAAAATGAATATGGTGTTTGATGAAAATACGAAGAAGCTAGGCTTTGGAATGATGCGACTTCCTGAACTTGCCACATCCGGAAAATTTGGGAACATCGATATCAATCTTACCGGGGAGATGGTGGATTTCTTTATATCCGAAGGTTTTACGTACTTCGATACCGCCTGGATGTATTGCGGGTTCAAGAGTGAGGATGCTGCAGGTGAAACACTTGTAAGCCGACATAACAGAAACGAGTTTACATTGGCCACCAAGCTTCATTCGGGATTCTTTAATAGCGAAGAAGAAAGAGAGAAGGTGTTTATTTCACAGCTAGAGAAAACACGGGTGGATTATTTTGACTACTATCTTCTTCATGATCTGGGAGAAGATCATTATAAAAAGTATCAGAAATTCGGATGTTTTGAATGGCTGGCTGATAAGAAGAAAGCCGGATATGTCAGACATATGGGGTTTTCATATCATGACAGGGCTGATCTTCTCGACAGGATCCTAACTGAGCATCCCGAGGTTGAATTTGTTCAGCTTCAGCTTAATTATCTCGACTGGGAGAATGACGTAATACAGTCGAAAAAATGTTATGAGGTTTGTGAAAAACATGGAAAACCCGTGATTGTCATGGAGCCCGTCAAAGGCGGATCTTTATCTAATGTAGTGCCGGAGGTTGAAAAGCTGTTTAAAGATTACGCGCCTGATATGTCAATTGCATCCTGGGCTATCAGATTTGCGGCAAGCCAGCCGAATGTAAAGATGGTACTTTCCGGTATGGGAAATATGGATATGTTGAGAGACAATACCGGTTATATGAAGGATTTCATTCCATTGAACGATGAAGAGATGAAGATAATAAAAAAGGCAACCGATATGATCAATGAGAGCATAGCTATACCTTGTACCGGCTGCGCTTACTGTGTGGATGGATGTCCGAAAAGCATTCCGATACCAAAATATTTTTCCGTATACAACGCTGAGATGCAGGAGTATGAGGGAAAACCGTTTACTTCGCAGGGTGAATACTATGACAGACTTACACAAGTGTATGGTAAGCCCGGGGACTGTATTGGCTGTGGAAAGTGCGAAAAGATCTGCCCTCAGCATCTACCCATACGAACAAATCTTAAGCTGGTGGCCTCTAAATTCGGTTGATAATATTGAAGAGGTAATCGAGCAAAAATAGTCGAGAAATAATTTTTCTATTATTGTAATATTCGCTCATAAGGAGATGGGCAATTGGACGAAACAAGAGCAGCAGTAAGAGTAATGCAGGATTATATTACTGAACATATCAGTGAAGAAATCACTATAGAGGATCTTGCAAGATGCTCTTCATTTTCACCCTGGTATGCAAGGAAGCTTTTTGTGAAGCATCTGGGGATGACACCGGCAGTTTATATCAGGCGCCTGAAACTGTCGAAGTCAGCCCTGCGTCTCAGGGATGAGAAACTGACAGTTCTTGATGTTGCAATGGAGATGGGATTCGGAAGTGTGGATGGATATCAGCGCTCGTTCAGGCGCGAATTCGGCTGTAATCCCAAAGAATACGCGTTGAGTCCGATCCCGATATGGTTGTTTACTCCTTATTTCATTATGGATGAGGAAAGGAAAATGAGAAAAATGAGCGAAATAAGAAATGTATTTATTCAGGTGATAGAAAAACCTTCCAGAAAAGTAATCATTAAAAGAGGGGTGAATGCTAACGAGTATTTCAGCTACTGTGAAGAAGTTGGTTGTGATGTATGGGGATTGCTTACAAGTATAAAGTCCATTAGTGGAGAACCTGTATGTATGTGGCTTCCTTCGGAAATGAGAAAGCCTGTAACCAATGAGTATGTTCAGGGCGTAGAAGTTGAGGAGGACTATTCGGGTAAAGTTCCTGAAGGATTTGATATTCTGGATCTTCCGGCTGCCACATATCTGCTGTTCAGAGGTGAACCGTTTGCAGAAGAGGATTATGAAGCTGCCATTGTTGAAATATGGGATGCTGAAAAGAAATATAATCCTGAATTTATTGGCTTTAAATGGGATGATAAGAACCCAAGGATTCAGCTTGAACCCAGGGGAGAACGGGGATATATTGAGATGGTTCCCGTTAAGAAAATATAGTGGGGCCTCATATGCCGGAGCATAAGACTTATGGCATATGGAAAAAACTGAGATGATGGACTATCCTGTACTAAAGCACCCTGTTAACAGGGTGCTTTATATGTTTGCGCGCCATGGGCGCGCTCTAACGGGTGAAAGTCCCGAACATGCCCAGATAGTGGGAAGTGTATAGCCGAACAGCAAGGGTGTCC
>JAILGE010000034.1 GCA_024697065.1 Lachnospiraceae bacterium
TTCTGCTGAAGGCTTGATGAACATGTTGGTAACAAAATGTGCCTGCCAAGCTACTTCCATGATGAAGCGGACAGCCATTCTGGTATCCTTGTTAGCGCCGCAGAAAGCATCTACTACGAAAAGTCTCTTGCCTGAAAGCTCCTCAATTGCAAGCTTCTTGCAAGCTTCCCATGCTTCCTTTGTTGCGGGATGGTTATCATTGGGATACTCGGGAGTGGTCCACCAAACGGTATCCTTGGACTTCTCATCCATAACGATGAACTTATCTTTAGGTGAACGTCCGGTATATACACCGGTCATAACATTAACAGCACCAAGTTCTGTAACCTGCCCCTTGTCGTAACCTGTGAGATCAGCCTTGGTCTCTTCTTCGAAAAGAGTCTCAAAAGAAGGGTTGTAAACGATCTCGCTTGCGCCTGTGATGCCGTACTTTGTTAAATCTACATTTGCCATAACTTTGCACCTGCTCCTTTACTTATAATTTTGCATTTAAAAATGCGTTTTTACAATCGAAATAAGTATAATTTCCACCGCATCCGTTGTCAAGCGACGCCGTGTATTTTCCGCATTTTTCACAATTTCCGGGTGGCCTTTCATGGGTGTTTTCACCTGCCCCTTACAGTCTCAAAAAAACGCTTCAGTTTTTCGGGATCTTTTCCTTTCCGGTCATCATATTCCACTCCGCTGGACACATCCACTCCGTCAGGTGAGACTTCCCTTACGGCTTCTGCCACATTCTCCGGATCAAGTCCCCCCGCAAGCATGAATATCCTGTCGTCTCTCGGGATCTTTTCCAGTATCGATCTGTCGTAGGGCTTACCGCTGCCGGGTTCGGCCGCATCCATTACATATCCCGAGATCCGCTCCTCCCTGTGGTATCTTTCCCACTGATCCAGATCCCTGATATTGAAGGCCTTGAAGATCGGTATATCCGTCTCTTTGAGTATCTTTTCATCCACCTCTCCGTGGATCTGGAGTATATCGAATCCCGCTTCTATCGCTTCAGATGCCTGTTCAAAAGTGGGGCTCACCATAACTGCAGCTTTTTTGATCTCCTTCGAAAAGGAACCCATTATCACTTTTGCATTTTCTATACTCACATTTCTTTTGCTCTTCGGAAAAAAAAGGACCATCCCGGCAATATCGGGGCCGAGACGGTTCAATAATTCCGCTTCCGCGGGTGTTGTTATCCCGCAGATCTTGATCATGATCTTCTTTTCACCGGTTTCTTCGTTATTTCTTTCCGTTCTCATACATCAATAATCCCATTCCCACAAAAAGCGCAAAACAGATAACGTAACAGGGATGCCCCATCCACTCCGTCATCATGGAAAGCGGCACGGTTATACATATGAGCAGGGAAAATACGGGCTTGCGCTCTTCCCTGCCGGTACAATACAGATATATCGCATACAGCGCCGCAAAACCGCACATAAGTAACAATATGAGGCCGGCAAAAAATCCGTACTGGTATGCAACCTGCAAATACGAATTATGCGCATGATAGATAAGCCAGTCTTCTCCGACAATGATGTGTCCCGGATAGTGAGGCTCCACTCCGGTCCTCGAGATAAACTCCTTCCAGACAGTCATCCTTCCGTTGGAAACATCCTTATCGTCGATCTCCAGCGTACTTGTCTGTTCGGATCCGTCGGCCCTTACATTCTCATCACCGAAGTCTATGAGTATTCCCCATTTTCCGAACATCTCTCTCAACAGCCCCGTAAAGGAAGTATACTTCGGGCTGTCTGCCGGATCATCCTTAACTACCCTGACTTCCGGATTCTCCTCCCATGTGAAGAATTCGGGTGAATTGGAGTATGCCGGGATGTATCTGACCAGCAGGTATCCGGGATAAAGAAGGACAAGTGTGATAAGCGGTATCAGGATAAACCGGAATACAACCTTCTTTTTTTCCGAAGAGCCTTTGAGTTTTAAAACGAAAAATACCAAAAGCGCCGCAACCGAAGGAACGATTCCCGTTCTGGTATTGTTTAGGAATGCCAGTATGAATTCCCATACAAGCAGCGCGGAGAATGCTATCAGTGCCGCATTTCTCAACTTTCCCTTTTTCATGAGCATTGCGGATTCGAGCTTTGCGACGATCACCATGGCAACAGTCGCCAGATATTCTCCCGCATTGTTGGCATTATAGAAGTAAAGAAGATATCTCTCTTCGTCATAGGGTCTGTGCAGCAGGCTCTTGAACGTTACAAAGATAAACGAACATATCATTCCCCAAAGAAATGCTTCTTTGAAAATCTCCCTGTTTTTTCCGCTGCCTAACGCAAGGAACATGAAAGTATATCCGGCAGCAAAGAGCGCGGTGTAAAGATATCCCATATTGCAGGCTGTGATAAGAGCTATCCAGGCTATCCATATCAGAGCCAGTATCCTTCCGGGCTTTGCAGCGGGAACAGCAAAATCATTTCTCTTCTTCAGGCTCCCAAAGAATGTTATCCCCGCAAATCCCCACATAAGTATCAGCGCTTTGCTCATCCTTATGACATCCACAAACTGATACTCGCAGGTATCCGGGATCCAGCGATATTCATATGCATAATGTGTGAAAACATAACCGACGGGAACCCATACCGCAGCTGCGATAAAAGTAAGCCTTGTCGGCTCGAAGGATACCACCGTAAGTGCCAGGGCAAGTCCTATGGCAAAAAGTCTGAAAGCCACCGCCTGTTCATAACTGTTGGCGGCATTATTGAAGCTTATACCCGCAACCACTGTCATATACAGTGCAAAGATACCAAGCAGCAAACGCACAGCATCCGGAATATTTATATTTATTTTTTTTTCTTTACCGTTATTCATTACTTTTCGTTATTCTTCTTTCGGTTGCATTTAATAAAGCAGTAAATAAATCCCGCATATGCTGCCAGATTCATAAAGGTTAAAAGAGTGAGATCAACTCCATCGTCAACTCCCGTGATATATCTTCCGCAAAGATATCTCCCGTAGACACAGACCTCGGTGAGCATCATGATCAGGAATGGGATAACCGTCCTTCTCTCATACATCACGAGCACACATGCGATAAGTACCGAGATGAAATTATATCTGTCATGCATTCCGGCAAGAAAGATAAGACATGTGTAATTCATTATCAACGCAAGATAGAGGATATTTACTCTGTCCATTTCAACTTTCTTCGCAACGAGCACGCCTATCATTATCACAAGGATCGCAAAAGTAAATATCACCGTCATCTTTGTGATCGAATAATCAAAGGTATACGGATCTGACGAGATGAGTACCCATATGGAAGGATAATTCATATACAGAGCATGGAACTGCTCGATCTGTCCCTTGAAAAGCGTGAGGGCATCATAAAAACCGCGTCCCGCAAATACCGCAGGAAGAGCGCTTACAAAATAGGTGATCACAGAGATACCGAAATGTATCAAAGAGATCTCCTTCTTCTTAAGATACAGATAAAGAATGAATGGAAGGAGGAATATGGCCTGCTGCTTGAACGCAAAAGCCATTCCGTATGCTATGAAGGCGGGTATCATCCTTTCCTCTGTCAAAAAAAGGATCGTAAGAAGACAGAAGAACCCATACATGCAATCGCATTGTCCCCATACTGCCGAGTTCATAAAAACGATGGGGTTCATTATTATCAACGCATATGCCGCAGCGGAAAGAAGCTTATTTCCGGTCTGCTTTCTTACGAAGAAAAATACTGCCCCGCCTGTAAGAAAATCAAATATTATACTGAGCAGTTTGATACAAAGCTTACTGTTTAATGGAAGATATGAAACAAACGCCATCAGAGTCTGAAAGGCGATAGTATAGTTTCCTATCTGATGTCCCAATGCAGCAAATCCGCCACCGGCTCTTGTCTCATCAAGCCATCCCGCTTCGACTGCAAGATCTTCTGTCAGAAAATATCTTCCCGCATATCTTATAGCCACCCCGAGGAGCGTGATAAATATCAGTATCACTTTATCGTAGTGTTTCTCAATACAGGATAAGACGTCTCTTTCTGCCTTAAACACTCCTACAGTTTTTTTATTATCCTTATTGTCCAAGGTTAACAATCCGTCCTTTTTGCACAACTAATTCTTCTTATGATCAGCGCTCTTTCATGAGCTTTCCGTTTTCCACGCGGTATACCATATCGCACTTCTCTATGGTCTGAAGTCTGTGAGCGATTATCACCAGGGTCTTCTTTCCCATGAAATGATTGATTGAATCCATGATCGCAGCTTCAGTATCATTATCAAGAGCTGATGTTGCCTCATCCAGTATCAATATCTCCGGATCTTCATAAAGAGAGCGCGCGATACCTATTCTCTGGCGCTGTCCTCCGGAAAGTCTCACACCTCTTTCACCTATGCCGGTTTCCAGTCCTTCGGGAAGGGATCTGACAAATTCATCCAATTGAGCTTCCTTAAGAACTTCCCAGATACGTTCCTCGGAGATCTTATCTTCAGGTATACCGAATGCAACATTCTTCCTTATGGTGTCATCCAGCATAAAGATAGTCTGTGGGATATATCCCACATTCTTAAGCCACTTCCTGTAATTCCCGCTCTCCATAACATCGGTACCGTCTGCTTTTATGGTACCGCTCTGCATCTTAAGGAGTCCCAGTAATACATCTACTATTGTGGATTTTCCCG
Source organism: Lachnospiraceae bacterium (assembly GCA_024697065.1). Lineage (GTDB taxonomy): Bacteria > Bacillota > Clostridia > Lachnospirales > Lachnospiraceae > NK4A136. The sequence continues at coordinate 4,638 of JAILGE010000034.1, forward strand.
CTCCGCTGGATCCTACGATACCGATACTTTTTCCCACCGGTATCTCGACCGAAGCATCATCGAATATCAGTTTCTCCGTATTGGGATAATGATAAGTGATATGCTCAAGTGTTACTTTATCCTTAACAGGGAGCTTTTCCGATACGAGCATGAGATCTTCCATATCCGTACTGGCATCGCCGATATCATCCTGAAGATTGTCAGACACCCCCATAAGGAACGGTTCGAAATATGAGATATTGTTGATCTGATTGTTGATCCTGTTGGCACAGGGCATCAGTCTTACCACTGCAACACCGAAGGCGGAAAGGATAGCCATCATCTTGGTCCCGTCCTGTCCGCTGAGTATCAGGAACAGCATATATAAGACCATGGCAGCCACACATATGGTTTCGATCAAAAGCCTCGGAACATTGCTGTAGAGAGTGTATTTCTGAACGGCATCCACATATCCTCTTCCACATTTGATATATTCGTCTACGAAATAGGATTCTCTTCCGCCTATCTTAACTTCCTTGATACCTGTCACGGTCTGGCTTATCCATTTGAAAAGCGAACTGTAAAAATCCTGATTGTCCTGACCGGCTTTTTTCATGACAGGCTTAAGAACAAGCTTTATCACGAATAGTGTTATGAGTAAAAGTACGGATATCATGATGGTCATGCGCGGTTCCGCAAATAAAAGAACCGCCACAAGAAAGACAGCAACTATTGTTTCCGATACCAGCGTCAGCAAAGAAAGTATGAGAGCATACATGTTGTTTACATCGGAAGTGATGCTTCTTTGAATAACAGCTGTATCCGCATTGAGAAAGTACTCATAAGGTCTGCGGATATAATTCTTCATCATTCTCTCAGATGTTCTGAACTGATTGGTATAAACGAATTTATACAGAACTTTCTGCTGTACATATAAATAGATATTCTTAAGTACAAATGCGCCTATCAGAGAAAGCATTACAAGGACAGTGAAATCCTGTGAAGTCTTCATTCCCAGTGCATCATAAAGAGGTGCAACATATTTATTTTCCGTTATAGCCTCAGGGTCCATGACCACGGATATAACAGGGATTATAAGAGTCACGCTGGCTGTCTCAAGCAATGCTCCTATCAGCATCATGAAAACCAGCAGGACCATAAAGCTCTTCTGTTTTCTGTCCAATAATTTATTAAGTTTCTTAAGAATTTTACTCATAAACTTTTAAATTCGCTTCTATCAAAAAAACAATCTGTGATATTTGTCATCACCGATACCGCCGTTCATTATATCATTTCCGGTCTCTACAAAGAAATAGGTATCCTGCAATAAATTGCATACCTCCCGGCCAACCCCTCTCATACTCACCCATGGAATATCAGCATATTTTGGCGAAAAAACCTGCCCATGTGCATAAACAGCCCCATTCATATTGATATATCAAAACCACTGTTATAAAATAGGACTCTGCTAATTTTACATCAGGAGGAACTTGATATGACAGCTTTGATATTTTTATTGTTCTTTATTGGATTACCGGCAGGGTTTTATTTCCTGTTTGCTAAAACCCACCCAATGTACCATGAAGGATCTCTGACGTCCGGCGAGATCAGCGTTTATGTATTTGAACTGAGAAGATTCACCGGTGGCAGCTATAAAGAATACAGATTTAATATCTTTGGTGACAAAATCACATATGTACCTAATCCTGCCCCCATAATAATCTTTGCTGTTATTATGGTCGTAGCTCTTATTTATTGTCTGGTAAGCGGTATACCTTTTCTCTATACTATGATATTTATATTAGCGATCACTTCCCTTGCGGGAATTATGTTTGCGATCAAAATCTTTATCTGCAAGCAATATATCCGCAAAAATGTTTTCTGATACAGTATCATTCCAACAGACAAAACAAAAATCCAAGGAGCTGATCCCTTGGATTTTTATTTTGCCAATATCTCTCGGCAAATACATTCCACGTGGTATACTAACAAATATCATTATGTAATCGTGACCGGATTAAACCAATACAGGATCTGAGGAAAAAATTTTGAACGACCGAATATACGTGTGTCACACTTTCTATCATGTGCTGATCACATTTTTAAAAGAATTTGAATTACGGGCAGAAAAAAAAGATCATGGAGATGCAACACTCGTTCTCAGTCTTATGTCCAATAATTTTGACGGACTTAAGGACAGGATCGACAAACTTGGGTTCTTTAAGGAAGTCATCGAGCTTGATGAGAAGAGAGAAACATTTTTTCCTGAGCTTGCAGAATACAAGAAGGATCGCGGCAACCTCATATCCAATATGATACAGCGGATCCGGTTCACATCGAAGTTCGCCAAATTGCTCGAACAGTTTATTACTATCGATTTTAAAAAATATAAAGATATCTACGTCTTCTGTGATACCGACCCCATCGGGCTCTATCTTAATAAACATCATATCCGTTATCACGCGATGGAGGACGGTCTTGACTGCCTAAAGACTCTTGACCTCGCCCGCATCAGCAACGCAGGTCACTTTGAGCTTAAGGCACTCTTTGCGAAGTTCAATCTGATATTCATCGAGAACGGGTACTCCAAATACTGTATCGACATGGAGATCAATGACAGATCGGTTCTTCAATATGATTATAAAAAATATAAAGTCGTTCCCAGAGAGCCCCTCTACAAAAGACTTACTCAGGATGAAAAGAATATCCTTCTGGATGCTTTTGTAGAAAACAAAGCGGAAATAGAACAGAAAAGCGCGGAGCTTAAGGAAAAGAAACGTACTGACAGCTCAGTAAAAGCAGTGCTCATTTTGTCAGACCCTCTCTGCGATATGGATACCCGCGAGAAGATCATGCAGGATCTCCTTGATACCTATGGGAACAATCCCGACGGTAGTAAAAATACCGTCTTTATCAAGCCTCATCCCAGAGATCTTTTGGATTATAAAAATAAGTTCCCGGAATGCCCCCAATTTTCATCCAGGGTTCCCATGGAACTTCTCAATTATTTTGAAGGACTCCATTTCGACACGGTGGTCTCTGTTTACACGGAATTATCCGCCATCACTTTTGCAGATGAGAAGATAAGACTCGGACACGACTTCATGGATAAATACGAACCCGTGGAAAAGCACAGGCATAAGATCTGATCCTTATCGCATCTTTACTCCGATGCCTTACCGTCACGGATACGCATGACCACATTATGAGCGGTCCTTACTACGAGAGGCGCGTCAGTCAAAAGAAGAAGATATTCCCGCTGCTTCTGTGACAGGTAAGGATTCTTCGATATCTTCGCTCTCTCGCTTCGCAGATATCTGACTATCCTCATATAAAAAGCATTGCTGCTCTTCATCTTCTCAACAGGGATATGAAGCATGAAATCAAGAGACTGTACATAGGTGAACCGCTCGGCTCTTGTGATATGGGAAGGATACTTTTCTCTTGCGACCCTGAGTGCTCCGAAAGCATTCTTCATCATATCTTCATAAAACTTCTGATTATATTTCCCTCTTGTAACACTTCCGTCACTAAGTTCAATATTATATCCCGGTACATCCAGCGTCAGTAATCCCGCGCCCATCTTCGGGATCATATTAAGGAGCAGGCCGAAATCTTCATTGCTTTCTCCTTCGCTGAATCTGAAGCTCCTGAGAAAATCTCCTCTGAAAACTTTGGTGCAGAACGAAGAATCTCCCGTATGCATTATAAGCTCTTCATAGAAATCTTCCGCCGCAAGGAACCTTGTCTTCCCGTCGCCATTGGCCACGTCAAGCGCAAGTGTACCGTCGCTTTTATACTGTCTGTTCATAAGCTGGGCAGTCTGCAGGCCTGCACCTGTTACCCTGCCGTTATTCTGCTTTTTATCGTCGGAATCTTCTTTTAAGATATTTAAAAGTGATTTTTCCTTAGATGCCGGTGCCGTATCATATTCCGTATCGAGATTGAGGGCAGTGATAAGCTTCTCGTACATATCCTCGTCAGCCCAGTCGTCGGCATCAAGAAAACCCACATAGTCGCCGGCAGATACTTCAAGCCCCGCATTTCTTGCCGAAGAAGCCCCGCCGTTTTTCTTGTGGATCACTGATACGATACTGTTTTCGGACGCAAGCTCATCACAGATTCGGGGACTGTCATCCAGCGACCCGTCATCCACAAGTATCACCCTGTCCGGAGTATATGTCTGATCCAGTGCGCTCTTTACGCACCTTCTTAAATACTTCTCTTTATTGTAAACGGGAATGATAATATCCAGAGTCCCGTATCTGCAACCGCCCATACCCATTCCTTTATCTGCCGTATCTCTTCTCTCTCAGGACAGCCCTGATCCTTGCCAGGGTGTTTCTAGGCCCCGGAGTCGGGAATCCCAGCATCTTCTCAACATACTCATCTTCCGGGAAGGAACCGTTCTTCGTGTAATAGTCATAGAGGAAAACCATTGTCCTCTTTTTCTCATTCGGAAGATGCCAGAGAACTGTTTTATTATACGCGAAATTGGTGCTTACAAGATAGAATCTCTTTAAAGTCCAATAGCGGAAGATATATGCATTGGCAGGTACAGCCACCAGATCGTCATTGCGGTCCACTGCTGCCGACGTAATGTGCTCATCATTGAAGTTCACCAGATCTTTTGCTTTCCTGCTGTCCTCCAGCACGCGGGCACAGGCTTTTAAAAGCTTCTTCATAAGCCTGTTCTTACAACCTATGAACTCTCCGCCCCAATGAGTGAAATATCTGCGCTCTCCATAGATCTTCTCCGCATTATCAAGAATATCTTTGCGCTCTTTATTCATGCAGTCATGCTGTGTATCGAAGAACATAAGCCTGTCGCCCATATCCTCAAATAAAGCCGCCAGACTTCCCACGCAATACACATCCGTATCCAGCATGAGCATCACATCCTCGTCATCGTAATTATCAGCCAGATATTCCATAACATCATACCTGTACTGAACGATACTCCATGCAAAAGAATCACTGATGGAGAACTTACCGAAAGGCAGAAGTATTATCTCCACGCCTTCCTTTTCCAGCTTCTCTCTCCATCCGTCACTCATATCCCAGTTAACAAATAAAAGAAGCTTAAGATCCTCTCCCGGATTGTGCATCCTTACGGACGAAAAACATACAAGAGAATTCTTAAGATACAGCTCAACCGCAGCTTCGGGTGTCCCAATTCCCGTCTGTGTGGTAGTGACGGTCTCCGGTTTTGCGAGCATGTTGATCACATATTTCATATTTTCATATCCTTATCCGTTCTGTTTCTTCTGACGAACCCGTATCCCGACAAAGGAGAGATGACAGGTGCCTTATCCATTGGAACAAGACTTCTTTTCTTATCCTCATCCCCTGTTGCAGGCTGACCGGAAGCAAGCCTTTTCAATTCCTTTACAAATCCTGTCGCTGCATTATCCGCATTCCAGACATCTCTTATCGTAACATAAGCATTCTTTCCGAGCTTTTCTCTCAGGCTCCTGCTTTCTGCAGCTTTGGAAAGAAAGAAAGCCAGTTCCCTGACCCTTCCGCTCTTATATACCAGTCCGTTCACACAATGATCCAGCATAAAAGGTACCGCACCTATAGCGGAAGAAGCAATGACACAGCATCCGCTGTTCATGGACTCGTTTAATACAGCGCCCCATCCTTCTCTCTGATCGCTGGTAAACAGATATATATCGGCCTTCTCCATCCGGCTTCTGACTTCCTCAGGTTTAAGGAATCCGGTAAATTCTACATCCTCAGAAAGTCCTTTTTCCTTTACTGTTTGTTTCAGGACGTCTTCCATCACGCCGCCTCCTACCATGGTGAGATGAAAAGGTATGCCCTGTTTTTTTAAAGAAGCCACTGCTTCAATGGCGTCTTCCGGATGTTTCCAGTCTATCATCCTGCCGGACCACAGAATCTCTGTTTTTTCGGAAGCTCTCTTCTTCGACATGAGTTCATCGATATCATACTGCCGGCACTCCGGGAAATATCCCCAGACATATTTTTTATCCGGGTAAGCACCTATCAGAGAAAAGTCGGATGCCACATATCCGCCTGCACACAGGAGATAATCCGGATCATTCTTAAATCTTATATGATCATGGTATTTTTTTTTAAGTCCCGAAGGAGAAATGAATTTCCATTGTCCCTCTTTGTAAATGCGCTCATGATATCGGAAAGTAAGTCTGCCGGCTTCGAGTCTTGGCATTATATAACTCTCGTCATCAACACCGCCGAATATTACGGCATCGGCATCCATGATCATGGCCTTTGCCTTTTCTTCATCATCGGAATATTTTTTTACGTAAGGGATATCCGAAGTATCGATTCCCCATCCCATCCTGATACGCTCGGGATCCATCGCCTCGATCTCAAGAAATGTATAATCTATCCCCTCTGCTTTACTTAAAGCATCGGATAAAGGCTTTTGATGATGATTGAAATAATTGGATGCAAATACCAGTTTCATTATCTTATATATCTATATCCTTTAGCTACCGTAAGCGCCTCTGCTGCAGACATGGGACCATCGCTGTAAACAGATGCGATATCCGTTTCCGGATCTTTTAAGAGTTTCTCACTCATGACCGTAAGTCTTTCCGCCGCGATCTTTGGATTCCATTCCTGCTCTATTGTTTTGTAAGCAGCCATCCCAAGTTTTTTTCTGAGTGCACTGTCCCTGCAAAGCTTTGCCGTAAGGGATGCCAGTTCTCTTAAATCTCCGCTCTTATATACCAGACCGTTTTCACCGTGTTTTATCAGATAAGGTACCGCACCTGCCGCATGAGAAGCCACAACCGCACATCCGGAATTCATGGCTTCGTTAACGACTGCACCCCACCCTTCCTTCTGATCGCTTGTCATGAGATAGATATCCGACTTTTCCATCCTCTTTCTGATCTCGAAGGGCTTCTCAAAATCAAGGACAGTGACCAGATCCGAGAGATCCTTTGCACTTACCGCAGCATCGATCCTTTCTCTGCATTCCCCTTCTCCGATAACAGTCATACGGAAAGGGATACCTCTTTGCTTAAGATATTCCGCCGTATAAACCGCAGCTCCGGGATGTTTCCAGTCAAGCATCCTACCGCTCCACATTATCTCAGTCACATTATCCGACTTCGATCCAAAGAGCTTTTCCGTATCTTCCTTTACAAATTCGGGGAAATAACCGAATCTGAACTTTTTATCTCTGTATCCGGAGAACATATCAAAATCCGCTGCCACATAGGCACCGGCGCAAAGGAGATATACCGGATCATTGTTATATGCGGCATGCTCCCTTTTCATCAGTCTGTAACTGGAAGGGATCAGGGCTTTTATCCTGCCGTCTTTATACAGTCTTTCAAAATATCTGAATGTCAGTCTGTGAAGTACAAGTCTTTCCTCGATATAGGAATGATGCGTACCTCCGCAGATCACCACATCACTTTCTTTAACCAGCTTATGTGAAAGATCATAATCGTCATCATAGAACAGAGCATAGGGCAGATCGCGAAGTTCCGCGCCCCACCCCATTTTAATGCGTTCATCTTCCATCCTGTTGGTCGCAAGAAAACGAAAATCCTCTCCAAGAAGAGAATAAAGCTCGTCGCAAAAAGGCAATTGATGATGTGTCATATAATTTGTGATGAAAGTAAGCGTCATCGACTGTTTTTCGCAACCTCTTCATAGATCCACTTAAGCATCTTATAATTGGCCTCTCTGTCGTGAGTAAGTGCCGCACGCTTTGCGGCATTCTCTCCGAGTATCGATGCATAGACCGGATCTTTAAAAATATCGATTATCCTTTTTGCCAGCTCTTCCGGATCACATGACGGAACAAGCAGCACTTCCTTGCCATTCTCCGCAAGCGAAGGGATACCTCCCACTTCCGAAGCAACGCAGGGCATTCCCAGTATCATGGCCTCCCCCAGCGAATTGGGAGAATTCTCCATGGATGAAGGCATAACAAACACATTTGCTTTAAGATACTGCTTCTTCATGGCTTTTGCATCAAGAGGTCCGAGGAATTCTATGCGGTCACGAAGATCGTATCTTACTATCAGTTCCTTAAGATATTTTCCGTAAGCAGGAAGCTTTATCCTGTCCTTTATGCAGTCTCCGCGAACCACATCATCTCCCGCAACAGCGATCTTTGCATTGGGAAATTTTTCAATTATATACGGCATGGCATTCAAAAGGATATGCAATCCCTTAAGCGGTATATTTCCCTGAGAAATAAATATTCTGCCGGGTTCACACTCGTCGGCACTCCATCTGCCCTCATAAAAACATGAACGCAGAGTTTCATTCAGATTGTAATATACACAGGAAGGATTGACCGTGTTCACGGCATTCTTGTCAAAGGCTGTCCTTCCGCATGCAAAAGATGCTGCTTTCATCGCTGCCTCTGCACGCTCTGCCCTTTTATCGTATTTATCCTTCTGTTCAGCGATGCTGTCTTTGCGGATGAGATCCCTGAAAGTAACACTGTTTCTGACCTTTTCGGGGAGTCCGGCATAATACTCTCTTGCGCAGGCGCTCATAACCCCCTGTACATGTATCAGGACCCTACTGCTCCACTCTCCTATCCTGAGGATCGCAAGCGTATGAGGGAATTCCGTTCCGTAGCAATGGATAACATCCGGTCTGAACTCTTCACAGATAAGTCCGAGAGAAGCTTCGAGAGAATTGTCATAATCCTCAGGATGAAGCGTGTTCTCAAGGAATCCATAGTATTTATATCCATCCTTCTCACCGCGGAGTATATCCGATTCCACAAGGTCTTCCCTCTCCACAGGAAAAGCAAATGCCACTTCGGGATCGCCGTTTTTCTTCACTTCATGAAATGCGCCGGCTATCCATCCTTCCTTATGCTGTTTTTTCACCTTCATCACGTCCGCAAACATTGAAGGCATCAGATTACACAGCCAGAGTACTTTCACTTGTCGCTTCCCTTCTCTTCATCTTTGTGTGTCGGACTGCGGTACAGAAAAGATTTGATCTTATGGTACGTTTCCGACATCTTCGGTGAATCCGCCATCCTCTTTCTTAAAGGCTGCAATGTGAGTATCATCGCCAGTCTGAAAATATGTCTCTTAAACCCAAGATACTTCTTTGTGATCTCTTTGCTTTCGATCGCGGCGATCTTTCTGTTGGCTTCCGACTCTGAGATACCGTCACCTTCATAATCGGAAATAACAAAAGGTAAATGTTCGCAGGTCGCCTTAGCTTCGTAAATGCACCAGAGAAAATGCTCATAATCCGCACGTATCTTATATCTCAGTTTGTATCCGCGACTTTCAAAGAGTTTTCCGGAATAAAAACATACCTGATGGCACGGCACATTTCTGAAGCATACAAAGTCCGTTATCCTATCCGGTGCAACATCGGTACTTTTGAGTTTTCTTCTGTAGAGATCTCCGTAGTAGAGGTCCGCTTTGTGACCCGCGATAAACTTCGCCGTCTTTGCGAGTACGGTTTTATCCATCAGATAGTCGCCGCAGTTTAAGAATAAAATATAATCTCCCGTTGCTTCCTCTACTGCCTGATTCATGGCATCATATAAAGACTTGTCCTTTGAGATGATGAGCTTCACCTGCTTCTCATTGATCAGGTAAGCCGGTGATCCGTCGACAGATCCGCCGTCTTTTACTATAACCTCGAAATCTCTGTAGGTCTGGTTCAATACACTGTCTACGGTTTTTTTAAGTTCATTACCTTCATTGAGGCTGACAACTATAATACTGAATTTCATCTGTGATCATTACCCCTTGAATGCACGCAGTTCCGCTAACGGACAGGATAGCCATGTGGAATATGGCAGTATCTTAACTGTGTTGCCCTGCGCTTTATACAGGAAAAATATAAAATATACGATCGCGCAGGCAGCCACCGCCATACGTAATAGCTTTTCTTTGTTCTCAAATACCTTTCTGTCAGACCTGCGAAGCATGGCCGGTATCAGTAAGATCTGAGAAATATTCAGATAATAACCTATCCTCGAAAGCGACGGTATGAATGAAAAACATGCATACAATACGAGTGACGCCGCATTCATCCTGAAATAAAATGCATAGGCATCATCTTCGCTCCCGCTTTTCTTAACGAGTATCAGAGCCGCCGCCACGGAAGCAGCGGATCTTGCAATATTTACAAAGCTTATGCCATCGGACACCAGATGCTCAGGATCGTTCAAATACGACGGGTAGAGTCTGACAAACAGCTCCATATAGTGACTTCCGAAAGCCAGACCGCTTATCCCCAAAAGCCCGAGCAGTATGTAATGGATCCTTCCCCACTTCATCCTGCATGCCGGATACAGCAAAAGCGTGATAAGCGCAGTCTTGTGAAATAGTGCCGCAAACAATACCGCTATGAAGAACTTGCCGTATTGCTTCTTTATCACAAATCTCATCGCATAGAATACAACGGAAAGCGCCATGTAATACCGCACTGTATTGTAGGTCTGAAAGTACAGACCAAACATCATGAAGAGCATAAATGACATGCCGAAATCTTCACTCTGTTCATACAGGCCTTTTAAGAAGAATACTATTGTCACTGCGGAAAATAAAGCAAACAGTATCAGGAAATATTCTCCGTCAAACAATGTGTATATTGCTTTGACGATACTGTTAAAGCCCGGTTCCGTTACTACAAAATTTCCGCAATAAGCATCATGAAAATGCGATATATATGTCCTGTAATCATTTCCGGTATAGATGCGAAGGGACGCCGGTATCCACAGTAGGAAAAATATTCCGGCAGTAAGTATCCTGTCTTTAAATGAGGCTGTCGGATCTTTTCTACCGCAGACCCTGAAGGCAAGAATCACTGAAACCGTCACTATGATACAGTAAAGTATTGCGCCGGTCATAGGCTCTTTCCTTTCGCGATCCCTTTCTTCATGAGATTAAATGCCTTTGCCGGCGGGATCTCCCTGCACATTACCTTTCTCTTAACGATAGCAAATCTTGCAGCCCACAACACTGCTGCTTTTCCGTAGAGGAAGTGAAATAATACACCTCTGTCGTAAAAAAACTTTTCCGTATATCCCTTAAACCAGGTTGAATCCCTGTAGGTTTCCTTTCCGATCTTTACGGGAACAGCGATAAGCTTAAGCCCTGCTCTCAGACAATCAGTAAAAAACAGGCTGTCTTCACCGTTGCTGTACGGTGCACCGCCTCCGAAAAGAAGCGAAAATCTCACATTGCTTTTTTTCAAAGCATCCAGTCTGGCAGCTGCGCTGTAAGCAGGATACCTCCCGCAGCTGAATTTTCCCACTCTCTTCTTCTTATCGTTCCAGTAGGTCCTTCTTTTCTCATTAACTTCCAGATTGAAAAAGATCAGATCCGCATCCGGATACTTTTTAAATTCATTAAGGATCTTCTCTTCATAATCATCATCCAGGATAATATCCTCATCGGAAAAAAGTATGATCTCACCCTTCGCTTCCGAAAGAGCTCTGTTCCTGGATCTACCCACGCCCCGCTCGTTGCATTCAAATATACGCACCCGTTTCCCGTTCTTTGTAATTACCTCACGTGCGGAATCTTCGGATGACTGGTTTATTATCACTGCATCTGTGCGCAGGTTCATTTTTAACGGAAGTGCATCCGCATCATTTTCAAGTGCGGATATCAGAACTTCTAATCCGGCCATAATATCAGATCGTCAAATAATACGCTTTATAAATCATTCTGTCAGCATCATATAATATCGCAGCAGAGGGACATTCTCCCTGCATTTTCATATCCCTTATCCCGCGTCTGACAACTGCTGCCGATATTCCGTAAGGGATTGCGATGATCATGCATCCTCTTTCAGGATCCGGAGCCTTATCTTCAGCTTTAGTCGATACGTTTTTTGCGGATGCGGATCCCTTCGATGTTTTGATCTCTTTCTTAGCGATTGTCCTGCCTATACCCGTGATCTCACCGATCATGGACTTTAAGGTTTCTTCAGCTTTTGCTTCCCTATCTTTATCTTTTCCCGCACCCGGAAAGAAAAGAGTAACTTCTTTATCTTTCACTATGCTTTCCAGGTTAGCTTTAAATCCCAACGAAGAAGACTTATCCGTAAATACAACGCCTGCAGTGCTTATCCCCGCCAGTCGCTCCGTATCATCATCAAGGTATAACCCGTCATCGCATGCATATTTCCAGAGAAGAGACAACACTCCGAATATAAGTCCGGTCAATGCGCCGCACACACACCATCTGGAATAATAAGGATCGGCCTTCACATGTATTGTCTCCTTCTCATCCCACTTCTCAATGGATACAAATCCATCCGTATCAGTGCCGAATGTGGCAAGAGCTTCACCGATCGCACTCTGGATCCGGTCCGCAGCTTCTGCCGTATCCGCATCGGCATATACATGTATAAGCCTTATATCAGACATCGTCGGAATATGTGTGGCCTTTGCAACTTCTTCTTTTGAAAGGGAAAGTTTCGCAGCGGCAACGCCGGCTATCACGTCCGAATCAAGTACATCATTCCATGTATAGTCATTGTAGTAGAGCTTGGTTTCTTCCGCTTCCGCCGTATCAAAATTGATATGGTACATCACATCACTTCTGAAGGTCGTATCATTATGAAAAATGAGCATCCTGCCAAGATCTGTAAGAAGGAAAACCACCGCTCCGGCAGCCATTCCAAGGATCAGAGCCGGAAGGATCTTCTTACCATATATACATATAAATCTTTTTAGATCGAATCCGTCGCGCATTTTTATTTCTCACCGCGTTTTTTTGAATTTCCCGCCTTAAGTGCGGTTATCTGTGTACCATCCACACCTTCCGTGCTGTCAGGCTGGAAGATAACCTTGATCGTGAGCAGCATAAGCTTCAGATCGAGCCATACCGAATAATTCTCGATATAGGTAAGATCAAGCTTGAGCTTATCATAGGGTGTTGTATTGTATTTGCCGTACACCTGTGCATATCCTGCAAGTCCGGCTTTAACCTTCATCCTGAAAACAAATTCCGGCATGATCTCCGTATACTGTTTTATTATCTCCGGTCTCTCGGGTCTGGGACCTATAAAAGACATCTCACCCTTTAAGATATTTAAGAGCTGGGGCAGCTCATCTATTCTGGTAGAACGGATAACATGACCTATAGGAGTGATGCGGTCATCCTTCTTGGACGCAAGTCTTGCCACTCCGTCCTTTTCCGCATCCACGCGCATACTGCGGAATTTCATTATCTGAAATTCCTTTCCTCCCATGGTGCATCTGGTCTGATGATAAAATACCGGACCGCCGTCATAACATTTGATTATTACGGCAGTAATGAGCATGATAGGTGATGCGATCACAAGAAGTATGAATGCGCATATCAGATCTATAAATCTCTTTGCGGCACGCTGTTCCACTGTCAGCGCATATTCACGGATCAGATACATTGGTGCGTCGAAGATATGCATCTCCTCGGTTCCCTTTATCAATACATCGGGGATCTTCGGCATTACATATACCCTGATGGATCTGCCGTAGCAGTATTTGAGCAGGAAATTCCTGTCCTTTGCATCCACATCCCAGATGATCATTCCGTCATATCTTTTCTCTATCTCTTCAGTGATATTCGTTAATCCGTCGGAGATCTTCATACATTTGCAGATACGGTATTTATCCGGCCTGCTCTCGAATTTATGGAGAATATCTTCCACGGGACGCTCACCGGAAACAAGCAGCAGATCTCTGGGGGGGAAAAGCATGGAATAAACCAATTGGCTAAGAGCTGTCCATGCACCGATCCACAGGATCTGGATCCCTAACAATGACAGGATTGGGCCCACAAAAGTGATCAGCTTCGTGTACATAAGAGAAAGTATCGAATATGCGATCAGATTTGTTCCTATAGTGGAAAAGACCTGGGAAAAGAATACTTCCCACGCTTTCAGATAGCCTATCTTCATGCCTCCGTACATACGGGATACCAATAAGATAATGACGGCATAAACAGAGATAAGGAGGATATCTCCCTTTATCCAGAAAATGATCTGGCGCATCTCCATCATAGGCTTATAGTATTTGAACCACACCAGACCGAAACCTAAAACCTGTACGGCAAGTCCGATCAGTGATAAGAAAAGCAGTATTATCCGTCTGGATGTTTCCAGTTTTTTCATATAGTGACCACCGGTAAAAATTTATGGATATTATACCAAGTATAACAGGCTCTTTCAAAGCCGCCTGAGTGTTGCGCGCCATGCCCAGCCAAAGAAATACCATACGCTCTCGGGAAGACTTAACTTCTCGACTTTACGGTACAGGAACCAGATGCGTCTTACAGCTTCCAACTTGTCTGAAGACAGGCTGTTCGTACCGGTACGGTATATCGTAAGATTACGATCCAGTCCGTATCCCGTAACACCTCTCTTTAATATCTTCCACCAGCTTGCGGTGTCTTCGCTCTCTACTGCGGGCATCATTATCTCATCCTTGGTGATCTTCTTCATGTCAAACATTACTGTCGATGTAAAGATCACCGTTCTCGGCAAAGCATGTCTGTAATCAAGCTTTTGGGGAACATGAACGATCCTTCCGGTTCCCTCGGCCTTTGAATTTCCGAATTCATAAGCTGTAAAGGAAAATACCGCTTCATTCCCGATCATGAATCTGACCTGTTCGGAGAGCTTATCCTTCATCCACAGATCATCCGCATCAAGATAAGCTATAAACCGCCCCGACGCAGAGCCTATACCGAGGTTTCTGGCATGAGCCGCTCCATGGCTTCCGTGATTGACTATAACGCGGATCCTTTCATCTTTCTTCTCTATGCTTTTGAGCAATTCAAGGGTCCCGTCCGAAGAATTATCCTCTACGAGTAACAGTTCAAAATCCCTGTAGCTCTGATCAAGAACGCTTGCTACGGTGCCTTCGATATATTTCTCCGCATTATGAACGGGAATTATTATACTTACTTTTGCTCCCTTTACTTTATCAGAACTTTGCGTAGAGCACATATCTCTCTCCTGTTTCATACAACACGTAATCGCCTGATCTGTCAGGATAAATGAACTTCTCAGTCCTGTGCTTTCTGCCGAATATCATTCCTTCACCGAATATACATTCCGCAGAACCTGCCGTCAGATCTCCCGGATCGAATTCACCCGCCTTATATGCCGATGTCTCTTCTATGATCACGGCGTCTCCGTCGGAATTGATCTCCGCATCGGGGATATCCCTGTCGATAACGATAAGATCCACGCCATGTGCTCCCGCTATCTCCGTCAGTTCCTTCAGCTTCGCTCTGGGTCTCATCATTGCATCATGAAGCTCATACTGCCAGTCGCTGTAATATGTCCTCTGTCCCGGATCGATATTACCGTTCCACATTTCCTCGCCATAGGCTGTGCATATGGCCGGATCATAGCGTCGCACCGCTTCCATCATCCTGTCCTGAGTGACGATGAGGATTTTTTCCTTACTGTTGGCGGATCTGAATTCATCTATTACAGACAGTCCCTCACTGAATTCCGGATTGGCATAGGAGATATCCTCCACCGGTTTGAAACTTTCCGCATTATATGATGTGGTACCTGCCAAAAGCATCAGTGCAGTAAATGCTATTCCCAACGCAAAAGCATTCCGTGTCGATACCGATCCCTTATATCCTTCATAGACAACACCCATCAGAACGGGCATCATTGGAAGGAGCCACAGATGCATATTGGACTTTAACAGCCCCGGCACCCAGTTCTTTACAAAGAACAGATATGGCGGACTTATTAGCAGCAGAAGGAGTATGGATGCATACCAGAAAAGGAATGATGTCTCTCTCTTTCCTCTGGCTCTCGCATACCACAATGCCAGCAGTCCTGCCAGGAACAATCCCGTGAGGCCCGCCGTGGAACCTGCCTTACCCAGATTCTCTCTCATCTCATACAGAAGTCCGGCTAAAAATTCCATACTCAACCGGCCCTCCTTTTCTCCGTACCGCTTTCCGCACGGGAGATAAGAGATGCGGCAATGCTTATGATCATCACGGCGATCACCGGCACCGCACTTCGCTGAATATCAGCAGCAAAAAGAGTAACCGCTGCTGCCATCAAAAGATAAATGATCCTGTTCTTTCTTTTATTGCCGAATATCAGATAACAAAGATATGCAATATAGGGAACAAGCACTGAAAATACGAGGTTTTCACCTCTGAATCCTCTGTGTATCATGCTGTAGAATATTCCGTCGGGAGAGAAAGACCCGCAGATATTAAGTATTCCCAGCATGGAATAGAGTATTCCGGCGGTTTTCCTGCCTTCATTATCCTTTCCACAGAAGATATCTATCCAACGCCCGTAAGCCATATATTCGAGAATGAGCATAAGGATCGGTGCCACGCGATAAAGGATCGCATAAACCAGATCACTTCCTCCCGCAACAGCCGCAAGCATTGCGTAAAAGGAATCAAGTTCCGGAAGCCTTCCGTAAAAAGATACCGCATATCCGTTTGTCATTCCGGTGTCAGGATCGATGAAATGGAGTCTTCCGGAGTAAAGTATCGTAAGCACCGATTCCGTCGTTCTGTCATCGGAAAGATCCGGATAAAAGAGAAAATAAGATACGGCCTGTATGATGAAAATGATGACCGCGGGTATAAAACTCTTCGGTATCACAAAATCCGAATACCACTCTTTGGGCTTGTAATTTCTGATCTTTATGGCAGCACTTATGGCACATATAGTCAGAACCATCATGATATAGAATCTGACTCCCGTGGAAAAACTTATTCCCGTATAAGATACAGTAAGAGCATCCGCTTCCCACAAAATAAACAGGGCAAACATGCCCGTAAGGCACATTTCCCCTGTTCCAAAAGAATCTAAGTCTGAATGATCATGCTGTTTTCCATACCCTAATACGGCCTCCCTTATGAGGCTTCCCGTCCAGTATGCCGCAAATAGCAAAAATACAGTCAACAGATAGATCATAGATCACATGCCTCTGGCCTGTGAGACATTTTCCTTAAACCATTCATAAGCAAGCTTAACACCCTCTTCAAGATCAACCTTGTGCGTAAATCCGAGGCTGTGAAGCTTTGTAACGTCAGTAAGCTTTCTGGGTGTTCCATCCGGCATATCGCTGTTCCATACGATCTCGCCTTCGAATCCTACGGTCTTCTTTACAAGTTCCGCAAGCTCCTTGATGGTAAGCTCCTTGCCTGTTCCGATGTTGACATGCTGCTCTCCGTCATAATGCTCGAGCAGGAATACGCATGCATCCGCCATATCATCAACATAGAGGAACTCACGAAGCGGAGATCCCGTTCCCCAAAGCTCAACACTCTTGGCTCCGCTTATCTTTGCCTCGTGGAACTTTCTGATCATGGCAGGAAGTACATGGGATCCCTGAAGCTCATAGTTATCATAAGGTCCGTAAAGATTGGTAGGCATACAGCTGATGAAATTGTCACCATACTGACGCTTGAAGAATCTGCACATCTCAAGTCCGGAGATCTTGGCTATGGCATATGCTTCATTTGTAGGCTCAAGAGGGCCTGTCAGAAGTGCATCTTCGGGAATGGGCTGAGGCGCCATCTTGGGATAGATGCATGTGCTTCCCAGGAATAAAAGCTTCTTTACTTTGAAATCATGACAGCACTTTATCACATTGCACTGTATCTGCATATTTTCATAAGCGAAATCTGCAGGAGCGGTATTATTTGCATTGATACCTCCAACTTTCGCAGCCGCAAGAACAACAACGTCAGGATGCTCTTTTTCAAAGAAATCCCTTACTGCTGCCTGATCCGTAAGATCCAGCTCTTTGTGTGTTCTTCCTATCACATTCTCGTATCCGCTTCTTTTAAGTGATCTGACAATTGCCGATCCAACCAGTCCTCTGTGTCCCGCAACATAAATCTTGTCTGTTTTTTCCATTTTCGCTCCTTTATACAATCTGTATAATTTTAAAAAAATTTGTATTTTTATCCGGTTACTCTTATAATTGTTTTATTCGCAAAGCAATGAAATTGCCCGCGATAAATATATTTTATACGGAGTACCAATGAATAATCATTTTTATGATCTTATACATAATGCCGCTCTTCTATCTGCCGTTTCCGGCTGGCTGGTGGCACAGATCTCAAAAACAATACTTCACACAATAGTCAGCAGAAAATTCGATGCTGAGCGTCTGGTCGGAACAGGCGGTATGCCCAGCTCTCACTCCGCAACGGTTTGCGGTCTTGCTACAGGTGTGTTCTTAAGCAGCGGTGCGGGAAGCGTTGAATTTGCTGTCGCTGCCGCACTTGCGATAATAGTTATGTATGATGCTCTCGGCATTCGCCGTCAGGCCGGAGAACAGGCGAAGGTCCTCAATGAGATGATCGAAGTCTTCAGCAATATGGGTAAGGATATCTCCCCGGAAGACCGTCTTAAGGAATTTGTCGGACATACGCCTTTTCAGGTTTTCGTCGGCGCTTTGATCGGTGTCGGTATGGGAATACTTATGTACAATGTCGTAATTCCCATGTTCTGATCCCGACAGACAATCCCTTTAAACATCAGATATTATATTTCATTTCTTCGATATATTCCCTTATCGCATCATGCCAGTCTTTGAATCTTATATCGGTATTCAGCCTGAACATGTAATTATCAAGTGCCGAATATGCCGGGCGTGATGCTGAATCCGGGAATCTTCTCTTATATTCTTCGGAACTGATATGTTCAACAGTTGTCTTTCTTCCCGCAAGCTTAAAGATCTCTTCAGTGAAGTCTGCCCATGAGCAGATACCCTCACATGTACCATGATAGAGACCATATTCATTGGTGGGAAGCAGCTCGTGGATAGCTCTTGCAAGTTCCGATGCCGATGTGGGATTTCCCAGCTGGTCGTCCACTACACCTATGGTGTCATGCTTCTCCGATAAGGATAACATGGTCTTAACAAAGTTTTTGCCATCACCGTAAAGCCATGCGGTTCTGATCATAAAGTACTTGTCCGAAAAATCTTTTACAAAATTCTCTCCCGCAAGCTTTGTCCTTCCGTAAGCGCTCTTGGGGCATGTCGCATCAAACTCTTTATAAGGAGATGTGCCGTTTCCCGGAAATACATAGTCTGTTGAGATGTGAACGAGCTTTGCTCCCACTTCTCTTGCAGCAACCGCAAGATTTCTGGGACCGATGGCATTGATCTTCATTGCCAGATCCTCGTTCTTCTCACAGCCGTCAACATTGGTATATGCGGCGCAGTTAACCACCGCATACGGATTGATATCCTTAATATAAGCTATAAGCTCATCCGACTTGGTGATATCGATCTGATCCACATCAGTTCCGATATACTCAAATCTGTCATCTTTTCCAAGCTCTATCTTGAGTGCTCTTCCCAACTGACCATTGCATCCTGTAACGACAACCTTCTCGCTCATTTTTTATTTTCCTCCAAGTGAAAGTCTGTTAAATCCTGAGAACATCGCGCGAACCGAAGCGCGTGTGATATTTGAACTTACACCTACTCCGTATGTGGTCTCACCGGTATCGGAATTAAGCATATGAATATACGCAGCCGCCTGTGAGTTGGAACCGCTCTGAAGAGCATGCTCCTCGTAATCAAGGATCTTGATCTTCTTGCCGAAGGTCTCGGTAAGGCCGTGCTTAACAGCATCCAGAGGTCCGTTTCCTACGGCATCAAATGCCTTCTCTTCTCCGTGATCCGTATATGTCAGATGGATCCTTGTATCAAATTCGCTCTCTGTCTCACCTGACAGATCCTCCACCTTAAGCTTGCGGAAGTGGATAGGCTCTTTCTTGTCCAGATATTCTTCCCTGAACTTATCCATAATGGTCTCGGGAGAAACCTCACCGGCCTTCTCGGATATAGCCTGTATTACATCTGCAAATTCTCTCTGCATTCCCTTTGGAAGCTTGAATCCGAAATATGTATCCATTACGAATGCAACACCGCCCTTGCCGGACTGTGAATTAATACGAACTATGGGCTCATACTCTCTACCGATATCCGAAGGATCGATGGGAAGATAGGGAACCGCCCATATCTCACTCTTTCTCTCCTTCATAGCATGAACACCCTTATTGATGGCATCCTGATGAGATCCGGAGAAGGCTGTAAATACAAGCTTTCCGGCATAAGGATGTCTGGGATGGATATCCATCTTGCAGCATCTCTCGAAAAGTTCGATCGCCTCTCTGATATTATCCAGAGCAAGTTCGGGATCGATACCCTGTGAAAACATATTGTAAGCAAGAGTTACTATATCTACATTTCCTGTTCTCTCACCGTTTCCGAAAAGAGTACCCTCTATTCTGTCCGCACCGGCAAGAAGTGAGAGCTCAGCCGTTGCAACACCCTCTCCTCTGTCATTGTGAGGATGAACGGAAAGGATTACACTGTCCCTTCTCTTCATATTTTTGGACATATACTCGATCCTGTCGGCAAATACGTTGGGTGTGGTCATCTCTACGGTTGAAGGCAGATTGATGATCATCTTATGTTCCGGAGTAGGTCCCCACTCTTCTATAACGGCATTGCAAACTTCAAGTGCATAATCAAGCTCTGTTCCCGTAAAGCTCTCGGGAGAATATTCAAGTATGGTCTCACCGTCATACATATCCATATGGCGCTTAACCATCTGAACACCCTTAACCGCTATATCTATAACCTGCTGCTTGTCGGCATGGAATACAACATCTCTCTGAAGTGTGGATGTTGAATTGTAGATATGCATTATGAATGACTTTGTACCGCGTACGGTCTCAAAATTTCTGATGATCTGCTCTTCACGGCACTGTGCCAGTACCTGGAGTCTTACATCATCGGGGAGCATCTTTCTCTCTATGATCTCACGTATGAAATCATATTCGATCTGGCTTGCTGCGGGGAATCCCACTTCAATGTCCTTAAATCCCAGCTTTACGAGATAATTAAAGAACTCGATCTTTTCCGATACTACCATGGGATCTATCAGGGCCTGATTGCCGTCTCTCAGATCCACGCTGCACCAAATGGGTGCTTTCTGTATTTCTTTCTCCGGCCATGTTCTCTCCGGAAATTTTTCAACCGGTACTCTCTGGTACTTCTTATAATTTAACATTTCTTCCTCCGTATATATGTTTATCAGCGGCCTAACCGCTATCCGTAAGCTTCATTCATAAGCCCGGTGTGCATAGAGCAAAAAAACAGCCCGCTTATGAAGCAGGCTGCCGATCATAAGAGAACCTATTGTTCTCCGGTAAGTCCGTTTTCTATGGCTTTTACCAGATGGTCCAGAGCTTCCTTCTCATCTTCGCCTTCACAGACAATCTCGATCTCATCACCGCACTTCACACACGCACCGAGCACACTTAGGACGCTCTTGGCATTGGCGGAATTTATCCCGGACGTAAAAGTAATCAGGGAACGATATTTGATCGCTTCCTTACATAGGTTTCCGGCGGGACGCAGACTCAGCCCCATCTCGTTGATCACCTGAACTTTTTGGCTGACCATCAGCGTATCCCCCTTTTCTTAATTATGTGATGATTGTATCATATTGCGTCTGTTAAACGCAATCCGCAATTATCCTCTTTGGGATCACAGAACAGTGCTTGAGATAAGCGCTGCCAACTCCTGCGCATCCTTTTCTATCATCTTCTGGTCCTTGCCTTCGATCATGACACGGACTAACGGCTCCGTTCCCGAAGGTCTGATCAGCACCCTTCCTTCTCCGGCAAATTTGGTATTGAGCTTCTCTATAGCCTGAGCTATCTCGGGATACTCCATATACTTGTCTTTTCTGTGATTGGGCACCTTTGCATTTACCAGTGCCTGGGGCAGTACCTGCATTACGGCAGCAAGGTCGGACAGCTTTCTTCCGGTATTCTTCATTACCTCCAGCAGGTGGAGAGCGGAAAGAAGTCCGTCTCCTGTGGTATTCTCATCCAGGAAGATGATATGACCGGACTGTTCTCCTCCGAGATTTGCACCGATCTCTTTCATTCTCTCCAGAACATAACGGTCGCCCACCTTAGTCTGCTCAAGATCGATACCATTTGCTTTGGCCATGAGAGTAAAACCAAGGTTACTCATAACGGTCACCACTATCTTATCCTTGGCCAGCTTGCCCTTATCCTTCATGTAATTTCCGACGATGGCCATGATCTGGTCACCGTCTACTATCTTGCCGTTCTCATCCACCGCAAGGCATCTGTCCGCATCACCGTCGAAAGCGATACCTATATCAGCCTTCTCGTAAACAACTCTTCCCTGCAGCTCCTGCATATGGGTGGATCCACAGTTAGCATTGATATTTGTTCCGTCGGGACTTGTGTGGATGGGTATAACATCCGCTCCAAGGCGTCTTAAAGCTTCAACGGAAGTATAATGGGATGCTCCTTCGGCACAGTCAACTACCATCTTAAGGCCGGAAAGATCAATATTAACGGCATTAACGGAGTGATTGATATACTCCTCCTTTGCCTCCATTCGATATGTGATCCTTCCCACCTGAGGTCCCGTAACAAATTCAACACCGGTCATATTGTTCTTAATAAGAGCTTCAATCTCGTCTTCCATGGAATCGGGAAGCTTGTATCCGTCCGCATCAAAGAACTTGATACCATTGAATTCAACCGGATTGTGAGATGCGGAGATAACAACTCCCGCATCAACTCTGTATCTTCTCGTAAGATATGCAACAGCGGGCGTAGGAACCACTCCCACGTATACGGCATTGGCTCCAACGGAACAAACACCGGCCATAAGTGCATTGGCGAGCATATCTCCCGATATTCTTGTATCACATCCGACCATAATGGTAGGCTTGTGATCCTTCGCCTTTGTAAGTACTGTCGCTCCCGCCTGTCCCAACTGCATCGCAAGAAGCGGTGTCAGTTCGTCGTTAGCTACACCTCTTACTCCGTCTGTTCCAAATAACCTTGCCATTATTCAAGCCTCCTAAATTTACTCAGTATCTGTTACATCTGCCTTGGAAATCTTAATATCCGCATAATGTATCTGTGTCTCAGAGATACCTTCCGGCATTGCAAATACTATCCTCATCTTGTACACGCCCTCTGCAGGTGTGGTCTGCCCCGCTGATGCGAGATATTCCCTGATATCTATCACTCCCGCAAAGGATGCAGCATCAACACCTTCATAGAAATGTTCTATGCCTTCCGTTTCCAGTCGGAGTGTGACTATTTTGTTTTCCGGCTTTTCCTCATTACTGTTGGATTCAAGCAGTATCTCCGCGTTATAACCTTCGGGAACATTTATCACCTGCAGGCTTTCCATCGGAATGTCGAATTCCTTCTTCACGATGGGAACAATATTAACGGTAACGTTAACCTTGCCGTTAAATCCGTTCTCTTCATCCGTAACAAGTCTTACTCCGTTGGGAAGATAGTCGTTCAGGTCGATCATGGCAACATAGTTCTCGCTCTTGCCGTTGATATCAAGCACCTCCGGCGGGATGACTATGCTCCTTACGGAATCGATCATGGCAGTCCTTCCGGCCACCTCAACAGCCTTCCTGTCTGCCTCCGGCTCACCATCGACGGCAAAGCCCTCTTCCGGTTCACCTGAAAGTGAATAAACGATATTCACTGCTTTGGTCGCAAGTATTCCGACAGAGACATTTATGGATGAAATATTGGTCGAAAGGTTATCATGCTCGACTATCCTGCCGTCAGCCGTATAAAGGTTGATATCCGCACTTGAAGATATATCCGAGCTTCTGCCGGCTACGCTTACCGAACACTTTGCGTTTGTAATGGTATCAACAACAGACTCAGGACCGGATACTCTTACAGTATTCTGATTTGTGGTCTGGTCACCGATGATATATCCCTCAGCCGGTTCTCCCGTAACTTCAACTTCGATGGGAAGATGCTTCTCGACACGGTTCTCGATATCCAGCTGTACCACATTGTGGTCGCCCACTATGCTTTCCAGCTGATTGTAATTTTTATTGGTCATGAAATTGATGGTAAGTGTGTTAACATCAGTCATTTGGGTCATATCGGCGGTAGCTTTGATATTCTCTTTATTAAGGTTATCTATGACCGATCTTTTTCCCGATACGGTAACATCCACCACATTGCTGTCGTTTAATACTTCATAAACCTTACCCTGGTCGGTAAGCGCCTCGGAATTGATTATCTCAACCTGAACATCACTGTAGGTATTGGTTATGACGGGATCATCATAATTGACGACAACAAGCCATAAAGCGACTGCCACCAGTAAAGACAGGATCTTCAGTCCGATATTATTCGTCAACTTCCGGATCAGATTGTTTATCATCCCGTCCTCCTTTCACGCGTCCTCTCCATCCCTTTTTCGCTTCATCCCGGGAGTGGTCCTGAACGAGCTCGAGTTTTTCTCTAAGGCCCTCCTGGCTGAGCCCGTTAAAAAGCTCGCCTCCCACAGCAACACTGACCTTGCCGCTCTCCTCGGACACTATGATAACAAGAGCATCCGTAACCTCGGAAATACCTACGCCTGCACGGTGTCTGGTTCCGAGAGCTTTACTTAAATTGGGATTGTCGGAAAGAGGCAGATAGCAGGTCGCAGATACGACCCTGTCTCCCCTGAATATAACGGCTCCGTCATGAAGGGGTGTATTGTGTTCAAAGATATTGATCAGAAGCTGACTGGATACGGTCGCATCAATATTGATACCTGTCTTCTCATATTCGGCAAGAGTCTGTTCACGCTCAAGAACCATAAGAGCACCCGTCTTTACGCGTCCCATTGAAAAAGAAGCCTTTACGATCTCATCTATGGTATGATCCGAGTAGCCTTCACCGTACTTGCCGCTATCCAGTGTTATCACATTGGAAAAAATATTCTTCGTACCGAGCTGTTCAAGCGCTCGTCTCAGTTCCGGCTGCAGTATGACAACGAGTGCCGTCGCCGCAACATACAAGCTTTTTTCCGCAATAAAAAGGATGGTTGTCATGTTGAACATGGCAGCCAGAAGGAAAAATGCAAGTATTACCAGGAGTCCTTTCAGAAGAGACCATGCCTTGGTTCTTCTCATCCAAGCCATGATATAATAGACCACCGCCGCTATCAGCAGCATTTCCACCACATCGGAAATGCGGATCTGGGGTATGTGAAAACTTGTAATATATTTTTGTATAAAAGAGATCAGCTGTGAAAGCATCTCATTCATGGTTTAACTGTTCCTTCTTCGCTCCCGGCTCTCCTTTGCCTTGGAGGCCACTTCGCGCTCTATCCGTGAGACCGAGGTCTCTTTTCCGGTTACGGAACGATGCATATGATATTCAGGTGCATCTTTCTTCTCAGTTCTTTCTGTCTTTAAGGAAGAACGTCTTACCCGCGATTCTTTTTCCGTGCTCTCGGGAACATTTCCCTTTATCTTCTTAACCTTAGGTGCACTGACCTGAACCGAGTTCTTGGGAACTGCTTTAACGTAGTAGTAATATTCTTCATCCTCGAACTGTACTCTCTCAGTCCGGCTGTAATCCACGTTGAATACAAAGAACTTGATCACTACCGCAACCAGAACTGCGAAAACAGATCCGAATATGATACCGCCCACAGAGAGATAAAGCTTGAACTTAAGATCCCCCGCAAGAAGAATAAGTATGTTGATCAACGCTCCGGACGCAATGGCAATGGTCCATGAATTATCGACCTTGAGCCTTCTGATCAGGTAAACCGCAAGTATTGTAACGGCAAAAGCTGCCACGAATACCATCATTTCCTTATTGCCCATCAGGCCATCGATGAGATACCTGAACTTCTCAACCAGAGTTTCCGTCTCGGCATTTGATGCCATGAGACTCGCGCTGTTTCTTATGTCCTTAAGTACAAAAAATGATATAACACCGCATCCCGCCGAAGCCATGGATGTAGGTGTTCCCAGCAGACCTGCCGCGATAGGGATCACATAAGGGATCTTCAACACGAAGCAGATGGGTGTCATTACCAAAAGCACCGTATCTCCCGGTGAGAATCTGAAATAAAGCAAAAACATCAGGAAAAATACCGATGCGGCGACTATAACGCTCTCGAGTGAAAGTGCGTAAAGATGAAGAAGTACAACGCCTACCGACAAAAGAGCGATAAAATTAAGCGGTAAAAAGGAGCAGAATAACGCCAGCACAATGGTAACAGGCGCACTCTTGAGCATTGCGGAATAGCCCAGGGATTTATTGATCATGATAAGGGCTATGAGTGCCAGTAAGAATTTCATCACAGGCACACAGAAATTATCGTATTTGAAATAGAACTGTCTGATACGTTCTCTTATCTGAAGCAAAACTACCATGTTCAAAAAGACCTCTTCCTACTTAAATATCATCCGTCCGGCTTTCTTTTCGATACATGGAATTAAGCCTGCGCAGATTATTATAATATATCCTGAGATTCTTCCTCGCCTTGCGATGACGGACCGCATATACGACGATGGTTATGAGGGAATATACCACTATCAGGATGATGTAGCGCTTGAGGAGTACCTTTCCGAACTGCATCAGATCCATATTGTATATATCCGTCATGAATTTCTCAAAATCATAAACAATATAAAGAGCAACTACAACAAAGTAAGCCACCGTTCCGTAGATAATGGACTTGATCACTTCTTTTGATATGTAGTCTCCGTGAAAAAATGTTCCGATGGCCATATTCTTCTTGCCTTCATTGCTTTCATAGGCAGCCATCCTGGTCATCAGTTTTATTCTTGATTCGTTAAGCATCTTTATTATGAGCCGTTAAATGTGTGCATCCTGTGACTTGCGGAACTTCGGGGTTCATGTTTGGCCGGTGCTTCGGGACGGCGTCCGGCAGCACTCAGATTATTCATGGTATCCTTCTTGCACTTGTCACAATACCTTCCTGTCTTGATCTGTGCTCCGCACTTCTCACAGCTTATCTTCACGGGTGAATCATCTGAAAAGATAAGTCTCTCTTCTCTTATCCACTGCTGAACCTGCTTGGATTCAACATCGCACTGCTCGCAGATCTCAGCTACGGATGCGCTCCTGTTATCCCTTACAAAGTCCTTAACTTCCTGAAACTTCTTCTCTGCAGCTTCTTTGCATCCCTGACAGATCTGAGGTCCGTCCATGTAATTGAACATTCTGCCGCATTTTCTGCAGTTCTTAATCTCCATAAAGGTTCCCTCCCCTGTTTGAAGCACGGCTAAAATCCTTCGCCGATAGATAATGCTGCAAAATATACTTCAGAAATGCCGGCGGCCTTAAGTACCTCTGCCACCGCGTCTGAAGTACATCCTGTTGTGTATATGTCATCAACAACAAGTATTTTCCTTAATTTTACATCAAAATGCCCAATAATGAAAGCGTTTTTAAGATTGGCAGAGCGCTCTGCAGGGCTTAACATCTTCATTGGCAGGGTCTTTTTTACCCTCTTCACAAGGCTGTTCATGACAGGCAGTCCCAGTTCTTCTCCCAGGGCTTTTGCCAATACTTCCGCCTGATTGAAACCCCTGCTCCTTTGCTTGGCCGCATACATGGGAACAGGCACTATGGCATCTATTCCCAGTTTTTTGAACTCATCTCCGAAATGCTCCGCCATATCCCTGCCAAAGAATTGTGCATACTCTGTCCTTCCGGAATATTTGAATCTGTACATTGAGAGTCTTACGGAATGATAGTCATACAGTGCAAAGCCTCTTTCAAAAAGATGCTTCTTTCTCCTGCAGTCCTCACAGTATTCGGTCTCATCATCCCCCAGCTGTTTTCCGCATTTGTAACACTTCGGTGACTTTATGTATCTGATCTTTGGAAAACAGGCTGCGCAGATGAGATCTTTCCCGTCCTTTTTCGAAAGAACTTCGTCACAGACGGGACAGCGTCTTGGAAAAATAAGATCCGATATAAGATTTATAATTCGCATATTCTTTCTTTCAGAGAAGTATACCTGTGCTGCTCGGAATCGGTATCGATCATGTTCATCACACAGGAACCGCTTCCGACTATTATCACGCACTGCCTGGCTCTTGTTACTCCTGTATACAGGAGATTACGGTTCATCAGCATGGGCGGTCCCGATAAAAGGGGCAGTATCACCACCGGATACTCACTTCCCTGGGATTTATGGATCGTCACGGCATATGCAAGTTCCAGCTCTTCCAGCTTCTCAAAGGGATAATATACAGTCCTCCCGTCATCGAAAACAACCTTCATGAGTCTGAGGGCAGTATTTATCTCCTCCGCTACTCCGGTATCTCCGTTAAATACGCCCTTTCCTTCTCTGATGCTTACGTTATAATGGCCTCTCACTTCCCATTCAAGATTGTAATCGTTCTTGATCTGCATGACTCTGTCGCCTTCGCGAAATATGGTATTGCCGTACAGGGTTTCCAGCTTCTCATCCGAAGGAGGGTTCAGATACTTCTGAAGCATCTCATTTAAATGCTCCACTCCGAGGGGGCCTTTTCTCATGGGAGTCAGGATCTGTATATCGCCGGCGGTGATGCCGTTCCTTCCGGGAAGCACTTTTGCGCAAAGCTGGACCAGATACTGCTGTACGGTACCCGGATCTTCTTTTTCCAGAAGGAAAAAATCCGGATATTTTACGGAAAGATCGATATGTTTTCCGTTATTTATCATATGGGCATAGGAAATGATATGACTTTCCCCTGCCTGTCTGTATATCCTGTTGAGTCTCACGGTCGCAAAAGCATCGCTGTCCATGATGTCTTTCAGGACCTGTCCCGGACCTACACTGGGCAGCTGGTCCACATCCCCCACCAATATGAGCTGTGTTCCCGGCTCGAGGGCTTCCAAAAGCGCTCTCAGCAGATAGATGTCTAACATACTGGTTTCATCTATTATCACCGTCTCCACTTCCAGAGGATTTTCTTCATTTCTGCCGTAAAAGAGCTTTTTGTCGGCGCTTTCTATATCTCCGCTGATCTCCAGCAGACGGTGGATAGTCTGTGCCTCATATCCGGTAGTCTCCGTCATGCGTTTCGCCGCTCTTCCTGTGGGAGCCGCCAAGGCAAATGAGATCTCCTGCTCGTCCAGTCTTCTTATGATCTCGTTGATGGTAGTGGTCTTTCCGGTTCCGGGTCCTCCGGAAAGTATAAATACGCCGTTGGAAAGACACTCCTTAACAGCCCTTTCCTGAAGCTCATCCAGGACAATATCCCCACTCTTTGCAGGCTCCGTATCTTCGTAAGGTGTGAAAGTATCTCTGAGTTCCTTCAATCTGTGGGCACAGAATCTTTCCATGGAATCAAAGCTTCCGAGATAGATGTTCTTTCCGCCCTTTTCGTTTATCCTTATGATGATCTGCCTGTCTATGGCCAGTGCCTCTTCCTGCATTTCAAAGATCTCACGTATACTTTCGCCCGAAAGAGATAACAGTTTTAAAGTATTTTCGTAAAGGATCTCCTCCGGAATAAAGCAGTGTCCGAGATATGCCATCTGCTGCAGGACATAGATTATGCCCGATCTGATCCTGTACTCTGAATCGGTCTCGATGCCGGCCTTCACCGCTATCTCATCTGCAGTCCTGAATCCGACGGAAGGCACATCTTCCACCATTTTGTAGGGATTATTCCGAATGATGTTGTAGAGGCCGTCGCCATACTTATCGTAGAGCTTTACTATCAGATTCTGGGAGAGGCCGTACTGCTGCATGAAGATCATGGCAGATCTTTCGTTCTTCTTCTCCAGCATCTGATCCGTGATGCTCCTTGCCATCCTGGCACTTATACCCTTAACTTCGGACAGTCTTTCCGGCTCCTCCTCCATTACGCGGAGTGTGTCATCCCCGAATCTGTCCACGATCCTTTGAGCCAGTTTTTCTCCGATACCGGTAATGGCTCCCGAGCCCAGATATCTGAGTACGGATATCATGTCTGACGGAGCAACACTGCGAAGAGAATCTATCTTGAACTGTCTTCCGTATACGCTGTGATCCACATATATCCCGTCCGCTTCTATGGTCTCTCCTTCGGAAAAACCCATGGCAGATCCGACACAGGTCAGCTTTTCGGAATCTGTGACAACAGTCATAACCGTATATCCGTTTTGCGGATTACGGAAACTTATTCTTTCTATATATCCTTTTATTGTTTCCATGATTAACTTTCGGAATCGTCAGATCCGTTTTCAGAATTGTCCGAAGAAGCGGCAGCCGCAGCCATCCGGGCGCGGATCTCATCTCCGCTTATCCCCTGATTTCTCTGCATCTGCTCGTACATTTGCATGGCAAGAGAATTTCCTCCGAGGTTCTGCTCGGTGATCTGTTTTGCAACCTCGGTCATTGCCGTATCTTTAAAATAACTGACAGTTTTATCATCTTCCTTGGTATTGAATACTTCGGAAGCAGACTTCATGCTCTTTAAAACCTGTTCCCAGAGGTAGGACTCAAATTCCTTGCAGGCATCAAGCATCTCCTCATCCGTCTTAACAGATGAGGCCGACTTCGCCGTCTTATCGACATTCGATGCCGATGCCAGCGAAGAAGTATAATCCATGAGATTGGAGATATCACCCATTTCCATGATCCTGTCCTCCGCTACAGATCAATATCCGTGTATGCTTATCGTTACTGCTTGAGCTGGTTTGCCTGACCCATCATCGTATCAGTAGTGGTGATGGCCCTGGAATTGGCTTCATAGGCTCTCTGGGCTACGATGAGATTTACCATCTCATCCGCCAGCTGGACATTCGATCCTTCGATATATCCCTGAGCAATGGTACTCTTCTTGAGTCCGTTGTTGGTAGCTTCATTAAGCGGTGCTCCGCTTGCAGCGTTTTCAAGATATAAAGAACTGTCTCTCTTTTCAAGTCCTGCAGGGTTATTGAACTGCCACAGTCCTATCTTCATTCCGAGAGACTTTGCATTGCCGGTCTCATCGGG
This sequence comes from Lachnospiraceae bacterium, assembly GCA_024697065.1. Lineage (GTDB taxonomy): Bacteria > Bacillota > Clostridia > Lachnospirales > Lachnospiraceae > NK4A136. The sequence goes on from JAILGE010000034.1 coordinate 35,407, forward strand.
ATAGCAGAATTCACCGTCTGCAGTAACTGTGATCTTGCTGGCTGTCATATCCTTATCAAAAGTGATGGGCTTTCCCGTAGTATCCAGAACGGGATTACCGTCAGCATCCGTAAGTTCCAGTCCGTTGGTTCCGAGAGAAACATTGAAGTTGCCGTTTCTTGTATATGCTGTCTTGCCGTCGGGAGTATTTACGGCAAAGAAACCGTCTCCGTTAATGGCAAAAGCAAAATTGTTTGAAGATTCAAGGAAAGCTCCCTGTCTGAAGATGGTGGTGATGGACGAGCTTCGCACTCCAAGTCCTACCTGTGAATCAATAGGTTTGGTATCACCGTTTGCCGTGGTGGTCTTTGTCTGAAGCTCCTGATAAAGCAGGGATTTGAATTCATTCTGACTTGTCTTGTAACCTGCCGTATTAACGTTTGCGATATTATTCGAGATCGTGTCGACCGCCGTCTGCTGTGCAAGCATACCCGTTGCCGCTGACCATAAAGAACGTACCATACTCTATCCCTCCTTTATCAACCGTTTAAGCGGCCTATCTGATTGGCTGCTATCTGGAGTGAACTGTCATAGGTGGTGATCACCTTCTGATTGGCTTCATACTGTCTTGAAACGCTTATCATTTCCACCATTTCCGATACTATTCCCACATTGGAAGTCTCGAGATACCCCTGGAACACCTGTGCCTCCGTGGCATCCTTGGGTGTAGCACCCTCGACCGGTGTGTAATAGTTCTCACCGTAGTGTTCAAGATAATTATAATCCTCGAAATCAGTTATTTGAAGCTGTCCCACAACCTGATCATGCTGATAGATATAACCCATCTGATCCACTTTGAAATCGGCATTGGGATCGAGCTTAATATGTTCGCTGTTTGCACCTGATCCCTTGCCAAGAACGTAATCCCCGTCAGTCGTAACGAGATATCCGTCCTTGGTAAGCTGGAAATTACCGTCACGGGTATACATGGTAGAGATCTCACCCGCTTTGTTGGTAAACTCTACGGTAAAGAATCCCTTTCCGCCAATAGCCATATCAACCGGTATGTCGGTAACCTGAAAGGCACCTTCAGACCAGTCTATATAGCTTTCTCCGATTTTAACTCCGGGATTGGCAGAACCGATACGTCTGCCGTAATAATATGCTTCCGAACCGTCCTTGATCTTATCCACAAGAACAGTATTGAACGACTGGCTGGTAAGACCTTCCTTTTTGAAACCGGTCGTATCCGAATTGGCAAGATTGTTAGTCAGCGTATCCATACGCTGCTGTTCCTGGATCATGCCTGTATATGCCGTGTAGAGTCCTTTTAACATCGCCTTCTCCTTTGCGGAAAGTCTGCTCGAAGGGCCTCCCTGCCGTATATATGCATCCGTGCATCCTATATATCGGCATTAATTGGCGTTATCATTATACCCTGCGAGAAATTCTATGTATCTTCCCGTACCGATGGCCACACAGGTCATGGGCTCATCAGCTGTCATGGTATTGATATGAGTACGCTCCTCGATAAGTTCCTCAAGTCCTCTGAGCATCGCTCCGCCGCCGGTAAGAACTATGCCGCGGTCAACGATATCGCCCGCAAGCTCGGGGGGAGTCTTCTCAAGAACGGAACAGATAGTATCGAGTATCTGAGTGGTAGCTTCCTTAAGAGCTTCCTGAGTCTCATCCGAAGAAACACGGATGGTTTCCGGAAGTCCTGTTACGAGATTCCTTCCGCGTACATCCATATAGTCAACTTCCGTACGCTTGAATGCCGTACCGATATTGATCTTGATATCCTCGGCGGTACGTTCACCTACCAGAAGATTATATTTCTTTCTCATATAACGAACGATGGCTTCATCAAAGTCATCACCTGCGATCTTGATGGATGCACTCTCAACCGTACCTCCGAGAGAGATGACCGCAACGTCCGTTGTGCCGCCGCCTATATCGACGATCATGTTACCCTGAGGCTTGGAAATATCTATTCCCGCTCCGATAGCAGCTGCGATAGGCTCCTCGATAATGGTAACTTCTCTGGCACCCGCCTGATAGGTCGCATCTTCAACAGCCTTCTTCTCAACCTCGGTAACTCCGCTGGGAACACATACAGCAACTCTGGGCTTTCTGAAAGTCTTCTTTCCCATTGCTTTTATGATGAAATATTTCATCATCTGTTCCGTAACGGTATAGTTGGAAATAACACCCTGTCTCAGAGGTCTTACGGCCACTATCGTTCCGGGTGTACGTCCTATCATAAGTCTGGCATCTTCGCCAATGGCTTTTATCTTATTATTATCCTTGTCAAAAGCAACAACACTGGGCTCCTTTAAAACAACGCCCTTGCCTTTGATATATACAAGTACGCTGGCGGTGCCAAGATCGATACCGACATCTGAATAATTCATAAATCCACCTTTTATCTGTCTTTTTCTACCCAGATATCAACCACTTCAAACTCCTGAACACCGGCAGGAGCATCGAAAGATACAACTGAACCCTTCTTAGCACCGGCTAATGCACGTCCGAGAGGTGATTCATCGGAGATAACACCTGCAAGTGACTGAGCCTCACTGGAACTCTTAAGCGTAATGCTCTTTTCCTTGCCTGTGGAAACATTCTTGATCTTAACTGAGCATCCGAAAGAAACAACAGAGGGCTTGCCGCGCTTCTGCTCTACATCAACGACTTCTACGTCCTTTAAGATCTCTTCGATCTCATCGATCCTTGCCTGAACATCTCTCTGCTCATCTCTTGCAGCATCGTAATCAGCGTTCTCGGAAAGGTCGCCCTGTTCTCTGGCTTCCTTGATCTTCTGTGAGATCTCATCCATTCTTGTGAGCTTTAAGTAATTGAGCTCATCTTCATATTTTTTGAGGCCTTCTCTGGTCAGTCTGTTTTTAGCCATTCCGGTATACCCTCCATTTAAAATTTCTTATAATAAATCCAAGATGACATCCGATTATAACGCATAAGCGGAATATCTGTCAAACCCCGCTGTATCATCCTATCATTTCCAACAGTTCTTCAATGCCTTCAAAGGTGGTCAGTTCGCAGGCTCTTTTTCTCAGGGCAGCTGCTTCGGGAAAACCCGCAAGGTACCAGGCCACATGTTTCCTCATTTCCCTGATCCCTATATACTCACCTTTACATTCTTCCATAAGTTCTGCATGGTGCCTGATCATGCGCTTTATCTCTTCTGTGTCCGGCTTCTCATTCGTAACCGGACCTTCACCCGACAGAGCATCACGGATCCTTGCAAAGATCCAGGGATTTCCTCTTGCCGCACGGCCCACCATCACGGCATCACACCCCGTCTCTTCAAACATCTTCTTCGCCGCTTCGGGTGAATCGATATCTCCGTTGCCTATGACAGGAATGCTTACCGATTCCTTGACCTGTCTGATGATATCCCAGTCAGCCTTTCCGCTGTAGTACTGTTCCCTTGTCCTGCCGTGAACCGTTACCGCTGCGGCGCCTGCATCTTCCATCCGCCTGGCAAATTCCACGGCATTAATATGAGAGTCATCAAATCCCTTTCGGAACTTTACGGTTACAGGCTTCTTTACGGCGGAAGATACTGCTTTGACTATGCGTCCCGCAAGCTCCGGATCCTTCATTAAGGCTGAACCTTCATGATTGTTCACTACCTTTGGAACAGGGCATCCCATGTTGATGTCCAGGATATCAAAAGGTCTGTCCTCTATGGATGCGGCCACTTTTGCCATAAGCTCCGGCTCCGATCCGAACAGCTGAAGGGATACGGGATGTTCATCCTCACCCATTGCCATCAAAGCTTCGGTGTTTTTATTCTTATAATGTATCGCCTTGGCGCTGACCATTTCCATACACAAAAGACCTGCCCCCGTTTCTCTGCAGAGAGTACGGAATGGCAGATCCGTTACGCCGGCCATTGGTGCAAGGACGACAGGTGTTTCTATCGTTACGTTTCCGATCTTCATTTCAGATTCTTCTCATAGATATATCTCAACCCGTCAAGAGTAAGCATGCGATCGTATATATCAATGCAGTCTGTCTCCTCGGCTATTATACTTCCGAGACCTCCCGTAGCCACTACATACATCTTATCCAGATGTGCCTCTTCTTTTACTTTTTTAACTATGTATTCCGTCTGCCCGATCTGACCGTAAACCAGTCCCGCCTGCATACTTGTCACTGTATTCTGGGCAAGTATTGACTCCGGTTTTTTGATCTCTATCTCCGGAAGCTTGGCGGTATCTTCCCAGAGTGCCTTGGCACTGATCTTGATACCGGGAGCTGTTATACCTGCAAGGAATTCTCCGTCGGCACCGATAAGATCGTATGTGGTAGCTGTCCCAAAATCCATTACCAGAACAGGGCCGCCGTATTTTTCATAAGCTCCCACCGCATCAACTATTCTGTCGGCACCGATCTCCTTGGGATTCTCCGTAACTATCCTGATCCCTGTCTTGAGTCCCGGTCCCACTATCATGGGATTCTTGCCCACATAGCGTTCCAGCGCACCGGTGAGTGCATGCATGACTCCCGGCACAACACTTGAGACTATCACGCCCTCTATGTCTTTTGTCTTTACTTTGATGTTATCAAGAATATCCAAAAGAGTGGCTCCGTACTCATCCGATGTTCTGGGTGTGGATGTCATGATACGGAATGTATTCCTTAATTCATTTCCCTGATAAAGTCCGAAAGTGATATTTGTATTTCCTACATCAACTGTCAAAAGCATTTCTTTATTCTCCCTGCGACCGCCCGGCGCTTTTATTCCTGAAAAGGCTCATGAAGTATGAGTGTTCTGTAATACATACTCAATGCTTCCAGCAGATCGCTTTTCTTTCTCCTGATCTCTCCGGTAAGAAGTCCCGCAGATATCTCATCATAATAGTAATCGTCTTCATCCGATGCGGTGTCCATTGAAATACCGCCGTCAGGCTCAAAGACTATGGTAAATATACCTCCGCATTCCTCCGTGAACAGCACGCACATCACATGAAGCTCATCCTGGATGGACTTCGGAAGATTACCGAACTTTTCCTTGTTGAAAAAATATTTTTTCTCGTAAGCATTTGCTCCGCATAAGACCACACGGCCGTTATCCGAAACAGACTCTTTTTCTTTCTCTTCTTTACTCATTATACGTACCCGTAGATCCCTCTGACCGACACTTCTCCTGTCGATACGGTCTTTATCGTTCCGTCAGAAAGCTTTACTATCAGCGCTCCGCTGTCATTGATGCCTTCAGCTACACCTGTGTATTCTCCCTTGGGATCGAGTATCCTTACTTCCTTACCCTTGTTGATCAGATAGCTGTCATAAATATCCACGAAATCCGATACATCAAGATGCTCCGCAAAGATACCGTAGTAGTATTCGAAATACTCCATGATACCGATTATCAGCGCGGTCCTGTCAACCTTTTCTCCCTTTTCGATACGGAGCGATGTCGCTATATCCTGTAATTCTTCCGGGAATAAAGTCTGATTGGCATTGATCCCCACACCCACTATCACATGGTGGATATAATCAGGCTCTGCGCTCATCTCCGTCAGTATGCCGCAAACCTTCTTGGAATTAACAAGTACGTCATTGGGCCACTTGATCTTCACATCCAGATCACGGTGCAGTCCCGTTATCACTTCCGCAACACTTATAGCCATAAGCAGCGTAAGCATGGGAGCCTTGTCAGGGAGAAAATCCGGTCTGAGCAGAAGACTCATGGAAATGCTCTCACCCGCAGGCGATACCCATGTCCTTCCCCGTCTTCCCTTGCCACCTGTCTGCATATCCGCTACAACAAGAGAACCATGCTCCATTCCTTCCTCTGCAAGATACTTCGCATCTTCATTGGTGGATTCGGTTTCCTTATGGTAGTAAACTCTCCTGCCTGCCCAAAGTGTTGTCATGCGGCTCATCAGCTCACCGGATGATAATATCTCCGGATAACTGATGAGATGATATCCCTTATTTGTGACAGCCTCTATATCATATCCTTCCGCCACAAGCTGCTGAACCACTTTCCACACCGCAGTTCTGGATACGCCGAGCTTTTCACAGATCTCCTGACCTGATATGTATCCTTTGGTATTACGCAGTTCTCTGAGTATCTCTGCTTTTACGCTTACGATCTTTCTCTCCAAATCCGGGTCCCTCTTTAGAAAGCTCCGAGTGTGGCAGCCATCACTGCCTTGATCGTATGCATTCTGTTCTCTGCTTCACGGAATACTTCCGACTGACTGCTCTTAAACACCTCATCGGTAACTTCCATCTCGTCGAGTCCGAATTTATCATTTATCGTCTTGCCGATCTCGGTTCCCAGATCATGGAATGCCGGGAGGCAGTGTAAGAAGATCGCTGTATCCTTTGCGCATTTAAGCAGATCCATGGTAACTCTGTAGGGTGTAAGATCCCTGATACGCTCTTCCCAGATCTCATCAGGCTCACCCATGGAGACCCATACATCCGTATAGATAACATCGGCATCCTTTGCAGCAGCCTTCGGATCTGTTTCGAGACTTACGGATCCGCCGCTTTCAGCAGCCCACTTTTTGCACAGCTCTACCAGCTCCGCATTCGGGAAATACTTCTCCGGAGCTCCTACGGAAAAATGCATTCCCATCTTGGAGCAGAGTATCATAAGCGAATTTCCGGTGTTGTATCTGGCATCGCCCATGTAGCAAAGCTTTCTGCCCTTGTAATCTCCGAACACCTCTCTGATGGTAAGGAGATCGGCAAGCATCTGTGTGGGATGATATTCGTTGGTAAGACCGTTCCAGATGGGAACTCCTGCATATTTTGCAAGCTCCTCCACTATCTCCTGACCGTATCCTCTGTACTCTATACCTTCAAACATCGAGCCCAGTACCCTTGCCGTATCTGCGATGCTCTCTTTCTTGCCGATCTGTGATGCTTTGGGATCGAGATATGTAGTACCCATCCCAAGATCGTGTGCGGCAACTTCAAAAGAGCAGCGTGTACGAGTGCTGGTCTTCTCGAAGATAAGTGCTATATTCTTTCCTCTGAGTACATCAACGGGAATACCTTCTTTCTTCTTCCTCTTGAGCTCTGCTGCCAGATCCGTAAGATAAAGGATCTCCTCTGCTGTATAGTCCTTTAATGTAAGAAAATTACGTCCTTTAAAATTCATATTCCTTCACCGTTATTCCTTTGAGACAACTTCCTTGAAAGTAGTTGCCAGTCCTGCTATTCCCTGAAGATCCGAAGGGATGATTATCTTTGTTGCCTGTCCGTTGGCCATCTGCTGGAGAGCTTCAAGAGACTTAATCTGAAGAACGCTCTCGTCCGCTCCTGCTTCTTTAAGCATTCTGATACCGTCCGCGGTAGCTTCCTGGACTTTTCTTATAGCCTCAGCCTGACCTTCTGCCTGTCTGAGGAGGGCTTCCTTTTGAGCCTCTGCACGGAGGATCTGTGCCTCCTTCTCAGCCTGGGCGCTGAGGATTGCAGATTCCTTCTTACCCTCTGCCACAAGGATGGAAGATTTCTTCTCACCTTCTGCACGGGTAACGGCCTCACGTCGTTCACGTTCCGCCTTCATCTGCTTCTCCATGGCATTCTGTATCTCTGCAGGTGCCATGATATTCTTAAGCTCTACTCGGTTAACCTTGATACCCCAGGGATCCGTTGCAAGATCTACGGAAGCTCGCATCTGGGTATTGATGACTTCACGGCTGGTAAGTGTTGAGTCGAAATCCAGGTCACCGATTATGTTTCGAAGTGTTGTAGCTGTCAGGTTCTCGATAGCAAGTATGGGATTGTCCACACCGTATGCATAAAGCTTGGGATCCGTTATCTGGAAAAATACGATGGTATCGATACGCATCGTAACGTTATCCTTGGTGATAACCGGCTGGGGCGGGAAGTCATATACCTGCTCCTTAAGAAGAACCTTCTTTGAGATCTTGTCTATAACGGGCATCTTGTAATGCCAGCCTGCATGCCATGTATCAAGATATGTACCGAAACGCTCAACTACATAAGCATTCGCCTGGGGAACGATCCTGATACCCGATATAAGTACGATTATCAGAAAAATGATAAGTATCGCGCCTAAGAATAATAATCCACCCTCCATGTTAATCCTCCTTTGTGTCGTTTAATGTCAGTTATTATATCTGTTCAACAATAAGCTTTACGCCTTCAACCCTGAGAACCTTTGCCCTGGCTCCTTCAGGTATGGTTACGGTTTCGGATGCGGATCTCGCTGTCCACTCCATCCCGTTGAGTTCTGCTTTTCCTCTGGCTCCTACGTTGTCTATAGCCTCAGTGATAACACAGATCTCTCCCGGAAGTGTCTCCACGTTCGTTGGTACTACTTTTTTATTGAAATGCAGCATTGCCACTGGTCTTGTAAAAATAAGCAGTACAATGGATGTCACAAGAAAGAGAGCTATCTGGACAAACAGATTCGCACCGCAGAATGTGGATATCAGCGCGATCAGCGAACCACCCGCAAACCATATGGTCGTCAGTCCCTGTGTGATTATCTCTATAACTACCAATACGATCAGTGCAACCAGCCAGATTATGGCCATTGTCATAATATCAGGCATACCGGCCTCCTTTCCCGTCCTCATTTTTTGCACACATTATAGTATAACATAAAACCTCCTGCATTTCATTGCAGAAGGCTTTACTGTAAGTTCCTTATCATTCGGTTTTTATTTCCGATCCGATCCCTGATCTTTACCAGAAAACGTGAGCTCCTATGACAATACCGTCGTGATTGCCGGATCGCCTGAAGTGAGTTGCATTACCCACATTGGAATATCCGTCCAGTGCTGCCTGCGCCGCCTGCAGACACTGTGTCTTAACACCCGCAGCTATGGTCCTGTCCACCTTGCCCGATCCCGCAGGAGTGAACTGTCCCGAAGCATATATAACACCATATATTGTCGAAGGATATGCCGCACTTCTCACGCGGTTCATTACTACAGCTCCCACAGCAACCTGACCTTCATAGGACTGGTTTCCGGCCTCGCACTGTATAAGCGCACCCAGAAGAGTAACGTCTGCTGCTTCCGCGGCATATGCACCGTATTGCTGGTGTCTCCCCGCTTCTTTGGCCGCTGCCGCAGCCTTTGCTGCCGCTGCTTTGGCTGCCGCCTTTTCCGCAGCTTCCTTCTCGGCTTTCTCACGGGCCTCGATAGCCGCCATGGTTTCTCCATAATCAATAAAATATTCCGTGGAAACATACTCACCGGATATAAATCCATCGGCACCTTCGAAGTCAATGGCTACCCATCCGTCCTCTTCATAGAGCGCTTCGAACACATCCCCGTCAGCAACCATTCCGAGACAGGGTGCATCAACGGAAGGAGTCTCCCTGACTCTGAGAGTCTGTCCCGTAACCGTTGCGCGAAGAGTTACCACATCATCATATAAAGCTCTGGCATCATCACCGAAAAGCAGATAGTCATTTTTTACCCAGCCGCATACATCTCCGGACTGAACCTTGGTCCAGTCATCGGTATACTCGATGATGTACGCACCACAGTCCTTGTACAGCTTGCCTACACGCTCGGATTCCTCATCTGCCTCAGCTCTTACATTTACGGACTCATTGACATCCGCCATGACAAGCTCTCCCGGATTCTGCCAGTAAAGAGCAGCCTGTTCATCAAGTATCTGCTGCACTTCCGAATCATCGGGAATAACATTGGTCTCCGTGGCATCCGCCGATCCTGCGGTAAGATAACCTCTTCCATATTTTATTGTACATGGAGATTCATCTGAAGAAGCCTCCCCTGCCGTCTCTTCAGGAGAAATAGTCAGACTGCAGGGAAGCGAAACATTAACACTTTCGGCCGTGTCCGCAGAAACTGCGCCCGCCGTTCGAAGCTCATCCTTGTTCGCGATGACAGCAGCAGTAAGAGAACATACCGCCGCTATAGAAACCCAACCGACTGCTTTCATTTGTTTCGCTTTGTTTCAAATTGTTACAATTTGTTAAAATTTCGTTTAATATAGCAGATGAAATTCTATTTGTCAAATCAGGCGAAACTTTTGTTCGATTCGTGTCGGGTCCGGTTTCAATTCATATCCGTGTCATCGGATGACCTGTAAAATGTAAAATTTCAGATAATATGACTCCGACGCAGACCATAAAATAGGGTGATCCGGAGACTGGGTCCGGAATTCAACCTGCCTGATACGCACATGGGCAGCCCTTGCCGCATCCGCAATAGCCTGTGTGAAAAGCTCATAGCTCATGAAATGAGAACAGGAGCAGGTTGCAAGGAATCCGCCGTTTTCCACTAATTTCATCCCAAGCGTATTGATCTCCCTGTATCCCTTTGCCGCATTTTTTACAGAATTTCTGGACTTGGTAAATGCAGGGGGATCCAGTATCACAAGTCCGTACTTCTTACCCTCTGCGATCTGCCTCGGCAGGAATTCAAATACATCCGCACACTCATATGTAACACGGTCTTCAACATGATTGAGAGCCGCATTTCCCGCAGCTGTTGCCAGTGCGGATTCCGAAGCATCAACGGAGAGCACGCTCTTTGCTCCCGCAAGAGCGGCATTAAGCCCGAAGGAACCTGTATGTGTAAAGCAGTCCAGTACATCCACACCCTTTGCCACAGGCCAGATCGCCTTACGGTTGTACTTCTGATCCAGGAAAAATCCCGTCTTCTGACCGTCCTTTACATCAACAATATATTTCACATCATTCTCCGTGATGCGGACATTTGTATCAAATTCGTCCCCGATAAAGCCTTTTTGCTTCTCAAGACCTTCTTTTTCACGTTCTTTTGCATCACTGCGTTCATAGACGCCCCTGATAATGATACCGTCTTCATCCATTATCTTCTTTAATATAGAAACGATCTGTTCCTTATATCTGTCGATGCCCAGAGCCAGTGACTGAATTACCAGTACATCTTCATATTTGTCGCACACGAATCCCGGAAGGAAATCCGCCTCTCCGAAGATCACCCTGCAGGAAGATATATCCACCGTTTTCTTCCTGTATTCCCAAGCTGTCCGTATGCGCTTTTCGAAGAACGTTTCGTTTATCTCTTCGTTTATGTCCCTGGTGAGTATACGGATACGGATCTTGGAGTTCATGTTTATGAAGCCAAGTCCAAGGGGATAGCCGTCAAAATCGTGGACCTCCACCACATCTCCGTTTGAGAAGTGTCCCATTACCGACTCTATCTCATTATCAAATATCCAGGCAGCACCGCTCTTTATAAGTCTGCCTTCTCCTTTTCTGATGGTTACTATACTTTTCATTGATCAAATCCTTTCGGTAATCACGGATAGCTGACGATCTGCTGCTTAATATCCCAGTTCTTCACCGATAAGGATCACCTTGATGCGTCCCGGAGCACCTCCGCTGTTCCTTCTGGTGATAACGATCTGGTTGCAGATGCAGTCATCCGCAAGGCAGTCTCCGCAACGACCGGTCTTTGTGCAGGGATGGTCTTTCCCCAGTCTGACATTATTTTCCGGTGATGCTATATTCCTAGCTCTCTTTATGGCGCTGTCCAGATCGGGAGCGATCTTATTCATACCCGCGATGACATATACATGAGCCGGTCCGATGATCAGACATGCAACGCGGTTTCCGTTGCCGTCAATATTTACAAGCTCTCCGTCCATCGTGATCGCATTGGAGCTCATGAGAAAAAAATCGACAGCTGTCTGCTTTGTATACATCTCACGTCTCTCTTCCGTTGTCTTTGCCGTACTTCTGTCCAGAAAGACCAGTTTATCGCTATTCCTTATGGCATCCGCAAGTCCCATTTCTTCTATAGTCATGGAGCCGCCCCAGGTAACAACGGAACCTTCGGGCATCTCGGCAAGTATGGCTTCCTTAGCCTGCTCTCCCGTCTCATAGTAAGCGGCATCCATACCTCTTGCCTTTATCTTCTTGATGATATTCTCTGCGGAAAGTCTGTAAGTATCGGATTTAACGCTCATTTTGTGACTCCTTTCGATCTCCCTTTTTGATTTTAGTTTATATTTGTATTATTATAACTTGAATATCGGATAAAAACCCTGCCCGGGATTTTTTCATCCGGGAATTTTTATCAGAATATTATTCCGGAGGTATCGATCTTGTCAGATAACAGACCAGTTACACCCATGTTAAAACTCTATATCCTGAAATTCGTATTCAGGCTCAGTGTTTTCTTTACCATATCTGTACTCTATATCAGAAGTAAGATAGAGGCAACCGAATTCTTTAAAACGCCCATCTTTACAGTTCCGCTTGGGGGATATTCCTTTGGGATCGCACCACTTCACCTGCTCTGGTGCATGTTCATGATAATGATGTTCAGACACATATTTCCCGCAGCGGGAAGTCATGTGTCCATGGCTCTTCGCAAATCAAGAAAAGATACCTATATTGAAGTCCCGGGATACAGTGAGAGCGAACTGCTCAGGTATGTTAAAAGTAAAAACACCCTTGCCTGGTGGGTGCTTCTTGCATGGATAGCATTAAATGCCGTCGTTGCGGCTTTATTCTTCACACATGTGATCGGCGAGGCCGAGCTGATGATGATCACACTCTTCTATTTCATCGGAGATTACGTGTGCATACTGCTCTTTTGCCCTTTTCAGACATTTATGATAAAGAGCAAATGCTGCGTCAACTGCAGGATCTTCGTCTGGGGGCATTTCATGATGTTCACTCCCATGCTTTTTATAAGAAGCTTCTACAGCTGGAGTCTTTTCTTTACATCTCTTGTGGTGCTGATCCGCTGGGAGATAATATATGCAAAACACCCCGAATGGTTCTGGGAAGGATCCAACAAAGCCCTTCAGTGTTCCAACTGCAAGGACCGTACCTGCCTTATCAAGAAACAGATACGCAAACACCTGTTTTTTTTGAATAAGTGATTTAATCTTCGGTATCTTTCTTAATAAGGGCTTTTCCCATCCACTTTTTCCTGCGCCAGTGATCCATGACGATGAGACCTCTGACACACTCATCCACGGCAGTTCCCATAAAGACTCCCGCAACGCCGATGGAAAGACCGATACCGAATACATATCCCAGTGTCGCACCCAGACCCCACATGGTTATGAGCCCGACTATCAGAGGATAGACGTAATCTCCGGCAGCCTTTAAGCTGCTGATAAATGTCAGATTCAGACATCTTCCTATCTCTACGAAAATATCCGCAAGCATTATCATATATGCGAGCCTGAACACTTCTTCGTTAACATCAAATATCCTTAAAGTAAATGGTGAAAGCTGCCAGTTAAGCACTGACATTGCTATGGTTATCGGCATACTGATCTTTAAGGTATGGAAGACCCTCTTGTATGCTATATCTTCCTTACCTGCACCTACCAGATGTCCGGTTATTATCTGCATAGCCATGGCGCATGAATTGGAAAATACCATTGAAAATGAAATGAGCGTATTACAGTAAACACGGGCATTTACGGAATCATCTCCCATGGTATTAACAAATGACAGCAGCACCATCTGATAAAGACTGTAGAAAAAATTCTCTCCGGCGGAAGGCATTCCTATCTTGATCATCTTTACCAGCATGGCCATGGGAAAAGGATTTAAGAGCCTGATCGAAAACTTACCTATCTTATTTCCGTAGAAGAATAAGAGCGTAAAGATCAACGCTATGGCTCTTGCTACCACAGTTGAAATACCAACGCCGGCAACTCCGAGATCCAGATGCTTTAACGGTCCATAAAGGAAAGTGTAATTACCTGCGATATTGATAAGGTTTACGGCAAGAGAGATATACATGCCTATCTTCGTATAACCGTTGCAACGTATGATCTGAAGCATTACGTTGATACATGCCTGCAGGAAAAGGGATCCTCCTACGATATTGATGTAAGTGAGTGCTTCTCCCCTCATGTTATCGGATATGTTCAAGACATCGGCTATCAGCCCCTTACACAATACAAGAGCAGCACACAATACGATACTGAATCCGAGGTTGACTATAAATGCAAGGGTATATATACGGTTCATCTCATCGTATTTTTCCGCTCCCAGATACTGGGCAACCACAACAGAGATGGCCGTAGAGATAATGTTGAACATAATGATGAAAAGGAACATTACCTGATTAGCATTGCCGACGGCGCCGACAGAATTCTGGGAATAATGGCTCAACATCACCGTATCAACATTGTTGAGAAGAATTCCCAACAGCATTTCAAAAAACATAGGGCCCGCTATAACAAGAAGAGGTGTCTTCTCATTTATAACGCGTGCCCCTGTACTCTTTTTCTTCTTATTCTTCATTTCCATACTCAGACATTCCTTATGTGTATCGTTTTAAAGGGTTGAAAAATTGTATACAATATCAATAGTTTTTAAATGATACACACTTTTAATGTCCGAATCAATAAGGAATTTTTACAAATTAAGATTTTATGAATAAGCCTTTTTTAGTCTTTCTATCTCATCCTTTGTTATCCTGAGTATTGTTCCGTGCCTCTTCTTTAATCTGTCGAAGGAATATTCCTTATCCGAAAGGACTTTCCAGGAGCCTTTCTTATTATCCCTGTCCTCTATATCGGAAGTCTTTATTGGCATGTAGCCTGTACCCGCCATATATCTGTCAGCGATGATACCGTACTCCGGAACATTCGGTTCAGTTCTGTCGGATACATTCAGTTCAAACAATTCGGGGCCTTCCAGACTGCCGTTATCAAGTGCTTCCACTCCGGCACCGGTAAGGTCCATCCCCAGTTCATCCAGATCCAGCACCTTTTCCCAGCTCTCCGGATCAAGCAGGGTCTTTGTTCTCATTATCCTGATCCCACCGCCGCTTTCAGCATTATCTCCATCCTTGGATACGCTGTAGTAATGATCGCCTATCTTCAATACTGTCGTATCTATTATCTCTCGTTCTCTTCCATCCGTGCTCCCGTCCTTCTGGCAGTCGATAAAGAGCTTCGGCTCAGAATATTCCCTAAAATCCTTTGTAGCCACATAATAGATTGCATTAGGCTTTGCCTTCATCTTCGTGACAGGATCCATGATACTGGATGCGAAAAAGATAATATTCTCACCTGTCTCTTCGTCATAGACGATCTCCGGTGCCCATGCCATTCCCGCATTTTCCGGTGCCGCCTTAATAAGTCTCGGCTCACCCCAGCTGACCAGATCATCCGATTCCCAAAGAACAAGATAAGAACTTCCGGTGGTGCTGGCATCAAAATAACCCTGCGCATTTTTTATCCAGCCTCCACGGTTGAATATACTTAAGTCTGTTGCCACCAGGACAAAATGCCCGCCGTCATGGGTGCGGTACAGGAATGGATCTCTGACTCCCCTCTCTCCCACAGAACTGACCAGTACGGGCTTTCCGTTATTCAGATCCTTAAAATGCAGTCCTCCTTCACTAAGTGCAAAATAGATCTGCTCTTCATCCTTACCCTGTTCTCCGATAAAATGTCCGAACAGATATCCGCAATAATCCTTGTCAACATTTGCCATTTGTGATCTCCTCTGTTGCATTTTTCTTTCTTATAAAAAACGACCCCTTCGCATTTGCGAAAGGGCCGGCAATGATTGCTCCGATCAGTCGTCATCATCGTCTATAGCGTTCCCGCCGATGAAAATGACTACACAATATCCATTCTCTACCGCAATTCCAATCTTCTTGTATGCTCCATCCTCTATAGTCTTCATGTCATCAGGATTTCTCTTCCACGAAGCAATAGCATCTGCAGGATCTGCTGCATAAGCGATCAGTTCACCCTCGCATTCATAATGAAGATGATTGAATCTGATAGCTGAGTGGAAATCAGCATGATTCGGTCTTATATGAGAGAACTCCTCCTGTATCTCTTCAACCCTCATCTCTGCAGGTCCTTTAAGACTGGCCCCTATGTCAACAGGGTTAACCGGGGAATCCTTGTATGCTCTGGTCTGATTGATAAAGTTGTATACTGAATCCGTATACTTGGTCTCGTAATCGATCTTGTTAACTATCTTCTTGTAAAGCTCATCCTGTTCAGCCTTCTTCTTAGCTTCAGCTGCCTTTTTGGAAGCATTGAGTGACTGCTCGGTATTGGCAAATCTGCCTTCATAGATACCAATGGTAATGTAATGCTTGTAAAGAGCCATGGTATCAGTTCCCACAGCCGCTACTACATCGGGATTGCTTGCTGCGTAGAAAGCTGCATCAAATGCGATATCACATCCCAGATATGGCTTTCTTCCTTCCAGCGCGCCGTAGTTAAGCCAGTGCTGATATAATGCATTGGGATCCGTTCCCACGATTGCCACTACATCGGGATTTGCAGCAGCATAATACTCTGCATCAAAGAATATACCTGCAGCTACTTCCTTAGGTGCTGCAGACGCCTTGATCGCTCCAAGTCCTCCGAATGCTATTCCGGCAGTGAGAACCGCAGATGCAATTCTGAAAACGATCCTGTTTAAAAATTTATTCTTCATAATCCTCTCCCTCTCTGAATATTTTATTGACTGTGCACTAAAACCACCCAGTACCTATGATTTTAACATTTATACGATAGACGTGTCAAAATAGTTCATCAAGACTGCAACCATTAAAACTCTACTGAAATATCTGTCATGTTATCAATACAGTCAAATCTACCTTACTATTAAAATTTCAGGTTAACCCTTGTTTGAGGATTATCGTAGGGTATGATCTTATCACCCATCTCTATTTCATCCCTTATTGTCAATTCCACAATGTATACTCACGGTAAGCTCATTATATTAAAACAGCACCAACATTCAAAATGCGGTGCTGTCTTGCTAATGATTATCCTCTACTACTACCGTCTCCAGTTCCGGCCAGTAGGTGTACCAATCAATCCCTTTTTCATTCGCTATATCCTGAATCTCCTTATCAACGTGAAGTTCATTAATACCTTCTATTTGCGAATACAAGTCAGGACTAAAAACTTTATAATCTAAATCGCTACCTTCATGGTAATAAATATACAGTATAAAATGATTCTCATCTGCTGCTTCTTCATAGTTATTTATCAGAGAAAACATTCCTGCGTATGCTCCTGGATGCGCTTCGTAACACACAGTTAATTCCACCATACTTGTTTTATCCGGAATATTTGATTGGAAGGCAGTCGCGATATTTCCAACAGCTGTTGAATCAAACGTCTTGATATTAAATATATATGTCAACACACCATTCTCAGGATAATAAATCTCATCAAAAACAAAATTCTCGCCGACTTCATTCTTAATAGCACGTGAAAATTCATCTTCTGATGTATGCTTTTTGAATAACGGATGAGATCTACATCCTGTCAATAAAACTGCTATCATAGCTCCTAATATAATAAAATTTTTCATTAATATATCTCCAAAATGTTAGAATAATAACTTAGTGATTCGGCATACTTATCATAATTGATATAATAAATTTTTCCCCAACTCTCAATTTTAAGTATATACTTGTACTCATTTGTCACCTCATCCCAATACTTTGTATAACCTATTATCGTCATATAATGGGAATCACAACGCTGAAACTTTATATTTTCTGTCTTCATTTTTGCATTTTCACTATCAGGATACATAAAGAGATCCACTTCCGTATTATAATATGAAAACACGACCGGTATTCCATTTGAGATCATAGTTTCAATTTTATCTATCGTTCCTGCCTTATTATTTGTCGGTGCCCATGTTGCATTCTTATACGGGCTGTTATTTTCACAAAGATATTTTTTTATTCCGTCCGTCATATCAAAAGGAGTTACTCCAATAATGTAATTCTTTAACCCCGGCTTTAATTTGTAGACATTATCTCTGTTATAGTTTGCACATTTCATATATTCATATTGGCTGATATTACCCGAGTCTGTGTCATAAGTAAATGTCTGATCCATCAAATGATATCCGTCGTTCTGTTGCGTAAGATAGAGCTCTAAATCTGTCATTGCCATAACTCCGCATCCCCATTCGCTCGTACGATACCCATCAGCAGAATCGTAAAGATCCCTCTTCACCATATAATTCAATAGATCTTGATCTTCCTCATAGTACACAGAGAACGTTCCCCACCAATTTTGGTTTCCACCATTTGCGCCGTCAACATTCAGATACTCTACACCTATAAATTTGTTAGGCAGATATACCGTAATCTCACTTGAAATATCCTTGCTTTGATCAGAGCCTTCAGAAGCTTTGTTTTTTTGAATTTCTTTTTGTTCATTCAGATCATTAAGGATCTCCGCAATCAGCATATCGACCCCTTTGGAATCATCATAAGACTTTCCTCCGGTTATAGGAATAAGCGAATCCATATACTGACTTGTGGGATATGAGATTGCTATAGTATTTATTATAACATCATTGTCAGCTGCATATTTTATACTATCATTTATGCCCTTTGAGTCAAAACTGAAATATGGTTTATCAAGATGTTCATAGATTGAGCTGTCATATATATTTCCTGCGTAGAAGACAAATACCTTAACATTTCTATTACTGTCTGTGTAAGATTTCGTATCACGCGCGAGCTCATTAAAAACTCTACTGTTAAGAACAACCGGAATATTGCCGTTATACAACTTAGACGCCGTGGCAACTTCTCTTTCCTTAAATCTGGTTATCCACTCTATAGCGTCAACCTTATCCAAGTGATAGTCCATTTCGTATCCATCGTTATAATATGCTATTATACTAACAACATCGTTTTCATCCATATGTTCAATTAAAGCTTGAGCTACTGACGCCTGTTTTTCTTGATCTTCTGCGGATACCCCACCGTCAAAGCATAAATAATACGAGTCATTTTCATATTTAAGTTTAGAGTGTATAGCCGAGAAATGGCTGATTCCTGACAGGTCTTTACCGACACCACTATTCTTCAGATCCCTGATTATTTCCTCTATTACCGCATCTGTTCCGTTTATGGCTCTGTATATTTTTCCTTTTTCTGATACATAACTATCAAAACAGTTATATCCATAATTATTTAAGGTTACTGTGTTGAAAACACCTAATGATGTTTGATTTTTGAATTGCGAGTCTATTTTGCTTTTCCATGTATCATTTAGATTATATTTATCTCCCATAAAGAAATAGTGTCTGAATGTAGCCCCATTAAGACAAACTCCTTTATAGGCCGCATTTCCAAAGTCTGCATCATACATATTTGTTCCAACTTTGCCGATATCACGATAATGTTGAATTATTTTATCAAAATTCTCTAAATTAAAATGACAATCCAGATATCCCGACGCCATATCAGAATATGTATCACCCGCCCCGCCCGGCTTTCCATATACCAGAATATATTTCGGAATACTATAAGTATATTGCCTCAGATTGAAATCATCATCTATGTAGTTAGAATAAGGTTCAACTGAATCTATATATTTCATTATTTCTTTAACTGCTCTCAACTGCTCGTCTACGCTTTCCTCAGAGGCCGTAAAATCCACAACGAAAACATAGTAATACCTCAAATTTTTTATCTTAGTTAAATCAATTTCCTTATCTTCAAACGTTTTCTTATACTTAACTTTATCAACGAGCAGGTATGTTGAGAAATGAGTTGTTGTATAGGTTACTGTGTTGTTCACTGTATCTACAACAGAGTCCTCAAGAATGACAAAGGCATCATTTGCTTCGTCATACCAGACCATACAAAGGTCTTCTTCTTTAGTATCCCCAAGCAATGTCTCATCATATCTGAATGTGATATCAGCCGTATCAAAATCAGCATCACAATAAATCTCTACAGGATCACCTATTAGCCCTGCTGTATCATATACAATGCTGTTTTTATCATATGTCAGGTAAATATAGAGTTTGTCATCTAAGATTCCCGCACACATCATATCCACACTTACTCTATTTAACGCTGTTCCGCTATAGTCTCTTGATACTTCCTGCGAGATCAATTCATCTCTATCGGCTATTCCGTTCCCATCACTGTCAGGCTTAGAAGGATCAAGTCCTAAATTAAGTTCCTCTATATCCATTAATCCGTCAAAATCCGTATCAGCCAATGTCGGATCTGTTCCGGTCACATTTACCTCATATCCGTCATTTAATTTATCAAGATCATAATCATCGACTAAATCAGATGTTCTAAGCTCGTGTTCTCTAAGTATATTCAGACCATCCCCGTCTTCATCCTCATCACAGTCCCTGATCCCATCATCATCCGTATCGTCATCTGTAGGATCAGTATCAAGAAGGAAAAGTTCTGCTCCATCATCAAGTCCGTCACCATCGGTATCTTTCTTATCAGGATCAGTACCGAAGTATTTTTCGTAGTAATCGTATATGTTGTCACCATCTTCATCCACAAGTTCGATATACGTATTATCAATGTTGGAAGCCTCACGGTTTATAACGATAAGTTCTTCCTTCATCACAGTTCCGTTTGGAAGCGTTTTGTCAAGAACAAATTAGTGTCACTTGCAAATAATTATAGATCTAAATCAAGCTTTTTATCAGGATCTATCAGCCGTTATGATTCTTTCGGTCTAGTAATATTTCTTTGTGTTCTCCTGCACCACCTACAGGAAACCTGCACTCACCGGATACAAAAACAACGTCTCCCTCCGGACATGAAAAGAGAGCCGATTTCTCGACTCTCTTCAAGTAACAGATTTTTTCGATTTTATATCGACAAGTCTATAAACTCTCCTGTTACACCAGACCCCAAACTCATTACTTTCATAGAAGAAAAATCAACACCTGATGAATCAATTTCTACTATGTTTTCTTTTTGAGCACTTGAAAATTCGTATGAACCTTCACCAATTGCAAGTACTGCTTCATTTGACGCATCACCAAGTTCT
>JAILGE010000002.1 GCA_024697065.1 Lachnospiraceae bacterium
CGGCAAAAGCCTCTCTATATAGTTCTGCCATCTGTGGCAGATAAGAATCATTTAACTCGATCAATGCTATGTTTTCCATTTTCCTTTACCATTCTTTCTTTGTATATCCAGCTGAATATCCATGTATCCATCTACTTTTTCCTAATTAAAAGAACTACCGTCTCAACATGCACCGTTTGCGGAAACATATCACATGCCCTTACTCGTTTTAATACATATCCGTTCTCCGCAAAGATCCTGATATCCCTTGCAAGTGTTGCAGGGTCGCAGCTTACGTATACTACCCGTTCCGGAGTCATCTTTACTATCGTTTCAATACACTTTTCGTCAAGTCCCTTACGTGGCGGATCGACAACCACGACATCGGGATGAGTCATATCATCCGAATTATTTTCGTAGTACGCCGGTAGTATTTCTTCCGCTGCACCCACATAGAATTCAGCATTTGAAATCCCATTTTCTTTTGCGTTATTTTTTGCATCATCAATTGCCTGCGGGACTATTTCCACACCACATACTTTTTTTGCATGTTTGGCAAGGAAAAGGGAGATAGTTCCTATTCCGCAATACAGATCCCATACGACTTCATCCCCTTTAAGATCAGCAAATTCCAATGCTGTTGAATAGAGCTTTTCAGTCTGAACGGGATTTACCTGATAAAATGAAAGAGGTGAGATATTAAACTCCAGCCCGCCGATACGATCCTTTATAGTATCCTTACCATAAACAGTATGATACTCTCTGCCCATTATCACATTTGTGTTATCCATGTTGACAGAATACGATATGGATGCGATCTCATCGCAGTGTGTAAGTTTATCAACCAGCTCTTTTTCCCATGGAAGATCCTTCGCATTTATCACCAAACATACCATGAGCTCATTATATGCCCTGCTCTTTCTGATGAGCACATGTCTCAATAATCCTGTCCCATTTGATTCATCATAGGGATCCAGATCATGCTCATTCATCCATGCCACAATGTTTTCAAGCACTTTGCCGTTTTCCGGTGCAGAGATCAGACAATCATCACAGGTGATAATGTCATGTGTTCTTCCTGCATAGAATCCGTATACTAGCTTTCCTTCTTTGTCACGTCCGAAGGGATACTGGGCCTTGTTGCGATAACGCCACGGACCTTCAGCATTTTCTCCCATGCCGATTATCGGCTCCATGACTTTATCCAACAGCGCTTCCGGAACACCCCCTATCCTCATCAGAATGTTTTTTACCTTATCTGTTTTGTATCTAAGCTGTGCATCGTAAGACAGGCTCTGCAGCCTGCATCCGCCACACCTCCTGTCAGCCTCACACTTTGGAGACACACGATCGGCTGAAGGTTCCAGAATCTTTATCACTCTTGCAAATGCATAGTTTTTCTTAACCTTGGTTACTCCCGCCAGGATCCTGTCTCCCGGCAATGCTCCCTTTACAAAAAAAGGAAAGCCATCGATCTTGCCGATGCCTTCCCCTTCCGATCCGAGATCCGTTATCACTATTTCTGTTTCCTGATTCTTAACATATGAAATCATTATACATCTCCGGTTTTTCGAATATTGCTGTCAAGGAACTTATTAAAGCCCAGCCAGTCTGTCTGCGGACTCGCCATGAGATATTCCGAGAAAGTCTCTATCTTGGCATCCATATTATCTGCAAGCGAAAGCGCCATTGCCTCAAGCAATGCAGGCTTCTTCGGCGATCCGAATTCAAGTTCTCCATGATGCGCAAGTATGCAATGCTGCACCTCTCTGTCCAGTCCCGCCGGGAATCCTTCTATCGTTCTGATCTTATCTTCCACCATCTGGGTACCTATGATTATATGCCCCACAAGCTGTCCCGCATCAGTATAATCATTCTCCGGGAAAGGTGATATCTCTTTCGTCTTTCCTATATCATGAAGCAGGGCACATGTTACAAGCAGATCCCTCTTAATGAGAGGATAGCATCCGCTCATATAATCGCAGAGCTTTGCAACACTTAACGTATGTTCAAGTAATCCGCCAATAAAAGCATGATGAACGGTCTTAGCGGCAGATGACTTTCTGAATGTTGACGCAAATTTATCATCCTTAAAAAAGTTTTCAAGAAGTTTCTTTAAATATATATTTTTAACAGAGTCAACAAGCTTAATAAGTTCCGCAAACATTTCATCTATGTTCTTGGAAGATACCGGCATATAATCACCGGGATCGTACTCATCCTCGCCACACTTACGGATACTTGAAACACGGAGCTGCTTTGCGCCGTTAAATACGATCACGTCTCCCGTGATCTCAATATAATCACCGGCTTCATATTCCTTGATCCCCGGGCTGTTAGGTTCCCACACTTTGGTATCTATGACACCTGTACGGTCCTGCAGGTTCAGGCTGTCATAGGGTTTCCCCGCCTTGGTCTCGGTAGAGAGCTTCGTCTTACAGTAGTAGATTCCTCTTATCTTGTTTCCTTCTTCAAAGTCCTTAATATACTTCATAAGTCTTCCCTTTCTTTTTATCTCTTTATCAATTATCCGGTCTGAATCCCAGCTCCACATCCGCTGTCATATTCACATATGTGCTTCCATTGGATCTGGCATAAACGATCCTTACAGTGTCCTCCGGCTTATGTCCTCTGAGTAAAGTCATGTATTCTCCCACGGTCAGCATTCCGGTTCCGTCTATACTGATCAGTATATCTCCACGTAAAAGTCCTGCCTGCATTGCCGGAGAATCTATCTCAACATCTGTTATATACACTCCGTCCGGAATATCATATTCCTTTTTCGCTTCGCTCTTTACTTCCGCAGGATATATCCCCAGATACGCACGGTCAACATTATTTGACAGATCCTCGATCAATGATCTTATACCGCTTATACCATAAGCACATATCATATTCTCCAATCCGTCTTCGTTTTTACCGTTACATATCACGCCCACAAGCTGCCCCTTCATATTAGTGAGCACGCCGCTGGCACAGGTACTACCGTAAATATCCGTAGTTAAAAGCTGATACGAACAGTCTATCCCCGTGCCGGTCCTTCCTGTACTTGTCACAGCGCCATAACATACAGACTCCGATCCAAGGGGCATTCCTGCTGCTATTACAGCATTTCCAAGCACCGTGGACGTTGAAGAAGCTCCTATAACAGCCATTTTCAGGCCTTCCCTTGCAGCAGTCGGAATATCGCTTAACTGGATAGCATATACCGCCAGTCCGGTATCCCTGTCATATCTTAACAGCGATACACCATCTGAAGTATCTCCATTGCTGAACTTTACGCGCATATTATCAACAGGTTTGTTTCCGCCAATCCTGGAACTGTCCGCCAGTATAAGTAACTGATAGCCGTTCTCACCCACCAGCACTCCGGTGGTCATATGCTCACGAAGCGCATTTTCATCCGTCCAATTCGTGTCATCTTCATTTGCCGTTATCGTCACAAGACTCTTGGATACTTCTACACTTAATGAATACTTTTTCCTGTAGAGCTGACGATAGTCCTCAAGTTCGATCTCATTCTCGCTGTTGCTTCCCTGCACCTGACCTGATGCCTGCATTCCCGAAGCCGCATTTCCGCTCACATGACCATCTCCATGGGCCGCATTCCCGCTGAGCACTATATCGTCGTCATTAAGACTCATCTCATCCAAAGGCTTCTCGACCGCGATCTGAAAACCTTCTTCCCTTTCCTCATCGATTATCTGCACAGTCTCTGTTGGATACTGTTCATTCTCTGTGCTTTCATTTAATTCAACCGGACGCAGATCCATACTCTGATCCGAATTCAGGAGCTTGCCGAATACCGGCTCCAGCAAAAGAAATGTGATACATGCGATAAGTCCGAAAATAACCGCCATACCGGCTGTAAGCAGTGTCCTGCGCAGAAGTTTCTTACGATTTATCGGTCTGTCCTTTATCTTTTCTCTGATAAAGTCGTAATCATTGCTTTCCGCCTCTACTGTTTCCGGTATTTTTTTCTCTTCTGTTTTTTCTTCTTTTTTCATAGTTTTGAAACCTTTAAACACTTAAAGTGTTTTGCTGATCATAGCTATCATCTCGCGGATCCTCAGATCCCATCTGTGGGCACTGACAGTCTTTTCATAACCGCGTCTTGCTATACGCTGTCTCTCACTGTCATGCTCTAAGTAATACATCACCTTATCATGCAATTCCTCCGGAGATGAATACATCTCTACTTCCACGCCGGGTTCATACATCTCCGGCAGTTCCTCCTGATAATTGGTCAAAAGCATCCCTCCGCAGGCACAAATATCAAATACTCTAAGTGACAGCCCCGACGATATCGGTCTCATAGTTATATTGAGATTGATCTTACTCTTATTAAAGACAAGCGGCATCTCATCAAGTGTTCTGACACCATCATGGATATGTACGCCGTTAAGTCCCTTTGTTGCTTTATCAGCTCTGTAAACCGGCGTTCCCGCTTCTTTGCACTTTTTCTCGAGATCAGTCGTGTAGCTTCTGGTATAAAGATCCACCGCACAGTTCTTTCCCAGTACCGCAAAGGTCCTCTCTCTCTCTTCCTGTGCCACCTCGGTCCCTATAAAACAGTTAGCCATCAGATATTTCTCAGCTTCCTTATCGTCTTTAACAAGCGGCTGCTGCATATCAGGGATAATGGATTTCATTTCCTCCACAATCTTTTCATCCAGCATCTCACTGATGAAATTATAACCATATATCTGAAGCTGGGCTTCCACTATTCCCCTGATATATCCTTTTGCATATTCGGATATCTTATCTATACTCCTGTACGGATTCTTCTCACTGTAAAGAGATCCTACAAAAGAAACATCACCTGCAAATCTGTCTGCCTCTGTTGAGGAAGCCCCCGCCAGAACCCTGTCCCATCTGTCAGGATTCGATCCCAACGGCAGATAAAAGATCTTACCCGGATTGCGGTCTTTAAAATACAGGTATTGATTCCGGTCGAAAAGAAATACTCTGTTACAGGGATTGGACAGGGATGGTGAAAACAATTCAAGCACCGGACAGTCGACAGTCCAGCACACATACGGAACCCCGGCTATCTGACAGATTTCCGATACCGGCGGGAAAAAATTAATACTGAACACAAACATAAAGCTTCTCTTACGAAGTTTGTCGGCAACATCCTGCACAATATCGGAGGGCTTCTTGCCCTTATCCGTTATCATGCCTTTTTCTTCCACAACAGTGATACCGAACTTCTCAAAAGCTTCTATCATGTCGGGTTCGCATATGCTTCCGTATCTGTAAAAAAGTATATTCACCTGATCTCCTAAGCTAAACAAACACTGATTAATTATAAGCAATTTAACCGTTGCGGACAACCTGAACTGTACTGTCAGCGACGGCATGAGAGACCAAAAAAGATCCGGCAGTTTTAAACCGCCGGATCTCCCTGATGCATTTTTATCTGTATGATCACTTCCTAACCTTAACTTTATCAAGGTGCCAGATATCATCGACATATTCCTTGATGGTACGGTCTGATGAGAACTTGCCTGAACAGGCCGTATTCAGAATAGCCGAACGTGCCCAGCGTGCTTCATCCTGGTAAGCTTCCACTGCCTTTGCACGAGCCTCGGCATAAGACTCAAAATCCTTGAGGATAAAGTAAGTATCAGCTCTTGATGTGCACTCAGTATTAAGCAGAGAATTGTAAAGCGGCTTGAAAAGCTCCGTATCCTTGGAATATGTTCCGTTGATCAGCTGCATGAGCACACGTCTTACATTCTGGTCATTGTTGAAGATATCCATAGGATTATAACCGCCATGTTGCTCATAGTTGATAACTTCATCGGATGAAAGACCGAAGATAAATGCATTCTCCGCTCCAACCTCTTCAACGATCTCAACATTGGCACCATCCATTGTTCCGAGTGTAAGAGCACCGTTCAGCATGAACTTCATGTTACCTGTTCCGGACGCTTCCTTGGAAGCTGTTGATATCTGTTCCGAGATATCTGATGCAGCAAATATCATTTCCGCATTGGATACCCTGTAATCCTCAATAAATACTACCTTGATCTTACCGCCGATGGAAGGATCGTTGTTGATCACATCTGCCACAGCATTTATAAGCTTGATCGTAAGCTTGGCATTACGATAACCTGCTGCCGCCTTGGCACCGAAGATGAACGTCCTGGGATAGAAAAATACATCCGGATGATCCTTCAGCTCATTATACAGGTGCATAACATTAAGGATGTTCAACAGCTGTCTCTTATATTCGTGGAGACGCTTTACCTGTACGTCAAATATGGATCTGGGATCTATATCAACTCCGTTATGTTCCTTGATATATTTAGCGAGGCGTACCTTGTTCTGATACTTGATGTTCATGAACTCGTGCTGCGCCTTCTCATCATCGGCATATACTTTGAGCTTCTTGATCTTGGAAAGATCCGTGATCCAGTCATCTCCGATATGCGCCGTTACCCAGTCTGCAAGAAGAGGATTTGCATGAAGCAGGAATCTTCTCTGTGTGATACCGTTGGTCTTGTTATTGAACTTCTCGGGGAACATCTCATAGAAGTCCTTAAGTTCCTGCGTCTTAAGGATCTCTGTATGGAGTCTTGCAACACCGTTTACCGAATAGCCGGCACAGATAGCAAGATGTGCCATCTTAACCTGTCCGTCGTAGATGATGGCCATCTTGCGGACTTTCTCCTGATCTCCCGGATATTTTGCCTGTATCTCCAGTACAAATCGACGGTTGATCTCTTCCACGATCTGATAAATCCTCGGAAGCAGTCTGGAGAAGAGCTCAATAGGCCACTTTTCAAGTGCCTCAGCCATTATCGTATGGTTGGTATATGCACAGGTCTTTGTGGTAACTTCCCATGCCTCATCCCATGTGAGATAGTATTCATCCATAAGGATCCTCATAAGCTCAGGGATCGCTACCGTAGGATGTGTATCATTCAGCTGGAATGTAACCTTCTCATAGAATTTCCTGATATCCTTATGAGAACGCATGTATTTTGCTACAGCTTCCTGGACGGATGCCGATATGAAGAAGTACTGCTGCTTGAGTCTGAGCTCCTTACCTGCATAATGATTATCATTGGGGTAAAGGACCTCTACGATATTTCTTGCAAGATTCTCCTGCTCTACCGCTTTCTGATAATCACCCTTATCAAATGAATCCAGGCGGAAAACATCAATAGGTGTTGCATCCCATATCCTAAGCGTATTCACGATGCCGTTGCCATATCCGACAATTGGCATATCGTAAGGTATGGCCTTTACCGACTGATATCCTTCCTGGAAATAATTATTTCTTCCGTTCTCATCAATACGGACATTTACATATCCGCCGAACTTTATCTCCTTGGCATACTCGCTGCGGCGAAGTTCAAAAGGATTGCCGTTTTCAAGCCAGTTATCAGGTACCTCGACCTGATATCCGTCCCTTATCTGCTGCTTGAACATACCGTAACGATAACGGATACCGCATCCGTATGCAGGATATCCAAGGCTTGCCAGTGAATCAAGGAAGCAGGCAGCAAGTCTTCCCAGACCGCCGTTTCCAAGTGCTGCATCCGGCTCCTGATCCTCGATAACATTTATATCGAGTCCCAGCTCATCCAGAGCCTCTTTCACGCCCTGATAAGCCTTCATATTTATCATCATGTTTCCGAGAGCACGTCCCATAAGGAATTCCATGGACAGATAATACACTGTCTTGGGATCCTTTTTCTCATACTGCTCCTGAGTGACCATCCACATATCAACGACCTGGTCTTTGATCGCGTAGGAAACGGCCTGAAATACCTGCTGGGGTGTTGCCTCATCGATCGTCTTGCGATAAAGCGTCTTGATATTGTAGAGGACGCTTCTCTTGAAAAGTTCCTTGTCAAACTTGTCGCGGATGGTTGCTCCGGATGACGAAGTCTCACCTGATGTTTTCTTTGATGCCATTTTTTAACCTCCCAATAAAAATACAATTTACCCTCAAAACCTAAGGCTAATTATATCTGATTTGGGTATTTTATTAAAGTCTGCGGGGGAATATAACGGTCAATCCGTGAAATAGTAATAGGATATGCCGGACATGTATTCAAGTTCTTCAGGATCCCTGTAAATGACATGATCTTTAGTCTCTCCGGCCTTTTCAAGGCCGCAGCTCTCAGGATCTTTTACAAAACCCGAAGTCTTGGGAAATACATAGTAACTGACCTGTCTGGGGATGGCTGCCTCGCGCATCTTCTCAACATCTATGGGATCTTCGCAAAGCATGGAATAGAGCTCATCATAAGCATCGGGACGCATGATCAGCTCTCTTCCGTATGCCAGATACAGATCTGTATCATACTGTCTGATATAGGAAGTAAAATCCAGGGGCATCACGGCTTTCACCCTGTGACCCTGCTCATTTGCCATTATTATATCTGCAGTTTCGATCACTTCCTGCGGAATATGATACTCATTCTGAGCCTTTGATGCTATGACAAGAGGACCTGCAACGGAATGATAGACATCTCCGCCGCAAAGTGCTATGAGTGCCACCGCAACAGGAAGACCTATAAGCTTAAATCCTTCACAGATCCTGGTAAATCCGTGAGCGATGGTCATCGCAACCGGGATCAGCCACAGCACACGATAGTATGTGGCACTCCCGTCTATGTATTTCATATACATCCATCTGACAGGCGGCAGGAAGAAAAAAAGCAAAGTCAGTCCCGGGATCCATACGAAGATCACACGCTTCGCCTTATCCTTCTCTGAGATCAGGAGATATGCAAACGCAGCCGCGTAAATAAGCAGCAGAAATCCTGTCCCTGCATAATTCTTAACGGTTTCTATATTCAATTCAAGATAAGCCCACAATCTTGATATCATTCTTTTCCTCTGATGATCCGAGTCATTTTCTTTCCGGCTCATTCATAAATAATCTCAATAATGACCAACGGTCACTTCAGTATTACATACAGCACCATATATACCGCCTGCGGTATGCATGCGAGCATGCTCATTGCAAAAAGCTTTGGTTTACGATCACGGATGGCGATTACAAGACATCCTCCCAACGTAAGTAAAGCCGAAAAGGCTACCCCGAGAGACGTACAGATCCCGGAAAATATTCCGGCACTGACTATCAGGTACCATGCGGTTTTTATATTCGCATTGCTCTTATCCCTGATATCTGCCGCTATCATCAAAAGAGCAAGTATTATAACCGGTATTACCACACTTCCAAGCATAGCTTTTCCCTGCCATGTCCTTGTCAGGAAAAACCTCTCTGAGGTATATATGGATACACTTCCGAACATCTCGAATACCGCTACGAGACACAGGAAAAACGGGATATTGTTCTTTTCTTCCGGATAGAGACGCTTTGCGATCTCAAAAAAGACAAGATATGTAAAAGGTATTAGGAAAAGCGGCATCACCGTCTTGCAAAGCACCGTAGCATGTATCCCGCTTACTTTCGCAAGATATGCAAACCAAAGCGGGAGCACGGCAAGCGCATGCCTCATATCAAGAGACGTGGGGCCTCCCGTATAAGGAAGGTTTGTGAACATTACACCCTGCTGCTGTGCAATGAGAGACTGTGTTACATAGAAAGTGTTATCGCCGTCTATAAAAGCCGTTGTCACAGCCTTATACAGCTGGTAGGCAAGAATGATAAAGAATGCCGCCCACAGTATGGTCTTCTCTGCATCCCTGAATTTTCCGTTCTTCTCTTCACCCGTATTCTTATAAACTTCCGCCTTCCGTTCCGGTCCGGCCGCAGGCTTTTTTTCTTTTAATTTCCTTATCCTGCAAACTGCTCCGGCTATGGCAGGTATACAGCTGAGTATCAGATATATCCTTGTGCACCACACAAAATTATCCTGTCTGATAAAGAACATGGTTCCCAGTGCAACAGGGAAAAACAGCACTAACTGTAACAGAAACCCCGACAGAAAAACCATTCCCGTATCATTTTGGTGTCCCTTGTCAAAGCGCTCCAAAAAGCGCCCCGTTTCCAGAGGCAGTATAACGATCATGATTATAAGTATGATTGCAGATATCAACATCATAATACACCAATGAATATACCCGTTATTATTATTGCGGCGCAGACAAGTTTTTTAACAATATTTTTTTCTTTAAAAACAAGTCTGCCTCCCAGTATGGTCACAAGACATCCCGACTGCTTTATCAGTGTCATGACAGTAACTTTGGATGCAGGATCCTGATTAGCCATAAACAAAGCCCTGTCCGCAAGAACAAACAGAAGGCTTAATATCCATATCCACCAATTCTTCAGATTCTTCCTGATGTCAAGCTCAGTCTTCGAAAAGAAAAAATACATTCCGTAAAACATAGTCAGAAAGAGCATATACCAGAACTGAAGCTGCCCCGGTTTCATACCGATATCAAGCGTTTCATTTGTAAGGATCTTGTCCATCATACCCGACACCGCATTCAGCACACATGAAAGCAATGCCAGCACGACATAGAACGCGCCGCTCTTTTCCGGTTCCTTCCCGGATCCGAACTTAAGGAACAGAAGACCCAGTGCCACAAGTATGAGTCCGAGTATCTGTGTCTTCCCAACTGACTCTCCCAATACGAGAACTGCTAAAAGCGTGGCAAATATAACTCTCGACAGATCCAGCAGACCATAAACACTGATGGGGATCTTTTCAATAGCTTTAAAACTGCATATCCACGCGATAAAGATCACAAAAGACTTTATTGCTATAAAGCCAAGCTGTACATATGACAGCCCTCTGATATTATCTTCGGGAAACATCAGTGCCCCGGGTATCAGAAACAAAAACGCAAATAATGTATAAAAAAAGAGTACTTCAAAAACAGTACTCTTTTCAATTGCTTTTTTCTTTACTATTTCACGGCCTCCCTTGATGAGGCCGTAAAATAATGTAAGTAACATCCACATAATGATTACTGATTCTGATTTCCGTTATTTCCTGAATTCATAGAACTGTCAAATCCGTTGCCGACAGGAGATACCGGTACCGTACCAAGCATCGGATCAACAAAACCTGTATCGGGTATTGACGAAGACTGTAATCCGTTACCCGTAACCTTGTTGATATTTACAGACTGAAGCTCAGGTGCGACTGTCTGTGTTCCATAGATGGAGCTGAGTCCCGAAACATTGGACTGGGCACCTGCAGGAGATACCATACCGTTAGCCTGTATCCCGCCAAGAGACGGATCCATATTCATGGAAGGTGCTGCTCCAAAGGGAGTGGCAGGCTTTATATCAGGCGTGACAACCTGTGTTCCGAACATGGGATTGACATTCTTTAATGCATCAGGTGTGCCTGCAGGAGCTGTCTGCGGTGTGAACTGCTCTGTCTTGTTGCCGTAAGCAGACTGTACCTGTCCTGCCTGACTCTGTGAAGCAAATCCCGATACCGAATCGGAGCTTGCTCTTGCCATCGGCGCAAATGCCGACTTAACGGCAGTCCTGTTGAAATCTCCCTCGTCTCCGTTACTCTGAGGTCCATAGTACTGATTGTTTGAAGTCTTGGGCATGCTGCTCATTAAATACTTCTCATCCTTGTACTTCTTTATCAATACTATCAATATGATAAGACCGATAACGAACATGATGGGACCGGCTATCAATCCGACAGTATATCCGTCCTCATTTACGACCTGTATATAACAATTTACCAGGGCGTCTTCTTCTCCCGGATAAATGAAATATTCACGATCACCTTTCTTAAAATTCATGATCTTGCCCTTTAAGGTCATGCATTTTGCAGGCTGATCCGAAAGGCCGAGATTTTCATTTGCCCACCATGCCTCACTGAGTTCACACTGCTTCTCCAATACATCAAAGTACTGTGTCCCCGCCTTCATGATGATATATTTATCGTAATAGATCCCTTCCTTTGACTCAACAAAATAAGGAATCTCATAATATCTTGCTGCTTCTCTCGAGCTTGTTGTAACACCGTAACGCTTTGTTTCCTCGATCATGTTCACGCCTGTATCAAAAACAGTACGGACATCAATCGAAACAAAGTCTCCTGCCTTCAAACTGTTGGGATCCACTTCCGCGACATTGATAAGATCCCCTTTTAGCTTTGTGGAGTTATATAGGGCGCCGAAGCCTACGATAAGACCTCCAACTACCAAAACGATTGAAATGACTGTGATCCTTAATCTCGACATTATGTATTCCCTCCAGGCTGTTTAAGTCGGCTCCATCCCCCTCAAAGCCTTTGCATAGACTAAAATATTATATAAAAAACCGCGGTCTTAATCAACCGCGGTTATATCAGCATATCTGTGATTTATTTCCTGTCGTCGGAACAAAGCTTTATGAAAGCTTCATATCCCCATCCTTGACCCAGCCAAGCTTCTTAACGATAAGATGGAATACAAGTGAAAGCACCGCAGGAAGCACTACGCTTATGAGCACAAGCCCTGTCCAATCCATAGCAGTGATAGCAGTTCTGCTGCCCTCAGCCATCTCGTTTATCCATCCTGTGTAAACACCTATCTGTCCAACCAGACCACAGGTTCCCATACCTGACGATACAGGTGCACCGTTCATCTCAAGCTTGAATAAGCATGTTGCAATGGGTCCTGTTACCGCACTTGCAAGAGTGGGAGCGATCCAGATCCTGGGATTCTTTACGATATTGCCCATCTGAAGCATTGATGTACCGATACCCTGTGAGATCAGTCCACCCCATTTATTCTCCTTAAAAGAGATAACGGCAAATCCGATCATCTGGGCACTGCAGCCTGCAACAGCTGCTCCGCCTGCAAGTCCCGTAAGTCCAAGTGCAGCACATATAGCAGCGGACGAGATCGGAAGTGTGAGTGCCATACCAACCAGAACAGATACTATGATACCCATTATGAACGGCTGCTGAACAGTTGCCCACTTGATGGCATCTCCGAGCTTTAATGCAAGTGCTCCAAGAGGAGGCGCGATCGCCCATGATAAAAAGATACCTACGCCGATGGTTACAAGAGGAGTAACAAGAATATCTACCTTGGTCTCCTTTGATACGGCCTTACCTATCTCTGCTGCGAGTATCGCAATAAAGAGAACAGCCAAAGGGCCGCCTGCTCCGCCTAATGCATTTGATGCAAAACCAACGGATATCAGTGAAAACAGTACAAGCGGCGGGCACTTAAGTGCATATCCTATGGCAACAGCCATAGCAGGGCCGCTCATTGCAGAAGCAAGTCCGCCTACCGTATAGTCGATCCCGCTGATCGTAGCCACGGGTGTCGTCAGAAAACCGATATGAAACTGAGTACCGATGGTGTTTATGATGGTTCCGATGAGCAGTGAACAGAAAAGACCCTGTGCCATTGCTCCGAGAGCATCGATACCGTAACGCTTCAGCGAGATCTCGATGTTCTTTCTTTTTAAGAAGCCTGAGATACCGCCCTTTGTCTCGGGCTTTTTAGCTTCTTCCTTTTTTTCTTCCGTTGTTACTTCTTTTTTCTCTTCCATATTTTCCTCCTGCGACAGTACAATCCTCAGATCTTCCTTTGATCCTGCCGGGGCCTTCCCGGACGGTGTCGTCTGTCTCCTTGCATTTTATAGAAAAAAGCACCCTTGTCAATCATCATAAATACCAAGCGCAACCGCAGATACATTGTGATCTTATGGAAAATGTTTACAAAACAGAACATAACGAAAAATACCTTTTGACCCTGATATCATAAATATGATATTATGTCGCATGTATTTTTGCGGAAAACCGCATGATCATTATTTTTCCGGAGGTAACAATTATGTATATAACCTGTCTTGACCTTGAAGGCGTACTCGTACCCGAGATCTGGATCGCATTTGCCGAAGCCAGCGGAATACCCGAGCTTAAGCGCACCACAAGGGATGAGCCTGATTACGATAAGCTTATGAAGTGGAGGATCGGTATCTTAAAGGAACACGGTCTCGGATTAAAAGAGATACAGAAGACCATCGAAACCATAGATCCGCTTCCCGGAGCAAAGAAATTCCTGGACGATCTGCGTGATAATATGCAGGTCATCATAATCAGCGATACTTTCACACAGTTTGCAGCACCGCTTATGAAGAAACTCGGTAATCCCACTATCTTCTGTAACTCACTTGAAGTCGCAGAAAACGGTGAGATCACAGGATTTAAGATGAGGATCCAGAACTCAAAGCTTACTACTGTTAAAGCTCTGCAGTCCATCGGATACGATACCATCGCCAGCGGCGACAGCTACAATGATCTGGCCATGATAGAGGCCAGCAAGGCAGGCTTCCTTTTCAGAAGCACGGATAAGATCAAGGCTGACCATCCGCAGCTTCCCGCTTTCGAGACTTACGATGAGCTCTTTGATGCCATCATGAAAGCTGCGGTCTGATCCGTCATTTTCTTTCAAGTATATATTTGCATATCGGATTACCCTGTGATGAGAATCTTTCCTCATACTCGGTCATCACATTTCCGACCATCATCTTTTCATCGGAATGAAGATCATAGCTAAGCGCCTTTATCTCAAAGGCGCTTTCTTTAACTTCTTCGACAGCGAAATCAAACAGTGCCCTGTTATCCGTCTTGAATTCGATCCTTCCGCCCTTTGCAAGTATGTGATCGTATCTTTCCAGGAACTGTCTGCTCTCAAGCCTGCGCTTGGCATGCCTGTCCTTGGGCCACGGATCAGAGAAATTGAGATAGATACCTTCTATCTCGCCCTCTTCGAAACAGTCACATATGTATTCAGCATCCATGCGGATAAATCTGACATTGGGAAGCTGTCGTTCTTCCAGCTTCTGGATGGCACGAAGGAGCACCGTGGAGTACTTTTCTATCCCAAGATAATTGATATCGGGATTAAGCTCTGCGAGATCCATGATAAATCTTCCCTTTCCCATTCCTATCTCCAGCTTTATGGGATTATCATTTCCGAATATCTCTTTCCATTTTCCTTTGTGTTCATTTTCATCATGTATAACAAAATCATTGGCCGCTATCATCTCGCGCGAACCTGTTACATTTCTGAGCCTCATATCAATCTCCTGTTTTCAATTTCTTTGCTCACATCCGATCCCGCTCCCGGGAATCACAAAGCATTTCGTATGATACTTATCCAGCCGCATTTACTCACGTATTCTATACCTGTCACTCTCTGTTAATCAAGTCCTCCGATCCTTATCCTTCAAGGGTTTAATGCTGATGATCAGCATTACCGCCGCTATTGATATTTGTGAATTATATACATTTCCACTCTGTTTTAATGTATAATTTCCCTATGCGCGATTTTAGAAAGAAAACAGAAAAAAAGAATAAGATCATACTGCGTGCCATTAACACGCTTCTAACTTTTATTGTATGTTTTGTGTCTTTTTTTGCTTTTTCCGAATCGGTTCATGCTACGCAGGACGAATTCAATGCGGAAGCGGAAGCCCGCAAATCGGAGGAAGTACAGACCAATAACATAGAGAACTGGCCCCAGGGCCCCCGTATCGGTGCCAAGGCAGCGATCCTTATGGAAGCCAATACCGGAACTATCCTCTACGCCAAGGATATAGACGAGCATCTCTACCCCGCATCCATCACAAAGCTTATGTGCTGTCTGGTCGCTGTAGAGAACTGCGATACCGACAAGCTCATGACCGTCAGCCAGTTGGCGGTGGATTCCAATGATCCCGACGGTTCCTGCATGGGACTCAGGGCAGGCGAGTCCATCACTCTCGAAGAGCTTCTCTACGGTATCATCATCAATTCAGCAAATGAAGCCTGCAACGTAGTAGCCGAGAATATAGGCGGATCCATAGAAGGATATGTCGATATGATGAACGAGCGTGCAAAGGAGCTTGGATGCACCGGCACGCATTTTGTCACACCCAACGGTCTGCACAATGAGGATCACTATACTACGGCACATGATATGGCGCTTATCGGCCGTGCTTTCTTCCAGTATGATCTGCTCTGCAAGATTGCTACAACTTCCTCATATACAATTAAGGAAACAGATACACATCAGGAATTTCCTTTACATTCAAAAAACAAGCTCTATCCGGGGCAGGAGCTGGCCTATGCAGATCTCGTAGGATCCAAGACCGGATTTACCAGCCATTCGAGACAGACTCTCGTATCCTGTGCGGAGCGTGGTGGCATGAGACTAGTGGCGGTTATCCTGATGGAAGAGACTCCCGCCCAGTTCACAGATACCGCCGAATTATTCGATTACGGTTTCTCTAACTTTACCATGATAGATCCTGCCGATTTTGAAACAGGCTACAATATAGACAACTCAGGTTTCTTCAATTCTTCCTCGGGGCTCTTCGGCAGTACGGCGCCCCTTTTATCCATAGGCAATTCCACCAGGATAGTACTGCCCAATACACTTACCTTCGATGATCTCACTTCTCATGTCAGCTATGATGATCTTAATGAAGGCGCTGTAGCCAAGATAGAATATACCTATCACACAGATACCGTGGATATTCCCATGGGAAGCACGGATATATTATTAAATGAATCCGTTATCCCCAATTTCGATTTCCAGCCGCTCAATCAAAGCAGCATATCTTCCGCAGAAGCCGTATCATCAGATTCGGGGCTCCCCGCAGCATCTTCCGATGCCGCCCTTCCGGAGACTGACAAATCAAGCGATAATGGAACAGAAGGTAAGATGATAAAGATCCAGCATATTTTCATGTTCCTTGCAGCTGTAGTCGCAGCGATAATCATCATATCCGCTCTCGTCCGTCGTGCCAAGAAAAGAAAAAGACGGATCTACAGGAGAAAGAAAAATCAAAAGAGATCATCGCTCCCTTCAAATCACAGGCGACCCGCTCCCGGTAGAAGAGATGGTTCATCTGCTAACAGAAAACTTTCCGGACAGAGCAGGGCGGGTTTAAACCGAGGCAGGAACAACTCAGGAAGCAAAAGGACTCCTTCCTCCGGATCGCGAAGAAGAAGAGATATTCATTTCAAATAAGATATTAAAAAGCGTATCTTCGGTTGGAAGATACGCTTTTTGGATCAGCAGTCAAAATCGTTATCAGTATTTTTTGCAGAAGTTCTCGATCATGGTCCTGCTTTGTGCAAAGCAATCCAGCATTTTATCGGAGAATGATCCTGCAGCTCCGCTCATTATCATTCCATACGCCTTGCTCATATCGAAAGCATCACGGTAGGTTCTGTCACTTATGAGAGAATCATAAGCATCCGCAAGCGCGACTATCTGTGCCTCTACAGGGATCGCTTCACCTTCCAGATGATCGGGATAACCCTTACCGTCATATCTTTCATGATGATGTCGGCAGATATTATAACTGGTGGAAATGTATTCCTTATCCTGCAGCTCCTCTATCTGTTTGAGTATCTCACATCCGAGAGTGGTATGTGACTTGATCACTTCGAACTCATCCGGAGTAAGCTTACCCGGCTTAAGGAGTATATTGTCCGGTATAGCTATCATTCCTATATCGTGAAGTGCCGCCGTACTTTCTATCGCCTCCACTTTCTCGGGCGTCAGATCATAATCATCCGGATATCTTCTCATTATGGTCTCAGCAACGATACGGCTTATACCTTTGATCTTCTTGATATGGGAATTACTCTCAAGATTTCTGAACTCAACTATTGAACTCATTATCTCGATAAGCTTACTGTTGAATGCTTTCAGTTCTTTATTCTTTTCCTGGATCTGAATGGTCTGCTGCCTGATCATATCCTCCAGCTGGATACGGCTGCGGTTGAGAGCTATATGGTTATTAACACGCGCAACTACTACCCTCGGAACAAAGGGCTTATAAAGCATATCCGTTGCTCCGTTTTCAAAGCTCTCGGCGATCAGTGCTTCATCCTTGTCAGTGGTCATCATTATAACAGGAATACGCTTTATTACGCCCTTCAGTTTCAGAACTTTAAGCAATGCCCTGCCGTCGATTATCGGCATATGCATATCAAGAAGGATTATCGCGATCTCCTTGTGATGTGCCACAAGGTAAGACATAGCCTCGCGCCCGTTCCCGACTGTAGCAATATCAAATTTATCCTTAAACAGCCGGCTCAGCTGATCCCGGTATCCGATATCATCATCCGCAATGAGCATTGTATTACGCATAACTCTTCCCCCTTACTCCTCTTCCACTTGTCTGCCTTTGGAGTAAAACTTTACATTTGTCTTGTCTTCCTGAAGCATCAGCCTGTTGCCGTTGATATTCAGGAAAGTATTTGCATATGCATTTCCTGTTACTCTTACAAAAATATTCATATTGTATTCTATTTCTTTATCAAGCTTTTCCTGTTCGCTGTTGATCAAAGCAAGTTCTTCCTTCTGCTTTTCCAGAACATCATTAAGCTTCAGATACATCTCATGTGTTCTGCCCGTAAGAGCTCCGAACTTCTTGAGAACGGTATCCATTCCATCACGGACTCTCTCCATTTCGTGTTCAAGCTTACGTCTGCGTTTTGTAAGCTCTATAATCTTCTCACCGTATTCATTGCTCTTTCCGACTTCCACTTCGGTTTTAACATGGGAATGACTTCCGATGGTTAGGGTTTCAATGCTGATGCCGGCCTTAACCTTTCCACCGCAGATAAGGGATTTTCTTCCGTTAGTCTTAATGCTCTGGTTGCATTCAACTACACTGTTTAAAATATAACCCGCTTCAACATTACCGCCCGCAATCACAGTGATGTTTTCAAGGAATGCAGCAACCACATTTTGTTTTGACTCTATTGTACCCTTATCATTGCCGTTAACACCGCGACGAATGATTATATCCTTGCCGGCTCTTAAAAATGCACCTTCCACAAAGCCGTCAACTTCGATCCCTCCGGTAGCTTCGACACTGCAATTCTCCATTACCGATCCGTGAACATGTATATTACCGTCAAATCTGATATTGCCCTTACCGTATACAACATCGCCATCAATTTCCAGCTGGTCGATAATAGCTATGTTGTTTCCGTGTCTGGATACCAGTCCGTCTTTGTTTGCCGTGTAGATCTTTCCGGTCTCATCAATATTCAGACTTCTGGATTCAAGCTTGGGAAGATTCTTGCCTGTATATCCCGGTATTTCAATACCTGATACGGTTATGCCCTCAGCCCCGGGAGTCGCTTCGTGATATACAGCTACCTTATCCCCCGCCTTTACCGTGGCATAATTCTTGACCGCACGATAATCAATACTTCCGTCTTCCTGTATCTTGGGCTTTGCATCCATCGCTTCATGGAAGTATTCAAAATATCCGTCATGTCCGATTAGAGGCTGATTTCCCTCGGCTACAAGGTATTCCTT
Organism: Lachnospiraceae bacterium; assembly: GCA_024697065.1. GTDB lineage: Bacteria > Bacillota > Clostridia > Lachnospirales > Lachnospiraceae > NK4A136. The sequence goes on from JAILGE010000002.1 coordinate 19,219, forward strand.
TTCAAGCTTCAGATTATGTATATCCGTCTCAAAGAGATCCTGCTTAAGCCCGCTGTTGACTCCGTACAATGCAAGGATGGTCTTCATATTGGTCCATGTGAAATCTTCGGGAAGATCCTTTGTAAGAGAGAAAAATGCACGCATTACGGCATTTTCCGTACGGATCTTTATGCCATATTGCAGATCCATATATTCCTTATCAAGTACCTCTCTTCCCTCCTTATACTTGTTAAGGAACATCTCGCGTCTGCATTTGTGCATATCGGGAAGCGAATAGATCAAACGTGCATAGGATGCGACATCAAGATTTTCCATCAATCCAAGCCGTATCTCGCTCATTTGCTTATCGCGATAATATTTATTTGCATAGAAGGTTACATCGAGATCATGCTCGAGACCCACACGGATCTCGCGCATCTGTCTGAATGACATCTCTTCGGAATCGTAAAATGAAACATCAAGACCATGATCGAGTCCAAGCTTTATCTGTTCAAGCTGAGGTCTTGAATATATCTCCGGATCGTAGTCTTCGATCTTGCGAGCCTTAAGATTCACATTGCCGATGATACTCATCTCGGCTTCTGACAATGCTCCAAGAAGATCTTCATAAGCTTCCGAACCGGATTTTGAAGAAGTCGACATTGCAGCCTTATTCTCAGATACTACGCTGGCAATGTCCGCACCTGATGAACGGCCAAGGTTGGAACCACCCTCAGCCTGACTCTGTTCTTTCTTATTCTGCGCCTCCTGAATATCATCAAGCAGGCCGATCAGATCCTCCGATTCAAAGACCAGATCCAGTTCATCATTGTCCGTCAACGCTATCCCCCGCACATTCTTCCGGAATATCGAATATCATCTTTCCGGAGCGCCTGTTAATGTATTGTTTAAACCCTATCAGTTCGGATTCGGGTTTGAATCCTTTCTTAAAAAGTACCTGTCCATGCTCGATCATACCGGCAGTCTTAAGTATGAGAATAATCTCATCATCGGTTTCATACGCCTTTTCTATGGTCGAGTATTTGAAAGAAAAAACAGTCTTATTGACCTTTACATTTACATTATCGGACAGGAATTTTACGATCATGACAATGACCTGCCCATGCTCATCCTGCATCCTTCTGTAGTCTACCCAGCATCTGAAGGAGTAGCCGAAGAAGATCATGAATACGAAATAAAGTCCAAGCGTGGCAAACACCGAAGTGATAAGTACATTCCGAAACAACATCATCACCGCCGCAGCTACTGCCAGTGTGACTATTGCCAGCACTGCCGATATCACCTGCGTCTTCTTCTGTGTCTTCCTGTAGCAGAGCTTATAGTATTCGGAATGCAGCTTCTTTGTCAGGATAAATTTGTTTTCGTAAATGAGCTTCGACATTTTTCAAATATTATTTTGCATCCGACTTCTGCTTCTGCTCTGCCAGTTTATCGTACTCTTCCCTGCTCACACAGTTCGTTGTCTTCTCGGCAAAGTATTTCCCGTTCCCCGCCGTCCTGATCTTAAGAGAGGCTATGACCGGTCCGTGTTCCGGGCAGATACCCGCAGCATGCATGGTCCTGCCCATATGACCGAACCATTTTATCCTGCGCTTTAACGACCTGCCGCCGGTCACAAATGAACTGTTATCGCGGAAGCGCCCTTTTGTTGAAGGGCCTCCGCACTTGGGACACCATATGGTGTTTATCCTGGCATCGCTTATGATGTCATTCCTTTCGTCATAGCCCTGTGAGTAAAAGGTATAGGAATCTTCACTCCTTAAATATATCTCTTCTTCACGGCTTCTTGGAAGTCTGTAGAGATCGTAAGCCGCCGAAGTCCTTCTAACACTTTCCGGAAGAGCCTTCAGTATCATTCCCGTATAATAGGCATCGCTGAACGCTCTGTGAAAAGCAACGTCCTTTTCGATACCCATCTCATCCACAGCGCTTTCGAGAGAGAACTGTCTCTTCTCTCCCACCTTGCGGGCATAAAGCTTCTGAACATCCACATACTCAAAAGGCTTCTCTGAAAGCGGAGGCATATCATAATATGTCAGATTACGCTGAAGCTCCGTCAGGTCCTGACCTCCCCATGTGCAAAACACAGGATCGCTTCCGCACCATTCCATGAACTCTTTTGCAGCATCAGGAAACAGCCTGCCCTTTTCCAGCTCTCCGGGCTGAAGATTGAGCATCTTTCGGATACGCCAGTTGATCTCTTTATAAACCTGTGGTCTGATCATCTGATTGAACTTACCGATCAGGTTTAAATCCTTGTCCAGCTTGACCGCACCTATCTCTATTATCTCAAATGGAATGGTGTGCCTTATCTCTTCATCTGCACCTTCCGGCTGGTTCCATTCCAAGTCAAAAACGATAAATTCCATAATATGAAACATTTTATCATAAATTTACATAAAATCATATTTCGTCTATCAAGTTTTATTATCACTTTTGTCAGCGGATAAGAGCGTCTGCGGATAAGGCATAGAGCGTATCGGATCTACGTCCGACATAAAAAGAGCCCCGGGTATAACCCCGAGGCTCCAAGGATCATTTATGCGTATATCAGATCTTGTCGTTATCGTTAAAAGGATCTCCGCACTGAGGACAGAACTTGGGCGGATTGTGAGGATCTTCGGGTTCCCATCCGCACTTGTCACACTTGTAGAGAGGTGCATCCTCGGGCTTCTTCTCACCGCACTCCTCACAGAACTTACCCTTGTTGACCTTACCGCACTTAGGGCATGTCCATCCTGCATCAGCTGCGGGTGCAGGTGCACCACAGTCTGCACAGAACTTACCTGTGTTGCCTTCCTTGCCACACTTAGGGCACTTCCAGCCGGCTGCTGCGGGAGCAGGTGCTGCTGCAGGTGCAGGTGCCCCCTGAGGTGCTGCCTGATTCTGCTGAGCAGACTGAACGAAACCGTTCATGCCTGCGCCGCCACCCATAGCGTTCTGGGCGAATCCCATTCCCATGAATCCTGTCATAGCGCCTGCGGAATTGTTAGCAGCTCCAACCATAGCATCTGCCGAAGCCTTTCCAAGCATACCATTCATCATAGCAGCGTTTGAACCGAGAGTTGCGCTGTTCTGCATCTGCTGAAGTGTCTTCATATCCTCTTCGTCGAGGGTAGGAGGATTCATTGCGATATTTGCAACTTCTATACCTCTTGTCTCAGCCCAGTCAACTGCGAGCGCCTGGTTCATTGCTTCCTTGAGATACTTCTGATTCTCGGGAAGAGCGATGGCACTGGGGCGAAGCTCCTTCTCAGCCAGTACTGCAAGTCCGCCGCCAAGAGCCTGAACGAACTCTGTCTTTAACTGCTGATCGATCTTATCTCTTGTAAATTCGCCAACGATATTGCTGCATACGTTGGTATAGAAAAGAAGAGGATCTACGATCTTGTAAGAATACACACCGTTACATCTTAACTTAACCTCGAAATCGATGCCTCTCTTGGAGTCAACGGTACGGAACTGAATAGGATTGGGGGTTCCGAATTTGTTGTTCATGATCTCCTTCAGGTTGAAGTAGTAGATCTTCTGAACACGTCCGGTGTCACCGCCGAAAGTGATACGCTCACCCCACTTCTTGAATGAATCAACGATTCCCTTACCGAGTCCGCCGTAGAAGATAGTAGGCTCTTTTGATGTGTCGTAAATATATTCATCAGGCTGGGCGCAGACTTCAACTATCTTGCCGTTGTCAACGATGATGGCACACTGTCCGTCAGCGACCGCAACCCTCGAACCATTGGTTATGATATTCTCATCCCCACGATTATTTGTACTTCTGTTGCTCTGGTGTTTCTGTCCCTCTTTAACAAGGACATCCATTCCCATAGAATCGCAGTAAAAGAACTCTCTGTACTGGTTAGCCAGTACTCCACTTCCTGAAGCAAGTGCTGCTGCTATTAATCCCATGTTTCTCTCCCTTCATAATCTTTGCTTATGAAATTAACGTTCTTTGTTGCTTTGACTATTGTATCATATACACGGATTTTTTGCTGAAAAATCAATCCGTGACTTTAGCGGGTCTGACACCTATCTGATAGTAATCGAAGCCGTATTTGTTAGCCGTTTTTGCACCGTACTGGTTTCTTCCGTCGAAGATGACCGGAGCCTTGAGGGACGCTTTGATCTCATCGAAATCAGGACTTCTGAACTCCTTCCACTCTGTTATGAGGATCAGCGCATCCGCATCCTTAAGCGCTTCATATTTGCGTTCCACATACTCAACATTTTTATTGTCCTTAAGGTAGCAGGTCTTCGCCTCCTCCATCGCCTTCGGATCGTAGGTTTTGATCTTCGCACCTGCTGCAGTGAGATCATTGATTATTGTGATGGCGGATGCTTCACGCATATCATCGGTATCGGGCTTAAATGAAAGTCCCCATACTGCAAAAGTCCTTCCTGTGAGATCCTCTCCGAAATGTTCTTTTACTTTATCGGCAAGGACATGCTTCTGTGCATGATTCACATCTTCAACCGCACGAAGAAGCTTTGCGTCGAAATCATATTCTCCCGCAGATCTGATAAGCGCTTTTACATCCTTTGGAAAGCAGCTTCCGCCGTATCCGCATCCGGGATATATAAAGCTATATCCGATACGTCTGTCGGAACCGATACCCTTACGAACTTTATTTACATCAGCCCCAACCTTTTCACAGATGCGTGAGATCTCATTCATGAAAGAGATCTTGGTGGCGAGGAGTGAATTTGCAGCGTACTTGGTCATCTCCGCACTTGCGATATCCATCAGGATGAAGTTATCCGTATTGAGCACATAATGTCTGTAAAGCTCTCTCATGACTTCTGCCGCATTGTCGTTATCAACACCTATAACGATCCTGTCCGGACGCATGCAGTCGGAAACCGCTGTACCTTCCTTTAAGAACTCGGGATTTGAGATCACATCGAAAGTAAGATCCGACCCTCTCTTATCAAGCTCTTCCTGGATCTTTGCACGAACCTTGCCGGCAGTTCCGACAGGTACGGTGGACTTGTCTATAACATACATATGATGCTTCATGAATTTACCGATGCTTTCCGCAACACCAAGTACATAATGAAGATCCGCAGATCCGTCTTCTCCCATAGGTGTACCTACTGCTATAAAGCAAATATCAGCCTTATCAAGAGCTTCTTCTATCTTTGTAGTAAAGCGAAGTGAACCGGCCTTGTAATTCTTTAATACCATGTCGGAAAGTCCCGGCTCGTAGATGGGGATGATCCCCTGCTTCAGTCTCTCGATCTTGGCCTCGTCCACATCGACACACCATACGTCATTTCCCATATCCGAAAAGCAGGTTCCCGTAACGAGTCCAACATATCCGGTTCCTATAACAGCTACTCTCACTTTTATTCCTCCCGGGATTTTTTCCCATTATTTTAACTTAAGTATTATACACCGTTATCACGGCGGTTTTTCTTATTAAGCAATGCTGATGTATCCAGTCCCTGTGATACAGGTGCCGCGCCGCCCTTTGGAGCCTTCGAGGGCTTGCGGACATTCTTTGCCGGTCTCTGCGGCATCGCTCCGGGCTGCATCTGCGGTGCTCCTCCCCGGGGCATTCCCTGAGGCATTCCGGGCTGTCTTTGTGACATCGGTCCCGGCTGCATCTGCGGTGCTGCTCCCTGTGGCATTCCCTGTGGCATTCCGGGCATTCCTGCCGGTCTCTGCGGCATCGCTCCGGGCTGCATCTGTGGTGCTCCTCCCTGAGGCATTCCCGGCATTCCTGCCGGTCTCTGCGGCATCGCTCCCGGCTGCATCTGCGGTGCTGCCCCCTGAGGCATTCCCTGAGGCATTCCCGGCATTCCTGCCGGTCTCTGCGGCATCGCTCCGGGCTGCATCTGCGGCGCAGGCACCTGAGGCATTGCCCCCTGAGGCATTCCCTGCTCTGCGAATTCCGCAGCTGCCTTCAGCGCTTTCCTCTCTTCTCTTTCCTGTCTCCTCTTTTCTCTGCGCTCCTTTGCGGCAGCTCCGTAGAGAGGCTCCCACGCGAAACGCCTTCCTGCTATATCCGAGAGGAAGAGCAGGATCGAAAGGATCAGGAAGATATCCGTCAGGTCAAAGCTTCCGACTGCCGTCACATTCAGCTTCTTCCAGATATTGTCGCCGGAAGCAAGCCATATACCGTACTGATCGATGAATGAAGAAAACTTTCTGTCATCCATATCAAATCTGAATTCGTCACTGTACTGAACAACGGACGCTGTAGTAAACACACCCTGAACAGTGCCGTCGTCGCTCCTGCGAACATTGATATTGTACAGACCGCTTTCAATACTGTCAAAAACTGCTCTGTAGACTCCGGGCTCGGAAGCCGTGAAGTCTACCTCTCCGGTATCACCGTCCGGTGTGGTATATATCGCATTTATCTCCGTCCTGTCATCATAATCATCCGTATGATACTCGAGGATGGTCTGCTCACCTTCGTTATTTACTCTTACGTAATCTTCTCCTATGGAAGAGCTTCCGCAGGTGTAGTCTATCATTCTGCGCCACATTTCGGCATAGTCTCCGTCACCGGAATAACCTGCCGTCCAGCCGCCGTCCACATCAGTATTCCATGCGAGACTTCGTCCCAGACCATACTGCCAAACCGTAAGTATGGGATCTCCTTCATTGCTCAGTATGAGCTGCTGGGCTCCGTCTTTGGGTGATGCGGCCACATATCCCAGTATATCCGTCCATCCATCGGCAAAGAGCCCCTGCGTGATCTCATGCCCCGCTACCGAAAGCTGATACTGCCCATTCTTCAGATATGTATTTCCTCCGAGGAATACTTCCTGCGCAAAGATCCTGGGAAGATCCGTGGTTCCGTCCGCGTAGTAATATCTTCCGTTGCAGTCCTTTGCCAGCTGGCTCATGAGCTGTGTATCGGAATACTGACCTACAGCAACGGTGGAAAGCGTTATACCGTCTGAGTTGATCTTATTTGTTACCGAGCTGAAATTGGTGGTCTCACCCATTCCGTCTGTCAAAAGGATTATGTGCTTGATCTCAGCATTACTTGTCATCAATGATTTGCGCGCTTCCTCAAGTGCCGGCATGATGACCGTTCCGCCACCGCTTCCGATACTGTCTATATCATATTTAACAGAATCCTTGTCACCCACAACCGACAGAGGATGATACCAGTACCAGGTATCGTCAAACCCGAGTACACCGACCTGATCCTCTTCGCGCATATTGTCCACAGCACGCTTTGCAGACTCTATGGCAAGATCCAGTATCGTAAACCCGTTACCTGCATAATCATCCATGGAACCCGAATGGTCTATTACCATTACGATGGCCGTGGTAGGAATCTCAGTCATACTTCGAAGCTCCATATTAACCGGAAGGATCTTCTCAATCGGTGTATCGTTATATCCTCCCAGCATGAAGCTGTCTTCGCCGCCGGTCATTATAAGACCGCGTCCATAGTCTTTTACAAAAGTGTCCAGAAGCTCAACGAATTCTTCCGGAAGCTCCGAATAATATGCATTCTCAAGGATCACAACTCTGTACTCCAGAAGTTCGTTCAAAGTCGACGGAGCGGAGGAAGCTTTCATTATATCCGCATTTGCATTGATGGAACCGAGAAGATTTTCAAACGGAAGCCCGTTCTCACCCGCGCCCTTTATAACCAGTATCTTCGGCGCATCCGCAACCTCCGAGTAAGCATTGAACACGTTATTTTCAGCGCAGGTATCACCCTCTGCCGTCACTTCCACATGGAAGCTTTCAAGTGAATTGCCCTGAACCACTTCTTCGAAAACAAACTCATTATGTCCCTTCTGAAGATGAACTTTCTCTTCGTTAAGGACCACATCTCCGGACATGATGGAAACTACTGCATCTGTCTCGTAATTGCTCTCCAATGCAACCGTCATATAGAAACTGTCACCCGGATGAAGCACATTGGGAACATCAACATTCTCTACGTAACAGTCATCTCCCGTCTCGGAAGGGATCATGTAAGCTTCAAGACTTATCCTGCCGGAGCTTATCATGGAAGCGGTGTTGGTAATGTCGCCAGCAGTCTCTCTTCCGTCGGTAAGCACCACTATCCTTCCCACCGAATCAGCGGGTATCATTGACACGGCGCGCTGCATTGCTTTTTCAAAGTTGGTGGCAGCAGGATCCGCATCGGAATCTATGCCCATAAACATATCCCTGTCTGTGACGAACTGGTCAACAACAGCATCACGTCCGAAGCCCACGATACCGTATCGGTTATTCTTAGGCATATCTTTCAGCGCATCGTCGATATAATCTTCGAAGAGTTCAAGATTCTTTTCATCGCTGACGGACATATCAACCAGGAAGATAGTCGTTGTATCCTTGGCTTTCTTTGGAATGCGGATACCGAGCAATGCCAGTACCACGAGTGCAAGAAGCACTGCTCTTACAACGAGATAGAACTTCTTCCTGTAGTTCATTTTCCTTACGTAGAGAAGCCACTCAAGCACAAGGAGTATGACAGCTGCGATAAGAAGGATATTGCGGAGATTCTTCTTTACTCTCGCACCTTCCTGTGCATTGGAATATTTAAGATCCTCCGAAACGACTCTTCCGTCACGTCCGTAAGCCGGTGCCGTCACGGTATAGTATTCCGTCCTTGCTCCCGCAGAGATGTAAAACAGTCCCGCTTTGTTCAGTCTGCCTTCCGGAAGACCTGTTATGGGAATGTATTCGGGGAGCGGGTTCATGATAATGCTGTTGCCTGTCTCATATGAATTCTGCGCCAGCATTCCAAGGTCTGATAAGAAGGAAACGGACTCCGCCATAAATACGGGGAACTCTGCCTGAAGTGCAAAGTCACTTTCCCTGATATCGAATCCGATTACTATCTGCTTATGGCCGCCGTTGATGCCGTAGTAACCGACGCACTTTCCGTCCGTTTCCATGAAAGACTGTGCCCACTCAGGTACGTCATAGTAATTGACCGTGTTTGCACCTATGGTGAACTCATCCAGTCCCTCCGTAAGGTCGCACTTCTTAACGGTTATATTTCTGTTGGAAAGAGTCCCCTTCTCACCTCCCGCCAGGAACTCCATGGAGTTTACATCGGACTGGTCTCTTCCAAAGCCCGCATCGTAAATGACCATTGTACAGTCCTGGGCAGCAAGAGCATTATCGGAAACGGCACGTACAAGATCGCTTCCCGTAGCTGCATAGAAGGCTCTCTCTACAAAAGTATTACCGTTACTGATGAGCATTCCTGTAGTATCGCCCGCTTCCGATGTAAGAGCATAGGCTATGTTATCAGCTGAAAGGCTGTCAAAATCATGGCTGATCTTTACATTGCTTTTTTTCTTTTCTTCCTCACCTTCGGCAGGTGTCTCTTTGGCGGGTTCTCCGTCAAAGCGGATCGAAGTGAGCTCTGCGCGGTAATATCTGGATTCTGAAGTGATTCCCGTGAAAAGAACGGATGCGCTCTTTCCCGCCTCCGCACTTGCGGATCTCACATCTATGATATTTCCCTGATCGTCATATAATGATATATCCATGGATGCGCCCAGGTCGCTGTAATCGGTATAGCGGACAGACACTTCCGTTGCTCCGTCCTTGTCGGCCGCATAGATATAATCAATGGAAACATCGGAAACAGCTTCGCCCACATCTATGATGTCAGCCTTCAGATTATCGGCATATGCAGAAAGCTCCGCACATCCAAAGCCATCCGTAAGGATGATGATGTGATCGTATTCAAGAGAAGAGAGTATACTGTAGAGATCTCCGGCATTGCCCTCCGTATCCTCAGCTTCGATAGAGGATATGGCACTGCGGAGCATCTTTCTGTCCGAAGAAGATGTGACAAGTATCTTTGCGGTATCAGATGCCGAAATAACCGTCATCTCGCCAAACTCGGATGAGATGTATTCAAGAGCCTCATCCTTGGCTTCATCCAGCCTGGTCTTCCCCTGCTTGATCTGGTGCTGCATGCTGAAAGAATTATCGATGACGATAACGGTACTTCCACCCGTAAATGATTTTGTCATGATAAAAGGAGCCATCAGCGCAAGTATGAGCAGCAGCATGATGACCATCTGCAGATACATGAGAAGCTCATGGATAAATTTTTCGAAGAAGGTTTTGGACTGTACGTTCTTGAATATATGCTTCCAGAGCAGATTGGATGAGATCTCAAGATCCGTTCCCCTGGGCTTGAGCAGATACAGTATGATGATGACCGGTATGGCGAGCGCAAACGCAAGCGGCCAGAGACTGGCGAATGACATTACTTAATTCTCCTATCTTTCGTAAATATCCCTCAATTCATTGAAGATGATACGGTCAAAAGAAACTGCGGTATTGCAGAGATGGTATGAAGCGCCGTTTCTTTCACAGGAAGTCCTTATGCCTCCCGTAAAATCCTTCAAACCTTTATTGTATCTTGCAACAGTCTCCGCATCCATTGTGACCCTTATCTTCGAGTCGGGATTCTCGGAATCTATCAGATTGCAGGTACCCGTAAGTGTGATATCCGTTTCTTCCTTCGCAAGCACCTGAAGGATTATCACCTTCTGCTTCATATAGCGAAGATACTTGATCATCTCAGAGAATCCTGCATTCCCTTTCTCCCCATCCCCATTAATGAAATCCTCACTGAAAAAATCCGAGACAAGGATCGAAAGGCCCGCATGAAGTTTGCCGGAATTCTTCACGGCTCTGAAGAAATCCGCAGGAACAGAAGGGCCCGTTCTCTCCAGAAAGCTCTCAAGATTCCTGTAGCCGGCTTTTCCGCCGCTGACCGAGAAACGTCTTTCCGGAGCCGAACCGTCAATTATGATGACGTGATCCTGATTCAGAAGTGATATATATGAAAGAGCTGCAGTAAGCTCTCTCGCAAGATCTGATTTTTTCTTTTCTCCATACTCCATAGACCTGCTCAGATCAAGGAAAAAATGGATGGTGCTTTCCTTCTCCTCCATATATTCCTTGACATACAGGCGGTCTAACCGTGCGTAGGCATTCCAGTCTATGGACCTGATATCATCCCCGGGCATATATTCTCTGAAATCCGAGAATTCCGCAGAGTTACCCTTCCTGCTACTCTTTCTGCCGCCCTGCATGGATGCGGTACTTTTCTTATCCAGTGCTAATTTCAGGCGCGCAAGCCTGTCATAGTATCCCTGATCAAACATTTTCCGCTGCCTGTTTTTCCAGTGCTTTATCAATCGCTATCGAAAGCTGGTCTGCGCAGGATGTCCCCCTGCCACCGCAGTCGTTGCCCCTTAAGATATCGGATATTTCCTTTGCATCCTTACCCTCAACAAGCTTGCCTATCGCACGGAGATTGCCGTTGCATCCTCCGAGGAATTTTACATCTCTGAGCTTTCCGTCTTCCATGCTGAAAGTTATCTGCTTTGAACAAACGCCATGAGGGCTGTACTGATATGTATTCATGTTTTGTTGATCCTTTGTTTTTCTCTTAAAGCAAATCTTTCACAGATCTTTTGCCGATCTGTCTGCGATCTGCTTCTGTTTAGTCCTGCTTAATCCTGTTTAACTCTTTTTAACTCTTTTTTACATCAATGTCATATTTCATCCTGATGTAGTCTTCGATCACTTTGGCGCTCTGTGCCACCGTGAGCTCACCGGTATTGATGCACAGATCGTAATTGTAGGGGCTCTCCCACTCTTTGCCTGTGTGATATTTGTAATATGACCTTCTGTACTTATCCATCTCAAGGATGTGCTTCTCAGCGGTTTTCCTGTCCATGGAAAGACGTTTCATCTCTGTCTGGATACACTGTTCCATGGGAGCATATACGAATACGCTCACCACATGCGGGAATTCTTTAAGTATATAATCCGCGCCTCTTCCTATGCAGATAAAAGACTCCTGTTCTGCAAGCTCCTTTAATACCTTGGCCTGAAATGCGAACAGATTATCATTCTTGGTATAATCCGGGCTCTCCGGCGGGATAGTCTCACCGTTATAGATCTTCTTTGTTACTCTGTACAGGATGCTCTGCTTCATGGTCTCATCGGCTCTTGCAAAGATAGCCTCACTTATACCGCTGTCTTCGCTGGCAAGCCTGAGTATCTTCTTGTCATAGAAGTCGATACCGTAATCATTTGCAAGCTGCTGTCCTATCCAGGTTGCACCGCTTCCGCAGGTTCTTGTCAGAGCCACTACGAATTTTTTGTCATCCATAACTGCGTCCTCCTTTTACGATACTGCACCGACCAGTTCTTTTATATCCTCTACGTGATATTTCTTCATATATTCTTCGATACCGTCGATAACCTTTATTGTGGTCTCGGGATCCGAGAAATTCATGGTACCCACGGAAACCGCAGTGGCACCTGCAAGGATGAATTCGATAGCATCTTCGGCATTGGCGATACCGCCCATTCCTATCACCGGTATCTTCACCGCATGGGATGCCTCGTATACCATGCGTACCGCAACGGGCTTTACCGCAGGGCCGGAGAAACCGCCTGTCTTATTGGCAAGTACAAACTTTCTCCTGTTTATATCTATCTTCATTCCGATCAGAGTATTGATGAGTGAGATAACATCCGCACCGCCGGCTTCCGCAGCAACCGCCATATCCCTTATGCTTGTGACATTGGGTGAGAGCTTTATGATCACAGGCTTCTTCGATGCAGCCTTCACGGCTTTTACAGTCTGCTCAAGTACATGGGGATCCTGACCGAAAGCGAGCGCTCCCTGCTTTACATTGGGACAGGAAACATTGATCTCATACATATCCACAGGCTGATCGTTTAATCTCTCAACGGTTTCAATGTATTCCTCCACAGTATGTCCGCATACATTAACGATGATCTTCGTATCGAACTGCTGCAAAAAGGGGATGTCTCTTTCTATGAAAACATCCACTCCCGGATTCTGCAATCCGATGGCGTTGAGCATTCCTCCGTATACCTCCGTTACACGGGGTGAGGGATTGCCTTCCCATGGTACATTTGCAACGCCCTTGGTCACAACGGCACCGAGCCTGCCAATATCAATCATCTCCGAATACTCAGCACCGGATCCGAAGGTTCCCGACGCGGTCATTACCGGATTCTTTAATTCAATTCCTGCAAGTTCAACTTTTGTGTTCATTTAAATATCCACATCCTCCGCATTAAAAACGGGGCCTTCCACACATATTCTCGTATTCTTAACATGGGTATGATGGTCAACTTCCTTAGTCTTCACAACGCAGCCAAGACAGGCTCCCACACCGCATGCCATCCTCTCTTCCAGAGAGATGAATGCCTGCATGCCATGATCCGCAGCATAAGCCTTCACCGCTTTTAACATAGGCATGGGACCACAGGCAAAGATCACGTCACCTGCAGTACCGTTTTCATTCATCGCATCGATAACGGTTCCCTTTGTTCCCACGGATCCGTCCATTGAAGCGATCTGCACGCTGCAGTATTTCTCAAAATCTTCCCTGAGGAAAGTATTGGAATCCGCATATCCAAGTACCGCAACAGCTTCAGTCCCCTGCTCTTTAAGCTTCTTTGCGGCATAAAGCATGGGAGGGATACCGATACCTCCGCCCAAAAGTATCACGCGCCTGTCCCTGACAACATCAAGGTCATAGCCGTTCCCCAGCATACCGAGGATATCAAGGGATTCACCCGCCATGAACCCGGATATTTCCGTCGTACCTTTACCCGCAGCTCTGTATACCATGCGGAGTTCACTCTTATCCGCATCTGCATCACATATACTGATGGGGCGCATCAGTATACGTGCTCCATCCTTTGGATAGATCCCGATAAACTGCCCCGGCACAGCTTCTTTCGCCATTTCGGTCTTTATCTTAAGCGAAAAAATATGGGGCGCCAGTTCTTTGTGTTCCGTAATAACGGATTTTGCTCTTCTTTTCATATACGTTTTTCTGCCTGCTTTTTTATGGTTTATTTTGAATTCCATTATACCAAAATTAACGCGTCTTAAAAAGCACTCGGAGGGTGCACTTACGCACCCCCGCATTGTTGAAAAAGGTCTCTCCAAATGCTACAATTTCAAGGATTGAAGCCATTTTCAACAGACACATCAGAAAGGATATCATTTATGAAACTATCCGATCTTCTAAGTTATGACTCCATCGTTATCCAGGGCCATGATAACCCTGACGCAGACGCTATAGCAGCGGGCTTTGGCATATACAGCTACCTGCGATCCAAGGGTAAGGAGCCACGCTTCATCTATTCCGGAGATTTTAAGATCACCAAATCCAATCTCCGCTATCTGATATCAACACTGGATATCCCCATAGAATATGTCGAAGGGCTGGATACTGTTCCGGATCTGCTCATCACCGAGGACTGCATGTACGGAGAAGGCAATGTAAGGAAGTTCGAAGCAAAGACCGTTGCCGTGATAGATCACCACAGACTCTCGGGAGCACTGCCGGAGCTTTCGGATGTCAGGCAGGGAATGGGAAGCTGTTCCACCATCGTATGGGATCTGCTGAGAGCAGAAGGCTTTGTCCCCGACGAAGCACTCTCCACTGCACTGTACTACGGACTTTATACGGATACGGGAGAATTGGCCGAAGTATCCCACCCTCTGGACAGGGATATGTTAGACGCTCTTGAATTCGACGCATCGCTCATCAGACGGCTGCGTCATATGAATATATCTCTCGGAGAGGCTAAGATCGCAGGCATAGCAATGCTCGGAGTGGAATATCATGAAGCACACAGATATGCGCTGCTTGAGAGTGAGCCCTGTGACCCCAATATCCTGGGACTTATAAGCGACTTTTACCTTGCAGTGGATTCTGTAGATGTATGTGTTGTTTTCTCTGTCCTTAAGGACGGAATAAAATTCTCGGTCCGCAGCTGCGTCCCGGAGGTTTGCGCCAACGAGCTTGCCGCAGAGATCTCCAAAGGCATAGGAACCGGCGGAGGACATGTCGACAAAGCCGGCGGATTTCTTTCGGCGAAGCTGATCTCCTCTTTTTCGGAAAGATATGCGCAGGCCGATTCTTCATCAAAAAAATATGTTGTGACAACTCTTATCCGGGAAAGACTCCATCACTCTCTGTGTGATACGGAGATCATCCGTTCCGGCAGCTATACGGCAGACCCTACAAAGATGAAAAAATACGTGAAGCTCCCGGTAAAACAGGGATGTGCATTCCCTGCGGAATTCCTTCCCTGCGGTACCCCGATCTTAGTCAGATCATTAGAGGGTGATACAAATATCGAAGTAGCTGAAGATACGGTCATCATGATCGGTGTCAGAGGCGAAGTGTATGCATCAAGACAGTCGGTATTCGATAAGAACTACTGTCTGCTGGATGAGCCCTACGATATGAACCTGGAATACTTCCCCACCATAAAGAACAGCGTCACGGGAGAGACCATCCCTCTCGCCCCCTATGCAAAAACATGCAGATCAAACGGTGGAAATATAATACTGAGCGCTCCCCTTGAGCGTCCCACCAAAGTTTTTACCAAATGGAACAAGGACGAATATTTCAAGGGTGAACCGGGAGATTTTCTCTCATGCAAGGAAGCTGATCCCGCAGATGTATATATAATCGCAAAAGATATATTTGCAGAGACGTATAAAGAAATCCAGGAGGTTACGTAATGCCTATAGCAGACAGATATAATGCCTTCATTTCCTACAGGCATTCCAAGAAAGATAATGTGATCGCAAAGGAGATACAGTCAGGCCTTGAACATTTCAGGATTCCCTCGAAGATTGCGAAGAAGACCGGTTTCAAGCGATTCGACAGAATCTTCCGTGACAAAGAAGAGCTTCCCATCACCAGCGATCTGGATAATGAGATCGAAGCCGCACTTAAAGTGTCTGACTATCTCATCGTCATCTGTTCCACTCACACCGGTGAGTCGGTATGGGTACAGCGGGAGATAGAGACATTCCTAAAATATCACAGCAAAAAAAATATATTCACCGTACTCGTCGACGGAGAACCCGACGAAGTCATACCGGATATACTTTTGCATGATACCGTTACCAGAAAACTGGCAGACGGTACTACCATCACTCAGGAAGAGATCATAGAACCTCTCTCCTGCGACTACCGTATGCCCCTCAGAGCCGCCAGGAATGAAGAGCTTCCGAGACTTGCAGCATCAATGTTAGGCTGCGCTTATGACGAGCTCATGAGAAGACGCAGGCAGTACAGGATACACAGGGCTATCGCTGCCATCTCGGCAACAGCATGCATCCTCGGAGTCTTCATCGCATATCTCTTATGGAGCATGGCAAATATCAGGAAGAATTACGATCAGGCTCTCTTAAACCAGTCACGCTATTACGCAACGGAATCCGGATACTATCTGGAAAAAGGTGACCGCGTTACCGCAGTCTGGCTTGCTCTCGCGGGACTTCCCACCAAAGGAAACGAGAGACCCTTAAGCACCGAGACCGTCAATGCCTTGACGGATGCTCTCGGCACTTACATCGCACCGGGTTCCGCCTCCTTTACACCCGTATGGTCATATGATTCTCATTCACCTTCGGTAAAATTCAGCGCTGACAATGAAAATAAGATCCTGGCATCACTGGATAAAAGAAATATCTTATCAGTCTGGGATCTGAAAACACATGAACTCAGGACGACTCTTGTGTCTTCCGGAGGTGTTCTCGATTTTGCTTTCGACAGCGATAACAGGCTGGTGCTCATCTGCGAGGATGCTCTTAAAGCATACGACGTTGACAGTCTCGATCTTCTCTGGGAAACGAAATACGATAACCGGTATATCTCACATTCCTCAACGAAATTATCCGTTTCAAAAACAAAGCCTTTGGCCGCCTACAACGGAGGCGAAAAAATCGTGCTGTTAAATACCGAGACCGGAAAACTGCAGCGCGAGTTGACCATGGATGATTTCTCAGGGACGGTATCTTCCGGCAACATCATTTCAACGCTGATCGTTAACGGTCTGAGGATCAGTCCCGACGGTACACTTTTGGAGATCTCAGCCGAAAACTACAGCCCCAACGCATCAGACGAGTACAACGGACTATATCTGTATAACGTAGAAAAAGATGATCTTTCCCGGATATACGAAGGAGATTTTTACTATCTGACAGGTAATTTTACTGCGGATAACAAAGTGATAATCGCTACCAATGACGATGTGGCCAATTCCAGCTTGGATTTCGCCGGCAGAGGAATACTGAACACCACCGGGATCCATGTATATCTTTTCTCATCTTCGGGAGAAGAACTCTGGGAATGCCCGCTCACCTATGTAAGCACATCTTATCAAACCAGAGTCTTTGAATTTAATTTTACGGACGAAAACGGAAGAACCGTTCCCGGAATAGTAGCTTTTTATTCAGACCAGTGCGCCATGATCGATGCAACAGACGGAAGTGTGATTAAAATATTCGATCTTACTTCTTCTTTTATCTCGGCATACAGCACGGGAACCTATCTCCGTCCGATCACACGCAACGGCAGTTATCTTACAATACCGACAGCATTAGACGATTCATCCGTGTTGCTCGATCAGTATTTCACTGATGAGGTGGAATCATCGTGTCTCGTGATAAACGATAACGAAAGTCTCTCCTACATCATACAGTCAGACGACTCAACATCACTTATCGAATACAACAATGACTTCTGCGGAAACTCTTTTGTAAAATATGATGATATGCCGGATGACGCACTGTTAAATGATAGTCTGATCTCGGGAAGCACATTCTTCGGATTATATGATGATATGACCCTGCGTGCCTTTGACCTCGACTCAGAAAAAGAATTATGGAGCAAAGACATCCCGGCAGATTACTATACCGATATCCACTTATTAGGGTTGTCTTCAGACGGCCAGAGCCTTTTCTATTCCAACTGCCCTCTCAACAGAGAGGACGACAAAGGTGTATTTCAGGTTGCTATGTCTGACGGTGATACCAAGAAGCTTGATATCGAATGGGGCCGTTACACCGAACCGGAATTCAGGTTATCCAATGACATCCTGTACTACAACATGGTAGACAACTCAGACTATCCGAATGTACGTTATTATTCCGTTGCCTATGATATCGCCGGCAAAAAGACCACAAAAACCCGTGTGTTCAAAGACGGATCCGGGACACTTACCGAAGACGACACTCTCTACCCTTCTCCCGACGGAAAATACATGATAAATATAAGCACGGATCGAAATAATACCGGTATACGTATTCTGATAGATCTCGAAAGCAAAGAAACCTATGGTAATAAAATGTCATCCGGTGATGATGTGATCGCATGGAAAGAAGATTCCTCAGGCTTTGCCCAGGAATACGACAACACCATCAGGCTCTTCGATACTCTCGGCGAAGAAACAGCAACATTCAATACCGAAGGCAAAAATGCTCTCCACATGGAATGGCACAACGGTATCCTGGATGTCCTCTTCGACGGCGGCGATCTCGTTCGTTACAACGCTGATGGCACCATCATCGAAAAGATCAACCTGAACTCGGTCGGAAACTATTATGATCACGACTGGGTATTCGATTATTCAGACAAATACCTTATCATAACAAACAGTTTCCATTTCTTCCTGATATCGCAGGAGGACTTCCGACTCATCGGATCGGGCACCGGGCTCCTTGGCTTCTATAACGAAAAAGAAAGACTGATCTGCCGCTCCTTCAACAACACCGGGGGCAGCGGTATCGGATACTTCCCCATCAGGACCCTGGATGAACTGATACAGGATGCCAGAGATTATCTCAAAGATGCCAAAATGAGCGATGAATTCAAGGCCCAGTACGGTATCACCATGTCAGACGAGATCGGAGACGTGGCGGTGGATACGGGAGAGTAAGGTGCCCGGTATCATGGACATGCAACATAAAAAACGCGACCCCCGAGAAGGGATCGCGTTTTTTTGTAATCTTTATATTCAAATATTATTCAGATCACTGTCTGTTGTAGTTGATGAGACAACCGTCGAGTATGATCTCGCGCTCGTTATCTGTGAGACCGCCGAGCTTTAATGTGAATTCCTTTGTGCCGTCAGCGGTTACAGCTACTGCCTTGATCTCGTCTGCTTTATTCTTCACTTCATCGCGAATGCCGGGCAGATAGATGTAATCAAGGTTACTGAAGGGAAGTTCGCCCTCATCGATGATGAAAGGAAGCATACCCCAGTTGATAAGATTTGAACGATAACGCTTTGTTGCATATTCATTTGCAACGTTAGCCCATCCGCCAAGTACTTTCTGGCAGGAAGCTGCCTGCTCGCGGGCGGAACCGTCTCCGGGCTTAACAGCGAAGATCGTGGATCCCACTCCAAGCTTTCTTACTGTAGATGTTGCCTCACCGGATTCCACTGCATCAAGCACATCACCTGTTGCAACCGCATTCTTCTTGAGTGTCTCTATAACGCCTGCGATCTCAGGATATCCGCATTCGCTGTCAGATGCTGTCTTTCCGGCCTCCAGAGCCTTCTGTGCCTTCTGAACTTCCTTGGCACGTCCCACGTAAGCAGGATCCTTTCTGGAAAGAGTAAACTCCGCAAGTCCGAGAGGATTACTTCTGTAGGAAGATGTCTCACCTGAGGGGATGAGCTCATCCGTGGTGGTAACGGGATCATGGATCTCGGATACAACCTTAAGAAGAAGGTTCTCGGGAAGAGGACTCATTGCAGGCCAGTCCTTGATATTGGGGCCGAACTTGATCTCTACCGAATCATCGGCTACGCCGTGAGAATCGAATACTCTTCTGTCATAGATCGATTTATCAAAGAAGTACTTATACTGACCGATCTTATCGGGTACTTCCGTTGCAGGTGTAAGTATGCCCTTGTTTGCTGCGGTAGCTGCAATGGATCTTGCATCCATAAGAGCAACCGATGCGATCTGTCCGCTCTGGATCTTGGAACCTTCTCTGTTGGGGAAGTTTCTTGTAGAGTGACGGATGGAAAGCTCTCCGTTAGCGGGTGTATCGCCTGCACCGAAGCAGGGACCGCAGAAAGCAGTCTTAAGGATAGCACCTGTCTCGAGAATCTTGGCAGCACAGCCGTTCTTTATGAGTTCCATATAAACGGGAACGGATGCAGGATATACGCTGAGTGTGAATTCATTCGATCCGATGCTTGCTCCGTCAAGGATATCGGCAGCAGCACAGATATTTTCAAATCCGCCGCCGGCACAGCCTGCGATGATACCCTGATCAACAAGAAGCTTGCCGTCACGGATCTTATTTCTAAGATTGAATTCAACCTTATCACCGAAGCTTACCTTTGCACGTGCTTCGCAATCAGCAAGGATATCGTCCAGGTTAGCATTGAGCTCTTCGATGGTATATGTATTTGAAGGATGGAAAGGAAGTGCGATCATGGGCTTGATCTTGGAAAGATCGACTTCAACAACGCCGTCATAATAAGCTACAGCGCCGGGATTCAGTTCCTTATAATCCTCAGGTCTCTGATGGATCTCATAGAATTCCTTTATCTTCTCATCTGTCTGCCAGATAGATGAAAGACATGTGGTCTCGGTGGTCATTACATCAACACCGATTCGGAAATCGGCGGAAAGGTTCTTCACGCCGGGTCCCACGAATTCCATTACTTTATTCTTAACATATCCGTTCTTAAATACAGCACCGATGATGGCAAGGGCAACGTCCTGAGGACCTACGCCCTTTGCAGGCTCACCTGTCATATAGATAGCGATCACGCCGGGCATGTCGATATCGTAAGTCTGCTCAAGGAGCTGTTTAACAAGCTCAGGGCCACCCTCACCTACAGCCATGGTACCAAGGGCACCGTATCTGGTGTGTGAGTCCGATCCGAGGATCATGCCACCGCCTGTTGCCAGCATCTCTCTTGCAAACTGATGGATAACAGCCATGTGAGGCGGAACATATACGCCGCCGTACTTCTTTGCACAGGAAAGACCGAATACGTGGTCATCCTCATTTATGGTACCGCCTACAGCACACAGAGAGTTGTGGCAGTTGGTCAGAACATAAGGAATGGGGAATTTGGTAAGTCCCGATGCTCTTGCAGTCTGAATGATACCTACAAAAGTAATATCGTGACTGGTGAGCTTATCGAATTTGATATTTAACTTCTTATCATTACCCGACTTATTGTGAGAAGTAAGTATACCGTATGCTATGGTATTCTTAGCTGCATCTTCCTTCGAAACAGCCTGTCCGCACTTAGCACTCAATTCTTTTTCATCAGTTACCAGTTCGGTGCCGTTTACAAGATAAGCACCGCCTTCATGTAATTTAACCATCTTTATCCTGATTCCTTTCTCCCAGAAAAATAAAAATAATAGAGTTTATTATATCATAATCCGTCTGTGTTCGGCATCCCTGTTATATCATCATCTTATTTTTCCAAGGGAGTATTTTTCTTTGATCTGTCTCTTGTTCTCATACATATTCGCATCAGCCTCTCTGCAGATATCATCGTATTTCACATGCCCCGCAGGATCATAGACTCCTATCCCGCCTGCTATGGACACGCGGCGCATGGGTGACTGCTCCGTGATCCTGATACGCTCCAGCTCGGAAGCAAATTCCTTCATGAGATCATCTCTGTTGTTATAGTCGGCATCTTCGAGGATCGCCACGAATTCATCTCCGCCTATGCGGTATACGGGACTGTGCTTGAAAACATTACATATAACGCGGCATGAATTATACAGATATTCGTCTCCCGCTTCATGTCCCAGCTCGTCATTGATCAATTTAAGATTATTTACATCGAACATGGCAACGGCAAAGCGGTATTCGGGATGTTCCTTTATCCTCTCAACGATCTCGCCTACTTTGCTCTCATAGGCGATCCTGTTCTTGACATGTGTAAGCGGATCAACATGTGACAGCTCTATAACACGCTTATTCAGATATTGAAGTCTGAGATTCTGGATGAACTTTTCAAAAGCAACATCGATCCTCTGCTGATAGGCACGTATCACTCTGTTCTTAATAGACTCGTAACAGTCGCAGAATACCAGATATCCGGTGGAATATTCATCATCATGGAGCGGAGTGAAAACATACAGATGATTCTCATCGTCCCCGGTTTCAGGAAAGAGGGATGCTGTTTCAAAGGTCTGTATGTCCGACACTTCACCGTTATCGATGGAGAAAACCACATCCATCTTTTTATTGTAACCGGACTTTATCAGATTTTTCTTTTCATCGGATTCGTAAAGAAAAGGCTTGGGATCCGCAAAGAAATGGAATACGTCTCCCACAAAAGGATGCTCGACTTTAAGGATATCATGAATCTTTTCCTTCATCTCACCATAGGAGCCACTGGCGAGTATAGACTTCTCGAGCTTAAAGGTATAAATATTGAGCTTGGTCTCCTTATTATGCATAACATAGGATTCGGTACAATAGTCACGGCGCAATGCCACAGTACTCTCATCCATGGTGCTTCCGCAGCAGCTTTCTCCACGCATGAAACGACAAGGAAGCTCTACCAGCTTATCACGCTTACCACCTTCGCACAGATCATGCATCATAACGGCAGCATATTCTCCGTGCTCTTCGAACTGTTGGTCTATGGTTGCGATCGACGGATAGAAAGTCTCGGATTCGGGTATATGATCGAAGCCCGAAACGATAACATCTTCCGGAACCTTCAGTCCGTTTTCTTTTAAAGTGATGCAGGCAGTGATGGCTATGTCATCATTTGCACAGATAATTGCATCAGGCACCCTGCCCGCAGTAACCAGTTCATTGATAAAACCGGCGGCTTCGATACTGCTCCAGCCGGTAAAAAAAATATCCTCATCCGGGACAGAGATGCCTCTTTTCTCCATTATCTCTATCACGGCATCTCGTCTTGTTATGGCATCAAAACTATCCTTTGTTCCGGACAGTATGCATACCTTTTGAACATCATGCTCATCAACCAGATGCTCCATAAGCTCATACATACCGGACTTGTTATCGGATACGATATTGTAGGCATTATCAAGGATCTTGCCGTGAGATATGACGGGAATGCCGGCATCCATACACCGCTTTACCAACGAGTCCGCAACTCCGGGCTGATCTATGGTATTGGCAAAAAGAATGGCTCCGTCATAGTTGCTCAGATCCGGCAGATTAAAGATATTCAGCTCGCCCCTTGCAAATTCCGGAGTATCCGAATATGCGGGAAAACATAAGAAAAGATGTGTTTCAACTCTGTACGGTGCAAAACCTTTCCTTAATCCGCACATGAACTGCGCCAGGATATTGGCAGCATAACCTGTAGCAAATACCGCGATCTTCTTTCTGACACCCATAAGCTATTCTCCCGCCATATCAAACTTTACTTTGAAGGTTTTCTGAACATGAACTTTCTGGCCACACCTATAGCAAGCTTATAATGGAACGGGCGAAGAGCCTTATCGGCTTCTTTTAATTTCTCGCGGATAGGGATATTCTGAGGGCAGTGCTTCTCGCACTTTCCGCATTCTATGCACTGTGTTGCAAACGCCGGTTCCCTGGTGAGTCCCACGGTCTGAATGAACTGCTTACGTCCGTCAGCCTTTGACTCCGAATACATTGTATTATAACACCTGAATGTCCCCGGTATATCAACTCCCTGCGGACACGGCATACAATATCTGCATCCGGTACATCCCACTTTTTCCTTAGACTGTATCTCTTTCTTTATCTCTTCCAGGAAAGCAAAGTCCTTATCCTGCAATTCTCCGGCATCAGCTTCGGAAGCTATCCTGCAATTTTCCTCAACCATTTCCTCTGAATTCATACCGGATAACACGACTGTAACTTCCGGCTGGTTATAAAGCCATCTGAGCCCCCATTCGGCAGGACTCCACTTGCGGGCATTGGCCGATATCAGCTCGTATGCCCGCTTGGGCAGCATATTTACAAGCTTGCCCCCACGGAGGGGTTCCATGATGATAACAGGGATTCCCTTCTTTGCAGCGGCTTTCAGTCCATCTCTTCCTGCCTGAGACACTTCATCGAGATAGTTGTACTGGATCTGACAGAAGTCCCAGTCGAAATCATCCAGGATCTTAATAAAATTATCTGTATTTCCATGATACGAGAAGCCCACATTCCTGACCTGACCGGAAGCTTTCTTCTCCTTTATCCAGTCCTCTATCCCTATAGCCTTGAGTTTCTCCCACATGGCGATATCCGTAAGCATATGCATCAGATAATAGTCCACATAGTCTGTTCTTAAACGTGACAGCTCCTCTTCGAAATATTTATCAATGGCACTTCTGCTCGTTATCAGATACTGGGGAAGCTTTGTTGCGATATTTATCTTATCCCTTATGCCATTCTTCTCTACTATCCTGCCTAATGCATCCTCGCTTCCGGAATAGATATATGCGGTATCATAATAATTTACACCTGCCTCAAAGGCTTTCATTATCTCCTTCTCAGCCTTTGGGATGTCGATGGAGCCACCCTTTCTGGTGAATCTCATACATCCGAATCCAAGTATTGACAGGTCGTTACCCTTCTTATCTTTCCTGTAATGCATAGACAGTCTCCTTTCGGTTTAATTCTTGTCTTCTGCCGTTTTCTCATCTGTTCCGGCATCAGGCTCTACCGTATATTTCTTTGCGCGCTTTTTCTGATTTTTCTTAATTATGCTCTTAACTATGAGGACGATGGTAAGTACTATAACCGCCCAGAGCATAAGGTAAGGTGAAATAACTATGAGGCCTATAAAGAAGTCCGCAAGACCGTTGCCTACGTTCTTTAAGCTCTTCATGAAGCCTTCGCTGATACGCTCCCATGCGGTAGGCTCTTTAACAGGTTCTTCCGGAACTTCCGTAAATACCTTTACTTCCGAAAGTGTGATGGTGATCGTCGTATAGTCAACCTGGTTGTCGAAGGTCCTGATCTGTGACTCGATACTTTCCTTCTCGTAACGGATGGATGAGAGCCTGTCCTCGATATAAATCATATCTTCCACCGTGTCGGCACTTTCAAGCATTTCAAGAAGTCTGACTTCCTCTGCATCCAGAGCCTTCTCTCTGCTTTCCATATCAACGTATTGAAGTGTCACATCACGGCTGGACTCGCTCTTAGTAACTACATTGGCGCTCGATCCCACCAGATCAAGGAATTCATCCGCTCTTGCAGCAGGTATGCGTGCAGTGATCACTGCATGGCGAAGCTGGTCATTGTTTCTGCCGTATATGGATCCATTGTTGATATCGGAGCTTTCAACATATCCGCCAAGTTCTTTGACCTTAGCTTCAACAGAAGCTCTGAGCTGATCGAATTCCTGTGTCTCGGCAGTTACGTTTACGGTACGGATAAGCTTTCTGGCAGTAGCCTGCGCCGATTCGGTTACGTTGGTGGAAGAATTACCGTCCCCTGCCTCTGCCTCAAAACCGACATCCGCAGATTCAGCAGCATCGTAGTCTTCCACTGCGGGGCTTTCTTCCATATCGATATATCCGGCGGCCTGAGCGGCAGCCATATCCATTCCCGCTGCCTTATTCGACGTCGCCCCTGACCTTCCGCCGCATCCGCCAAGGATCAGCATACCGGTGAGCGTTAATCCCGCAAGACTGAAACGATTCCTCTTCTTCATAACTTTTCCTCCTCCAAGAAAAGAGAGCACTCTCATGCCTCTCTGCGCCGGAGAACGGTGTTTGGTGAAATCCCCCCACCGATCTCACTATGATCATTATAATAAATATACGCAGTTACTTGGAGAAATTTATGGGAAAATTCATGAATCGTTCACGAAAATAAAAAATGTCCGGAGCGAACACCGATCCATCAAAACATCAGTGTCAGCCCCGGACATATAAACGTGCTATTCGCACATTATTTTTCGATAAAATTCATTCCGAACACGGGAATGTCATATTCATTAAGACGGCTTAAGAGCTCTGCTGCCCGGAAAGGATGTGTCTTGCCACTATAAGCTCTCCCTCACCGAAATAATATAAACGATTTACATTAATGAATTGTATAAAAAAATCAAAATATATCCTTTGTCTGCCAATGATCCCAATGCACGCTGTACAGTTGCGTGAAATTGTTCAAGCGTGACAGCGAACGATTCCAATAAGAATAATCAGGATATAAAAGAGACCATAATAAAGCTTATAGAAGGATCAGACTTTTAATCGGGTCAGACTTTGGATCCTTTTCCGCGGATATAATTTTCAAAGAATTCCAGATCTTCCCTGGTAGTGATCTTGATATTGGTCTGGCTTCCTTTTGAAAAATAGATCCTCTTGCCCAGAGCATACATCAAAGTGGTGGTGTGAGGCTCCACTTTATCCGTCATACCCGTTTCCATGCCTTCTCTGTACAGGTCATCCACAAAACCGTATCTGAAGGCATGGGGCGTATTCATCACAGCTATGGTATCCCTGTTGATATATTCATCCGAATGATTCTCCGGATCTGTTACGGATGAAGTGCTGTGCTTTACTCCCGCCAGCAGGTAATAGTCCGTAGTCGATATTGCATTGGTACCGTTTATGCCGCAGACTCTTATGGCATCACTTATTATTTCTCCTGTTACAAAAGGTGAGGCACCGAAGTGAATGAGCACGGTATCGTCCCTTGATATCTTATCTCTTAAAAAATCTATCCCCTTTATGACCGAGGTCTGAAAAGTATCTCCACCTTCGGTAACCCATTTGAGCTTGGTAAATGCATATTTTTCTTTCATGTCCCAAACATGATCGATATGAGTACCCAGGCTTACCACCAGGATAGCATCTATGTCCGGATGCTTATCAAAAGCTTCCACCGTATAAGCAAGCACCGGCCTGCCGCAGACTTCGATAAACTGCTTAGGGATATCGCCTCCCAGTCTGCTGCCCACGCCGCCCGCAAGTATCATTGCTATATTCATGAAGCCGAACTCCTGTGTATCTCCTGTGCCGCAAGAAGGTCATCCACACTGTCTACTTCCGACCACTTCTTCCCTGCTATATCCTCACAGAATAATTGAAAGTCATGGAACATTATCATCTGGACAAGGCTGTCTTCAAAAAACTGATCATACATATTTTCATTTATCATGCCATCCATCTCTTCCTTGAGAAGCCTGGATGATACGGGATCAAGCTTGGTGAGGCAGCAGTATTTTGCCGTAAAATTCTCAAGCTTCTTGCTCATAACAAGTACTCTTCCATCCTTTGAAACAACATTATAAGCGCCGGGACTCCTGTAGGAACTGTCAGTAAGGACATAGGGCCTGTCTGTGGGAACAGTCAGGATGCCGGTGATGATATCATCCTCAAAAACCACATCGCCATGTACGATGGCCACATTCTCCCTCTCCAGATATTCTCTTGCGAACCATAAAGAAGAAATGGAATTGGTCACCTCATAGAAGGGATTCATTACAAATATGACATTCTCCCCCTCCAGCTCCTTCTTTACTTCAGCGGCTTTGTATCCCACGACCACCACGATCTCTGCATCTTTGTCTGCCTTACGTATAGTCCTTACCATGCGCTGCAGGACAGTAGTCTCCGCATCAAGCCTGTAGCTTGTCTTGGCATACTTAAGTGTTAAGGGCTGCAGATTGTTGCCCTTGCCTGCCGCAAGTATGATATATGTCATCATCACTTTACCCCCGATCTATATACTCCGTCTATTCTTTCTATTGCTATTATTGCTATTATTGCTATTATTGCAATTATTCCAATTATTCTATCTATGTAGAACTATTTATAACTGTTCCATCAGAACCTAAGCGCTTAGTGTCAGTCTATCGTCTCATATATCCCTATCTCATGATTGAGTAAGCTTAAATCCTCAAGTCTGCATTCCTTCAAAGCCTCCATGGCTTTATCAAGATCCACGTCCTGAACTGCCACTCCGTACATTTGGAGAGCCACTATACTCATGTTCTTCGCAAAGTGATACCACTGTTCCTTCACTATCCCCACACTCTGTCCTTTGCTTAGCTTAAGCATGGTCCAGTGCATATAGAACCACCCGGTTATAGCTATATATGCATAGAAATGTCTCTTCTGCACATCAGAGGGCTTGTGTCTGTAATATGTAAATAAGATCCTGTCTATATCTTCCAGCTTGTGTCTGCCGCCACATACGTATGACCCTATATCAAATCCGGGATCACCGTATCCGCCGTATTCCCAGTCAATGAGATGGATCTCTTCCTTGTTGATCAGAAAGTTAACGTCCCTTGCGTCACCGTGGATATTGCATTTCTTTATCCCGTCATGTTCCGCCAGTTCTGCCAGTTTATAAATACGATCTTTGATCTCTTCGAACTCCGGAAAATGTCCGTATTTTTCGGGATCGATCTTATCCTTGATCGCCTCAGCCTTAGCTATGACATCGAAGTTCCAGCGGATATGACAGGCCGCATCATGAAGACGTCTTAAAAGCATGATGGCGCGCACCATGTCATTTAGATCAGAATAGTCAAAATCCCAATGCTCGATATATCTGCCTATGCGCCACCCTTCATCCACATCCATGGCTACAAGAGTAGTATCGATGCCTGCATCTTCAACGATCTTCTGCATGATGGTCTCACGACCGCGTTCCACTAAGATCTCGGATCCGATACCCGGATGACGGTAAACATATTTTCCGCCATTTAATCTAAAGGACAGCACCACATTGGTGATGCCCGCCTGAACCGGCGCAATATCCTCTATATCGCTTTCTTTGCAGTCGAAAACTTTACAGATATTGAGAACAACTCTGCGTCTGATCTCTTCCGTAAATATTCCGCCTGTGGTCAGTATATCCTGCATATCACACTCCACCCGGTACTCTGAGATTTTTGCCGAAAAGATACTCCATCTGCCTAATCCTTTCATAGCAGATCGTCCTGACTCTTTCTATTATCTCTTGGGAATACATATCGTCAGGTACAGCATACAATAAAACATCTACATCTTTTTTACTAAAATCAAATCTGATACTGTATCCATACAGGTCTTCTGCTATTTCCAACTGTTCAAAGAAATCTTCACAGAATGTTTTGGGTTTAACAGAATCTATCAGCCTGTAAATATCTCCGCCAAGCGGATAGTCCATTGTGGTATCGGACAGAAGTCCCGCTCCCTGATCAAAGTAAGGGCACGTCTTGTATTGTCCCGCACCATTAACCAGTACGGCGATATTGTGTGTGTGCCTGTCTTCATTCAAAAAGAAGGAATCAATGGTGATCATTTTCGCCATATATATTCCGAAATTCCGAATTCCCGTAACCCGTTCGGTCTCGTCCACCAAGAGCTTTAGTCTGCTCCTCTTGTCCGCGGTTTTATAAATCATTGAATTCAGACTGCGTCCGTAAACACTTTTGAACAACCGTTCCAATGTTATCAGCTGCCAGTCATCGCTTAGAAAATTCCTGCTCCTCACACCATTATAAACAGTGCTCTTATATGAGATCTTTTCAAGATCGTAGAGAAGATATTCTCCTTCATTCATTGAAGACTTTGCGATCAAATGTGATATAACATACTCGGCCAAGCCCTCATACCCCGTATAATCAGCCTTGTACCACGTATCACCGTTTCTCCACTTAAGCTGATTGCCCTTCGAAGATCTTGTCGCTGTCTCTATGATATTTTTCTCAAACAGTTCAACCATACACTGTCTATCTCTCTATTTTGATCCAGAATTCATCTTCTTCCAAACGGCCTTCTGTCTTCTCGATTATGAGAAAAGGATCGTAAAACGGTATATCGAATTCCTTAATCATTAATTTCATCTTATCCCTGGATCTCGGAAAACATCTGGACTCCAGAAATTCTTCGTATTCTTCAAAAGACGGCTTCTCGTTGCGCCCGAAAGCTCTGTAGAGCAGATTATCTGTGTAATTGATCGCATACACCTTTTGTCTGACTTCATCCACATCGATCACTGTGCACAGCATATCTCTGTAGTAGTATTTTAATCGTATCGGAGTCTTTTTCTCCGGAATCGTATATTCAAGTTCTATCTGCGGATCTCTTTTAAGTATCTCCATCAACAAAACTATCGGCCCGGTGATCTTATCATCTCCCGATTCCCATCTCTCAACCGTTGCCTTGGATACACCCACAAAAGCCGCAAAATCCTTCTGCGTCAATCCCAGTTTATCGCGAAGTCTTTTTATCTCTTCTGAATCTGTATATTTCGGAGTAATGTATTCCTTTTTCATTATCAGCCCTCCGAATATATTAAACCATCATTTTGATGGTAAATCAAGGCGTTTTTACCCTTAAAATGAGGGTCCTTCGACATATGTCTCCAAAATCACCAGAAGGATACCAAATCTCCCAGATAATCTATATGGAAAGCTACCAGCAGTACATCACGTACTACACCGTAGGCGATGACCACCGCGAATATCATCCATATCTCGGGGACCGATAAGGGCACGATCATCTTTCCGCGTTTAAATCCCGCAGTACAATTGTATAAAAGCACTGCCCATATCTTTATAAATATCAGGATCCCACACACAGGCATCGGATTCGCACGGATCGAATCCAGAAGCCGCCCCTCTATCAGGAATCGTACAGATCTGGTGCCGCCGCAGCCCGGACAGTACAGATGACAAAAGCGGTATAAGAAACACGGGTTATCGAAAATGCTAAGCCGCAGATCCTCCGCATGTCCCCTGTAAAATAAAAAAAGCGGTATTGTCAAAACACCAATGAGAGTAACGATCACAAACCATATCCTCTGCCATCTGATGTCGTACATTACCGCTTACCTTCTGATCAGAAAAAGACACCAATACCCAGTGTGCAGATATCGATAATAACCTGTAAACAGCAAGCGCAAATTGAACATATAAGTCCTGCAAGAGCAAATCCCTTTTTGGAGCCGTTATTAACCAATCCGATTATACCGAGGATAAAAGCAGCCGTTGTTATGATATACAAGGGATCGCAGAAGAAACCTATGATACCGAATACCAGAGCAAGGGTACATACCGTGGTAAGATCCTTCTTGGGAGCCGGACCATAGCCCTGCTGATAATAGCCTTGTCCACCATAGTTCTGTCCGCCGTATTCCTGACCGGAATAATTCTGAGGTGCATAACTCTGCTGCGTATAGCTCTGTCCACCGGAATAGTTCCGTCCGGAAAATCCCTGCCCCATAGATCCCTGGGGGCCGTATCCGGTTGTCTGAGAACCCTGTCCCGAATTACCGAACTGTGCAGATCCGTTATCCTGTGAAGTTCCGAAACCGGAAGCATTATTATCGCCGTCACCTGATCCACTGTAAGCGTCTGCGTTGCCGGTATCAGTGCCACTGTATGCGTCTCCGGCGCCGGTATTCCCTTCGGATACTACTTCAGCCTCAACCTGAGGCACCGCTTCCTTCTCTTCGAGAGCGGTTCCGCAGCCTTCACAGAATCTGGCATCATCAGCATTCATACTTCCGCAGTTAGGACATGTCTTCATCTTTCTTCTCCCTACTATTATATAAAGTCATAGTCTTTCTTTACCTTTTCTTTAGGTTTGACTATGCTATTTTAAGATACTGTGGATTGGTGTTTTTCTCCTACCACTTGATGGTTTAATTAAGGCTCCAACCACAGTCTCTTTGTTTATT
>JAILGE010000009.1 GCA_024697065.1 Lachnospiraceae bacterium
CAATAGTTGAATATATAGATTACTATAATAACCAAAGAATCCAGGCAAAAACAAAATGGATGCCGCCCGTAAAGTACAGGCATGCATCCAATTGTTTCGCTTAAAAATTATATGTACGTCCAGAATTCTGGGTACATATCAAACTTTGGCGGCTAGACTCGTTCTAGTTATTTAGGATTGTCCGACCGTTGCCGGTGGGCATCCTTTTTCTGTTTTTATCTTATCATTCCCCGAAATCGACATCAATTAACGAGCAATTGAACGTATGTTCGCATTTTGTTAACAACACCTGACCCCAAGGTATTATATAAGCATTGCTAAAACAGTTTCCTGCTGCCCCCCACGTGAAAAAGCATCAATTAACGAATCTTTTAATAATTCATTTGAGTTCTTATTACTTTTTCCTTTCATTCTTAATTGTACGAGTAATCAATACCTACTCATCTATAGTCCAGTGATTACATTAACTCACTTGGCTTCCATAAATAATTTCAAATGGTCAAAATTGTCACTTGCTTCTATAATTTCTCATCCTTACAGTTAATAATCTCTTTAATAACGTATTGCGGCGAGTTGTTTAAACAAATATAAATTCGTCCAACATACTCTCCTATCAGCCCGAGAAGCATCATAATTAAGCCGCCAAAAAAAATCATAACAGCCATAGTTGATGCAAACCCCAAGACTCGATTAGGCAGAATAAAATGTTGAATAATTATTACAATTCCATAAATAAAACCAATGCACGCAGATATAACTCCGATTAAAGTTGCTACCCGAAGAGGTTTAACTGAAAAAGAAGTAAATCCATTCATCCACAATCCCAACAGCTTCTTTAAACTGTAACCAGATTCGCCCACTTCACGACTTCTGTGGTTAATATCCACATTCACAATATTCTTTGTCGCACGAAGTACTAGCCCTATCACATATGGATATGAGTTTTCGTACCGAATCATATCGTCCACAATATACCTCTTAGCAGCAAAATAGCTGGAAACATAGAGAGTCTTCGGTTTATCAAGCATGAATTCCGCCATCTTTTCATTCACATAGCTTCCAAAGTTTCGGAACATTGAATGTTTCTTATGCGAATATCTGGCATATGCTACATCCGCACCATCTTCTAATGCCTTTAATAGCTTATCTGCCTCATTTGCCGGTGTCTGTCCATCATCATCCAAACAGATAATAATATTCCCTTTTGCCTGGCGCAGACCTGCCATCAAAGCAGAATGTTGCCCAAAATTACGCGCAAAATCAATCGCCGTGATACGTGTATCCTTCAAAGCCATTTCTTTAATCACGTTAAAGGTCTCATCCGGTGAACAGTCATTCACCAGTATGATCTCATAATCGTATTTTGTAAGATATTTCATCTTCTCCTGTATCTCACATACTACTCCACCAACGGTCTTGGCTGAACGGTAGCAGGGGATCACGTAACTTACAGACATCATGAATTTTTATCCCTCTTCATAAATATTATTCTTTTACGAATGCCATCCAACACCATCTCCTCTGTTAATTCAGGGCAGATTTCAAAGCCACAATTCTTATAGGAACGAATTGCACGTTCATTATCCTCCAAAACTCGAAGAATTATCTCTTGCATATTCATCTCTTCAAATGCATACTTTAGAGATAACTGAAGAACCTCAGTACCATAATGATGACCTATCGCATCTTTTTCTCCAATAAAAATCCCAAATTCGGCTATTCCATTTTCCTTATCAATATGACTGAAATATTGACTTCCAATCTCCTGTCCTGTAGCTTTTACAACAATAATGAACTGTTCAACCAGTCCCTTTCCCACCTGCTCTGACAACCATTTCTCATGATCTGCCCTTGTAACTTCTATACGATAAATAAAACGCTCAACCACATGTGGCATATTGCGCCAACGAAGAATATTATCTGTGTCAGCTTCTTCTAATCTACGGAGATAGACATTTTTACCATCAATTATTTTAATCATATTGAACCTTTATCCAGTAAAAAATCATTATTATCTTGTGGAATAAAACCTTATTACCTGTTCGATGATATATTGGTTCTGTTCATCCGTAAGGCCATAGTACAATGGTAATCTGGTCAGTCGCTCACTTTCTCGCGTCGTATAAACATCCTCACCTGCAAAGCGACCATATTTCTTTCCGGCCGGTGCGGAATGAAGCGGGATATAGTGAAAAACTGAAAGGATATCTTTTCCCTTCAAATAGTCAATCAACGCTGTACGCTCCTCATTGTCCTTTGCCTTAACATAAAACATGTGTGCATTGTGTATACAACCTTCAGGAACTACCGGCAACTCCAGTTTTCCAGAATCCTGAAGCGGTTTCAAGCCTGTATAATATGTATCCCAAATCTTTCTCCTGGCTTCATTGATCTCGTCAGCAATCTCCAACTGTGCATAAAGATAAGCCGCGTTCATATCACTGGGCAGGTATGATGATCCTGCCTCCTGCCATGTATACTTATCCACTTGTCCTCTAAAGAAACGGCTACGATCAGTTCCCTTCTCTCTGAGGATTTCCGCTTTCTCTATGAATTGCTCATCCCTAAGAAGCAAAGCGCCACCTTCACCCATACTATAATTTTTTGTTTCATGGAAGCTAAAGCACCCCAAGTCGCCGATAGTCCCCAATGCAGCGCCCTTGTAAGTTGACATCACCCCTTGTGCCGCATCTTCTATCACATACAGATTATGACGCTTTGCGATATCCATGATAGTATCCATCTCACAGGCCACACCAGCATAATGCACCGGTACAATAGCCTTTGTTTTATCCGTGATAGCCGCCTCAATCTTATTTTCGTCGATATTCATTGTATCCGGCCTTATATCCACAAACACTACCTTCGCTCCACGTAAAACAAATGCATCTGCTGTGGAAACGAAGGTATAGGAAGGCATAATGACTTCATCCCCTTCTTTTATATCAATGAGAAGTGATGCCAACTCTGTTGCGTGAGTACATGATGTTGTCAGCAAGCATTTATTTACCTGCATCCTTGCCTCAAACCATGCGTTGCACTTCTTCGTAAATGCACCATCTCCACAGATTTTTTGTTCATCAATACACTGTCGAATATACTCAATCTCTTTCCCCGTAAACGGAGGCACATTGAACTTTATCATATTCATAAATTCACCCTATATTAAATATATCACCATTGGTAACGGAAATTTAACTATCTAAACTTTTCAATTAATCATAAGTATTTCAACTTCCAATCCTGTCACTCCCTGCCATAAACACATACTCCACTTTTTTTTCGTAAAAGTAACTTTAAATTGTTCTCGGAATACTCTATTATCTCATCTCTGTATGAATCTAACAATTGATCTGTTAAATACGGAGATTCACTTTCATAACCGTTTTCATTAAACACAATAATATCGGCATTCTGTAATGACAAATTCAATTCTTCCTCCCCAAAAACACTCGTTGTCCCATTACTATTAATTTTATCAATAGCATATTTTACATCTTTCGTTCCAAGGCCTTTTTCATAAGCCAATAATTGAACCGTGGGGATACAATTTTGATCTACAAATCTATCATAAACAGCGCTAATCTCACTTTTATTGTTTTCCTCCATATATTCAGTTATTCTCTCATTCACACTATAATAATCTTTGTTGTTAATATATACATTCGGTGAATGCTTTGTAACGACATGACTTAAACCTATAATTAATCCTATGCAAAACAAAATCATGCACAAACAATACTGTATATTTGTTCTAAAATTCTTAATTAGGAATGTTGATAATATTGCGACAGGTGCGCAAATAATTGAATAAACAAGACCTTGTTTATTTTTCATACATGTGAATAATAAAAACGGAACAATAACGGACAGCAAAATCAGCGTTACTTGATCCAAATCATTCTTAAATCCTATTATCCTACTTGACTTTAAAACTAAACCTGTGGCTACTGCTATAATTACAATCCCCAGCGCAATAAGACCGAATGTTCCAATTGAGTATTTAGAATAATCACAAGACAGTTTAATGTCATCAACTATACTCAATTCCATTTGCCAACTTGAAGCTTCCGGTCCGCTGAAAGCATAAAAATAATACCTAAAAAAGCTTCCAATATTTAATAAAAAAAACCAACCCCCCCCCAGAATTATCCAAAGCACATATTGAAAAACCTTTTTTATATACTTGCCCAATTCTTTTTCTTTAATCATTTTAATTATCACAAAGAAAAATATGACTAACGCGATAATTAAGGCAGTAAAAAATCTGCAAAAAATAGCATTTCCTGCTGCTATTCCTGACATGGCAAAATGCTTATATTCGCGAGTTTTTATTGCATAAATTGAAAGAAGTAACCAAATCCCATAGGTACAAAATGTGATAAATTCGTATCTCGCTGATGTCAAATCTCCACTCCACAGAAATAATACATTTTCACTTAGGAGCAAACCAATAAACATCAACGAAGAATAAATGCTGTTCAATCTCCGAAACACTTCAAAACCCACAAATTGAAGAGCCATATAGTAAATCAAATTAAGTAATATCAAAGATGTTCTAGAATACCCCAACAAATAAATCATGAGCACTCTTAATGGAACCGCTCCCCCATTAGGAAGACTAGTAAGTATGGCAATACAATCTTTCCATTTTGAATTGTAAATACACTCAAATAGTCTGTAACAAGAATTCAAATATACCGTCGAATCCACATCAGGGGGTATCGTTAAAGCGATTTCTCTGTTGATGTACATCGCCAACACTAAGCTTTCTATGGCAAAAAAAATAGTATATCCAATCTTTTTCTTCATATTGTTCCTTTCTTATCTTCTAAGCTGTACCAGATAACTTTTCCACAGATTATTAAAAAAATGAATAAGCTTTATCTCTCGGCCCTCATTGGATTTGTTAAAAAGTCTTTATAAGCCATTCTGATGCCATCTTCTAGTTCAGTTTTGTAAACCCATCCAAGTTTTTTAGCCTTACTTACATCCAGTAGCTTTCTTGGTGTTCCATTAGGCTTAGTAATATCCCATTCTATGCACCCGTTATAACCCACTACTTTTGCTACTAACTCTGTTAACTCTTTAATAGTCAACTCTTTTCCCGTTCCAGCATTAACCGTTTCAGAGCCACTATAATTATTCATAAGAAACACACACAAATTGGCAAGATCATCCACATAAAGAAACTCTCGAAGTGGACTACCATCTCCCCAGCATGTAACCACCCCTGTTCCAGACTCCTTAGCTTCATGAAAACGACGTATCAGCGCAGGCAAAACATGCGAATGCTCAGGATGATAATTATCATTTGGACCATATAAATTCGTTGGCATAACAGAAATATAATCTGTTCCATATTGTTCATTTAGATACTCACAGTATTTTAAGCCACTAATCTTTGCTAATGCATATGCCTCGTTAGTTTTCTCAAGACTACTTGTAAGCAAACATGATTCCGACATCGGTTGAGGTGCGAGACGTGGATATATACAGGACGAGCCCAGAAACTCCAACTTTTTACAACCATTTTGGAACGCCGAATGAATAACATTCATCTCTAGTATCATATTTTCATACATAAAATCAGCCTTAGCTGTTGCATTTCCCATTATACCGCCAACCTTAGCCGCCGCCAGAAAAACATACTCAGGATGTTCATTTCGAAAAAAAGCCTCTACAGAATCCTGACGAGTCAGATCCAGATCTTTATGAGAACGTAAAACCAGATTATGATATCCTTGTCTCTCCAACTCACGAACAATTGCCGATCCAACCATACCTCTGTGTCCAGCAACATAGATTTTTGCCTCTTTAGACATTGACCCAGTACTTTGTTTATTCATTTTACCATCCATTTTTTTCTCCATTTATATCCGGAATTTTTTTTGGATAGTTGTCACCCTACCCTCATTCCTTTCCTTAGTTTTATGAGTCTTTTGCCTCGTTCTTAGTTTCTTTTTCCTGTCTTGGGTTAAGCCACTCTGTATCCTGGTATTCCCATTTTCTGATTCCTCTTGTCCAGCGTTCCGGGTGCTTAGCTCTTGCAGCTTCATACACCTTTATTCTGCCTTCAAGGATCTCTTTGTCCTTACCGGTATGACGCTCGTTTGGCGTAACATAGTTAATCCCACTATGGCGGTGGTCATTGTTATACCAGTCTACGAAATGTTTTACCCATATCCTTGCTTCGAAAATGTCGTTAAATCCTTAAGGCTGATAGTTAAGCATATATTTAAGTGTCTTGAAAAGGCTCTCTGCATAAGGATTGTCATTGCTGACTCTGGGCCTGCTTCTTGACGGAATCACACCAAGAGCATAAAGTGTCTCGAGCATCGTAGCTCCCTTCACCGGGCTTCCATTGTCAGAATGAAGAACCAAAGGCTCCTTATTCATGAATATCTTTTCTTCTCTGTATATGCGTTTTATCAGATCTCCCGCAAGTTTTGCTGATTCACATTCATATACTTCCCAGCCAACGATCTTTCTGCTGAACAGATCTGAGAACAGGTACAGATAATAGTACTTGCCTTTTACCGGTCCGTTAAGATATGTGATATCCCACATCCACACCTGATTAGGTGCAGTTGCTTTATGTGTTGATACCGGACGTTTTACATGTGCCTGATACCGTCCTCTGTGAGCAAGCTGATTTGCATCTCTTAGTACGTTATAGAAGGTACTTTCACTTCCAAGATAGATTCCTCTGTCCGCCAGTATCGGTACAACTTCACAGGGTGTTTTTGATGCAAACTCTTCCGAGTTCATCGTGTCCAGTATCTCCTGCCTTTCTTCCTTTGCCAGCTTATTGACTGGTTCAGGGCGCTCGCAGGTTGTACGCTTATCTATATATTCGTTGTCAGTATTTCTCCAATGATTATAAGTACGTTTACTTATGCCAAGTTCTTCGCAAGCTCAATATAATGCGGCTCCTGATGTTACCGCTTCTTCGATTAGCTCAACTGCCTGTCTGCGATCTGAGGCGCTAATCATTCTTCCTCTTCTTCCGTCCCCCAGATCGCATTTGCTTTTTTTCTTAAGACCAACAGCGCTGCAGCCTCTGCCAATGCTTTCTCTTTCCTGGCAAGTTCTTTCTCAAGCTTTTCCTTCTGCTTACGCTCAGCGTTAAGTTCTTTGCTGAGCTTGTCCCTGCGTTCAACAGCACCGTTGTTCGCATTCATGCAGACATCTCGCCATTCTCTGACCTGTTCCGGATAGATTCCTTTTTCTCTGCAGTACTCAGAGAATTCTACTTCTGAGAGATTAGCTGTTTCAAGAACAACCGTATACTTATCCCGACTGCTCCACTTATCAGCGTTCTTATACTTGGTTGTAGCTGATAAGCCTTTCTTGTTCATAGCGTCATCTCGCCATCTGTACAGGGTGTTGATCCCTATACCGGTCTCTTTATAGATATCCATTACAATAACATCCTCTTCAAGTAACCTGGCCACTATGGCTTCCTTCATTTCTTTTGGATATCTGTTATAGCTCATACTTGTCACCTTCCCCTTGATAAACATCTTATCAAGCTTGGGAGGTGGGTGACAAATACCCTAACTCAGAGGGTGTTCCATCCCAGTTATAATATAAAAATCTTCTTCCATTTGGCGAAATTTTAGTCTTTTCATTTTCGATATATTTTTCATCCACGATTTTACCACTAAAAATAGAAATCCATATATCTCTTAAGTATTCATAAGACATTTCTTTATCAGAAACAGTGAAATCGTGAGATTCACGAGCGTTTTTTATAAGAAAAATCGAGTTTTGATTTTAATTATTATATCCGTGATCGGCCAAAATCACAATAGTTGATTGATCATAAATGCCATTCTCTTTTAATTCTTCAAAGTAATGTTTTAATATTTCATTATTTCCTGCAGCTTCATCATACGATGTGTATCCTCTTTTAAATCCTTCCCAAAGGTTGAAGGGGCATGCACGCCGAAAATATGATAAAACTTAAAAAGATTACCGCTTCTACTAACAGATAGTCCTTGTTCCTCTAATCCTTCCGCAAATCGAATTACATCATAATGATGTGCAGGATATTCAAGATCAGACTTCCTTAAATCGTTTATTTCCTCTGTATCAACCAAAAAGTACTTTTTTAATTGGTGAGGCATGTAATTAAACAATACCAAATCACCCATCTTTTCAGCGAATTCGGAATAATCACTTATAAAATATGTTCCATTTTCAACATTGCCGTATAATGAATTATCATTGCTCAAGAACATTGGCTGTTCATACATATCTATTGAAAATGCATTTGTTTCAAGTGTTTTATATATGCTATTGTCAATGTATGCATTTTTAACATAGTCTTTGTACGGTTTCTCATTTTGATACCATTCACCGGTAAGAATAAACGGCATTGCACCTTTTGTAGTCGGATAACAGCCTAATGTATCCCTATAATAAGTAAAATTTTCAAAAATATTTTCTTGGTTTTCAGAATCATTTGTCAACAAATAATCAAAATCATCAGTGTCGTAAGCATCTAAATGAAACACAATAACATTATTGTCCTGTGATAATTCAAACATTCCCTTTTGTGTTGGGATATTAGAATTAAAATCTTTCTTCATGGTGACACCATTTTGTATCATCAATGTAGCAATAGTCACTACTTGTATTGAGATAATAAATACAGACAAATATTTTGCAACTGCTGGTAAATAGTTTGATGCTTTTAAAACAAATATGCATACTATCAGAATTCCTAATAAAAATAGCACAATACTTGCCGTTGCATATCCGGAGTACGCTCCCCAATCAACCGCCTCACCATTTAAGACGCCATAATTTCTCGGAATATAATTACCCTGAATATATGAAATAATGAAAAAGCCAAAAATACAGCTAAAGCAATTGTATCCACTTTCGTCTTACTCAAAAAGTATGCTGCTATACTCAATAAACATAATAGAATTATAAATTCTACAACACATACGGTTAGCAACTGTCCTAAAGAAAACCAAAATTCATCCAAATTTGCATACAATAACTCAATAGGTGCAAAAATGCAAAACATAAAGGCCATACCCAAATTTAACACAATCCAGGATTTAAACTTGTTATTATTCCGAAGCTCTTCTTGCATATCTGTTTATCTCCTATTGCCATGTTTGTTGTGACATTTATTCAACGCCTTCTCGTTATAAATCTAATCTTAGACATAAACGATCTATAACGTATATGCACAACCCCATTCTTTTATTTGTCTTTTCTACAGATACAATCCTATTCCTAATTTTCTATGATCCGTACTATCTGTCACCTCTGCCGGAACGATTAATTTATTCATCTTCAGTTCTAGAATATAACAACCATTTGCCCCGACCAATTCAGATAACGGAATTTCAATCATTCCTTCATACGACTCCACGAAGAAAGACTTTACCAATTCACCATTTTGACAGACAGATAAATTTAACGCATCTACTCCAACGAATGGATTTAAATAGTTAATACAGATTCTATCCTGTCCATTATGAGCTTTGTAAAATATCTCTGACTCGATAGCACTTATAAATCTGAACTTTTCCCCTTTATTTTCTTCAATATCGGAAAAACCATAAACGAAAATAATCCCTGACTCATCAGCAAAATCCATAACCCCCTGTATCCCATCTCTCATCTTATACAAACAATTGCCAGAAGGATGTCCACTAATATGCTTCAAATTAACACGCATTGGATTATACATGTATTCCGGCGTCATAGGCCCAATAAATGCATCGGTGATAAGGTCATTCCTCACAAAAAAGGCATTACATCCATTCAAGTTAGTGCAAACAAGCTTATATCCTTTTTCATTCGCCAAATGATTTAACGCAGCCAAAGAAGCCCCGTGTTTGTCAGTACCATCCCATAAATGTTTGTCAAAGTACGGTTGTTTCCACTCATAGTTTGGAGGAAATTTGCCATTGTATTCAGCAATTATGACCCTTGGATTGACAACAGAAATATTTTCGAACACATAATAATCATTTCCATCTATATCAATACTTAATAAGTCTATTTCCCCGGTGAACCCTGCCTTTTTAAACAACTCATTAATATTATCTTTGGTAATAAACTCACATAATACTTTTAAATTTCCTTCTCTGATTACATTGACAAACTTTCTGTTAATCTTTTCGAAGGCCTCAGAATCACACTCTATCCAAAGTCCCGACCAATCCTTGAAGAGTAAATAATGAGTATTACTCTCCAATCCATCCTGAACGCCGAATTCTATAAATCTTTTATTTTTCGTTCCTATTCGGTTAAAAATCTCTTCAATAATACCGTCTTCGTCATTTTGAGAATAAACTTTATATCCGTAATTCTCTAATGCCGCAGGATTACCAAGCCTATCTATTGTGAGAGAGTCCCATCTTGCTCCTCCCCAAATATATTTATTTGTATATGTTTCAGAAAGCAGATTTGCCAAATACTGTCCGTTCATTTGCTTATTCCTCAATTATCCTTTTTCATCTCTTCGATTATATCCAGTCTCGCCTGCGCTTCTCCACTTATTAAGTATATCTGATTTTCCTTTTC
This sequence comes from Lachnospiraceae bacterium, assembly GCA_024697065.1. Classification (GTDB taxonomy): domain Bacteria; phylum Bacillota; class Clostridia; order Lachnospirales; family Lachnospiraceae; genus NK4A136. The sequence goes on from JAILGE010000009.1 coordinate 10,558, forward strand.
CTCCAAAGCCTTGCGTAGATTCTGAACTTCTTCACTTATAAGTCTGATTTGATTTTCCTTTTCCTCAGAAACCTTTCTAAGATTTTGGGCTTCATTATTTATCAACCTTATTTGATCTTCTTTTTCAAGCAATTCTCTATCTTTAATTTTTATTATTTCATTTAGAGATTCTATTTGCTCTGTCTGTACTTTAGATTTGTCAATCAGTTTACTCTCGTCAATCAAATATGGCTTAAGGCGATTGTTTGATTTGGTCAAAGAAAAACCAATCGCACCATATCCTCTGCTTTGTTTAAATTCTCCCTCATTGGAACTGTGGTACATCCAAAAATCATCTATTGTATTCTTATTTATTTGAAATCCTTTATAATCTTGCGAATCAGTATCAAGCTCGTCTTTGAACGCATCCAAAAAGTCTTCAATATCCTTCTTACTAAATGCACCAATCCACGATGTCTTCATGTTTTTGTCCGCAGTAACATCGCATGTTAGCACCATTCTTCCATTTGGCTTTAATACTCTTCTTAATTCGTAAAGTGCAAGCAAATAATTCGGGTATCTGAGATGCTCTAAAACCGAGACAGATTCGACGATGTCAAACGAATCATCTTCAAACGGTAATGCATCGATGCTGGCTTCAACGAAGGAGACCGAGTTACCCTTGGTTTCAAAGAATTTGTCATCATTTAAAGATTTCATCAATCCGATTGTATTTTCGGCAATATCAACAGCTGTAACTTGCGCGCCTTTATATGCCCATAAAAACGGCATCGGTGAAACTCCACATCCCGCTTCCAAAAGCTTACATCCGGAAGATAGAGATTTATCAACTTCCCTTATGACATACGAATACTCCTGTTTTCGAATTGCCCATTTATGATATTTCACATAGTCCAGGTATTCTTGATTCTTTAATGCCTTAGGGTAAGAATCTGCTGCCGCTTCAAGTTTAGCAAAAAAATTCGGGAGATTGTTTTCGTATTCAATTATACTGTTTTGATAATCATCCCCCGTTTTACAAAATAGGTTCATTGTAGCGTCCTCCGATATTACGTGTAATTTCTTTTGTTATTATTATAAAAATCTTTCATGTAATCGATTCCTTTTCTGTTTTTCCGTTTGGTTATTATCTTTATCTTACATTCCCAAGACCATACAAAATGTTTCCGCAAAGCCTGTAAGTTTGCCTTCACTCCATTCAATGCTTGCTTAACAAACTTCTTATGAAGAAGCAAACTGCTTATTGTATTCATAGAATAAATAGTACCATCATGCACTTCGATTACATACTTTATATTATCGTAAAATTGTTTAAGACTATCATCCTCACCAGACTCTATGGATATACGCAATAAATCTCTTAGAGTTTCCAAATCCGCTTCATAGCTATTATTTTTACCCAAAGCTCTATTCATCAAGGGTTTTATCGATGTATCTTCAATGATATCTCTAAATGATTCAAAATCTTCTATGCAGGATAATATGAGTGTTTCGTAATAGCATTTAATGAATTCACTACACTTAGAATACTTCATAGCCACTTCCGTCAATACTTGCGCATTAAACTGTGGCGTTCGTCCCCGATCCAAGCAATTTATAAACAACTCAGAGTCTTTTTCATCCAAAACAGGAAACATTTCTCGTGACCAACGAATCCATTCATCATCTCGTTTGTTTATCCCGGTTGCCGATGCCCCATCATAATTAAAAAGTGAAAGTTTATCATTTATAAACTTAACATTAGCTCCCGAATCAATAGCCTTAGACTCCCATATCCAATCAGCGAGCAGGGAATAACTCTCATCAAATGAGCCTATGTCTGTGAATAATTTTCGAGCCGCATAAGTTGATTGATGATACATTTGAATATATCGAAAGCAACTATGTTTAATTGGAAAGCGTGTATACGTTTGCTCCGATACCTCTTTGCCATCCTGACACAATATTCTCGTTCCACATATAATATCAGCATGTGTTTCTTTATATGTATTCGCTACTATAGTAGCTGCGCCCGGAAGACACTCATCATCTGAGTTCATAAAACAGATCAAATCTCCGGTTGCTCGCCGAACACCTTTGTTCATTGCATTATATATGCCGCTGTCTTTTTCGGATACAATACAATCAATATGATCTTTGTATTTATTCACAATCTGCATCGTATTATCCGAAGAAGCACCGTCAATAATTATATATTCTATGTTAGGATAATCCTGGCTTAATACGCTTTTAATACAATTTTCTATTGTTTTTTCTCTATTATATACAACTGTAATATATGTAATTTTAGGTTCTTTAGAATTCGTCACTCTCATAAAATTCAATATTTGCAACTCTCACTCCGAGTTTGCGTTTATCTTTTTTTAAAATTTTATTTCCTTTGCAACAAATAATCGTCAGTTCTGAATAATCTTTCACTTCATTTGTAATCTCAACGCTTTTTTCAACGCCGACTTGTATTGTAATATTATCCAGCACACGATCATTTAACAATATCGAAACAATTTGGCCGTTTTGCTTATTATACGGTGTACTCAAAGATAATCTGACTCTATCAATATAATTTGGAATAATCAAATTATATCTCTTTCCTATCCAACCATCTTGGCACCTTACGAACATTTTCTTAGTTAAAAAAGAGTGCACAACTCCCATTTCAAACGAAAACCATTTTCGTAATATGGAATTGTTCCTATATTTCATGAACGCTGTGCTTACTGAATATGAATAGATTCCAAGAGGATGCTTAGCCTTACTATATTTTTTCAATAGGGATTTTATCTCTTGTAATCGTGCAACCCCCCCCATGCTCGTTTTGGTATCGGAATACTCTCTCGAACAAGCCAACATGCATTTGCAAAAAGCAACCTCCCCCACTGCCGCAAGCCTAATCCACAAGTCCCAATCCATACAATATTCTAAGCTTTCATCCAGAAAACCTACCTTCCTTAGCGAATCCATGCTAAAAAAAGTTGCCGGTTGCATTATATAATCCCAAAAATTGACCAATTTCCAATAATCAAATTCTTGCGTGGGCTCAAATACCTTAACCTTGTTGCTACTCTCATCAATAATGTATCCCTCACCATACAAAAGACTTAGCCTATGGTTATTATTAAAGTATTCAACCACTCGCGATATGCACCCGGGTTCATACACATCATCAGAATTTAACCATCCGACAATGCTACCCTGTGCTATCTTAAATCCCTTATTAATCGCATCGGACTGCCCTTTATCATTTTCCGACACGATCGTTATTCGTCCCTCATACTCCGACAAAATGTCCAACGTTTCATCCGTTGATTTGCCATCAATAACGATATATTCAATATTTTCATAGTCTTGATTAAGAACACTTTCAATCGTTTCTCGTATATACTTTCCTTGATTATATGACGGAGTAATGATTGAAACTAACGGATTCATTTCCATCTTCAAAACTAATTTACCTCGGTAGGGATGTATATCATTCCATCAAACTCGGGCATAACCTTATCAGACACCACCTCAAAAGACAAGGCATTTTCCTTCCAGAAAAAAATATCCACCGGCGTAGCTCTATCCTCAGCGCAAGCAACCGTTAACGTATACTTACCACACCCTAAATTGATTGGAAACCTGTACGTACATTTTAGCTTATTATCATGAAAGCAAATTGATTTATTAAGCCAATGCGTATTTGTACCATATAGTATCTCTCCAAGTTTATTTCTCACCTGTATCCCCACACAACAATCGGATATGGTTTGACTTGTCATTTCAATCACAAGATTACACGTTTCACATGTTTTCCAGATACTTTTTTCAATTCCGGACTCATCTGACATATAACACTTATCTAGAATAACATTACCAATCCCAAATTCAACCCGCTCTGATGACTGTGACACTGTAGTTTGTGTTTGTGCCTTCTCATAGCGAAGTGCCTGGTACATATCTAACACAGTTTTAGGATTACTCTCCGCGACAACCTGCCCCTTGTTTATCAAAATCGCTCTATCACAAAACCCCAAAATAGGCCCCGGATCATGGGAAACCATAACGATTGTTGCCCCGGATGCCTTCATCTCTTTTAATCGAGCATAGCACTTCTGTTGAAAAAAGACATCTCCAACAGATAAAGCTTCATCTACAATATATATGTCCGGGTCAAGGCAAGCATAAAGCGAAAATGCCAGTCTTACATACATTCCCGAAGAATATGTTTTCACAGGCAAATGTGCATATTCCCCTATATCTGCAAATTCCAAAATGCTATCTATTTTACTCGATACTTCTGAGTGCGGAAATCCAAGCATCTCTGCACTATGATATATATTCTCTATTCCTGTCAATTCCGGACCAAAACCGGTCCCAAGCTCCAACAATGAAAGAATTCTGCCTTTAACAGAAATAGAACCATCCGTTGGACACAGAGTTCCACAGATCAACTTTAAAAGTGTACTTTTTCCGGCACCGTTTTCACCGACTATTCCAACAGCTTCTCCCTTTTTTATTGATATGTTGATATTCTTCAACGCCCAGTAGTCATCATGAAGCTTTTTACGGCACAACGGCTCCAGCAGCCTGTAAAACGGCTTTTTATATACTTTGAAGCGTTTTGAAATATCCTTTATTTCAATTACATTTAATGATTCTTCCATACTATATTAAATCCCTTATATCTGATCGAGAGAAGTGTGTCGTAATGCATCCTATAACAAAACACGGAACAGCAAAAAAACACATTTTTATCATATCTGAATAGTCCGGCATCCCACCAAAAACTATTATCTGTTGAAGTGCATGAATGAAAGGATAGGCAATATTGAATTTCATTATAAACCTAAAATTCTCCGGTATAATTTCAATGGCATAGACAATTGGAGTTGCCCACATCCATATAAGCATAAAAACATTTACGATATGCACGGTGTCTCGAAATACTGTGTTTATAGCAGCCAAAAACAATGCCAACCCGAAGCCCATCAGCAAAAATAAACAAAGAATAGGCAGAACAAAAAGCCAATTTAACGAAACCTTCCCCATAAGAATAAAGGCATATACAAATATCAGGACATAATTTGTCAAGCAATTTAATAATGACGAACATGTCCTTTGCGCTACAAACACTTCAATTGGAATAGGCAATTTTTTAATGTATGTGCTGGATTCTATATATGTATTTGCGCCGCGAATTAAACATTCATTGAAGGATATCCAAGCAAATAAGCCTGAACAAAGATATAGTGAAAACCCCCCCGGGGTTTCAATGCCTGCCATCTTAGCACGCATTATGTTTGAAAAAACAAATGTATAGACAAGAATCTGTAGAATTGGATTGATCAGATTCCAGAAAAAGCCCAATGCTGAACCCGCATATCTGTATTTCAGTTCTCCAATTGCATTTCTAATAATGTATTTTTTGTAATTAAATAACGAACGTAGCATTAATTCCCAACCTGTTGATACAATCGCTTATTATCTTTTTCTTTCGAAAAAATAATAATAAAGCCGCAATAAAATAGTTCTGTCTACTTAAGAAAGCGCCGGCATGCTCATTCCTGTATTCTGTTACAACCCATTTCATCGGGATTCTCTCATAATACTTCTTCAAGATGAACATTGCTTCCGAGAGATGTCTTCTTTTTTGATTAGCAGTCTTCGTATCATCATATAATCTTGTTGAACCTATATAATGATTAATAAACCCAAATTTATAAACCTTAGAAAGCCTAATCCAATACTCATAGTCCAAGCACATATGAAGGTGCTCATTTAACGGTCCCACTGACTCATAAGCCTTTGCGCTGAACAATACGCTAGGTTGGCTGATATAGCAACGATTCCCAAGTTTTCTATGGCTATATTTTTCAACAGGATATTCTCCTATTATTTCACTCGCTTCATCAATAAAGTGAGACTTCCCGTAACAAACTTCATAACCATTGCTTTCAGAAAACTCAACTATTTTCTTTATTGAATATTCATCTTCATACTCGTCATCTGAGTTAAGCCACATATAATAATCGCATCCTTGGAGAGCTCTTATTCCTTTATTAATTGCCGCTGCCTGCCCACCGTCCGGTTCGGAAATGCAAACATCCAACAGGTCCCGATACCTCTCGATAATTTGCAAACTATTATCCGTCGAGCCCCCATCAATTAGAGCAATCCTTACAACCGCATTTTTAGCATTTTCTAATGCGCTCTTAATAGTCCTCTCAAGGTATTTTCCCTGATTATAGCTTGGAATAACTATCCCGACGACCTTATTCATAATTAATCAGCTTCTAATCCATCCCGTCCTTTTAACCCGGTATTCCTCCAAAAACATATTTCATGTACTTAGAACATGCCCTCCATTGTATACACGTCTTTAATTCCGCTTTCCGCAGACATATGAGGAATTGTTTTACAGATACTAAAGTCCGGTCTTATTTCCATCAAAAGATTTGCTGTTGCTCCTCTTTTTTACTGCTTAGTTCCTAAACGCTTTTTCTCTCTTAGCAAGTTCTCTGTCATGCTTAGCCATGATCTCGACAAGCTGTTCATAAGAAGTCTTCTGAGGATTCCATCCCAGTACACGCTTCGCCTTCTCAGGATTACCCCAGAGGTTATCTACATCAGTAGGTCTGTACCACTTAGGATTTACACAGACAAGCATCTTACCGGTTTCAGCATCATATCCCTTTTCATCCACGCCTGTGCCTTCCCAACGGATCTTGATACCGTTGGCCGCAAATGCTTTCTCTGTAAAGTCTCTTACTGTATGCTGTACACCGGTAGCGATAACGAAGTCTTCCGGAGTCTCGTGCTGCATAATGAGCCACATACACTCCACATAATCCTTTGCATAGCCCCAGTCACGAAGCGAATCCATATTTCCGAGTTCAAGATGATCCTGAATTCCCTCTGCGATCCTTCCTGCTGCCAGAGTGATCTTACGTGTAACGAATGTCTCACCGCGTCTCTCAGACTCATGATTGAAGAGGATTCCGTTTACAGCGAACATTCCATATGCTTCACGATACTCTTTGATCATCCAGAAGCCATACTGCTTGGCGATAGCATAGGGTGAATAAGGATGGAAAGGAGTAGTCTCCGACTGAGGAAGCTCCTCTACCTTTCCGTAGAGCTCCGATGTTGAAGCCTGATATACTTTGGTTTTCTTGGTAAGCCCAAGCATTCTGACAGCTTCAAGGATACGGAGCACGCCGATAGCATCTACATCACCCGAGTACTCCGGAGCAGCAAAGGATACCTGCACATGTGACTGCGCAGCCAGGTTATATATTTCATCCGGTTCTACTTCCCTGATGATATGGATCAAGGATGTTGAATCGCTAAGGTCTCCGTCATGAAGCTCAATCTTTCCTGCCTCGAGGAGATGATCTATTCTTGCTGTATTGGATATAGAAGCACGACGTGTGATACCGTGTACTTCATAACCTTTCTCAAGTAAAAACTCTGCCAAAAATGATCCATCCTGACCGGTTATTCCTGTGATTAGTGCTTTTTTCATCATTATCTCCTTAAAATATTTAAAATTTCATCTGTAGTATTGTTCCACAAAAATGAATTTATGTCTACTTTTTCAACAAAGGCCGGTTTTCCGTTCCTAGTATCTTCATATATTACAGAAGCCAAACTTTCTGTGTCATCCTGCTTAAACCACAGGCATTTGTTGCCACCTATCTCTCGCAGTACAGGGACATCTGCACATACGACTCTTGTCCCTTTCATTACTCCTTCGATGACAGGAAGTCCGAATCCTTCCACGTAACTGGCAAATATCAGATATTCCGCATTCTGATACAGGAATGATATGTCCTTATCTCCCAGGCCTTCAAAGAAGAACAGACCCTTTCCCATATCGGGATGTTCCTTAAGCCTTTTTTCAAAGTCTTCCATCTTCCATCCCATGGAACCGGCAATAATAAGCTTATATCCCTGCTCCTTTAAGGAAGGTATATCTCCATCCATGCCCTTCCCCTCAAAGGCATCCAGGACCAGCTTATGATTCTTTCTGGGTTCGACAGTTCCCACCATTAGAAGGTACTTACTGTTTTCTGTCGCTTTGGCCACTTCTTCCGTGACTTCGTTTCTTTCTATCTTCCTGTCATTGGAGAAGTTGGCACCCAGGTATATTACATGGCATTCGGGAAGACTGATATCGCTTGTTGAAACCAGTTTTTCAAGTTCATTCTTTGTAGCTTTTGCATTTACTATAATCTCATCATCATATGATAAATGCGCTCCGATATAATCCGAGAAATTATATACGCCTCTCTCCAGGCAATACTGAGGATGAGTCAGGGAGATGATATCATATATATGGGATATGATCCTGCAGCCCTGCTTCTTCAATATAGGAAGGAGATAGCTTCTTCTTACTTTCCCCATCCAGGCGGCATCCAGATCGAACCAGACATCGCCCTGTCCTATTTCCTCGATCCGCCTTTTTTCTCCTGTGATCATTCTTTGTTTTATGCCTTTACCGTTTTTGTAAAAGTCATAAAACTTCTTATTATCTATTTTCCTGAAGCACTCGTCCTTTGCGTTATAATGCAACAGTTCTACATCGTCCTCATCCTTTTCAATGATCCTGAGGATCACTTCCCTTGTAACTCTCTGTATCCCGGTAACAAATGTCGCCAATGTGAGCACGCTGACATCAATATAGATCATAGGAAGATCCTCCTTATGACCTTCTGAACCGGTTGGGGAAGTTTTTTCCCGAATTGCCTGAGTTCCGATTTATCTGTCAAACCATACGAAAGTCCGATCAATTTATACCTAAGACCTCGTTTTTGCTCAAAATACGGGTTATTGATAAATCTGATATTATTTACAGCAACGAAGCTCGATCTGTCCAGGAATCTCAGTACTTCTGTCTGAAACTCCTCCTTAGGCTCGGAATACCTCTGCTCAAAAGAAAGTTCGGCTTTAGTATTCGGAAGCCGTCGCATCGTTGCAACAAATACAGCCTGATAGAACTTATCATTCGGAAGATCAAGAAATCTTGATACATCTACTTCCTGTGTTCCTGTCCCGATATCATTCAGAAAAGTTTCTTTATTGTAGGGGTACTGTGAGCCGGCGTCTATCATATTCTCTGAAATTGTGTCATATATCACTTCATAGATATCCGACATTCAATAATCCTCTTAGCTTCTATCTGCATCCGTGCTCTGCGAAAACGACTCAAATATCTCAAGGTACTCGCGGGTAATATTCTCCAGGTCAAAACGATCTGACTCACCGTACAACCCGAATCCCCCGTCTTCACTTACCGCTCTGTCTATCGCATCCGACCATTCTTTTGTATCAAACGGATCCTTGACATAGATTGCTTTGGAACAGGTAACTTCTTTTAGGCAAGTTTTTTCTGTAGTAACCGTCGGTCGGCCAAACATCAATGCCTCGATCGGAGGCATGCCAAATCCCTCAAATACACTCGGGAATAAAAATGCCCTGCAATTTTGGTACAGGAGATTCCTCTCTGCGTCACTTACGAAACCGGTAAATCTTATATTATCCTTTATCCCCAGGGATTCTATCTTCTTAACTAATTCTGCTTTTGCGACACTCGCTCCGCCGACGCCACTGATCACGAGTATTTCTTCGTGACCCTCCTTCTTTCTATTCGCAAATCTTTCCGCAAATGTATCAATCAGAGTATATAGATTCTTGTGCGGTAAGAGAGAGCTCACACAATAGTAGTATTCATCTGTTTTCAGTCCCCATTTGGAGAGTTCACTGAGAGGCGCCGTATCTCCCGTTATTACCGGGATATATACAGTGCGTACTTTATCTGTGGCGGCTTTATAGTTCTCCGCTATATCTCTTTTGGTATAGTCTGAAGAAGCAATTATCACATCAGCTTCTTCGGAAGCATACTTCCACTTTCTCTTAAGGAAGCCCAACCTGATCTTCGTAAAGTATTCCGGATAGTGAAGCCCCTGCAGATCATGTATTGTTACAACATAGGGTATACCGTTGCTTCTTTTCTTATGTGGCATACTGTAGACCGGAATAAACATCACATCCATCCCTGTCTTTTTCGCGAGGTTATCCAGGTTAAGATTCTCCCAGGCTATTCGTCTGATCCGGTTTGAACTGTCTATCGGGCATATTTCCAAACGGATCCCCGGATTGATCCGGGTATAACTGTTAAACGAATCCGCGTTATCCCTCGATACGAAGAGCGTATATTCATTTCTGTCATCATATGTTGCAAATCCGATAATAAGATTTCTGATATATGACTCAGTCCCACCATTCTTCCCGGGTCTTAGCCAGAGGAGATCGATCCCTATCTTCATACGATACTTCCCACTTTTTCTTAACAGCTGACATCCAATATCTGCGCTCTTCCGTGGAGCTTAAGATCTTCGCTGTCTGCCGGGACAAATATACAGTCTCCCTTGAAGAAATTCAGATTGGAATCACCTTCTGCGCCGGATATGTTGCCGCATCCGTCAACAACCAACAGCGCATGGAAGCTGTTGCTTTCGGTCCTGAAATCAGCCAGCCTTCTGCTCTCTGTATTTATCAGCAGCCTTTCAACCATGAAATACCTGCATCTGGTGAGCAGTTCTCTGGCACATCCGGGATTATACTTAAGCATTCGCATCGGCTGACAGGGAGCTGTACTTCTCTTCATATTCATAACATCCACAGCCTTATCGATGTGGAGCTCCCGCATCTTCCCATTCTTATCGGTTCTGTCGTAGTCATACAGCCTGTAAGTCAGATTGGAGTTCTGCTGTATCTCAGCAATAAGGCAGCCTGCACCTATTGCATGGACAGTTCCGGATTCGATGAAGAACAGGTCATCCTTGTGTACTTCAACGCGGTTAAGCATTGTGCCAATGGTTCCGGTGGCAATAGACTCTCTGACTTTATCTGCAGTCACATCACGGTTGAATCCGTATACAAGTCCGGCTCCCGGTCTCGCATCCAGCACATACCACATCTCCGTCTTGCCCCAGGATCCGTTCTCATGAACTCTTGCATATTCATCATTCGGGTGCACCTGGACGGAAAGCTCCTCTTTAGCATCGATGAGCTTTATCAGTATAGGAAGCTCAGGCTTTCCACCTGTGAGTTCCAAAGTATGACTCCCCAGGTAATCCGGGTGTCTCTTCAGGATATCCGACAATGTCTCACCCGAATCAAGCGTCGACTCACCGTCAGGATGGCAGGAACACACCCATGCCTCAGCAAATGGTACTATGTCGATACCAAGATTAAAATCATCATTAAGTCTTGACCCGCCCCAAAGATAATCCTTGGCAGCGGGCTTTAATTTAAACGGTCTTTTCATTAAACTTGTGCTTATCCGTAACGCTTATCCCTTCACCTATCTGTACTTCGATAAGCTGTAATCCTTCATCGTTGGCTATTACCGTATGCTTACATCCGGCAGACATGGTGATGACATCTCCCGGCTTCACAAGCTGTTCCATTCCGTCAACAATAGCCTTTCCTGTTCCGGAGATAACATTCCATACCTCATCACGTCTGTCGTGAGAATGATAATTCATCCTGTGTCCGGGATTGAGTGTAACCTTCACCGTCATGGATCCTTCTTCAACGTCAAGCACTCTGTAGCTTCCCCAGCTCTTCTCCGCAAACATGATCTGCTGATCTATGGCATCAACAAAAGGTTTGATATAGGAACTCTGCTCCTTATCGGAAACCAGGATTCCCTCGGGAGATGCGCTGACAACGATATCACGTCCTCCCATTACAAGTATGGGAACACCAAGTTCATTGATAACGCTGACATTCTCGCAGGTATCATTAAGTCTGGCATCTCCGATCACAGCTTCTTCCATAGCCTCTGTTAGAGTATTCCAGGTACCGAGATCCTTCCATGTTCCCGAGTACTTCAGCACATCTATGGACTTCTCAGCCTCTACTACCGCATAGTCAAACGAAATCTTCTTAAGCGTATCGTATGTTGAGAAGAGTGTTTCATAATCAGCGGTTCCAAGCAGCTCCTTTGACTTATTCAGAACGTAGCTGAGCTTGTATGCAAATACTCCGCCATTCCAAAGAGCTCCTTCATCAATATATTCCTGAGCCTTCGCTTTATCCGGCTTCTCGGTAAATCCCCAGCTCTGCTCACCTGACTCTGTGGTCTTCGGCTTAATGTAGCCGTACTTCTCCGAAGGATATGTAGGCTCTATTCCCATGAGGACAAGATTCTTGTCGCCCTCTTCAGCAGCCTTGCACATCTGTTCCAAAGTCTTGAAATATCCGTCTTCCACATAAGGATCGACGGGACATACGACCACAGCCTCATTTTCAGGAACCTTCTTCACATCATGAAGATATGCCGTAGCAAGCGCAATAGCCGCAAAGGTATCTCTCCTGCAGGGCTCTACGGAAATGCCTACATCCATCCCCAACTGATTGTGAATGGCTGATACCTGAGACTTACTTGTTGCTATGGTCACAGTAGCATCCGGATCTACGGCCTTAATCTGCCCATAGATACGCTGCACCATTGACTCAAGCTCTCCGTCAGCTTTCCTGAATATCCTGATAAACTGCTTTGAACGGACATCATTGGAAAGCGGCCAAAGTCGCTTTCCCGATCCGCCTGATAATAAAATAATGTTCAAATTAATTACTCCTAAATTACATATTTGGGGAAGTGCGTTAAGTGTTATCCCAAAATAAACTTAGCCACTTCCATGGCTATACATTCAAAGAAATAGAGTCTGCTATACCCATTATTCCTATATGCTTTATATCTGTCTTTAACGCGGGAAATGATCTTTTTGAAGTTTCTTTCATGGCTGGCTCCATTCAGACGGAAGTTAGCCAATATTTCATTCCTCACCCTTATTGTGCGTCCGTCTCTCCTCATCCTAAGGATCAGATCCCAGTCATCATGTATGCCCTCACATTTATATCTGTATAGTCCATACATTTCCTTAGTGATATATGATGTGGGATGATTCCAGTCTCTGGAAACAACCGGACACTTTCTGTATCTGGCCCTTTTAACGAGCTTTTCTTTGAGCTCGCCACTCTCCCCTTCGGTCCAGATCCGCAGATCGGCATAGAACAGATCAAAGTGTTCTCTGTCGTATTCCTCGGTCACTCTTTGAACTGCCACAGGCTCCAGCCAGTCATCGCTGTTTATGATCCCGATCAGATCACCATGAGCCTTATCTATTCCCTTATTCATGGCATCGTAGATACCACCGTCAGGTTCACTTATTACAAGAAACCTTATTCCCTTTTCGGTAAATCTAGCCCTGTACTCTTCAACTATATCAAGTGTTTCATCCTGCGATCCTCCATCCTTAACTATATATTCAAATGGTTGAACGCTCTGCCCCAGCACTGACTCTATAGTCTTACGTATCGTACGCGAGCTATTAAAGCACGGAGTTATAATGCTTACTTTAGTCATATTAGTTTGACTTTTCAGTGCTCATCCAGATCCGTCTTGAGCTTCGCTCTGAGATCCTCCACTGACAGCCACTCGGTATTGGTTCCTGAACTGTATTCGAATTCCTGATCTACAAGCTTCCCGCCGGGAATGAGGTCCCTGTCGCGCCACCAGTTATAATGCGGATATATGATGAAGTGCTTCTCATACTCGTAGGTATGAAGCGAATCTTCACGTGTGACCATTATCTCATGGAGCTTCTCTCCCTCGCGGATGCCCACTTCTTTCTTCACGCATCCAGGAAGCATAGCCTCCGCCAGATCTGTGATCTTGAAGCTGGGGATCTTGCTGATGAAGGTCTCTCCGCCCTTTGATTCCTCCAGAGCCTTTATAACAAGCTCTACACCCTGCTCAAGACTGATCCAGAAACGTGTCATCCTGAGATCCGTGATAGGCAGCTCCTTTTCACCCTTATCGATAAGGTTTTGGAAGAAAGGGATCACGCTGCCCCTGCTGCCGGCTACATTTCCGTATCTGACTACAGAGAACCTGGTCCCGTCTTCTCCGCCGTAAGCATTAGCTGCACAGAAGAGCTTATCGGAGACAAGCTTTGTACCGCCATACAGATTGATGGGATTAACCGCCTTATCCGTACTGAGGGCAACAACTTTTTCCACGCCTGCTTCCAGTGAAGCATTTATCACATTCATAGCGCCGTTGATATTGGTCTTGATCGCCTCGTTAGGGTTGTACTCACATGCAGGCACCTGCTTCAGCGCAGCCGCATGGATCACGTAGTCGCAGCCCTTCATGGCCATCCTGAGTCTGTCCTCATCTCTCACATCACCGATAAAGAATCTGAGTATCTGGCTGTACTCCTTATACTGATTCTGCATCAGGAACTGCTTATATTCATCACGTGAGTAGATGATTATCTTCTTCGGCTTATAGTGAGCCAGAACATAATCAACGAAGTGATGTCCGAATGATCCGGTTCCGCCGGTAACGAGCACGGTCTTATTATTGAGCATTATTTGCCTCCTGCAACTATCTGTTAATACACAGTATGGTATTTTACCACATTTCTGTTGGCAAAAAAACTGTTTAAGCACCCCGGGATCACAACTAAACAAAAGTAATAAAAAGTGAAACGGAGCCGGCTCAGACCGACTCCATTTTTATCATCCTCTTTTCATTATTTATCCTTACTTCACTATCTTCTCGAAGTCAGCCTTCGGATGGTTACACAGAGGACAGAGGAAGTCATCCGGCAAATACAATTACTCTACGGATCATCTATCATTTCTGTCAAGTATTCTTAACTGACTTACGGACTCAAGCTGTAAATCTCACAGTAGTATTCCGGATAGTCAGCATCCATCTTCTTTTTCAGCCAGGCATATGGATCCTTTCCGAAACTACGATTCAATTTAACTTCAGATTGTTCCAGCACATTCAATAAGTCCGCATATTCAGCATCAGGCATGGAACCCTTGTAGGTATCAACAATTACCAGCGTTTTTCCGTTTTCAGAAATATTATCCACTTCTGTTTTCCAACCGGTTTTCTCACCAATAGTTGAAAACCCTTTTTCACGAAGATACCATCCTATTACCGGGTCGTGCGTCCATACAACGCTCTCTTCAGGATCATATTTCTCACTCACATACGAGATAATGTTCGCATACGGCGTATTCCATCCACCTTTGTTAGTATCAACATGAAAAACGACATTGCACACACTCCAGATCGTGCCTATCGTAACCAGGCCTATTCCGACTCTTTGTATCCATCTGTTCTTGATCCCAACAGTTAGGTCAGCCATCAAATCTCCCTGTCGGATCGCTATCGGGGTATAGTTCCTTATCTTTCCACCTATTCCTGCCAGAGTAATGATCAGATATGACAAAAAGAAATATATGTGTTTCTTCTCCTTTAGTATACTTTTAAGATTAAACAACAGGCTAAAACACAATAATGTATTTCCTATGAGCAATATCGCCCCCGCCGGTGAAACAGGAAAAGCGCCCTGGCCGCACAAAATATTCTGCCCTGCTCCGAGAATACACCTGCTCAGCGAATAAATCTCTCCTCCCGACTTCCCCATTGAATACTTTACAGTTACAAAGATGTATATCTGGGGTAAAACACATAACAATGCTATAATTCCACCCACAAGTATATAAGGCCATTCCGATTTTATTGTCTTTTTATCGATAGCCAACAATAAAAAGGAAACTACGATCAGGATCGTAGCGGAACTTTCAACATAGAACATCAGTATGTACAGAAAAAAGAGAACTCCCCAAAACAAGCATGAAGGTACTTTTTTTCTGTAAAAGGTGATAAGAAGTTCAACCACACATACCAATATTGTCATGTAGGTATACCATCTTAACCCTGTACACCACATAAGCAAAGTCGGATTCAGGCATACCGGGATAAATGAGTACACTTTCCATCCTTTACTCTTATTTCCCCATATATGAACCCAAACAGACCATATAGCAAATGCACATATACCGGCTCCGATCATCCTCACCACGCTCCAATTCCCGACCATTCTGAAAAGCGCGTAGTTTATGATATACGATAACGGCGGATGAATATCACCATACACTGTTGACTGTACTAATGCGGTTAATGAGTCTGCCCCCTCAACATAATTTATATTCGCATACTCATCATCATAACCATAAGAAAAAAAAGCTACACTGAGATACAAAAAAAGAAGGGTAACTAAGCCCAATATATTGATCCAATTACTGTTTTGAGCTACAGGTCTTGTTTCCTTAATTGTCTGGCGTTTTAACTCTGATTTCATATACTTTATGTACCTCTCACTTATAATACTTATCAGAATTATTATCTTCTTCGGCTTATAATAAGCCCTGATGTGAACCGTGAAAATCTGTCCGAATCCCCCGGTTCCACCGATAAAGAGAACGGTTATATTATGGAGATTTTCTTACCTTCCGAACTATCTGTAAAACACAGAATGATATTTTATCACATCTCTGCATTGATCGATAAAAAACTTCTTTTCATCAGACACCCCTTAAATAAAGCACCCCGAGATCACAACTTCTCTCAAGCCTAAAATGGAGCCGGCTCATACCGACTCCATTTTTATCATCCTCTTTTCATTATTTATCCTTACTTCACTATCTTCTCGAAGTCAGCCTTCGGATGGTTGCACAGAGGACAGAGGAAGTCATCCGGCATCTCCTCTCCCACATACTCATATCCGCAGATCCTGCATCTCCAGACTGTCTGTCCTGTCTTGGTCTCCCCCACTTTCTCGGGCTTGGGCTTGATCTCGCTCTGGTAGTAAGCATATGTGGCTGAAGCAGTATCAGCCAGCACCTCCATTGCAGTAGGCACACCGATAAAGAGCGTATGTGAACCCAGATCCACCGTCTGCTTTACATCTATGGAGAAATAGGCATTAGTGCCCTTTGTGATATAGGGGATGCCATTTTCCGCATATTTACAGTCCCTGAAATCTGCAAACTTATCCACATCCCTTCCGGACTGAAATCCGAAGTGCTTGAAGAGTTCGAAGTCCGCTTCTTCGCTTATGACGGATATGTTAGCCCTCTTCGTCTCCATCACCATATCATGAGTGTAATTTGCCTTATTTACAGCAAAAGAGATGGTATTAGGGTCTGACGCCACCTGCACAGCCGTATTGGTGATACAGCCGTTTTCCTTATCGCCCACCTTAGCTGTCAGCACAAACAGACCGTATGAAAGCTTGTACATCGCCTTATTATCCATTTTGTAACCCTCCTTTATTAATTCCTGTCCATTTCATTTTTATTCATTACATCATATATTCTATCACCTATATAAACTTTCCGACACGTAGGGTGTCAGTATTATCTATTCTTTCTCGCTCTTGGGATTGCGCTCCTCGAAGAACTCTGCCATGGGCTTAACGGTCTCATTCAGGTTATTGATGGCTTCGTTGAGTTTCTCCAGATCGACGCTGTCTATACGCTCTACAGTCCTGGACATATCATCCGTTGCCTGTACCGTAAGAGTATTGATATTTGCCACCGTACCGCCCAGATCCGCTTCCTTGAGCTCTGTGGTGAGATATTCCAGATTATTCAGGGACACCATGGTGCTGTTGTATACCGTATTTACTTTTGGCACCACATAGGCCGCCAGACAGATCACTATGATCAAAACCGTACCTGTGAAGATAACACTCAGCATAGACATCACGAAGGACAGCTTCTGGTACTTTAACTGTGACTTTTCCGTCTGAGCCATTTCCTTATTGTGTTCTTCCACATTCTGTCTGTAGCTTGCTGTATCCTGATCCGTTCCCATATCTGTCACCATTCTCATCTGAATTACTTTCGGGTGTTATGCCCGGCATTCTGTTTTTCGGTTAATATCTATTCATTCTTATCGTCGTCAGCTTTGCTTTCGAACCCCTCCGTTGCTTCCTTGGAGAAGAGCACTCTGACCGTCATGAGCATCAGCCTCAGATCGAGCAAGACACTGTAATTCTCAATATACATGAGATCCAGTTTGAGCTTATCTAAAGGTGACGTATCATACTTTCCATATACCTGTGCATATCCCGTCAGTCCGCCGCGCACCTTGAGTCTCATGGCAAATTCAGGGATCTGCTCCGTATATTCCTTCACATTCTCCACTCTCTCCGGTCTGGGGCCAACAATACTCATATCGCCCTTAATGATATTAAGCAGCTGCGGGAGTTCATCCAGCCTGCAGGCTCTTATGTATTTACCAACCTTAGTGATCCTTGGATCCTCGTCCTCAGCGGGATGAGGCGTATGGTCCTTCTCCGCATCAACTATCATACTTCTGAACTTAAGTATGTCGAATTCCCTGCCGTCCATTGTGACACGCTTTTGCTTGAAGAACACCGGACCTCCGTCGCAAAGCTTTACAGCCAGTGCAGTGAGCATAAATACAGGTGATAATACTATAAGAGCTAACAGCGACAGCACCAGATCCATGCTCCTCTTGGCTATCCTGTTGCCCAGAGTCATGCTGATACCGTTTACCATGATGAGCGGTGTATCGAAGAGATTGATTGCCTCTCCGCCGCTCTCTATGACATCCGAGATCTTGGGTGTCAGATAGATCCTGATCTCTTTCTCATAGCAGTATTTCAATATATCATTACGCTGTTCGGCGGGAATATCACTTACGATCACTCCGTCAAATTCATCGATACGGCTGATTATGGTTTCAAGAGGCTCTGTATATGACATCATCTCGGATACATGATACCTGTCGCCTCTGCCATCCATCTTAGTCTTAAGCACCTCGCCGTTCTCATTGCCGTAGATCATCAGCATGTTGTAAGGCCGTCGAGTCATATGATAAATAAACGTACACACAAATACGTAAACGCATGCCACTACCATATCCACTGCCGTAAGTACCAGCATACCGGTAGTAGATAACATCCTGTTATCCATAAGACAAAGCTGTAAGTAGGTGATGATATTACAGATTATCAGTGATACCGATTGGGATATCACGACTTCCGACATCTTGAGATATCCGAATCTGAATCCCTCATTACCGTTGATGATTCCTGCTGCCAATATGCCATATACCAACATCAGGACGTACTTTCCTCGTCCCTCAAAAGGCCTGGATGACTCCGGCTTGTAGAAATACACCCAGACATAATAATATATCAGACACAGAAAAACCACTTCGGCAAGCTCAGTAATTCTCCGCTTTATCAGTCGTACGTCGTTATATCTGCGGGGATTCTCCCTCATTGCACTGTTTTGTTTTCTGTTTTCTTTTTCCATCTTTCCTTACTGTTCCCGTTCAGGAATCCCCACCAAATGTCACCTTTCCGTAGTACTCGAGTATGCATTCTCTCATGAGCACCAAAGCGGCCGTAACCGTCTTCTCCCTTATCTGCGCACGATTCCCGTCGAAGTGATACTCTCTCGTGGTTATCTTACCTGCCACATTCACACCGATATACACGAGTCCCACCGGCTTTCCCTCCGACTCATCGGGACCGGCATTACCGGTTACCGCAGCCACAACATCCGCTTTATACAGATTCGCAGAGCCTTTGCTCATCTCTTTGGCAGTCTGTTCGCTCACTGCGCCGTATTTATCTATGGTCTTGCGGCTGACTCCCGCAAGCTTACGTTTTGCCTTATTGGAATAAGTGATGAACCCGGCCTTATATATATCGGACACTCCCGGAACATTGATGATGCGTCCCGCCAGCAGCCCTCCCGTAAGGGACTCCACAGTGGATACCGTGAGCTTATTGGCAAGGAGAAGCTCCACCACCACATCCTCCAGAGTCTTCTCTTCATGTGAAGTGAATACATTTATGCCGAATGCAGCCTTGATCTCCTTCACGGCAGATTTCACCGCTTTCTTCGGCCCTGTGAGGCGGATATGTACCTCGCCGCAGTCCTCGGATTCGAATTGATGATCCACGCTGTCCTTAAAGCTCATACCGGATACGCCGGTCCTCACCTGAGCTTCCGTCATAC
Organism: Lachnospiraceae bacterium; assembly: GCA_024697065.1. Classification (GTDB taxonomy): domain Bacteria; phylum Bacillota; class Clostridia; order Lachnospirales; family Lachnospiraceae; genus NK4A136. The sequence continues at coordinate 30,481 of JAILGE010000009.1, forward strand.
CGCAGATCTTTACCACTGAGACTGCCGTCTTTTCTTCGACCGGTTCTGCGTTGATCTCTGCGCTCGAAGAATCTTTTAAATCGTCTTTAGATAATTCCTTATCGCTCATATCCTGTCACACCCGTAATATATGATCAATCTTTGGCTTCCTTCATCACATCTTTATTCTTAACCAGATAGTCTACCAGCGAAATAACCGTCAGTGCCAGTGCTATATACATCACTACCTGAGTAGGAATATAGAGTATCTCCAGGTTCACGGTCATCATGATCACCATGATCATCTGGGCAGTGGTCTTGAACTTTCCCCACCAGCCTGCAGCGATGACGATACCCTGCTCAGCGGCGATTATCCTGAATCCACTTATGATGAACTCTCTCGCCACCACCACTATCACGATCCATGCAGGCATTATCTGCATTGCAGCGAAGCATATCATAGCGCTGCATACTAACAGCTTATCCGCAAGAGGATCCATGAACTTGCCGAAATTAGTCACCAGGTTGTATTTTCTGGCTATCTTCCCGTCGAAGAGGTCCGTCAGGGAAGCTATTATAAATATAGCAAGGGCGATCCATTTACTCGGTGCCCCTACGATATCCGTCATCACGAAGAAGACGTAAAAAGGTATCAATATTACTCTGAATAATGTTAGTTTATTGGGTAGATTCATAACTCACCTATTATAACATAATCTTATAGCATATTCATTCGACGATCTCGCCCGTCAGGTCGTATCCCTTCGCACCGGTGATCCTTATCTTAAGCGCTGCTCCGCTCATGATATCCGCATCCGTATCCACGAATACGTATCCGTCCACATCCGGAGCATCCATATAGCTCCTGCAGACGAGCACATTATCCTCGGGGATCCTGCCGCATACCATGCAGTCTATCTCTCTGCCGCACATAGCCTCTGCCTTCTCGAAGGCTATCTCCTGCTGGATCTCCATTATCTCATCCCGTCTGGCCGTCTTCACATCCTCAGGGATCTGATCAGCCATCCGCTCTGCCGCAGTGCCTTCCTCAGGCGAGTAGGCAAATACTCCCAGCCTGTCGAAACGCATCTCCTTTACGAAAGCCTTCATCTCCTCGAAGTCCTCTTCCGTCTCTCCCGGGAATCCGGTGATAAGCGTTGTCCTGAGGGCTATATCCGGAATGCGGGCACGGAGTTTACCGATGATATTCGCCAGATCTGCGTGGGAAGTGCGTCTTCCCATCCTCTTTAAGACACTGTCTGCGCTGTGCTGTATCGGCAGATCCAGGTAGTGACAGACCTTCTTATTCACAGCTATCTGCTCTATCAGCTCATCATCTATCTCCTCAGGATAACCGTAAAGGATCCTGATCCAGTTGAAGTCGCACTCATTTGAAAGCTTCTCCAAAAGCTCCGGCAGAGCCTTATGCCCGTAAATATCCGTGCCGTATATGGTAGTCTCCTGGGCTACCAGGATCAGCTCCTTCACACCTCCGTCGGAGAGCTTCTTCGCCTCCGCGATGAGAGTCTCCATTGGAACCGACCTGTAAGGTCCTCTGATCTTTGGAATGATGCAGTATGTACAGTTCTTATTACAGCCCTCCGCGATCTTCAGATATGCATAATATCCGCCGGTGGAAAGTATCCTGGACCTGCCTGACACCAGTCTGTCTAAGGGCTCCAGTTTCTTACAAAATACCTCTCCGCTTACGTTATCCTGCTCACCTGCCGTGCGATCATTCCCTGTTGTCGCAGGAGAATCCTTACCCATCAGATCACACTTAGTGTCATTCTCATCCGCCTCATACAGCCCGTTAACGGTCTCCACAACCTTGTCAAAGGCCGTGGTACCAATGATGGCATCCACTTCCGGCAGCTCTTCCCTTATCTCATCTGCATATCTCTGGGCAAGACATCCTGCCGCCACCAGGTATTTCAGTCTTCCGGATCCGCTCTTTAATTTGCCGCAGTCTATCAGCGTCTGTATGCTCTCTTCCTTGGCATCATTGATGAAGCAGCAGGTATTGACCACCATGACATCAGCTTCATTCTCATCATCCACCAGCCTGTACCCGGCTTCACTGAGCATCCCAAGCATCATCTCGCTGTCCACAAGATTCTTGTCGCAGCCGAGGGATATGAGCATTAGATTTTTCTGAATCTTATTATTATCCATTCTTCTGATCTGTCACCCTTTGCAAAGCAGTTACTGTTCCATTGTCAGTTATCCTCTGCCCTGCCTGCAGATTATTCCTATCCTTTATTTTGCGAAAAAAAGGGACAGGCTTGCAACCTGACCCCCTTTTAAACATAGATTATGAACGATCACTCTTCTGAGTTATCCTTGGAAATAATGCGCATCTTTCCCTGCTCAAGCTCCTCTACAGCGATGGAAAGGGGCTTTTTGCTGTACTTGCCCTGTCTTGTGGATACAAGGGGCGGAACATAGCTGCACTTAACCTCGCGGTGTCTTGCAGGCTCAGCTCCGTTCATTCTCTCACGTCTGACAGCATCGGAAGCTGCCTGTACAGCGATGATCTGTCTGGCACGCTTAGCGGTAGCCATAACGATTGAATAACGGCTGGCAACTACGGGAGCCTCACCGTATTCAACTCCTGAATTAACAACGTCCATAAGGTCTGTGTAAGACGGATGCAGCATCATGATATTTTTCCTCCTGATATTATCTCTATGTTATTCTGTAGCCATTTTTTCCAGATCGGCTCTTACCTGTGAAATGAATTCCTCATTGAGTGCCGGCCTGAAATGCGAAGCTTCTATCATCCCGCGGACATTTGATACACATGTTTCGATATCGTCATTGACCGCGATATAATCGTAATCCTCTATCCCCTCGGATTCCTGCGCCGCACGGTCCATCCTTTTCTTGATGACCTCTGCAGTCTCGGTTCCGCGCCCCGTAAGTCTTTCCTTGAGTATCCGGGCGCTGGGGGGTGTTACAAATATTAGTATGGCATCGGGGTAGAGCGCTTTCACCTTATGCGCTCCCTGGATCTCAATCTCTAAGATGACATCCTTGCCGCTGCGCATCTGCTCTTCAACATAAGCTCTCGGTGTGCCGTAATAATTTCCTACATACTGCGCATATTCGATAAACCCGTTTTCCTCTATGGTCTTCTCGAACTGCTCCTTAGTCACGAAGAAGTAGGATTCACCTTCCTTCTCACCCGGACGCGGAGACCTGGTTGTCATTGAAACCGACAGCGCATAATTGTCATACCGCTTCATCAGTTCCTTAACCAGTGTGCCTTTTCCTGCCCCGGCGAATCCGGAGATAACGACCAAAGCTCCCTGTCGCATTTTAAATCCTCTTTATTCTATATTCTGAATCTGCTCTCTGATCTTCTCGATCTCGGTCTTTATATTGATAGCCGTATTGGAAAGCTCGAGATCGTTAGCCTTGGAAAGTGTTGTATTTGCTTCCCTGTTCATCTCCTGTGCCAAGAAGTCCAGCTTCCTTCCCACAGTGCCGCCCTTTACGAGCTCATCCTTCACTGCCTGTATATGGGACTTGAGTCTTACTATCTCTTCGTCCACACAGATCTTATCGGCGAAGATCCCCACTTCCGTGAGTATCCTTGCATCATCAATATCTCTGCTGCCGAGAAGCTCTCTTACCTTATTCTCAAGCTTCTCCTGATAAGCCTTTACGATCTCCGGAGAACGTGCTTCGATAAGTCCCACCTGTTCCAGCATACCGTCAAGCTTCGCTATCAGATCAGCCTTCAGATTCTCGCCTTCCTTGATGCGGCTCTCTCTGAACTTCTCAGCCGCTGCTCTCACAGCCTTCTCGAGAGTCTTCCAGATGCTCTCCTCATCGGCCGGTGCCTCCTCCATGGTAAGCACTTCCGGATAGCGTGAAAGGGTGGAAAGTCTTATATCATCATCAAGAGCGAAGTCTTCCTTCATCTCTTTTAAGTACTTTAAGTACTCTGCCGCCACCTGTTTATTGTATCTGACGGTGACATTCTCCTCGCCCAGGTCCTCAAAAGTAATATATACATCAACCTTACCGCGCTCGATATACTCCTTGAGCACAGCCCTGACCGGCGCCTCAAACATTCCGAAACTCTTGGGCATCTTGATGGATTCATCCAGATACCTGTGGTTAACGGCTTTGATCTCGACACAGATCTTGCGGTTGTCTTCCTCTATTTCAGCGCGGCCGAAGCCGGTCATACTTTTGATCATAAAAACCCCCGGTCAAAACTAAAATCAAGCAAAGTGTATTATAATGCAATGCGCCTGATGCGTCAATTCTGCAATATAGCACAGGCTTATGTTCTGCCCTGTCACCATGGAGCTCTAAGCAGGCTGCTCATCTCCATCCGCGCTCCGGCTCCCCGCCCGCTGTGTGATCTTACAGTGTTAAAGTGAGCCGTCGCAGTTCCGGGAAATGCTCTGCTCACAGAAACGTCCTGCCACGGACGGCAGGACGAGCGAACAACGCTCCACGGAAGGAGCGTGTGAGCGGTTTCGTACACAGCGTATTTCAGCCGGCATTTCCCAAAAAGAACTGCAGGCGAACGTCACACTGTAAGATCACACAGCGGACAGGAGCCTGAGCACGCTTGATATAGCATGGCAAAAAAATCGCAAGCCCTTTCGAGTTTGCGATCTTCACATCAGTCGGAGTGACAAGATTCGAACTTGCGGCCTCCGCGTCCCTAACACGGCGCTCTAGCCAAACTGAGCCACACCCCGATATTTGATTATTTGCGAACCCTGCTTCAAGCCTTCCGTCAGCCGATTCGCTAAAGCTGCCGAGCGGAATCGAACCGCCGACCTCCGCATTACCAATGCGACGCTCTACCGACTGAGCCACGGCAGCAACTCTGATGAACTGCAGAGTCTAGCAGGCTCACCGAGTTCCTATCTTAGCAAATTAGTTTATTAATGTCAAGCGGATTTTTCATTCCGTATAAATGTTTTTCAGAATGTTTTTTCAAAAAGTTTTTTCAGATTATTTCAAAAACACTTCATTCCGCGTAAACATACTTGTTTTTGGACTTCTCACCCAGCATCTTCACTTCATTCTCGGTGAGCTTCAGCTCTTCGAAGACTCTGAGGGCATCCTCCAACTGAGCCGCATTTATGCAGAATATAAGCCGCGTCCGCTCCCTGAGAAAAAGCTTTGCGAAAAACGATGGCTCCTGCCATCTTAGGAAATAGGATATCCTGGCAAACTGCAACGCCTTCTCGATCTTATGCCTGGTGCCGCCGATATTTTTCTTCTTGCCTCCTACGACTTCGCACAGGTCTATCTCATTATTCACTTTTACACGTGTAAGCATGTTGTCTAATTTCATAAACCCGCTCTTCCCGTCGTTTGATCCGCTCTACATTATCTTTTATGACTGCCCTGAAGTCCATACCTATGCGTTATCACGCATCAGCCGATACCGCAACTCCGTCAGCATCGGATACTTTTAGTCGCGACTTCAGTCAGCAAGCTTCTTGTTGATCTCTTTGAAATCCTTGAGGGCCTGCTTTCCGATACCGAAGATCTTCTTTAAGTTGATGGAATTCACTCCGCCCTGTCTGGGTCTGAAAGTTATGGGCATGTAGCAGACCTTGCATCCCTTTCTTGCAAAGATAACCGATACGATGACATTCGTAAGAAAATAATCCTTAGGGATTATATTTATATATTTTTCAAGGGTAGTCCTCTTCATGAGACGGAATGGAGTATTGGCATCACGCACGTTTACACCAAAACAGAGTCTCACTACCAGCTTCAGGACCTTGGTGACAAAGAGTCTGGAGATACCGTCTTCGCGTCCGCGTCTCCAGCCGATGACCATGTCGTATTTTTCTCTTCTCTTCCAGAAAGCCTCGAATTCGGAAGGAAGTGTCTGTCCGTCGGAATCGGTCTGGAAAATATAATCTGCGCCGTTTTTTATGGCGTAATTATATCCGTAAAGCACTGTCGCGCCGTGTCCGCCATTCTCCTTGGTAACAGGGAGAAGGAGGGGTCTGGTCTTTGCCAGATTGCAGAGTATCTCGTATGTATTGTCCTTGCTGCCGTCATTGATGACTACCAGTCTGCTCTTCCCGCCGCCGTTATGCTTTTCGATCACGGGATACCAGTCGATAATGAGCTGCTTGATATTCTCAGACTCATTATATGCCGGTATTACAATATACAACACATCTTCTTTATTCATTTCTTATACCTCCACGAAGAGAATTCTCGGATGGAAATTCTCTGAGCCCGGGAATTGTGGTACACGCGAAAAGGTTTATTAGCCACAATTCCGATTTGAAAGAAAAGCTCCTCAGCGTTTCCTTTTAAATACCGTTAAACGGTACACAGGCACTTTTATAAATTGCTTTTATTTAATCAAACATAAACTATAATACTTTTACTCACCGTGTGCAACTTCAGGTATTATTCCTGCGCGCCCGGCAGCTGTTTTTTGCAGTTTTTTTAACTGCTTTTCAGCTGTTTTCTATCTGTATTCTACCCCATCACCACCGCTGCAGAATACCCCGTCAGCCCACCGATTATGCACTTATACTTATTATCGCACACTTTCCCCATCTTCAAAACATCTAAAAATGTCACATCCTTGAAGCCTTCGGAAAGCCCGTTGCCCGTATTCTTCACGTATGCCTCATGCAGACACCACAGGCGATAGAACTCCGTGCGTCTGTGCTCCGGATCCGATATGCTCTCAAGATATGCCGCTTCGTCTTCGTGGAAAAATCGCTTCGCGATATCCATGACCTCTCTGCGCTCGCTGTGCTCCTGGATATCCACTCCTATAGGCGCATCTGAAATGCCGCACATTGCGCGGGCTCCGGAATGGGAGAGACTGATATATATATCGGGATAGTCCGGGAGATAGGGCTGGCCGGAGGGTTTATGGGCTTCGGCGAAAATATGTATCTTATAAGCGATCTCCCTGCCAACAGATTCCGACGTGTTAACCCTGCTGCCTTCGCTGCACTCGGATCCGGAGGAATTTGCGTTTCCTGATTCCGCGTGTAACTCTCCGATGATATCAGACAGTGCGAGCTGCTCCGCCTCGTCACATGCCCCTTGACGGCCCTTCTTAACATATTCTCTCACAGCATACTGCAGCAACACTCCGGCCGCCACCATCTGCCGTCCGGAACCTTCATGCCTGACTTTCAGCACTCGCTCACGCCGGCCTGCATCTATCAGCTCAAGAGCATTCTCATACAGCTCTTTATCCTTTAGTTCCTCCGTATCGGTTATAAATATTAAACTTCGATCTGCCAAATCGACTCCTTCTTCAACAATACTCCAATATGTTTCGTAAAATTCTATATCGGCTTTTCTTGTTTTATCGAATTTATGTGTTAAGATACTTATACAAAAGTAGTGCTTGACACTATTCGGGCTGGTCGTTAGGCCCGGGTCCAACGGTACGGTGTGGGTGTCCCACACCATTTTTCATTTAAGCCAAATCAGCCTCCATTATTTTTTCACTTAACAAAAAGTCAAACAGATCAACCGTCATCACACCCTCATCATCATATGTCGGATTCAGGTCGTTTTTTGTAACAACAATCTTTTTGAAGGAATCATCTATATTGTGTAAGCTTCTCTTTTCCTGCGTCTGCTTTTCAAGAGATTCCATAGATAAGGCTGATTGAATATAGAATTTCTGACTTCCCTTTGAAGCGACAAAATCCACTTCAAGTGATTTCTGTGCGTATATCGGCTTACCATTTTTGTCCGTCCGGTCGGTTTTATCACTGACACTTAACTCCCCGACATCAACGTTAAACCCTCTGAACCTCAATTCATTGTATAAGATATTCTCCATGATATGAGTTTCTTCTATCTGTCTGAAATTGAGTCTGGCATTTCTCACGCCGATATCTTCAAAATAGATCTTGAACGGAGATCCTATATATTTTCTGCCTTTGATGTTATATTTTTTTACTTTAGATACGACAAAAGCATCTTGAAAATAATCGATATAATCTACGATCGTATCAGCCGAAATACTCTTATTTAAAACGCTTTTGAATGTACCCGAAATCTTATTTGCACTTACAGGGCTGCCGATCATAGACGCTAAGATATCAAACGTATCCCCCAGCTCTGCTTTTTTAATAATCCTGTTATGAGTAATGATATCTTTTAAATATGTTTCTTCGCATAAATTTTTTAAGTATGAATATTTTTCTTCTTCACTCTTCATTTGTGCCACAAGGGGAATGCCACCGGTTACAACATATTCCCTCCATGCTTTATCCGGAGTCATATCCGTTCCCTGCAAATACTCTGAAAACGCAAGGGGCAGTACATGAACTACCGTACCTCTGCCCTTAAATTCAGTTGCTATATCTGATGATAAAAACTTTGAATTGGAACCTGTAACATAAATATCAAAATTAGTATGCTTTAAAAGTCCATTAAGGGTCCCCACAAAATTTTCAAGCAATTGAACTTCATCCAATAACAGATAATATTTTTCGGCATCATTTGTTCTATCCTTCACATATGCCCTGAATTTCCTGGCATTCACATAGAACACATCCTTATTTTGTTTGATCCTTGTCGCTTCTTCAGGATAATATGCATCAAGCAGATCCAGGTCTTCATCCGAATCAAATGCAAACCGGATTATGTTTTTACTTGCAACACCTGTATTCAACAGGTATTTATAAAAGAGCTCATTCATCAGATATGATTTACCTGAACGTCTGGCGCCTGTTATTACCTTTATCAGCCCGTTTTCCCTTCGATCGATCAGTCTGCTTACATATATTTCTCTGGAATATTCCATATTAATCCTCTTTCTTCAAAGAACTTTGGTTTTTATCGATTATATTATAGCATAATTTTAGTTTTTTGATATGTTTCGGTCGATAAAACTCAAAGTTCTTTGGATTTTATCGACCGAAAAAACAAGGGATATTCCGGCCAATCAGCTGAAATATCCCTTGATAAGATAAGTTATTTTATGCGAACAATCCTCAATGCCAATGTCCCGGTGGATGATCACTCCCCCGCTCCAAACAGCTTCCTCTTCCTCTCTATCATCGCCTGCAGATCGGACAGATAGAGGTTTACATCCTTGTGGGTGTCGCATCTCTCGATGAGGCCCGTGCCGTCGCAGTGAACTCTCTTTGATACGGTGCCGACGCCCAGAGCCACGATAGACTGCACCTCCTCCATGATGAGTATGTTATAGAGACCGTATTTTCCTTCATGTGCAAATCCGGTATTTTCAAGACTTCCTGCCATATTCTTTTGTCTGTAGAGATAGTAGGGCTTCATGCCCAAAGCATCTGCCGTATCATAGGCCTTCTGCATAGCCTTCTCCGCATCCAGTCCTGAGATCGCTCCGTGCTCCGCGATCCACTGCTTCATCCTCGATGCACGCTTGATGGCAAGAGAATGAGCAGTGATGCTGTCAGGCGCAAATTCCGCAACAGCGTCGAAGGTGTGTTCCACATCACTTAAGGTCTCTCCCGGAAGTCCCAGGATCAGATCCATATTGATATTGTTAAAACCCGCATCTCTGGCCTGTGCGAAGGCTCTTCTTATATCATCCGTTGTATGATGTCTGCCGATGAGCTTAAGAGTCTCATCCTTCATGGTCTGGGGATTAACGGATATCCTTGTCACACCGTATTTTTTCATGGCAGCAAGCTTTCCCGTCGTAATGGAATCCGGCCTTCCCGCTTCCACGGTAAATTCCTTCACATTTTCCATAGGCATTATGGATGTTATGGAATGAAGGAGCTTTTCCAGTCTCACCTCGTCAAGTGAAGTCGGTGTACCGCCTCCGATATAGACAGTATCCAGGCGTTTCCCCTGCATATATTCACACGTCGCTCTCATCTCATCAGCAAGAGCATCCAGATACTCATCGACCTTCTTCTCAAACTTCGCTATGGGAAATGATGTAAATGAACAATAGAGGCAGGTAGACGGGCAAAAAGGTATGCCTATATAGAGACTGTATCCCTTACCGTCCGTAAAGGGCTTAAGTATACCCTCTTCCAGCTCCGCGATACGTATGCCGAGCCTTGCCTTATCCTCCGATACACGGCAGGTATCATACAGGTCTTTTATGATCTCATCCCGCCCTTTCCCTTCCGCAGCATTTATCATTCTCATGATTAGCTTGGTAGGCCGCACGCCCGTAAGCGCTCCCCAGGGCAGCGTCATGCCGCTGTACTCACACAGACTGTCGTAGAGGAAAAGCTTCCATGCTTTTCTGAAATCTCCGGGATCGGCGCTTTCCGTATATTCAAAGCAATATTCCCGGTCCGCAGGCAGACTCTTTCCTCCCAGAAATCTTATGGTGCCACTGCCCTCTTCCGGATGCAATAAAAAAAGTGCAGTGTCACTTTCGATATCCGCACCGCTCTCATCCTCTGCGATCTCCACCTTTACTTCCGGATCCGGAAAAAATGAAGTCACAAGGGCATATATATCATATTCAAATTCTTCTCTGTTGATCCTGATCTTTAACATATCAATACATCATCTGTCCGCAGGCTGACACTAATTCAGCCCGCCTGTTGCATAGGGATTATATTTTCTCTCAAATCCTATGGTCGTCTCAGCGCCATGTCCCGGATATACCTTAGTCTCATCCGGAAGTACCATTAATTTCTCCTGCAGGGATCTGACCAGAGTACTCATGCTTCCACCCGGAAAATCAGTCCTTCCGACGGAACCCTCAAAAAGTGTATCTCCGGAGATAAGTATGCCGCCCTCTTCGATATAAAAGCAGCATCCTCCCTTTGTATGTCCCGGAGTAGCCAGCACTTTGCATCTGATATCCCCCGCAATCGTAAGCTCATCTCCGTCTTTAAAATATCCGTCAGGTGTAAGGGTTACGGGATATCCCATAAAATCCAGTGACACGTTAAGCTCCGGATTTTCTATCAGTTCTTTTTCCGCATCAAGGCATTTTATCCTGGCTCCTGATCTGTTCCTCAGATCATCTCCGCCTGCGATATGATCAAAATGTCCGTGGGTGAGCAGTATCTCTTCCACTTCCAGACCCATATCCGTAAGCTTGTCATATATATAATTTCCACTGTCCGCAGGATCGAAGAAGCAGGCTTTATCCCCGCCTTCCCTGTAAACATAATAGCAATTGGTCTCAATGGGTCCCAATAACATATGTCCGACTTTTATCTCATTTCCCATACATGATCTCCACAATTAATGCTTCCCATCCGAATACTGCTTACTCAGGTCTCCTTACATCAGTAACGTTCTCTACCATCCTGATCTTATCGCAGAGTCTGTCCATCTCCGAACGTGATGCGGTCTCAAAAGAGATCCTCATTGTAACTCTGCCCTTTGAGTCAGTATTGGTTGACAGTGAGATGATATCTATATTCTCATCCGAGAATTTCTTCGATATATCCGTAAGGAGTCCGGATCTGTTCTCGGCATAGACCACTATCTCTACCACATATCTGCTGCCGGGAGATGTAGCTTCATCAAGCTCCCATCCTGCCTCCACGAGTCTGTCTTCCTCACCCTCGGGGATATTGAGGATGTTGACGCAGTCCTTCCTGTGAATCGTAACGCCACGACCTCTTGTGACATATCCTATTATGTCGTCACCGGGAAGCGGGGTGCAGCACTTGGGGAATCTTATAGCCATTCCGGATACGCCCTTAACGACTATGCCTCCGTTCTTTCCGCCGTGATGCTTAACACTTCCGCTCTGGGACTTGCTCTTGATCTCGGCGAGAACATCCGCATCTGTCTGATGCTGCTTTATGTATGACTCTCTTATCTCGATGAGCCTGTTTACAACCTGACCTTCGCGCAGTGCGCCGTGACCTACGGCACTCATCAGATTATCCCAGTCCCTGAATCCCTGCTTCTTAAGCAGTGCCTCTTCAAATTCGGGCTTTAATATATCCTGAGGATTTATTCCTCTGTTCTTGCAATATGCGTTGAAGAGTTCCTTACCGTGCTCGATATTCTCTTCCTTGAACTCGCCCCTGAACCACTGTGATATCTTTGTTCGCGCCTGGGCGGACTTTACGATACCGAGCCAGTCACGGCTGGGTCCTCTGGAGTTCTGGCTGGTGAGGATCTCTATCACATCACCGTTCTTTATCTCATAATTGATGGTAACGAGCTTGCCGTTAACACGTGCTCCCATCATATGATTTCCCACGTCAGAGTGGATGCTGTAAGCAAAGTCCACGGGGGTGGAACCGGCAGGGAGATTTTTGACATCACCTGTAGGCGTGAAGCAGTAAACATTATCGGAAAAGAGATCCAGGTCACTCTTTAACAGACTCATGAATTCTCTGTTGTCCGACATGTCCTTTTGCCACTCGAGGATCTGTCTGAGCCAGGTTAACTTCTCTTCTTCCTGAAGCTCCGGTGCACGGCCGTCAGAGGCTTCCTTATACTTCCAGTGAGCCGCGATACCGTACTCGGCAGTGCGGTGCATCTCGAATGTTCTGATCTGTATCTCAAAAGGAACACCGTTTGCACCGGCCAGTGTCGTATGCAGAGACTGGTACATGTTGTCCTTGGGAACAGCTATATAATCTTTAAATCTGCCCGGTATAGGCTTATAGATCTCATGGATAACGCCCAGAGCGGCATAGCAGTCCCTTACGCTTGCAACTATTATACGCACGGCAAAGAGATCATAGATCTGATCCAGAGTCTTATGCTGGTTCTTCATCTTCTTGTATATGCTGAAGAAATGCTTTGCACGTCCGTCTATCTTTGCATTGATGCCCGCAGCAGTAATATGCTTTGATACCTCATCCACTATCTCCTGTACCACACGTTCACGCTCGGACTTGCGCTCTGCGATCATGATGGCGAGATTGTGATAGATCTCGGGCTCCAGATATTTGAGGCAGAGGTCTTCCAACTCTACCTTGATCTTGGAGATACCGAGCCTCTGTGCTATGGGTGCGTAGATATCAAGTGTTTCTCTTGCGATCTCCTTCTGCTTCTCCGGATTGTGATAGGAGAGCGTACGCATATTATGCAGACGATCCGCAAGCTTGATCATTATGACACGTATATCCTTTGCCATGGCAAGGAACATCTTGCGCAGGTTAAGTGCCTGCATATCAAGCTTGTCAGCAGTGTACTGGATCTTGGAAAGCTTGGTGACACCGTCAACCAGGAAAGCCACTTCTTCTCCGAAGCCTTCCTTGATGTCATCCACCGTCATGGTGGTATCTTCGGCTACATCATGCAGGATACCGGCAGCGACCGTCTCCTTGTCCATCTCCATATCCGCAAGGATTATGGCAACGCAGAGAGGATGAACGATGTAAGGCTCGCCGGACTTCCTCATCTGATCCCCGTGAGTCTCGCGTGCCGTATTATAGGCCTTCTCGATAAGAGATATGTCATCCGAGGGATGATACTTCTTAACCCTGTCTATCAGTTCCTTATAGAGTGTTTCGGGAGGCTGGAATTCCGCGATCTTTTCGATACGTCCGTCATCGATGACCACCGAAGGGCGCACGTCGCCTGCGGAGAGAGCCTTTGAAGCTTCAACGCTCTCCTCCGCCAGTTCGACTTCATCCTTCTGAAGCTTACGGACATTCTTATCCGAGTTCTCTATCAGCTGCTCCAGTTCATCTATATCTTTTTTTACTTTATCGTTATCAGTTCCCATCATTCACCGAGATATTCAACTGCCGAAAGCAGCTTGTATTTTGATATCTTCTCTCTTCCCTTAAGATCGGGCAGCTCTACCAGGACAAGTACCGCAGCCACCGAACCGCCAAGGGATTCCACAAGCTTTATCATAGCTTCCGTGGTACCGCCTGTTGCGATGAGGTCATCTACGATCAGCACTTTGTCGCCCTTATTTATGCTGTCCTTATGCATTTCAAGAGTAGTGGAGCCGTACTCGAGATCGTAGCTCATCTCCACTGTCTCGCCGGGAAGCTTTCCCTTCTTCCTAATAAGCACGAAGGGCTTGCCTGTCTTGTAAGCGATAGGTGCACCAAAGATAAAACCTCTGGATTCCGCACCTGCCACCACATCATATTCCACGTCTTTAGCAAGATCCGTCAGCGTATCTACCGACAGCTTAAGTCCCTCGGCATTGCCTATGAGAGTGGTGATATCCCTGAACTGAACTCCCTTTTGCGGGAAATCGGGGATGGTTCTGATATAACTTTTAAGCTTTTCTTCAGTGATCTTATCTGCAGCCATGGAACACCTCCATAAAAATATATTATTGTGCTAAGAACTTCATAAAGTTCTCTTTGTTCTCAAGAGCAGTTGTAGTAGGACGTCCGAGGTCATCACGTGCGCCAACCTGGCACTTGATCTCAATAAGTGAAAGTTCATTTTTATCCCTTGCTGCCTCAAGAGCCTTATCAAGATCATCATAATTGTCTACAGATACGGCATTTGGATATCCGCATGCCTTTGCGATGGCAGTCACATCCAGCGCACCTGCAACCGTAGGCATTCCGCCGACAGTCTCATGAGCGGAATTGTTGATGATGATATGAACCATATTTGAAGGGCGGTTTGCACCCGTTACGGCCATAGCTCCCATATGCATGAGCATCGCTCCGTCTCCGTCGATGCACCATACTTTTCTGTCAGGCTTATTTACGGCTACGGCAAGAGCTATCGAGGAACAATGTCCCATGGAACCTACTGTCAGGAAATCTCTGCAATGCTTTGTATATGCATCCTCTCCCGCATTTTCGGGAAGCTCCCTGCTCTCGAAAAGCTCTCTGCTTATCTTACCTGTTGTGGATACCACAGGATCGTCACCTGTCACGCGGATTATGTGTCTGATGGCTTCCTCACGGTTCATGCTGTTATCATTGCCGTATTTAACTTTTCCTTCGAAGGAAAGTGCGCCCTTGCGGATCACGATGGCTACCTGCTTTCCTGCCGATAAGAGCTTTCCGAAATCCTTCATGGCCTCCAAAAGCTCTTCTTCCGTCGTATCCTTTGAAAGAACAAATGTCTTTACATCCATATCTTCCATAAGCTTAACGGTAACTATACCCTGATAGATATGCTGAGGCTCGTCATGTACTCCCGGCTCGCCTCTCCATCCGATAACAAATATCGTGGGGATCGCATATACTTTGTCATTTAAAAGAGATGCCAGCGGATTGATGATATTTCCCTCGCCGCTGTTCTGCATATATACGACAGGCACTTTTCCGGTTGCAAGATTATATCCTGCCGCAAGTGCTGCCGCATTACCTTCATTGGCAGCAATGATATGATGCTTTGCATCAATGCCGTATCTGCTCATCAGATAGTTGCAGAGTGCTTTTAACTGTGAATCGGGCACTCCCGTATAGAAATCACTTCCGAGTATTTCCGTGAATTTTTCCGCTGTCATTACATATTCTCCTTAATTCCATTTCTCATAATCGGGATCAACTGCCGCAAGCTCATCGCAGGAGTCGATCTCCGTTATCTCATTTTCTTTTATGGGATGAACTGTCAGATCAAGCTTATCCAGATTGGCATTTACCACATCGTCCCAGAACAGATCTTCATATCCGGGCTTTCCGTAAGCTTCTATCATCGCATCTTTTAATATCTTTGCGTCTTCCTTCCTGAAAAAGGAGATCCCGACCATATTATACACGTCTCTGCCCTGCTTGCCCACTCTGGTGATGCGTCCGTTTTCATCCTGCTCGAAGACCCAGTCATCGGAATATCCCTGTACCATTTTCCCGAAATAGCAGGATCTCTCCGTCTCCGTCATAAAGACCCCGGGATCCGGAATATACAGATCCGCTTCGCAGATGAACATATCCGCTGAGCCAACGATACTCTCTCCATTTTCATCCTTCGTCATACATGCGGCATATATGGATGAAATATTATTTATGGTCTCAAAGACCTCATTCTTTATGATCTTAAGCTCTGTTCCCGTTGCGGCATCGGTATACTTTTTAACCAACGGCTCAAACTGTTCTCCCTTGTAACCTGTCACCACATAGAATTTCTTCACACCTCTTGCGCGGAGTCCTTCTATAACGGTCTCTATCATTGCTTTTCCCTTTACTTTTACAAGGGGTTTTGCTGTCTTCTCCGTTAGGGGACGCATTCTGGTTCCCATTCCTGCTGCCATAAGTACAGCTATCTCTTCAGCCATTTCATTCCTCCATCCCGGACCGCATTTCGCGATCCGACTTATTTCTCATTTCAGATCACCGATGTACAAACTGTCGTTTTTCATTATTTCAGATCGCGTCTCGTGACCGGCCATTATTTTCCCGCCGCATTATCCGCACCCAGATTGGTCCAGTTATCTTTATCCCATACATTCCCATGTACCGAATACCAGGCCGCATCGCCGGTGTCATATACATTACCTTTATTATTTTCCAGTCTGTTATTATCGGAGGTCGTAACTATCTGATCATGCGCAGTCTTCTCTGTATCATCCAACGGATTCCCGGTAAAAGGATTCACCGGAGCTACGATCACTCCCTCCGCTGCCAGCCAGGGCACATCAGCATTGGTCATGAATGAATCATCGGTCACAAGATCACCGTCACATTCAAAATCCTTAACCATAAGAAGAGGTGTCAGTGCCTCCGCATCATATCCGTCATTAAGGATCAGCTCGTCGAACTCACCCCTTCCGTCACCATGATCCGCTACGAGGATTATCCTGGTATTGTCATATACACCTTCGGCTCTCAGCATATCGAACCAGTCTCCCAGACACATGAAGGAGCGCACGAGACTGAAGTATCTGTTCTCTGCATTAAATGAATGATATGAAATGCCGTCGCCTGCTTCTACAGGATGAGCTCTGTACTCGTAATCCGGGAGCTGGAGATCGGCCTGCTCATGGGTCATGGCATTATAGATATATATAAAGTTACCCTCTGTTTCCACATCGGTGGTCAAATCAGGATCCGGGCTGTCTTTTGAACCTGTCTCAGATCCTTCATCCCGATACGAAGCGGCATCTGCCACTTCAGTCAGTTCCGAAAGATTCTCTATAACGGCATAATTATTGAGATATGCTCTCGGAAACTGGGTAAGAGACATATATTTTCCTCTGGAATAGATCATGTTCTGAAGAGATACGGGCGCCGCTCTCATCACGCTGTACATGAAGAATCTCCAATATTCACCGCCCTTTGCCATCTCAACCTGAGCCTTTTCTTCTGATGTCAGGAGATGGAGATACTCACCGTTGATGGTGCTTACTGCTTTCACATTTTCCATACCGTCAAATACAGTAAGATCCGAAACATCACTGTATCCCGCATAGGGAGGATCTGTTACCGTAACCTTCCAGCCCGCGTCCGAGAAAAGCTCCGGCAGGACCTTTAAGGCTTCGTTCTGCTTCTCCTCAAGGGATTCGCCGTTTCTAAGGTTCATATTCACCGGAGTATATTCATATCCGCCGTAAGCAGGTGCCGATGCGAAGTTGGTATATATACCGAAGGAAAGCGTATTTGGATAATAAGTAAATCCCTTAAACTTCTCCAGAAGCTCCGGCTTTTCATCAAATACAAACCTAACCTGCCCCGCGATGGAGCGGTCAAGCATTATCACGACTACATTTTTCTTATCCCTGCTCAAACTGAATATCTTATCCGTGCCGCCCTCATTTACCGCAGCCGAAGCATTTTTCAGTTCTTTTATCTGAGTGCCCGCTTTTCCGATATCACGTATTGCGATCACGAAAGCACCGAGAAGCATTGCCATTAATATAACCGACAATACCTTCTTTGACCGCCTATAGAGAGTCACGGTAACCAATGCCGCAAATATAAGTGCCGATACATTTAAGAGTTGAGTGGATACCGCAAATCTGACGCCGTCCGAAAAAGTCATATCGGAATACATGACTCCGAAATCGCCGGAAAATACCATATAATCGATGACCGTAAATACTGCGATTAGCGCATATATTATACCCACCGTCTTCCTGTGCTCTGCGGGAGTCAGGGCATAAGCGATACCTCCCCATACGAAGAAATAACCTATAGCAACGCAGGCTATGGTTCCAACATACCTGAGAGGATCCCTGAATGCAGCGATATCCGTGAAGTCCGCCGGCGATGAGGAGATCACCGCAAGAGGGATCAGCACGCCGAATACCATAACTGTAAGAAGTCCCGAAATCACCCACAGGCCAAAGACATTTTTACCTGAGGCTGCACCGGCACGATCGCCCTTCTCCTGTATTTCATCAGCAGCTTCTTTTCCGGCACGATCTGAATAATTTCGGCCGTCACTTGCATTATTAATACCCCCATGCTTTGTGTTTATCCGCTTGGCACGAATTCTCATTACGAGCGGCAGCATGGCAGCCACGCTGATGGCAGCGATAAAGAGGATGTGTCCCATATCGGGAACACGTCTGCCCTGCAGATCGTATTTCATCATCTTGCCGGTACATGTTCCCCAGATAAAGAAAGCAACACCCCCGATGGCGCACAATACTGACAGTATCCGTCCCGGGTTCTTAACCACCTTCATGAATACATTTTTCAAAAGGGAGAACAGATTATTCAGTGTCCAGTAGAATACAAGTCCCGAAGGGCAGGGATAGAGAAATACAAGAAAGATCAGCGCTATCACATAGAGCTGAAACTTATCCTTAAATGCAAATCCTTTCGTATAGATATATGAGGAAAGGAAATTGATGAGGGTCATGAGTATCGGCAGGAGATTAACAGACAGTCCTCCGATATTGATGAGTCCGTCGGGTTTTGACAGATCCCCGATTACAAAAAAAGCACTCCCCTCAAGCACGGGAAGCGTAGATAAATATCTGTATGCCGCTATAAGGAAAGGGATCTGGAGGATCAGGGATACGGAACCCTTCACTGCAGACAGTGGGGAATAATGCTGCTCCCTGTAATACGCCTGCTCTATCATGAAACGTTCATCGCCTGTAAAGAACTCCCTGATATGCGACAGCCAGGGCTTCATCGCCGCCTGCTTATCGCGCTCCGCCTCCTGCACGGCATCCGCCCGCTTGTACAGAGGAAGACAGAGTATATTTACGGTAAGACTCACGGCGATTATCGAAAGTCCCGGGTTATAACACAGGAGATAAACCGCCGAGAATATAGCCTGCACCAGATATACAAGCGGAAGTATTATGATGTCATACAATATGGTCAATATCATCTCATATAACAGCTTACAGCTCGTCGATCAGTCTGATGATATCCTTGAAGGGCATCAGCTTGGAATCAACTTCAAGTGCGCGATGATTCTTTAAGATCTCCTCTGCTGTGGAAACCATAACAGGGAAAGCAGCACGCATGAGCTGGTTAGCGTAGATCACTATATTTACACCGTGAGAAGAAAGCTCCTCTTCCGTTACGGAATTAAAGGAAGTGGGAACTACTACTATCGGTGTATGCTTATCGAGTTCGCGGAATTTGTCACAGAATTCAAAGATCTCTGCCGGATCCTTCTTCCTGGAATGGATCATGATACCGTCAGCACCTGCGGCAACGAATGCAACCGCTCTCTCAAGCGCATCCTTCATACCCTGTTCAAGGATGAGGCTCTCGATACGTGCGATGATCATGAAATCATCCGTAAGCTGGGCATGCTTACCTGCAGCTATCTTTGCGGAGAAATTCTCGATGGAATCCTGAGTCTGCTTTACTTCCGTTCCGAAAAGAGAATTCTTCTTAAGGCCTACCTTATCCTCGATTATGACTGCGGATACACCGCTTCTCTCAAGCGTGCGGACATTGTAAACAAAATGCTCCGCAAGTCCGCCTGTATCTCCGTCAAGGATGATGGGCTTGGTAGTAACTTCAAGGATATCATCGATGGTACGCATACGGCTTGTCATATCAACAAGCTCGATATCCGGCTTGCCTCTGTCCGTGCTGTCGCAAAGTGAGCTTACCCACATACCGTCAAACTGATCAAGACGGCCGGCGCTCTCGACAACTGTCTTCTCACAGATAAGACCCGTAAGTCCGCTGTGTGCCTCCATGATCTTGACCACAGGACGCATCTCTATAAGCTGTCTGAGTCTCTTTCTCCTGTACTCAGGCATGGCAAGCTTCTCATTGAGCTGTCTGTCGATCTTCTTAACCTTCTCGTTGCGGGTATAAGGAACTTCTACAAGTTCGCCGCCCTTTTCCTTAAGAAGGGAAAGTACGCTTTCACGGATAGCGCTCTCGGGACCTTCCTTCCAGTTATCACCATGGATGATGATATCGGGATGAACCTTCTCGAAGACATCGCTGTATCTCATATCCTCCTGGATGATGACCTCGTCAACTCCGGGGATAGCCTTATAAAGAGCTACTCTCTCTTCGATGGTCTCGGTAGGGAATTTGTTATATCTGATGGACTCGGGTATACTGAGGGCTCCTACCACAACGCGTCCCAGCTTTCCGGCTTCATTTATGATATTGAGGTGACCTTCGTGGATCACATCTGTTGTAAAACAGGTATAAACTGTTTTCATCGATCATCTTCTCCTTAACTTATTTTTCAGCCTCAGGCTTATCCTTCTCAACAGCCTTTTTCTTACCGCTCTTTCCTGCAGCTTTCTTTGCTTCCTCTTCCTTAGCCTTGCGCTCTTCTTCTTTCTGCTTTGCTATCTCTTCGCCCTTCTCAATCATATAATCGGCGATCTTCTCGGAAGCGGATCCTATATTCTGCCAGGTTTCCTTCCTTGCTTTTTCTCTTGCTGCGGAGAACTTCTCGGAGGCAATGGCTTCGTCGATTATAGCCTTAACATTGCCGATGTCATCCTTCTTGAGAGGAGTGCCGATCTCCGGAAGCTTTCTGATCATCCAGGGCTCCTCTTCAAGCCAGCAGCAGTCATATACGTCACGGTTGTAACCTACTCCCATATCCGTGAATACGAGAGGCTTATCAAATACAAGTGTGTAGTCGTAGATAACACCGGAGAAATCCGAGATCATGATATCCGAATTCTTAAGTACGGAGAAGTTATCATTATCGAAGTTCCAGTGGAAGGAATCGTTCTCGGGGAATTCCTTCATCAGCTTATCCATCAGATCCTTCTCGGATGTCATGGACTGGGGATGAGGACGGACAACGATGTTGTAACCCGTAGCCTTCAGTGCTTCAAGCATCTCAGGTCCCAGAGTGGTAAGCAGTCCGCTGGGTCCCCATGCCGGAGCAAGGAGTACGGTAGGAACATCTCTTCCCTCGGCGTAGCTTCCTGCCTTCTTCTCTTCCTTACCTTCTTTATCCAGTCTCTCCTTCATGACATCAAGGTAGGGAACGCCTGCCATGGGCAGTTCCTTTTTGGTGATGCCACGGAGTTCTTCCAGCTTTCTCAGCTCATCCTTCATGAAATCGCCTGCGATAAATACCGCATCATAGAAATCAAGACCGAACATTCTGTACATGGTAGGATCGCCTGCTGCATGAAGCACGTGAACATACCAGTCAACATTCTTGGAACGCTTCCACTGATATACATCAAGACCGGGGGTCGTTGAAAGGAGCACGCCGGCCTTTGCGAAATTAAGTCTTGTAAAAGCCTTGTTTCCCTCACCGATGAATTCGGCAGTCACATATTCATACTTTTCCTCAAGTGCCGGATCATCCGGAGAAGCTGTCCAGTATGTGATCTTCTGCTTTCTCTTCTCAAAAGCATCACAGATGGGCTTGAAGGTATTCCAGTATCTCTTTGAATCCGAAAAGATAAGGAAAGGAATCTTCTCAGCCGCCGCTGCCGCCGCTTTATCCGCACGTCCGCCGCTTAATGCGAACTTTATCTTAAGGATAACTTTCTGCACGAAGAATACCAGTGCGGCAAAGATACCGATAAGTATGGAGAAAAGCATGCTTCCCGTTCCGGGATCAATGTATAAAAGTGTTCTCATCATCTGCTCCTTGATTAATTTTTATATACTGCGGGTATCGCTGCTCCCGCATCTTTCATAGCATCTTCAAAGACTTTCCAGAATGCCTTGATGTCTTCCTCATCTATTGCACCGAGTGCACAGAGTCTGAAGGTTCCTCTGCCCTGCATCTTGCCGGGATAGATGGTAAAGCCTCTCTCATAGCAGTAATCATGGATCTTCTCGAAATCCCAGTTTGCATCATCCGGATATCTGATGGCTGCAACCAGCCCCGACTGGATATCACGAGGCAGAGCTTCCTTAAGTCCAAGATCATCAATTCCCTTCCTGATGGCATTCATCACACGGGTATGTCTCGCCCACTTAGCGCTTTCTCCCTCTTCCCAGTATTCCTTAAGGGCCTGTCTGGCGGCATAGATGGTCTGAACGGGCGGTGTGAAATTCATCTCTCCCGTCTCTTCAAAATAAGCATACTGTCTGTAAAGATTGCAATAGTAGGAATGTGTGGGGAAATCCTTTGACTTCTCAATGATATCGCGCCTTCCGATCACATATGAAAGTCCCGTCATACCCATGATACCCTTCTGGGCCGAAGCCATGCAGAAGTCAATATTGTCATCATAGACATTTATGGGGATCATGGCATATGAAGATGTCGTATCGGTAATGAAAAACGCTCCGTACTTATGAGCAAGCGCCCCCACTTCCCTGACAGGATTCAGAAGACCTGTTCCCGTCTCGTGATGAGTCATGTAAATGTAGCCTATCTCATCACCGTCGGCAGCCGCCTTCTTAAGTGCATCTTCCACGATGCTCACATCAAGAGCCTTATCAACCGGAGACTCCACCTTTATATAGGGAAGTCCGTAGTAATCAAGCACCTCACAGGCTCTGGAAGAATAAGATCCGTTCTTTACCACCATAGCCTTCTTGCCCTTATCAAGCAGGGAATTTAATGTGATATCGATACAGATCGTTCCCGATCCGCAGAAAAGCACGGATGTATATTCCTTCGTATCTCCGTGCACGATCTTTACCAGATCATCACGCATAGGCGCCATGATACCGGCGAATTCCTTCTCTCTCGGGCAGATGTCCGGCACGATCTGAGCGTATTTAACGGTATCCGTTGTGGTGGACGGTCCCGGATTCAACAATATATTTCTCTTTACTTCCTGCATGATCATTCCTCCATGCGCTTTATTTGTGTTTGGGCACACACTTGATAATTTTATCCTTAATAGAGTTATTTTTCAAGCTGACCGGGGCGGGGGGGCCAAAATGCATCCCCTGCCGGCCCTGCTGTGGCCTGCTGAACTGTGGAATCACTTGCCTGCCCACCCAATCATATGTCATTATCGATCTTGATCGTCCCTTCGTATACGGTATCGTAGATAACGAAACAGGGCTCCCTATTTTCATAGGATGCATGAATAATATGTGATATGCTATATGTAAGATTTTAAAATATCCGGAAAGGATCACAATATGAAAAAGAGGAAAATCATATTTGCGCTTTTTTCACTTACAATGCTTGGTGGTTGCGGACCGGCCGCAAAATCTTACTCGCCCCCACTATTAAGCAGCCATATCATATCTACTGATGCAGAAACTCTCCCCGCTCCGGAAGGCGCAATAGAAGACTCGGCCGTGGATGCCATGTCTGATTTTTCCCTTAAGTTGTTTACGGATACTTTAAATAAATACAGCGATCAAGATAATATCCTAATATCTCCCACATCAACCCTGCTTGCTTTGGGTATGGCACAAAACGGCGCCGTCGGTGATACGCTGGATCAGATGGAGATCGTATTAAATGGCGGGCTCTCAATAGAAGAGATGAATCCAGCTTATTACGACCTATCTAATCGTCTTGAATCTTCCGAAGATGTAAAGTGGAATATCGCCAATTCCATTTGGTATAAAGATGACGGTAATTTTACACCCAAATCTGAATTCATACTGAAAGCACGCGATTGGTATGGAGCCGGATTATTTTCATCCCCCTTTGATGACAATACTTTAACAGACATCAACAACTGGGCATCAAATGAAACTTCCGGAATGATCCCTAAGATCCTCTCCAATATTCCGACCGACGCAAGCGTATATCTTATCAATGCCATAGCTTTCGAAGGAGAATGGGATTTAGAATACGGTGATTCTGAAATCCTTGAGAATTATCATTTTTCCAATGCAGACGGAAGCAATCCGACAGTTACTATGCTTAAAAGCGGAGAAATAAATTATTTCCATCTCGGTGAGGGCATCGGTTTCCTGCGGCCTTATAAAGGTAATCAGTACTCATTCTTCGCTATACTTCCTGATGAGGGTATAAGTACTGCGGATTATATTTTAGGATTAAACAATGACGGTGCTGCTCTTTCCAACGCATTAAGAAATCCATCGCACCAACAAGTAGAAGTACTCATTCCCGAGTTCTCTGTAGATTTTGAAACTGAAATGAGCAATACTCTTACGGATATGGGAATGGATCTTCCCTTTAATAAGTACCGGGCAGATTTCAGCAATATGGCTGACTTCAACAATACGCCAGACACCCTTTTTTATATCAGCAACATGATCCAGAAAACCCACCTGGAACTAGATCGAAAGGGAACCCGTGCCGTTGTTGTTACATCAGAAGAAATGGACTGCATGCCTGTTTCAATAGAACCCGACCCCATCTTTATCTATCTTGATCGTCCCTTTGTATACGGTATCGTAGATAACGAAACAGGGCTCCCTATTTTCATCGGATGCATGAATAATATGTAATACCCCTTGCATAATATACATGTCTATCCACATGCAAAAGCCCTGCGCTAAAGGCGCAGGGCTTTTTAAATCTTTAAACATCTTACGAGATCGGTACATACACAGGTTTGCCCGATGCATCATAGAGTACTCTCATCTGAGGATTTCCCCATGCATCGTAGAGATATTCCGGTGCGGCAGGCGATACTGCCGGCGAATCAGAAGCAACCGAAGCAGAATATTCATTCGGCCCGGCGGGCGATACCGCCGGCGATTGTGAAGCATCAGGTGCAGGATATGCATCAGGTGCGGCAGTCTCCGGGTCATAGAATTCGATAACCGAAGCAGGTTTATCAGCTGCTGCGGCAGGTGTAGTCTCCGGTGCGGCAGCTTCTGTTGCAGGTGCCACATAAGGTGTATCCACTTCCGAGTCGTCGACTTCTACAGCCGCCTTCTCCAGCGTCTGTGCCCCATCGGAGTTCATATTCCCGTAATCAAGCTTTATTCCCTGAGCCGTGGCCGCATCCTGCTTCTTCATCTGCATTATCTTGTAGATCAATATCTCTATGGAAACGATAACTGCTACCGCTCCAAAAACTATAAGTGCGATGAGCCATCCGCTCATGGGCTTTTTTCCTTCCATGCTGCCCGATGAGCCAACGCCGGCGCCACCGGCTCCGGAAGCATTGACGTCTGACGATCCCGCAGCAGTATTGGTAACATTGGCGCTCCCCGGATCTGAAGCCGCACTTAAGTTAACGGCTCCCTGTATTATACCGTCCTTAGAATTCTCCGTTATAAACCCGGTAAGCCATGCGAGAGGTGCATTCCAGTTGATGGTACATTCATTGGCGGAATATGCTTCTATATGATCCAGATAACATTTGGCGGGAGGGATCGTTCCCTTCTTCCATCCCATACCTTTGACCCAGGGATCTTCCATTCCGCTGTTAGGGCCACCCACCATTACGCCATTTGGTGCCAGCGGGAAGCTGTCATCTATGAGCCCCGCCCAGTAACGATGATGAGGATATTTTGCGGCATGGGTTCCGTATCCCGTTACATACGAATAGTCATTCGCATTTCTTCCCAGGAGATAATCCATCGCCGATACCGCACCGTTTAAATATTTTGCATCATCGCTCAATATATATGCATATGCGATCACAATGGCATTATCCGCAACAAATGAATTGGATCCCCACAGATATCCCTGCGCGCTATCGGTATTTGAAAGGGTTCCTCCGGAATAAGGCAGTCCGTAACCCTGCTCATTTTCCTTTTCGATAAATCTGTCGGCAGCTACCAATACAGCATCCTTTGCCTTGCTCACATCACCCGCATCAACCTTGTCTTCATTTAAGAGAACGGAAAGAGTTCCAAGGGATGCCGTATGTCCCCAGTCAAAGCATCCGTAAGTATCAACGCTTTCTCCGCCGGACAGTGTCGTCTGAACCTGCATGAAGAAGGGTGAAGCCTTCATATCGTTGTAATATGTATCATCTCCTGTGGTGATATACAGCTCCGTTGCAGCCCAGTAGAACTCGTCCGTCACATCATCATCACCATAGGAACCGCCTCCCGGGAAATTACCCGTAGGTGCGTACATATCGGGATGAGCCTTTGCAGCAGCATAAGTTCTCTTTGCGATATCAAGACACTGTTCGGAATAAGCATCATCTATTCCTGCCCATAAGCGCGAAGCCTGCGCCGCACATGCAGCCACATTAAGAGTAGCCGCCGTTGTTGGAGGGAGTATAACCCTCTTCATCGTATCGTCTGCAGGTGCAAGAGCAAGTCCCGTCCACTTCTCATCATGGACTTTGTGATAGACCATATCCTTGCATTCGCCGTCCTTCACAAGCATGGTGCCAAACCAGTCCATCTCCCATCTGGCTTCATCCAGAAGATCAGGGTCACCGTTATTATTCTCCGGTATATTCATCGTTCCATCGGCATATGCGGATTCGTTGCCTGTCTTTAAAGCAGTCTCATACTGATTCTGCAGAAGCCATAATGATATTCCGCCGTTTACGACATATTTGCCGTGATCGCCCGCATCATACCATCCGCCTGTAACATCCTGAGAGCCGCTTGTGGCCTGATCCGTGAAGCTTGTTCTTATCTCGGCAACATCCGAAGGATGACCTGCCGCACGTGCAAGTCCGTTCTTATCACCCGATGTGATGAATTGACTCTCAATGGCTATCGCAGATCTGTTCTGATAGAAATAATTCAGTGAATCGTATAAAAGAGCTGAATAGGTCTGTGAATCTCCTATGGCGAACTCTCTTGATACAGCTCCGTTGTCAGCCTTTAAAGTGTATTTACCCTTCTCATTAAAATCCGAGAAATCAAGAACATGAACATTATCTCCTGAGTCGGCATCCAGTCCCATTGGTTCGGACTTCCCGCTCCAGACTTCCTTACCGCTTTCATCCACAAGAGAAAAACCTACAGCAGACTTGCTGTCGGAAAGAAGGGTTGCTTTCTTTGCCATATCTTCAAAATATCCCACCTGATTCGTAAGGATATCTGAACGCACCCATGCCGGCTCTTCTACATAATCATTTTCATTCGAAGTCTCATCGAAAAGAGACATGTTATCGAACTCTATGACAGTTCCCGCGGGAAAGCATACACCGTTCGTATACTGACCGTCACCGCCAAGGTGGAAAGCCCACTCAGCCACATCAAGACTCTGTCCCGCAGTAAAAGTAAGATCCACAGTCTTCCACTGTCCGGCAGTATCATAGGGAATGGGATCCCAGGTAGCACCCAGATCTGAGCCGTTGCTCATATTGTGCCAGACTTCCACATCGCCTGCGAGATTACCTATCTTCGTATAGTACTTTCCGGTATTAGATGCTTTGATCTCGTAATGCACATGATATGTATGGCCAGCTACTATCTTCAGACCTCTGTGTCTAAACTGGCAGTCCCATCTGTCATCGCCGCCATTGGAAGCTCCGCCGGGATTAACTATGGTGATCCTGTAGACACCGTCCGCGATCTCGAATTCCATCTTGCCGGTCTCTGATTCCATGATATGCCACGGAAGGCCTCTTCCGTCGTCAAAATCCGTTGCTCCCAGCTGTTCACCTGCGAAGGTATAAACAGGCTTTGAAAATGCTGTTGTCGCGCCTCCGAAAACAGATCCTGCAGTCAGCACTCCCGAAAGAACTAATCCACTGATTCTTCTGCTCTTTTTCATAACCCCTTTTCTCCCTTTATTCTCATAATAAGCGCATAAACTAATCTTAAAAACGCCCCCACTTTTTACTCCTGCAGATCAAATCCACCATAATCAGTGCCAACATTACCGGATGCTATATCGTGTAGTTCATCATTTTCGCAGTCATACAAATATATATGCTCATCCCTGGCCGGATAAATATATCCTACAGCTCCTATATTTTCGAACGCAACCCATTTACCATCATCGGATATTGATATTTTATTAGCCGGAA
Organism: Lachnospiraceae bacterium; assembly: GCA_024697065.1. Taxonomy (GTDB): domain Bacteria; phylum Bacillota; class Clostridia; order Lachnospirales; family Lachnospiraceae; genus NK4A136. The sequence continues at coordinate 58,493 of JAILGE010000009.1, forward strand.
GGTCTAAATCCGTAATATCATCTTCATGATCTTGTTTCACATCATAAATATAAGCCGTTTTGTCTATGAAGTATGCAATTTTATCTGCCGATGGAGTTATATCAAATATATAAGGTTCAAAGTTGTCAATAAGCACTTCGCTCGTTCCATCCTTAACATTAAAAGAAACCAGCTTTCCTTTCTGGCGTACATAAAGATGCTCTTTGTTCTTATCCGAACTGAAACTGTACATTGAATCAGAATCACATAAAAACTCCAGCTCGCCATCATCAATTAAAAATATACCTTTTATCGTTTCATTTCCTTTAAACTTAAAATAAATTGCTGCTTTATCGTCTTCATTCAGCGGTTCTATATGACCTATTTCTACGCCATCATGATCAGGCGCTATCACTTTATACTTACTCTTATCCAATATAGTGATCATTTCTCCTTTATCTCGATCATATCTGACTATATTAGAATTATAGATATTATAAAAATAATAGTTTCCGTTAGCATAGCTTATATCATCCATACCATCGCCTTCCGGATACAGCTCACAACTATCGGCAGTACCATCAGCGTATACAAGTTCTAATTTCTGTTCCGGATAATTAACATAAGCATATCCTATTCCAATTGCTGTTTTTTTATCATCATGTTTGCCACATCCGCAAAGCATAACAGCCACAAGAAACAAAACAATAAGCAGCTTTCTCATCACCATCTTGATCATAAAAAGAATATATGCCTTATGGCTTCCCGTTCCCATGTGTAATCTTTATTAATATTTAATGATGAATTGTTATCATTAACCGGATATGACATCGGCTAACCTCCTATTGATTATTGCTTTCAAGAAAGCCATGGATTACGCTTATTCTGCGCTGTCTTCTTCCGGCACTTCCCAACCATCGACGATCTCGTAGTTGATATCATTATCTATTGCATACTGCTCAGCATAAGAGCCGGAAACAGTAATGATCTTACAACTATTCGTATCCGCCAGCTCACTTTTTTTTATGTACTCAACACTCTCTGGAATATATATCACATAATTAGGATTCAGAAACAATCCAAACGCACATATTTTTTTTACTGACTCAGGAAGATAAATCGTCAAGGCCTCTTCAGTTTCCTCACCATAGGCTGCTGAAAGCACCTCGACCCCTTCAGGAATAACCGAAACGCTCTTGTCTCCCTTATACTTTTGAAGGACGTTATTGATTATTACATAATCCGTATCTTGTTTATCCATCCAGGGCGTATCTTCAAAAATATAAGGTGCCTCAACATTCACCCCTGACAAATCTCCAATCTCTTCTATACCGCTCCCCCTAAAAGCACCAAACCCCAGTAATTTTAATTCATTTGAGTAAGGTATGAATGTTAAAGCTTTGCATCCTTCAAACGCCATTGTACTGATAGTTTCTAATCGATTCCCCAAATTTGCTTCTTTTAATCTATTATCGCCTAAAAACGTATCATATCCAACGAATTTTATCTCTTCTGCCTTAACAGACTCCAAATTATCACACATTGCAAACGCTCTCGGTTCTAAGATTTCTACATTTTCAGGGATTGTAACGCTCTTTATCACACTATTCTTCATAAAACAACAAAATCCTATTGTCCTAACCGGCATTATTCCTATTTTGTTTGGGATTGTTACGCATTCTTCAGTGCCATGGTATTCTGCTAAGCAAACTCTGTTACTGTAAAAATCAACCGTGTAATCGCCCACCCTTTTTCTGATAGGGTGTGATAATAATCTTACGTAGATTAATAACAATGCTCCAATGACACAGGCTATAATCAATATCTTTTTTTTAGTGATTTTCTTCATAAAATCAATCCTTATAAGTTACTGTTTCTTATTGCAGCACAATGGATTACGCTTATTCTGCGCTGTCTTCTTCCGGCACATCCCAGCCATCGACGATCTCGTAGTTGATATCATTATCTATTGCATACGTCATTGCATAAGAGCCGAGAACAGTAATGATCTTGCAACCATTTCTTTTCCCCCGTTCACAATATTCTATGTATTCAACGCTTGCCGGAATATATATCACATAATTGGGATTACAGAACAATCCAAATGAAGTAATTTTTTTTACTGAATTAGGAATATAAATCGTTAACGGTTTCTCAGATTCCGCTTCATAGGCTCCTGCCAGTACTTCGACCCCATCAGGAATAACCGAAACGTTCTTGTCTCCCTTATACTTATGAAGGACGTTATTGATTATTACATAATCCGTATCTTGTTTATCCATCCAGGGCGTATCTTCAAAAATATAAGCTTCCTCAACATTCACCCCTGACAAATCCCCCAGTTCCTCAATTCCGCATTCAGAAAACGCCCAACCGCCAATTTCTTTAAGTGATGATCTTGACGGAATGTATGTTAACGCATGGCATCCCGCAAAAGCTAATCTCCCTATTGTCTGCACATTTTCGCCGAGTTCAACCCTTTCCAGTTTAATGTCATCTGCAAAAGCAAATTCCTCTATAACTTTGATTCTCGAAGCTTCAACAGATTTCAAATTTACACATCTATCAAATGCACCATACTCAATATATTTCACGTTATTGGGGATAACGACAGTTTCTATCGTTTCGTTATCTGCAAAGCATTTTTCTTCAATGGCACCGACAGGAAAAATACCAATGAAATTTGGAATTTGAACATCCTTATCTCCCCCTCTATAGTTATCTAAACCTATTCCATTCACGTACAATGTCGCTGTGTAATCTTTGGTTTGAAATTTAATAGGGAAGGTAAAATAAACTAATAGAAATAGTATCGCCAATACTAAAACCACAATAACAATTTTTTTAATGATTTTTTTAATGATTTTCTTCATAAGATCAATTATCTCCTTCACTAACCAAGATATTTCCTGTTGCTTTATTATATTCAGTTATCATATTTATTTTTTGGTTTGTTGTACCGGGATAACACTGTGCTTCCTCCGATATTTCATAAAAACATTGATATCTCAGATCCACCAGTATTTCAAAAATATTTTTGTAAACTGAGTCTTACTCCTGTATTATAGGATTATCAGCAATAAAAGGAGCAGGTTCCGGACACTCTACGTTGTCGTCTATGATCTCCCGGCTCACTTCTCTTATAGCTCTTACTTCCTTCTAGAATCTTTCTAAATCTATCTTTATAGGATTGTTATTTCCCATTTTATTTCTCCCAATTTACCCAAATAACGGCGTTGAAAAATATCTTTCAGCTGTATCCGGAAGTACGGTCACTACGGTCTTTCCTTTTCCAAGCTGCTTAGCCAGTCTGATGGCAGCCGCTACATTTGTGCCGCTTGAGATACCGCACATTATACCTTCCTTCTTTGCAAGCTCCTTTGCGGTCTCAAGAGCCTCTTCATCCGTCACTATGCAGATCTCCGAATAAATATCTCTGTCCAGGATCTTGGGAATAACTCCGTCACCTATACCCATCTGAATATGTGTTCCTATGCTTCCGCCTGAAAGAATAGCCGCATGTTCCGGCTCAACTGCCCAGATCGTCACATCAGGATACTTTTCTTTCAGCGCTCTTCCTATACCGGTTATGGTTCCACCGGTACCGATACCTGAGCAGAAGCCGTGTATCTGTTTTCCCGCCTGCTCTATCAGCTCTTTAGCGGTACCTTCATACTGAGCAAGGACATTGGCAGGATTCTCGAACTGCTGCGGGATAAAAACCTTCGGATCCTTAGCAGCGATCTCCTTCGCCATCCCCACGCATTTTTTTATAGCCTTGCCTATATCTCCGTCATCATGGACAAGCCTTACCTCAGCGCCATAATGCTCCACAAGCTTTCTTCTCTCTTCGCTCACGGAATCCGGCATTATGATAATGGTCCTGTATCCTCTGACCGCACCTATGAGTGCCAGACCTATACCCTGATTGCCACTGGTGGGCTCCACTATTATGCTTTCCTTACCTATCCGTCCTTCCCGCTCTGCGGTTTCTATCATATTGTAGGCGGTTCTGGTCTTCACCGAGCCTCCGACGTTTAATCCTTCGAACTTAACAAGGATCTCCGCCGCGTCCTCAGGCGCCATATTATTCAAGCGTATGAGAGGTGTTTCTCCCATCGCCTCAAGTATATTTTCACAGATCATTTTCCAACCTCCACATTACTTATATGCCTGTGCTGTAGCTTGTCACCGCTGTCTCGGCATCCTTCTTCGGCAGCTTGCTCCTTACATAGACAAAACAGATAAAATGCACTAAACCGGTGATGACCCAGGATATGGGATATGAGATATAGAGATTTTCCAGCGAGTGGAAATGCCTGAAAAACGTAAATATCCATATTATCCTGAAACCGCAGGCACCGATAAGCGACACCATCATTGGCATGATACCGTATCCAAGACCTCTTATCATGCCGCACATTACGTCCATCATGCCGCAGGTAAAATAGGTAGTCATTATTATCTTCATCCTGAGCAGCCCTATATCTATCATCGCTTCTCTGGCCGGAGAATCTTTATCTACATAAAGCGAAAGCAGCGGCCGTCCCGCAAGGTAGAAGAGATTGCCCATTACAAATCCCACGATAAATACAAGCAGCACGCATCTTATCATTATCTTGTTTATCCTGCTGTACTTGCCTCCACCAAGGTTCTGTCCGGTGAAGCTGATAGCAGTCTGATAGAAAGAATTCATTGCGGTATATACGAATCCTTCAAGGCTCATGGATGCAGTATTTCCGGCCATTGCTATCTTTCCGAAATCATTTACCGATGACTGTATAAGTATATTTGACAGAGAAAAGATCATTCCCTGCACTCCCGCCGGAAGGCCGACTTTAAGTATCTTGGCAGCAATATGTTTATTCAGTCTGAGATCCTTAAATATAAGCTTATATACGCCTTCGGTCTTCATAAGACATCGTATAACAAGCGCTGCCGAAACGCCCTGACTGATAACGGTAGCAAGAGCTACACCGTCAACGCTCATCTTTAGCTTGCAGACAAAGAAAAGATTAAGGATAACATTGATGAAACCTGCCGCAGTCAGATAATACAAAGGCCGCTTTGTATCGCCGACTGCACGAAGTATTGCAGAACCGAAATTGTAGATCATCATTATTGGGAGACCCGCGAAATAAATCCTCACATATAAAGTCGCATACTCAAGCACCGCCGGATCATCTTTTCCCGTCTTCATAAGCGCAAGGATCTCCGGGCATGCTAACTCTGCGATAATCCCCACACCTGTCCCGAAAAGCAATGCGAGCATTATTGATGTATGCACCGCATCATGGATCTCCTTTTTTCTGGAGGCACCGAAATAATGCGCTACTATTACATTGCTACCTATGGAAATACCGATGGCGACATTTACAAAGAAATTGATCAGAGATGAAGTTCCACCGATGGCTGCCAGCGCATCGGTGGATGAATACTTTCCTATGACAACCATGTCAGCCGCATTGAACAGCAGCTGGAATACTCCCGAAAGCATAAGCGGCACGGAGAAAAGAAGAAGCTTTGGAAACAACGCTCCGGTGTTCATGTCTATTTCGTATTTTTTTCCGCCTGTATATGACATTTTGAACCCGACCTGACCGATCTTACCCGGTCTTATCAAACCGGCATTCTTAGAACACTATCTTTTTCTAACTCCCCTGCCCCTGTATTATTTCTCACGGGATTAAGGGTTGGTGATCACTTAACAGTAACACACTTTGTCCTGCTCTTGCTGCTGACAGTAGACTTAACCAGCTCAGCCGCTTCTTCGGCCGTATACATAGCCTGTTCGCCGCTTTCCATATTCTTAAGAGAAACCTTGCCCTCTTTTATCTCATCTTCTCCGAGAAGGACTACGAACGGAATACCCAGCTTGTTGGCATATTCCATCTTCTTCTTGAATTTCTTCTGTTCGGCATAAACCTGCACACGGACACCTGCTTTTCTTAAGTCTGCAGAAACGCTTACCGCACCGAGAGTATCATCTGTCATTGGAAGCACGAGTACATCCGCAGGCGCTGCATTTTGCTTATTTAAATATCCTTTTTCACTGAGGATATAGAAGAGTCTGGTAAGACCTATGGACATTCCCACTCCGGGCAGCTGTCTGTCTGTGAAGTAACCTGCCAGATCATCATATCTTCCGCCGCTGCATATACTTCCGATGGAAGGATCCGGGAGGAAACATGTCTCAAATACTGTTCCCGTATAATAATCCAGACCTCTGGCGATACTCAGATCTACGCGGTAATTCTTCTCATCACATCCGAAGGCTCCCATAGCGCCGATAACAGTCTTGAGATCAGCCACACCTTCATCAAATAAAGGATCTTTGCCTGCAAGAGACTCAAGCTTTGCGATGATCTCATCATTGGAACCCGCGTAAGTTACAAAGTCTAACATCTCGCCGGCTTTATCCTTATCAACGCCAAGATCGGTCAGGCCTTCTATAACATTATCCCTGCCTATCTTCTCGTATTTATCGATAGTCCTTAATATCTCTGTCTTCTTATCGGATGCTCCGAATATGGTAAAGAGTCCGTTTAAGATCTTTCTGTTGTTGATGCGGATCTGGAAATCATCAATACCGAGAGCATGCAGCGCATTGCACATTACGCTGGGACACTCAGCCTCATTGATGATATCAAGCTTTCCGTCTCCGATGATATCAATATCGCACTGATAGAACTCACGAAAACGTCCCTTCTGGCTGCGCTCTCCGCGGTAAACTTTTCCGATCTGGTAACGCTTGAAAGGGAATGACAGATCCGGATAACGCATTGCAACATATCTTGCAAGAGGAACTGTCAGATCATATCTCATGGTGATATCGGTGTCGCCCCTGTCAAAACGATATACCTGCTTCTCCGTCTCTCCGCCGCCCTTGGCAAGAAGTATCTCCGTACGTTCAAGTACCGGCGTATCAAGTCCTACAAATCCGTAGGATCTGAACACTTCCGACAGAGTCCTTTTCATCTCATCAAAAACAGCCTGCTCATCCGGAAGCAACTCCATAAAACCTGACAATATACCGGGCTTTACCGTATTATCACTCATTTCAAAACTCCTTTTACTGCTTATATTCTGATCTATTAAATCTTATATACGAAGACATTTTACTGTCGGGTATATTCTCCGTCAACAACCCTGATGGGCATCCCGCAGACCACGGCTTTTCACGCTGCAGGTCCGGGCTCTCAATCTGCGCCGATGCAGGACTGTCATTCAAAAATCCCTGTAACTGGTATAGGGGTTTGTAAAGCGGGGGCCATCGGGCTCATCATTATCAAAATCATCCGGTCCCGCATCCGGTCCTATATACCTGATGTTCTTCGAGAATCCGATAACTATATACGCTATCCCCGGGAACAATACCATACAGATAAACCATATAACTCCAAGTCTGAAGGATGCGGCAAGCTTCGCGGTTACCATGATGAGACGGATCACTATCATGAGTAAAAAAATGAAGAATGCGATCCCTGCTATCATATCGATCAACGACGCAACGTTGCTTTTCCCCATGAACCTTTCCGCAACCTCCCCCGCGATAAGGGCAACGGTCATGATCACCGCATCTGTCACCGTTTTGACAAAAAGCCGGTTTTCTCCCGCTATCTTAAAGATCACATAGAGATTGAGTCCGGGAACCAGGGCTTTCCAGCCTTTTTCTCCCGCCTTCGCAAACATCTTCCACAATCCGATAACGGCAACAAACAGCTGGAGCACAAAAGGGAAAAAATACATGTATTTCATCCCACCCGATACAATAAACAATCCTGTCGTATTCATAAGATCCCCCCTTGTCCCTAAAACAAAGCTCAACTCCCGATATGGCCAGACATTCCCTACATACACTGCTATATCATATATCACCCCGATAGAAAAAGCAAAACAGCGGTTGAATTTATCGGCAGAAAAATGACATAATTACACTCATGGAACAGATACAGATAAATGTCGGAGATATACTCAGATTAAAAAAATCTCATCCCTGCGGATCCTGCGAATGGGAAGTGCTTCGAACAGGCCAGGATCTTAAGCTTAAATGCATTGGGTGCGGACATGTCATCATGCAGCCCCGCAGGAACATTGTAAAGAATATCAAGGCTGTGACCCCCTGCGGATCTCAGACTTAAATAAACACATAATCCAATACGACCGATATGACAGGAATACTCATAGTTAACGAATTTGTAAAAAGCGATAAGTTCTCGGAACTTTTCGATATGTTCGAAGCAGCCGCAAACAGATGCGGTGTGGAACTTATCAGGATCACCAACGCCAAGGCCTGGGGAATGATAGGCGAAAATTCTTACCATGGACTTTACACCGGTGCCTCCAAAGATTCCCGCCCGGATTTTATCTTATTCTGGGATAAAGATATAAAGCTTGCTTTCGAACTGGAACGGGAAGGCTTCCGGTTATTCAATAAAGCACAGGCCATAGCCGACTGCGATGATAAATCACTGACATATCTTAAGCTCAGCCATGCCGGCATACGCCAGCCCGAAACTTTCATCTCGCCGAAAAAATTTCACGCTGACGGTATGATCTCTGATGATTTCCTTGATCCCGCAATAAGGACCTGCGGCTTCCCCTGCATCATAAAAGAATGCCTTGGTTCCTTCGGCGCCCAGGTTTATCTTGCAGACAGCGAAGAGGCTTTAAGATCAAAGATCACAGACATCGGAGAGCGCTCATATATTATCCAGAAATATATACGTACTTCAAAAGGCCGCGACGTCCGGATCCAGGTAGCGGGAAACGAAGTGGTCGCAGCCATGTATCGATACAACGATAATGATTTCCGTGCCAATATCACAAACGGCGGGAGCATGAAGCCCTTTGACCCTTCTCCTGAAATGGCCCAAATGGCTGTATCCGCCTGCAGGGCTCTGGATCTGGATTTTGCAGGTGTCGATATACTCTTTGGAGAAGATGACTCCCCTGTTTTGTGCGAAGTTAATTCTAACGCACATTTTAAAAATCTGTATGACTGCACGGGAATCAATACTGCCGACGCTATCATGCGGCATATCATCAACAGCCTTTGATCAGCCTCGATCCCGTGTCGTCTCTGAAGTTAATGATACACATTTATACCGGATCACAGATCGTATCTGCTTAGAATCTCTCTGGGAGGAACAGCCATGAACTGGTGGCTCGTTTATGAAGAAGAAGATATAGAACGTAACCGCGCTTACATAGATATGTTTTTCCGTTCCTGCAGCTCAAGGAACATATCTCTCGAGCTTTTAAGAACCCCGGATGCATTTAAACGGATTAACAGCCTCTCCGAAGCCCTTCCCTCTGTCGTCATCAACCGGTCAAGAGATATCAGCCTTTCCCTGATTCTTGAAGAGAAGGGTACGGCAGTATATAATAATTCTCAGATAACAAAGCTCGGTAATGATAAGCTTGCGGCAATAAATTTTGCAGAAGATCTTGGGCTCCCTGTCATGAAAACCTCCGTATCACCGGGTGATCCGGGCTGGCCCATGATAGCAAAGAGCATATCGGGACACGGCGGCACTGAAGTATTTATGTTAAAGGATCCTTCCGACTTAGAGGAGCTTGAGAAGAAAGATATCTTCCCATTACGCCGTTGGATATATCAGGAAGTCGCATCCGACACGGGAAGAGATCTGAGGATATATGTGATAGGAAAAAGGATCATCGGAAGCATGATGCGCTCATCCGATACGGATTTCAGAAGCAACTATTGTCTGGGCGGGCAGGCTTCCGTACACACTCTTACCGCCGAAGAATACAGTATCGCAAGAACGATCATCGATACACTGGATATCGGGCATTGCGGGATAGATCTGATCTACGATCACGGATCTCCCGTATTCAATGAGATCGAGGATGCCGTCGGTACCAGAATGCTTTACAGATATACCGATATTGATGCAGTTGAGGAATACGTTGACTACATATCACACTCAGAGGGGGCAAACAAATGAGTCTGATCGATCAGTTTTTTTTCCTTGATACGGATGCCGGACTGGCATATTGCGGTGATGATGAAGAGCTTTACGGCGAGATACTCAGGGAGTATGTCGATGCCAATCATCTGGATAAGTTAAATACTCTCTTTGCCGAAGAAAACTGGCCCGACTATCAGATATGCATCCACGCGGTAAAGAGTTCCTCCAAAACAATAGGAGCTTTTGAACTTTACGAGCATGCAATGGCTTTGGAGCATGCATGCAAAGAATCCGACCTGGAATATATAAAGCTCAACCATGCTGATGTCATGGATGAATACGCACACATGGTCTCCAATATTAAAAGTGCTTTTGAAGAAGAATAAAAAAGAAGAGCTTAATACTGCTCTTCTCCTTTTATCAGATGATTGATCTGGAAATATCTTACTAACTTATCTTTGGCCTTACTGGTGGTCAGATATCTGAACCATTCTATCGAAGGTCTGACTTCTTTCTTGTAAACTATTTCTATAGTGTCATTATCATTAACGCGGGTATAAGGTCCCATCTGTGCCATCGAACCGTTGACCAACGCATAACTGAAATGCAATCCTATATCAGTATGGATCTGGAATGCGAAATCCAGAACCGATGCCCCCGCTTCTATACTGTCACGCTGTCCGTTTTTTCTGAATACAGTGATCCTTGGAGCATATGTATCTCTCGGCTCCACTTCATTGACATCATAATTAAGCACGGAATCATCATCTATCATTATCTTGCCGAAGCAATATTCATAATACTCGGATTCGGTCCTGACAAAGAGTCTGTAGAAATTTCCCGAGCTGTCCTCGATCTTGTAATAAGATGTTTTTCCGTTTGTTGTCTTCTTGATCTTTACAACGTATATTCCGTTGGCAAGCAATGCATTTTGAAGATATGTAAAGAAAAGTCCTGTTGAAGTTACCGGTGAATCCTTAACGGCAACGGAATCATCCAGTATAAGCATCAGATCGTATAAAGCAACATTCTTGCGGTTCATGACACCGCTTTCAAGTGTTGAATTTACATTATCACTGATAGTCTTGAGATAACGGAATACCGATATCAGGTATCTTTCATCCACGGAGAAATCCACTATCCTTCCGCAGAGTCCGTCGGTCTTGTATTTTTCCTGGATAGAAGTCTCGTCCTTATTAAAGCATCTCTTCATAAGGTCGAGGGTTTTTGATGTGCTGTAACTGCTGGTAGATAAAAGATTTGCATATTTTTCTTCTATCTGACCGTAGATATCCTTGTGCACGGTCTTGAAACAAAGTTCCTCAAGAATATCCGCGAGCATATACGCGCCCACATCACGTATCATCGGAAGGATGATCTCCCTTGTACGCTGTGCCTTCTTGAGCTGCTTCTCTTCGGGCATGGACTCTATGGTCTTAAGATTATCGATCCTGTCGGCTGCTTTGACTAGCAGAGCCCTGGGATTCATGGTACTCTGCATCTTTATTTCCGACTTGATATCAAGCTCTGCTTTGGAAAGCTCCGGATCTGTGCTGAGCTTGGTAACGGCATCCACGATATTGGCCACTATCATTCCGTAGTCCGCTTCAAGTTTTTCAATGGATGCACCCTTGTCGCTGCAATCCTCCACCACATCATGAAGAATGGCTGCCGTGACGGTTTCAGCATCCGCACCTGAAAGAGCCACGGTATATGCAACTCTTAAGGGATGGACGATGTAAGGTTCTCCGCTCTTGCGGAATATACCTCTGTGCATTTCTTCCGCGTAATCATATGCACGGATAATCATGTCAACATCAAGGAACTTATGATGTTCCCTGACCTCTTTTAACACCTTCTCAAAACTGCAGTCGGTCTGATAATCAGTTATTGCAGCGAGAAATTTATTGATCGTACGAATCTTCTCATGCATATCAATCCTGCTCCCGCCTGATCACTTCTTACCCTTACTGTGCTTCTCAATACCGTAATACTTGATGATATGATACCAGTCGTCATCATCAACTTCTGAAACCTTGGCATAACGCATCAGGTTTCTTGTAAGACTCTCCTTGATGATACGCTCCAGATTGGACTGAATGAGCAGCTCTCTCTGGGTATCGGTAAATACAAATCCCGTATTTTCATCATTCATGTACAGGTTCTTAAAGGTCCTTATCATCTCGTCGGATTCCTGCCCCGCATGATAATTCGGATAGTTAAGGAGCATGGCATGGTGAATGTCTTCTTCCGACAGATTAAGCGAATATCTTGATAAGCCCATGAACTGAACGGTAGGCATATGCTGTCTTCCTCTTGAAACGGAATTGACAGTGCCTATACCGCCGATATATTCGGGCTTTCTGGTGTTCGGTCTGTGAAGTATGATGGAGAGCCAGTCTTCTCTCTCATGTTCCATGGAAATGAAATAATGATCTTTGGAAGCGGATACTCTTCCGTAATAGATGTATTTTCCGTAATCTTCCTCCATGAGATAGGAGATAAGCTCACGTGAATCGGTTTTGGAATCAAAATTCTCTTTTAAGTTTCTGACTAACTGCCTGTCCTTGCGTCCGAGAAATGCTATACAGTCAAAATCAAGCTTTCCGGTAACTGTGGCAGCTTCTCTGATGGTCAGAACACCGTAATTCAGCGCCACATCCGCAGGATTGATATCTTTACCTTTATAGTTCTCTGTATCCAGATAATATACGTAATATGTCCCGCAGAGTCTCCTAAGTTCTTCCGGATCTTCACTTTCATACAGAGCTCTGTAGTTCTCGGATCCCGCGGTTATCGGTTCATGATTCTTTAACAGGTCAAGGTAGATCTCTTCGGGAGTATCTGTTCTGGAAATAAAATCATCTATGGAAATTTCAAATTTGTCCTTAAGCGCAAGAAGAAATGAAGCTGACGGCATTACTTTACCTTCGCAATATTCCATTACTTCGGAACTGTCGACATGTATCCTTTCCGCCAGTTTTTCAGGTGTTATACCCAACCGCGCGATCAGACTGCGAAGGTTGGCAGAAGCGATCTCTATTATCTTCTCCTGATCTGCCCTGTTAACCTGATTTTCCATAGTCATTCCTCCCGTTACTCAAACATGAAGCTGTGAGAAGATCTCTCCTATCTTCCCGTGAAAAGCATAATTCGCAATGCTGTCTCTCGCCGTCTCATCACGGTTTATAAGTACAAGCTTATTGCCTCTGTAGTAATCGACCAATCCTGCCGCAGGATAAACCACAAGCGATGTCCCGCCGATTATGAGCATATCTGCATTGCTGATGGCCCTTACGGCACCGCTCATCACATCATTATCCAGACCTTCTTCATAAAGGACAACGTCCGGTTTGATATCTCCGCCGCAGCTGCACTTTGGCACCCCGTTACTGTTAAAGATATCTTCTGCGCTGTAGAGCTTTCCACAGTTTTGGCAATAATTTCTGAGCACGGAGCCGTGAAGTTCATATACGTTTTTGCTTCCCGCTGCCTGATGAAGCCCGTCGATATTCTGTGTGACTACCGCAGATAATTTTCCCGCCTTTTCCAGTTCAGCGAGAAATCTGTGGGCAGCATTGGGCTCGGCTTTGGAAACATCCGCAGTACCTACTACCTTTAGCAGCAGCTTTTCTCTGTAAAATTCGTAAAACTCTTCCTTATGCGATACGTAAAAACTGTGAGAGAGCATGGTCTCGGGAGGATATTTAAACTTCTGATGATACAGACCGTCAACGCTTCTGAAGTCCGGGATCCCGCTCTCGGTGGAAACTCCCGCCCCGCCGAAGAAAACTATATTGGACGACTCATCAATAAGTTTCTGAAGTACCGCGATATCTTCCATCATTACATCCTCCTTCCTTATCCTGAACCCACTATCCATTCCGCGAATGATCTCAACCTGCTATAAAGCAGCCTCGTTTCGCAGCTCGTATCATCAATCCTCTGCCTTGATCGCTATATGTATCTCATCAAGCTGCTTCTGCTCTACAGTCGCAGGTGCACCCATCATGATATCCTGAGCCTGCTTGTTCATAGGGAAAGGAATGATCTCTCTGATGGACTCTTCACCTGTAAGCAGCATGACCATTCTGTCTACGCCGGGAGCAATACCTGCGTGAGGCGGTGCACCGTAACAGAATGCATTATACATAGCAGGGAACTTGGCTTTAACATCATCCTCTCCAAGTCCTACCAGCTTAAATGCCTTGATCATTATCTCCGGATCGTGGTTTCTCACTGCACCGGATGAAAGCTCTACACCGTTGCAGACCAGATCATACTGGTATGCAAGTACCGTAAGAGGATCAGCGGCATCAAGTGCCTCCGCGCCTCCCTGCGGCATAGAGAACGGATTATGACAGAATTCCAGTTCTCCTGATTCCTCACCGATCTCATACATGGGGAAGTCTACGATCCAGCAGAATTCATAGCACTCTTTATCAAAATGTCCCTCGGAAGCCTGTCCCAGCATTCTGCGGAGTACGCCTGCAGTCTTCTGAGCAGCGCCCTTCTTGCCTGCAGCAACGCCGACGAAATCACCGGCCTTAAGGCCGAGTCCTGCGATAACCTCATCCTTGATATCCGCAAGGAACTTGGATATTCCTCCTACAAACTCACCGTTTTCATCAAGCCTGAACCAGAAAGCTTTATTTCCGGTCTCAACTTCGACATCGGCGCACATCTTATCTATTTCTTTACGTGTAGCTTTATATCCGTCGGTAACAACAGCCTTGATAACAGCATCCTTAAAAGGACCGAATTCTGTCTTGCCAAGGATATCCGTTGCATCCTGTACCAGAAGATCTATTCGAAGATCAGGTTTGTCGGTTCCGTATTTCTCGAGGCTTTCAAGATAAGGGATCCTCTTGAAAGGAGCAGCCGATGCACGGCTGTATGTTCCGTATTTTTCAAAAACAGGAGGAAGGACCTTCTCCACGATCTCAAAAACATCTTCCTGACCCGCAAAAGCCATCTCCATATCAAGCTGATAGAACTCTCCCGGACTTCTGTCGGCTCTCGCATCCTCATCACGGAAGCAGGGTGCTATCTGGAAGTAACGGTCAAATCCCGATGCCATAAGTATCTGCTTGAACTGCTGAGGTGCCTGGGGAAGCGCATAGAAGTGTCCCGGGAACTTTCTTGAAGGAACGAGATAATCTCTTGCACCCTCGGGAGATGAACATGTAAGTATGGGCGTCGTGATCTCCACGAAGTTCTCATCATTCATTCTCTGTCTGAGTTCTGTTACAACCTTGCTTCTAAGCAGGATCTTGTCCTTTACTTCGGGATTTCTCAGATCGAGATATCTGTATTTAAGTCTGAAATTCTCATCAGCGGATTTGGACTGTCTGATCTCGAAGGGCAGCTCGTTATAGATACACTTTCCAAGTATCTTCACATCAGTGGGAACCACTTCAATCTCACCTGTAGCAAGCTTATCCGTCTTATTGGAACGCTCTCTTACAACGCCCGTAACCTGAATGGTTGACTCTTTATTGATGCCGTCGAGCTTTGCAAGCATTGCCTCATCTTCAAATACTATCTGTGTCACACCGTAGAAATCACGAAGGATCAGAAATGCAAGGTTCTTGCTGACCTGTCTTAAATTCTCGTACCAGCCTGCAAGAGTGACCGTTTTTCCCGCATCCGATAATCTCAGTTCATCGCAGGTGTGTGTTCTTGACTGTGCCATTTTAATTCCTCTTTCCTATTTATATTTATTAAAAATATTTTTTCCTTTTTGTTCTTCGATCTTCACGATGATATCATCATTCTTCTGATATACCGTGATATCGTCTCCTTCCAAAAACGTTACCAGCCCGCTTTTATTGAAGATCCTCACGCTTCCTCTGAATAAAAACCTCAGCAGCAGTCCTTCCTTCTCGCTGAAGTCATATTTTTCGGAATCTGTGATCCTTAATATAAATGCGGAATGAATACTTTCACGATCAAGTATATTCCATACTTTCGCCGTAAGCTCATTATATTTGCCCACAAAAATAAGATATTCATCACCGGGCTCGGTTACGGTGAGCTTTTCCTCAGTCTCCCAATAATGCTTATAAATGGCAGTGACCGCAGCTGTTTCCGCATTCCATTTCTCAATTTCCTCACGGCTTAACATCCTGCGCTCGATACGACTGCGAGACATTGGCTTTTTTTCCAATGACTTCTCTTTTTCGTCGTTCATAAGGATTCCCCTCTGTCATTTTCTGATGTAAGTCTAATACGCGAATATAGTAAATAATTATAGCACAGTTTTTGCTATTCGGAATCTGCTATTTTCCTTTAATATCAAGCTTTTTACCACGACCCGGCACATTTTTACTGCCTCTCGGCCAGATCCTGATTTACCATATCAAGATAAGGGATAAGAAGATCCCTTTTTTTAGGGATTATCCACTTAGGATCGAGTTCATCATACCGGAAGCTCTTCCGGCCTCCGTCCTTTGCTCTTTTCCGGAAAGGCATCAGATCCGACAGCCTTAGATAATAGTAAATATCCTTCTTCGTATAGCTTATGAGAAAAAAAGCCACACCTTCCTGTCTCTCAAAGTCCTCCATGAACTTCACCTGATGATCATGGATATTCTGAAGTGAAAAGGTATCAGTTGCACATTCCTTCGCATCAAAACATATGGGAACCCCCTGGGCTGCCCCGATATAATCCACAGTGCTCTTCTGATCAAAATAAGCAAGGGTTATCTGGCTGCTGCCTTTATCCATCTTAATGGGAGTGATCGGGGTAGGTATCTTCTGTACCAAGGCCAGCGCACCTTCCCTGTATTTTTCATTTGTACGGTTTATCATGTCCTCGAGAACTGAACCGCGTAATCCTCTCGATCCCCAGGTTGCCATTCTTCCTCCGTTATCACATCACAGCCGGCACTTGCACGTATAACGTGTGCCGCCCGCTTCCGCTCGATTAAAGTTTCTGACATCGGATGCTTTCGCCTGCCGTCTGTACGAAAATATTACGATATCTCCAGATACTCTTTAATAGCATCCAAACGCTCACCCGTTTCGTTATAACCCTGCCAGTAAAGAGCGCCTAACTTCTCCATATCGGATTCGAGCCTGCCGACAGTTACCGGTGTTCCGGGATCCAACACCATTACTCTTCCCGCCGCCGCAAGAGCGTCCAGCTCATCACATTGTCTGTTATACATATCATTACTTTCCAGCGCCGTCCTTAGAAACTCGGGGTACTCATGATAAAGAAGTTCCATAGCCCGCTTTTCTCCTGCTCCCGCAGGTTTCTTACGATACTCTTTTTCCCTGGTCCTTATAACTATTATTTTCTCAAACCCCTGTTCAAGAGCCCAGTCGAAGGGTATCTTGTCTGCACAGCCGCCGTCGAGGTAAGGTACTCCATCCATAACAGTAGGCCTTGTGACAAGCGGCATTGAAGCCGAAGCCTTTACTGCACGTTTGATGCTTCTGCATTTCCCTCTTTCAAAGAACTCCGCCTTGCCGGTAAGCATATTGGTTACAACCGCTATAAAACGGTGATCCCTTCGTTTGAACCACTCCATATCAAAGGGTTCGATCTCTTCATAAGTATCATAGAGGAAAGAGAAACCCACTATACTCGCTTCTTTTCTAAATGGCTTCAGACCAACATATCTCTTATCATGACGATATCCGAGATTAACCCTGGCGGAACGGCCTATCTGACCGGAAACATAATTCATTCCGGTAAGAGCTCCGGCGGACACTCCTATAGTACATTCCAGATTGATATCCTCTGTCATCAGTCTGTCCAGGACTCCACTGTCATAGGCACCACGGAAGGCTCCTCCTTCCACCACAAGGCATCCCTTTACTATCCTTTCCGAAGCATGTCCGGAGGGAATAGTTGCATATCCGGAGTATACTTTTCCCGGCTTCATGAGATTATCATCAACTTCGCCGTCCGCAGATGCTTCCACAGCCGCTCTATGCTCCTCGAGGTCTCCGAGTCTGATCTCCTTCTTTGCAATTTCTGCCCTGAGCTTATCAATCTCTTTATCTATTTTTTCTAACTTTTCCTCTTTAAGCGAAAGCTTTGATTCTTTTCTGTCTTTCATAGAATGCTCCTTTATCATAAGGTGCTCCAATAACGGTTTTGCTCTATTCTAACACCCGTAAAGCCTTTTACCAACAGAAAAACTCCTCCGATATACATACCGGAGGAGTTTATTATGCATCTCTCATTAGTAAAATTATATGATGTATGTTACTGAGCCAGGGGATCGACCGCTCCTGCAGCAGCTGCAGTCTTTGCTGCTTCTTCCTGCTCGTTCTTGTAACGATCGAAGAGACTCTGAACCGCATCATATGTCTTCTTGCTGATGTCGGGAAGCTCACCGCCCCATGCATCCGTAGCTTTCTTGAAGCCCTTCTCGAATGCTTTGCGCATGTCTTCCATCTTGTCGGGATCTCCGCCGGAAAGTGCCTTGGCAAAATCAAATATCCTCTCGGATGTCTGCTTTACGCCATAGTAACCATCTTCGGCGATATCCTTTTGCGCCTGTGCCTTTGTTGCGGGATCAACTGTAAGATTCTCAAAGAAATCCTTAAGGTTGGTTCCGTTTGCGATAGAGAAAGACTTACCCTGTCCGGATATCAGCTGATTAACGATATTCTCAAGCTGTGCCGTACGCGCTTCCGCATCCGCTTTAAGCTTGGAAATAAGCTGAGGATCCTGCTTGTAAACCTTCTTGTTCGCATTTGCCTGAGTAGCCGCTTCCGTATCCGTATCATGCTCATAGATAACACCGCTGCTGGCAGCCGTGCTCATCTTTGATACGCTTTCAGTCGATGAAACTTCTGCAGCTGAACTCGTTGTGGCAACCTGTTCATTGTTGGTATAAACATAGCTGCCTGCTACATTATTCGTAATTCCATTTACGCTCATTTTCACCATTCCTTTCTGAATTTTTAATGCAGCAAACGATAGTTACGTCTTTATTGTAACAGATACGATTTTTTAATTCAAGTATTACAAAAATACTGCCGGATATCCGTATTCCAATGCACCGATAACTATACCCATCCCGAAAAACGGCCGCTTCCCATATTACATTATCACATCTTTATCCTCTGTCCAGCCTGCACAGAGATTACCGTTCGGGTGAAAAACCATCTCATAGATGTAATCCTCATTCTTTACGTAACTGTCCTCAAGGCACTTTAAGTTTGCACGCTCCGACACCATTGTAAGATCCTTGTACTCATAAATCTCAATGTAATAATAGTGCCCCTGCATATTCATAACACAGGCAAAATCCTTATCTCCATCGATCTCCTTCCAGAGCGTATTGACAGCAATACGATTGTCTCTTGCGTATGTCTTTTTCTCCTCATTAAGGGCAATATTTTCGTTAAAGGACATAAGTTCCCTAAACACTACATGGTGACAGTCAAGGGAAAGCACATAGTCCATATATGCCTTCATCATTTCTACGCTGTTGATACCGTTTTTAGTCAGAATACAATTGAATCTTGTTCTGACTCCCTTAGCCTGCAGTTTACCGATCGCTTCTCTTAATTCCCCGAAATAATCCGCAAAGTGCGGATCTTTAAATCTCATAATATCCTGAACCACAGCAGGATCAAAATGCGGTCTTGAGAAATTTACATGAGAGATTCCCGCATCCGCAATGTCATCCACAAGTTCCAGAATATTACTTCCATTTGTAGTTATCACAGTCTTTCTGAACTGATATTTTTTAAGAAGGATGAGAACA
The DNA here is from genome assembly GCA_024697065.1 of Lachnospiraceae bacterium. Classification (GTDB taxonomy): domain Bacteria; phylum Bacillota; class Clostridia; order Lachnospirales; family Lachnospiraceae; genus NK4A136. The sequence continues at coordinate 78,141 of JAILGE010000009.1, forward strand.
TCTTTAAACCACGGACAAAGTAACGGTTCCCCGCCCGTAATGGATACCGACGGATTAAGCGGTCTTATTTTCTCAAGTACGGCATCCAGCTTCGCAATATACTCTTCCTTATTTTTCAGGCTGCGTTTCTCTATACAGCCTGTGTTTTCGGTCTTGATCTGTTCAATGCAGAACTTGCAATCTGCATTGCAGTAACTGTCTACGAAAATAGTGAAGTTAAAATTCTTGTATATCTTCTTGTCGGTTATTCCGCCGGTATCCTCGATCCACTCGTATTCCTCCGGCTCGAATTCACTGTATCCGCAGAGTCTGTCATTATAAAAACCGTGTATCGGATACTTTTCAAGAAACGCATCCATGAAACGTTCATCCCGGCAGTTTTTCTCAAAGCAGCCGCCACCCGAATATTCCCCGCAGCCGCTGTAAATAAATCTGCTTATGTACTTATCAAAGAGCTCCTGCATGCCGTTTTTACAAAGCACCGTAAAATGCTGCCTGTGCATGCACGAATTCACGCAGACAGAACAGTCAGTCTTTCTGATCGCAGCATTAAGCAAAAGCGTACACGGACACCCTCCGTTCAGGAATAAAAAACTCTGTCCATCCTTCTCTTTTCTGACCCCATTCTCAATCTGCTTTTTGATTAGCCCCATCTGCTTTTCAAAAGTGTGATGATATTTATCATTTAACTCATCTGAAAGCATAAGCTCTGTGCGTCCCTGCGACACATGTTCAAGGAAAAGGGCGAAGAGGTCTCTTGCACTCATGCCAAAGCACAGATACTGATATCTTATGCCGTCAAAAAGTTCCATATCCTCCGGGAAATATCTGGTTGTATATGCTTTTACTTCGTCAAATATCTTACCTTCTGTTCCGAAATACCTGCATACTAATTCTGTAACAGGTTTTTTAGTCAGAGTAATATTCTCATTAACGTATTCCTGCGGAAGCTTTGTAGTACTGCCTGCGTACCTGTACGGGATATTCAGTCGGTCTAAGTAAATAACACTGTACTCATTTATTGACGGGCAGAATATTACGATCTCATCGCACTCAGGCTCACCTCTGTATCTGGTTATGTCATAATTAATGCCATGTCTGTCAGTGAACTGAATTGTAATATTGTGCTGTTCCTTAAGCCTGGCGCAGCATATGGCTGCTGCCATAAGATTGTCAGGTTCACGCTCAACAAACATTAATAAACGCTTACCGGGCATTCCGGCTGATACAGCCAGACAGCCACCGCCTCTGACCTCTGTTCTTTTATCTTTCCTGGTACTCATCTAAGATTTCTTCTCCTTCAACCCAGCTTCCGCAGAGATTCCCGTTAGTATGAAAGATCATCTCATATACCGTATCCCTGTGCTTCTCCTTTTCAATATACTGCTGGTTTAGGTTCGCGGACTCACCGGCTACTGTCATGTTGTGATACTTATATATCTCGACATAGTAATAGTAGCCTAATATATTCAAATACGGTTCAAACTCTTTATCATTATCAAGCTGTCCCCAGATATCATTCAGCCTGATCTTATTGTCAGTACAATACTTTATTTTTTCCAGGTTCACCGCTTTTTTGTCATAGTCCATGAGCTCTCTGAAAATAAAATTGTCGGCACCAAGCTTGCCATGAAAATCCAGATATCTTTTCATGCTTTCCACACTTCCTATCCCGTCCTTAAGTAAAAGACAGCTGAGTCTGTGCTTAAGCTCCGTTCCTGCAGTAATATCCAGTATTTCCTTTAACATCTGACTATCGCAGTACTCGCTTTCCACCTGATAACGCATGATCTGCCTGTTCACATCATCATCAAAATGTGCACGGCTGATATTCAAATGCTGCCATCGTTTTTTCATAAGATGTTCAAGAACGGTTGCATTATCCCTTACCATCAAAAGTCCGCTTCCATTTGTGGTTATAGTTCGCTTTCTGAAATCATACCTGTCTACCAGCTCTAAAATATCCGGAAGCACGGGACTTAACGTCGGCTCACCGCCTGTAATTGATACGGACGGATTTAAAGTTCTTACAGCCTTTAATACGTTTTCTAACCTCTCAAGGTATTTATCCCTGTCCTCAATATGCTTCTTCTCATACAAAAGCTTTCTGTGGCTGTATCTTAATTGAGCCACACAGAACTTACAGTCAGCGTTACAATAATCATCGACAAAGATGGAAAAATTAAGATTCTTATAAACCCTCCTGTGTCCTGCCTTAAATTCATGATCAACTAACTCATATTGATTTATGTCATAGTCAGCCTGTCTTTTAAATCTAAGTTCTTTATTGAATTCCTGCTTTCTCTCAGCGCCAACCTTAACCATCATTAAACCTCCACGAAGAGAAATCTCGAATGGAATTTCTCTGAGCCGGAAATTGGTGCGTACGCGCAGCGTTTTCTTTCAAACTTTCACCTTTTCCATATAATGCTTTGCAAGATACTTATTCTCTCCAACTTCAAGCCTGTATATTCCGACTCTGTATCGGTCGTCTTCCAGGCTTCTTAAATAATTCATTCCGGGATATTTGGGATCAAATATATTTTTCAAAGCAACTTTTTTCTCCCTGAATATCAAACTGTAAATGCCAAGCTTACTGTATTTTTCAATAAGGTCGATGATCTTATCAAAGGAGTCTGTTTTTCCTTCCTCCGTCTCAAAACTAAGCCTCATTTCGGCCCCGTTTGCCCAAAAGAAAAAAGCCAGTTTGCTAAGCTCACCCTCACTGAGTCTGCAGCCCTGCATATCTATATTTATATTGTAAATACAGTCATATTCAATTAAATACCTGCATAGCGGCTTACCCTTATATTTCTTAAGAAGGATATCACCCTGACATGCAATCGTTCTGAATTCAAGATCAAGTCTCTTACAATCCTTCAGGACCTGTATAGTTTCCTCAAGACGGTTCTCATCATCGATTCCTGCCAGTGATATTTCAATCCGCCTGTCTGCAGTCTTCGATATTTTTTCCAGATCAAACCGGCCCCCGATATTTATTCTACAGTTCATGGTCTGAACATGAGAAAGATCATGTTTTTCTTTTGCCGGCTCATCCAGCCTCGATACCTTGAAGGTGTTCATAGCCCCCGCTCCCATTCACTTCTTCCGATCAGATCTGTACCAAAGCATTTACCGTCACTGGCATATAAGCGCCAGTTTTCAATATTCTGTACAATAACCGGCGGGTCTAAGTCTGTTCCGGCAAGCCTTCCATAGCCCTGCAGATAAAAAATATTCGACTTGCCCGAAAGCCCATACTTTTCTATCAGTTCATCTATGCCTTCATCAACATTCTTTCTCTTCCTGACATTGAAAACAATCTTAACAAACTCAAGATCTTCCGCAGCAAAGCTGATCCGGTTCATGTCCTCCATAAAATCAGTAACCTGTTCAATAAGCCAATAATTTATACTCAGTTTAAGTTCAACAAGGATCCTGTTCCAATTTGCAAATTCCACTATACGCTTCAAAAACTTTTTCATCAGGATCCCGTTTGACAGAATAAGGATTTTTTTACACCTGCCGGTATTTACCGCATACTCAATAAACAGAAACAGTGCCTTATGTGTGAGCGGTTCACCGCCCTCAAGCTGAAGTTCAAATTCACCATCGCACTCATCGATAATCCCTTTGAAGGTATCGAAATCCATGAAGGAGTTTTTATCTCTTCCGCTGTACATGCAGCAAAAAGGGCATTCCGTATTGCAATGATTGGTGATATTAATATATAGCCTTGTACCTTTTTTCATTTCTTATCCTCCGCGAAGAGAAATCCATAAGGAGCTTTTCATTCAAACTTTTATCTTCCTCGTATGGTTCCCTCTTCTGACGATAGTTTCCCGGATGATGTTCAATGCAGGCAGCGTATTGATAACCTTATCCTTATATAATGCATTTTTATGAACAAATAATCAAACAGGTTTTATGATGGCTATGAAGTGAAAAAGTAAATTCCACTTCTAATACCTCTAAGTAGATCTTACCCTTACAGGATCTCCCCCTAAGTTCCACTTATATGTAGTTGAATTTAGTCTTACAATAGTGATTCTGGCAACCGCCCTTGAAGGGACTGGTGATAATCATGGGTAACAATCCAAATTCACATTTAACTCTCGAAGATAGAAAGATCATCGAGCAGGGTATCAGTAATTGTGAACCCAAGGCATTTATTCCTTTCCAACAAATGTGCACGAACGCATTACGCAAACAGCAGAAACCCTTTATTTATACCTATTTTTTTTCCAACGTTCAGGTCTAACTATGTTTTCACCTTCTTCTCTTAGTCTGATTGCTCTGTACTCTTCCAAAGGACTATCCCAATATTTTGCTTCATTATCATCGTTTATCTTATCTAAGAATCCTTTATTTATATTGAGCGCAGCTAAGTAACCTCTAACATTATCCTTATATAATCTCAGCAACAGATCATAAAATCTTTTATTAAAGGTTTCTTCATCCATTGAATCATCAGTAATAATATAAATATCCATTTCAAATGGAATATTAAATTCTTTATTGTGAGTTCTGATATATTCCCAAGTATCACCTAATTTTAGATTTTTGGGATAATGATTTCCTTTGCCATAAGAAACCTTAAATGATACAAAATAATCCTTTATAACATCTTTTATATATGAATCATACTCATCACGTATCGTTTCGAAAAAATAGTTATCCTCAATAATATGATTTTCCGTTGCATAATCATGCATATACAGATGAATCTCATCCTTTTTCTTATCTCCGCCTTCCGGATAAGCCCTAAACTCAAGAAACTCCATCTCCGGATATAATGCAATGGGCAGAAATTTCCTCTGATACTTATCTTCAAGA
>JAILGE010000027.1 GCA_024697065.1 Lachnospiraceae bacterium
CCTCCATTGTTGGCCTGAGCGTTGCCGCCGTTGTTCTGCTGTCCTTTTTTCAGGTTATCTTCTATCTGCTTGGAAGCCCCGGCTATCTGATCCGCTGCTCCTCCATTGCTCTTATTCTCTGAAGCACTGTTCTTTCCGGAATTACCGGACTTTTCTTTTTTCTCCTGCTCCTTTCTGGATTCCACTTCGTTCTGCATTGCATTCAGTCCGTTTGCAATATCTGCATATTTATAATCCAGACGCTGGGATGCACTTTGAAGATCCTGGGCATTGGCAACATTTTTCATCTCATTCGACGATGACTGAAGACTTTCGAGCATGTCGGAAAGTTCCTGTCTCTCGTTTTCCGTCAGCTCTGTCCTGTCTATCTTCTCAAGCGCTTCAACAGCTTTCTCTATTTCTTTTTCCTTTTCGACAGCTTCCTTTTTTACTTCATGTTTCTCCGCAGCCACATTCTTGACGGGCGAGGGGAGAAGCGATGTCGCAATGGCAAGCAGGAGCATACATACGAAAAGCAGTATCCTCCTTACTCCTATATTCATCTTTATCTTTATGGAAGGCTCCATCTCTTTTAAGCATGCTGCCGCATCCGCGCGCTGCATGTTTGAAATGATGTCCTTTTCTTCCAGATGATCGTACGCGGTAACAACTCTCTCCTTAAGACCGAATCCGTCGATCAGAAGTGCCGCATCGGCTTCCTTCTTCTTTTTCAGGATCCCTAAGATCGTTCCGCCGATCAGACCGAGTACCGCGGCTATCCCGGCGAAGAGATGCGCATAATAAACAGGCCATATGGCAGAGGCTCCTTCGATAAGTGCTGCCACAAACAGACCTGCGATCAGACCGTTTAAGATATTTCTGATCATCACGCCGGTATTGATCTTCCTCAGACTTTTATTGATAAAGCCCAATAAATACTTTTTTTCTTCCATGATTACCTCTCTTTTATGTGAATAAACACCTCATAAAAGATACGTTTAAGCCCCTCATTTTTATGGTTTTCTTCTGCTTTCCGTGTATTACTTCTTCTTTCCGTATCCTCTGACAGGATCGATCCTTCTTGCAGCAAGCTTTTGGAATATAAGACCCATTCCTATCATCACGAGGTTTGCAATGATAAACCACACCCATGCATTTGTGAAAGGAAGTCCCAGGGCGTTGGACGCACCCAAAAGCAGATCATTTAAGTCGTCTCCTGCAAGCACCGCGCCGAAAAATACAGTAAAGGTGGTGATGGGATTGAGCATCAGCAAAAGTGCGGAGAAAACATATGTCACGGAGTTCATAAAAAGCGCCACTATGAGCAGGGGCATGTATGTTCCTCCGAATATCAGTCCGTAAAACGCATAAGCGATGATAATGCTGGCAATGGATTTATGTGTCAGAGTCGAACATAATATTCCGAGAGAACCGACATAAAAAGCAAACACAGCTACCGCTATCAGGTAAACGAACAGAGCGCTCCATCCGATGCCACCTACTGTAAAGGATATCGCCATCAAGGGAATACTTGCTATGATGAACATCATAACTCTCGCCACAGCTGAGAACACTTTACCTCTGATTATTGCTTCAGGTGTCATTACCGTTGTAAGCAGGATATCGAATGTCTGCTTTTCTCTCTCCTGGGTGATGGCCGTCGCAGTTTCGATAGGCATTATCAAAGCTACGATACCCAACTCTGTCCCTCCTATAATGGGGAAAAGCGCTATCATCTCTTTGTATATTCCTGTATATCCCAGATTATCATCATAGATGATCGCCATTGCAAACAGAAAGATTATTCCCAGGAATGCTTCAAAAATAAAGATTCCCCACGAAAATTTCATTGTTCTTGAAGTGACTCTCAGATCTTTCTTTAAGATCGGATTTAATCTGATATTCATATCTTGTCGCCTCCCTCGGTATTTGGCTGAGCGGTATTATCCTGCTCTTTCTTCTCTTTAAGAAAATCCAGCTCCGGCAACGGTTCGGACTGTGCACCTGCATTTACGGAACCGGGCATGGGACCGGGCTGCATTCCGGGATTTACGAGACTTCCCGGCATGGGACCGGGCTGCACCCCGGGATTTACCGGATTACCCGGCATGGGACCGGGCTGCACTCCGGGATTTACCGGACTGCCCGGCATGGGACCGGACTGCATTCCGTTGACCGGATGCATTGCTGACGGAGCCTGGCTTGTAAGCTGCATAAAGAGTGTTTCCAGATTCTGTTCTTCCTTTCTGAATCCTCCGATAAGCACGCCCGCCTGCATAAGACTCATTATGATCTTATTAACTTCCTCATCACTGCCGCTGCAATTTATGATGATCTCATTCTCCATAACGGAATTAATGGATACATCCGGCAGCTCCTTAACATGAGAAACCGCATCATCCATATTGCTTTTAACATTGATGATGAGATGATTCTTATCAACTCCCATTGAAAGGATATCCTGCATGCGTCCGGCAGTAACAAGACAGCCTTTGTTCATGATTCCCACACTGTTACACATTTCCGCTATATCAGAGAGAATGTGTGAACTGATGATGATGGTCTTACCCATGGAGTTGAGATTTAAAAGAACTTCCTTCATCTCCACGCGGGCTCTGGGATCGAGACCGGAAGACGGCTCATCCATTACCAGCAGATCGGGATTATGAAGAAGGGCTCTGGCTACGCAAAGTCTCTGCTTCATACCTCTGGAAAGAGTATCTACATATTGCTCTTCCAGATTCTTGAGATTTACGAGTTCCAACAGATCTCCTGTCATTTTCGCAACAGTCCTGTCATCTATCCCGTATATCGAACCGTAGAATTCCATATATTCCTTAACTTTCAGGTTATCATACACGCCGAAAAAGTCGGGAACATATCCGATACTTTTCTTGAACTGGTTAGGTGAATAAACCATATTACAGCCACCAACAGTGATATCGCCGGCTGTAGGTCTCAGAAGTCCGCATAACATGCGGATGGTAGTGGTTTTTCCTGCACCGTTGGGGCCTACGAAACCAAAGAGGTCTCCCTTGGGTACATGGAGATTAAGCTTATTGACCGCCAGATACTTTCCATATAATTTTGTAAGATTATTGATATATATCATATTCCGATCCCTCAGTTTGCATCTGCGTAGTAGCAGGCATAAATTTCCTTCTTTTCTCCGGAAGTAACAATGCTTCCCTTTGATCTCGTCACTCCTATAACAAAGGATGAATGGCCGTTCATTTCTACGGCAGCTGTTGCAAGTGCTGCGATCTCTCTGCATTCATCATATTTTTTATCAAAGAAAGCGGTCCTTGCTTCAGAGTTCAGGCGAGAATAGAGATTATATCCCGAGTTCATTCCGAAATCCTCGCTTCTTTCATCGATATCAACTTCCTCACCGTCTTCAACTTCATCGATGATCGCATATTCACCGTCACACACTACAAGAACTCTGTCAAAGTCATAACCGGTCTCATTGATCAGTGTTCCCGATATCACACTGTATCCTGAGGAAAGCTCAGCTGTCATGGATCCGTCAAAATCCTCATCCGGATCAGATAAAGCTCTGTAACAAACTCCGTCAAAGACTTCTCTCGGTCTGTAGGATAAGCTGATACCTTTCGGAGTTCTGGATGCGACTATCCTTGGCTCGCCATTATCTGTCTGAGAATAATCATAATATCTGTTTATCATGAAGGGACCGGCCGCATATGCATCATCATCAAGTTTTATCGCCCACTCTCTTGATTTTGCATTGTAGCCGTATATATAAGAAGCTTCGGGTCTTATTCCGTTTGCGTCTATTGAGCGGACGATTATCAGCGATTTGCTGCTTACACCGAATCCTCTGCTGCACAGATAGATAAGGCCTACGAATACCAGCGCAGTAGCCGGTATAATGCCCCATATCTTTTCACGTTTGTTTATCTTCTTTAAGATCAGGTACAGCACCGGACCTACCAGAGCAATGTATATTACTATAACAATACGGAGCAACGGAAGATTAACACTGTTCTTTCCCTGCAGCTCGGAAAACAGATCCTCGAAATTGCCTGCTATCTGTGCTTCTTCATTCTTGCCTGCACTGTTGATGTAGGATGAAAGCTCGGAGATTATATCGGAAGCTAAATAATAGCTGTCCAGGTCATTGTCACATAGAGAGAAGGGGAGAAGCATTACCGCTCCGGAACCGCTGCTCTTCCAGGGGAGCTGATAAATATAGCCGTCTGCTACAGGTCTTTTTGAACCGTAGTTTGCATAATTGCCGTACATTATGTCCGCACATTGAATAGTACCGTAATTATTTCTGGAATAAGCGGAATCCAGCTTTGTAGTTCCGTTCTTAACAACGGAAGCATCGATCATGGAACCGGTAAATGCGGAAAATGTCTTATCCTCCATACTTCCTGTTCCGATCACAAGTGCACCGCCTGAATTTACCCAGCTTTCTATATTCTTTACAGCCTGATCCGAAAGCTGTGATACATCGTAATTATCTATCACTAATAGATGTATACCGCTCAATGCACCGGCTTCTTCCATGTTATCGGGATCAAGTTCTTTCGCATCAAGGTTCTGATCTATCCAGTATGTGGAATTGCTGCTTCCAAGATAAGACACCTCATCGGGGGTATCGCTTATGATGCCGTAATACCATGTACTATCATCAAAAATCTTTCTCTGCTTGTTGTCCGAAAGTACATTTCCCTTTTCATCCAACAGCTGTAAACGGATGCTTACATCATCAAGATTCATACCGTTTATCTTTGAAAAGGATAACTTTATCGACTCTGTGGATCCGCCGGCCACGGAAACATATGTATCATAGGCTACATTATTTCCCTTCCAGGAATTATATCCGGACCTGTCCTCACCGATCAAAAGTCTCACATATCCGCCGAAATCATCTCCGTTGTTTTCAACAGATATGTTGACTTCGGCGGTTCCCTGGGCGGAATTTACTTCTCCGTTTTCTATTTCGACCTCAACATCAGTCTTGCTTTTGGCAAGAGAATAATCCGAATTAAGCAAAAAAGCGCAAGTTGTCGTGAAAAACACAGCTGCGCCGGTAATAAATAGCTTTCTTAATGTTTTCTTTTTCATAGTCACTCCCTCGATTTTGACATACATGGGTATTTTAACATATAGGACGTTATTTTACATCATCGCCCGTACGGCGGATCTCTTCTATATAGTGAACACATTCCAATTCACTGAGTTGGGCTGTGATGTCGGAATGCTTTGTATGTTTCTTGAGATCGATCGTTATCACTACCGCAGTATCTTTATCGTTTAACATCGCTTTCTTGCTCTTTTCCAATGTGGCGACTTCAAAGTCATTATCATGAACGTAATCGAATACTTTCTGAAGTCCCTCGCTTTTATCCAGCTCGATATATACGCTCATCCTTGCCGCTCTCTCCTCCTGATTCTGAGATGCACGGCTTAAAGCTATAACTATAAAGATGATCGCTACAAAACCGATCAGACTTCCGATGATGTATCCGGATCCTATGGTTATTCCGAGGGCTGCAGATGCCCAAAGGGTTGCCGCAGTGGTAATGCCGCGCACGTAATTTCTGCCCGTAACCACAATGGTTCCTACTCCAAGGAATCCGATCCCGTTTAAAACAGCCGCCGGGATCCTGGCGGTATCTGTATTACCCGTGGTCTCATAAAGATATAGATTGGCAACCGTTGAAAGCGCCGCGCCAACACAGACCAAAGCAAAGGTCCTGACACCCGCAGGCTGTCCCTTTGAAGCTCTCTCAAGACCTATCAGTCCACCAAGGACGGTAGCGATCAAAAGTCTGATCAACACGCTTACCATATTAAAACTTTCCAGATATATGATACCCTGTATGATGCTGTTCATTTAGGCCTCCTTACATCTGATGCTTTACTATCTGATATTCGTTTCCCTGCTGGAAATAAGGGCAGTCCCTGTTCTCACCGCGAAGAAATCTCTCCATATCATCCTGATCCAGTTCCATGGTGCAGGTATAACAGTCCAGTTCTTCATCATATTCGTAATTCATACACAGGTCGCAACGATCCATAATTACCTCTCTTTTTTATGTCGCTTACGCGATGGGTTCTTTTGCGGGAGTTCCGGCTTTACGGGGATATTTTCCCGGAGTGGGTTTATCCTTTTTTACTACCGCAAAACATCTGAAGTAATCCGTCTCCGGAAGCGTATATTCCTTTACTTCTTCCAACTCTCCGCCAAGCACTTTTATTGCTTTGAAGCTCTGTTCCTTTTCTTCACCTTTGGCAAACTCTCCCGACTTATAGGCGATAAAATACCCGCCCCTTTTTACATACGGAATGCAATATTCCGAAAGAGTGGACATATTTGCCACTGCTCGGGATACCGCAAGGTCAAAGCTCTCTCTCATTGCTTTGGGACCCGCAAAATCTTCCGCTCTTCCGTGAAGAGCCGTAATATCCCGAAGCCCCAGCTGCGTTATAACTTCGTTAAGAAAATTCACTCTCTTTCCGAGGGAATCGAGCATGGTGACCTTAAGCTTTGGAAAAGCGATCTTTAAAGGCACTGCGGGAAAGCCTGCTCCCGTTCCCACGTCGATGAGTTTGATGCTTTCTCCGGAAAGTATCTTTTTTACGATACAATTATCATTTAAAAGAACCAACCCAAGGCTGTCGGCGAAATGCTTTACCGCCACATCATTTTTTTCTGTAATGGCAGTAAGATTAACCTTTTCATTCCACTCGGTTAACAGTTCATAGTATTTTTCAAAACGTACGGCCTGTTCATCATCAAGCTCGATATTTAATTTAGAAGCTTCTCTTTTTATCAGATCTTTCAAGATTCCACCTCTTCCATGTGCTTTGTTACCTTATCCATTACTTTTCTAAAGAATATCAATGTAACTATAAGAGATCCGATCTCTGCTGCAGGAAAGCTAAGCCATACCAGATCAAGCTTACCTGTAAGAGATAAAAGCCAGGCAACAGGTATAAGGACCACCAGCTGTCGGCAGAGTGAGACGATCAGAGAGTATATACTCTGTGAAAATGCCTGGAACACCGATCCCAGCACGATACATACCGCCGCGATGGGGAAGTGTACGGCGATTATACGCAGAGCCGGCACACCTATCTTTATCATTTCATCCGTTGCATCAAACATACTCAGGAGAATGCCCGGTATTATCTCAAATACAAGAGTTCCGCATAACATGATGCCTACAGCGAGACGAACGGTGAAGGAGAGAGTTTCCTTTATCCTTTCCTTATTCTTTGCACCATAATTATAGGCAAGCACAGGGATGGAACCTCCATTTAAACCGAATACCGGCATGAAGAAAAAGCTCTGTATCTTGAAGTAGGTTGCATAAACTGTCTGAGCAGTCAGTGAAAAACCGTTTAATATTATGTTCAGACAATATGTCATTACCGATCCGATGGACATCATCAATATGGACGGAACACCAACCTGATAGATCCTTCCGATAACATGTGCGTCAGGTTTTATCATTTCTTTAAAAGAGAACTTTATCTCTTTGTTAAATCTGATATTCAATATAAATGCCAGGACAGATGCAACTATCTGGCCGCATACCGTCGCATAAGCAGCACCCACTATCCCGAGTTTCGGTGCACCGGCAAGTCCGAAGATAAGTATGGGATCAAGGATGATATTAATGATGGCTCCTGTCATCTGGGAGATCATACTGAGTATTGTGCGTCCCGTAGACTGCAGCAGTCTTTCAAATGTCATCTGCAGAAAAAGACCTATGGAAAGCAGACAGCATATAGTACCATACTCCGTGCCGTATTTTCTGACCAGTAACGGATCAAGATCCTGGGCAAGGTTGCTTCCCTCTTTTGCAGTCTGTGAAAAAATAAACGGTTCAACTATAAAACCGCTGAGTCCCATGAATACCAGACAGCTGATCAAGGCAAGAAGTATTCCGTTATTTGCCGACTTATTTGCGGTCTCAAAATTTTTTTCACCAAGTGATTTTGAAAGCAGAGCATTGATACCTACGCCGGTTCCCATTGCCACTGATATCATGAGATTTTGCAGGGGAAAGACTATACCTACCGCAGTCAGTGCCTCTGTGGATAAATGTGATACATAGATACTGTCTACTACATTATAAAGAGCCTGTACCAGCATGGATATCATCATAGGTACAGACATTGATACTATAAGTTTCTTTACGGGCATCGTGCCCATCTTGTTTTCTTTGTTGCTCATTTATTACTGATCTTTCCAATCTGTTTTATTTTGTCATCCGTTCAAGTGTTTTTATCAAATAAGAATATACTCTTCTTGTCGATGTTATACTTAAACGTTCATCATATGTATGTATATCTTTTATGTCCGGTCCGATGGAAACGGCATCAAGACCTTCTATCTTGGAAGCAAGAAGTCCGCACTCCAGTCCCGCATGAATGGCTTCCACCTTGGGCTCTCTTCCATACATTTCTTTGAATGTTTCCACCATAAGGTCACGCAGGGGAGAATCCACTCTGTACTTCCATCCCGGATATACCCCGGAGACTTCTGTTTTTCCGTTAAATAATGTGCTTATACTTTTTAAGGAATTGATAACATCTTCCTTTGCGCTTTCCGTATCACTTCTGACTAAGAACTGCGCACGCAGAGTATCATCATGCGGCATATCAAGGATCCCCAGATTTAATGATGTCTCAACCAGCCCCGGGATATTATCATTCATCCTGATCACACCGTTTGGAACGGAAGAAAGAAAAAGTGCGGCATTTCCGACATCTTTGCACTTTTTTTCACTTTCGTTTTTTATCTCATAACCGATCTCTGCGCCGGGATCGGTTACCGTATACTCTCCCTTTATCTCATCCGCAATCTTTTTTATGCGCTCTGTAACGGGGCCTTCATATTCTTCAGGAATAAATACTGAAAATCCGCACTCCACAGGGATCGCATTATCGGCATTTCCACCCTTTATACTTCCCAGCAGGCATTTACCCTTCGTCACTTCCCTAACAGATAACAGTATCCGCCCGGCGATCTTGCACGCGTTGGCTCTGTACTTATCTATCATCTCTCCGGAATGACCGCCGGTCAGGCCTGATATCTGTACGTTTATTTTTTTATTACAGATCTCGCTGCTGTCCGCAAGCGGGATCTCGCAGGTTACTTTTGCACCGCCTGCACATCCTACCGTAAAGATACCTTCAGCTTCGGAATCTATATTGATAAGAATCTTTCCCTTTAATACCGATGCATCCAGACCGCTTGCACCGTACATTCCCACTTCTTCGCTGTCTGTAATGAGCACCTCCAGGGGCGGGTGGACCAGTGAATCATCTTCCAGTATCGCAAGCATATATGCCACGGCGATCCCGTCGTCCCCGCCAAGACTCGTGCCTCTCGCTCCCAGATCATCACCTTCAATAAAAAGATCCAGGCCCTCGGTTTTCATATCCTTTGCGATACCCGGCGCTTTTACGGCAACCATATCCATATGACCCTGAAGTATTACCGGAGCGCTCGTCTCGCATCCTTTGGATGCGCTCTTTTTTATTATCACGTTTCCCGCTTCGTCGGCATGACCTTCAAGGCCCTTATCCTTTGCAAAGTTCAAAAGATAATTTCTTATGCCGTCAGTATTGCCCGATCCGTGCGGTATCTTTGCGATCTCTTCAAAATAGAAAAAAACTCTTTCGGGATCAAGTCCCACTGTAACTTTCATATACTTCCCTCCGAGACGAGACCTAGCATATACGCGGCAGACCTTCTCCGCGCAGGATATCCAGACTTCTCTCTCCACCCAGCTTTGTACGCATTATAAGCTTACCTGTCCGGATCTCTTCCTTCTTTACCTCTCCGATAACGGCCGCATTTTCACCATACCTGCTGCCTCTTATGATCTCCACTGCTTTATCCGCATATTCTCCGGGTACAGTGACCACCATCTTGCCTTCATTTCCCATATACACCGGATCGATCCCGGTAAGTCTTGCGAATTCTCTTACCGCAGGCGATATGGGTATCATTTCCTCATCTATATAGAATACGGAAGCACTGCTTTCCGCTAATTCCTTTAGAACCGTTCCCAGACCGCCTCTGGTGATATCCCGCATTGTATGAACCGGTATCCCCGATGCTAAAAGCTTAGATGTCATTTCGGTCAGGGGCGCATTGTCACTTTGAATATCCGTATCTATCTCCAGTCTGTGCGCCATTATGGTCGCGTGATGATCTCCCATTGTGCCCGAAACTATTATCGCATCACCTGCCGCAGAATTACCGGCAGAGATATTCCTGTCCCCATCCGGAAAAAGACCCACGCCTGCAGTATTTATATACATGCCGCCGTGGCCTTCAACAACCTTGGTATCGCCGGCAACAACACACACACCGGCTTCCTTTGCAGTCCTGGCAAGAGATTCCACACATTTTTTCAGTGTCCCGGTTTCCAGCCCTTCCTCCAGTATAAAACCGCAGGTAATATACTTAGGTACAGCACCTCTCATAAGGAGGTCATTTACCGTACCGCACACGCAAAGACGCCCAATATCTCCTCCGTTGAAGATAAGGGGTGTGACTACGAAGCTGTCGGTTGTCATTGCGATCTTTTGGCTGCCGTCAACCACTGCGCTGTCTTCCATAGCAAGCAGGGTTTCATTTGCAAATGCCGGGGCAAAGATCTCATCTATAAGTTCCCCGGTAGCGCTCCCGCCGCTGCCGTGGGCCATGGTTATCACATCAGACATATGTCTCTCACTTCCTAAAAATGCTTATACGGAGTAATTTTACTTTGTTTACGGGTTTCATGCAATTGATAAAACCTGCTTATCCCACTTACATATGACACGGGTCATATGCGTTGATCCATCCCGGGAGAAAAAAAAGACCACGGCGGGAAACCGTGGTCTAGGTGAGGGGGGAGATAGTAATGTGTTGCTCACACTATCTATGTTCGAATGATAAACTGACTTTGTGTTTTTTTTTTGTCCATTTTGTGAAAATAATCACAAAATTGTTAATATTTTTGTTTTTTATCTGATACAAAATCTGGTATTACAGCTTCCTTCCGGGCTGACCATGCAGGCACCCTGCGGATTTCCGGGATTACATACCTTTCCGAATAAAGGGCATTCCTCGGGAGATATCAGTCCCATGATCACCTTATCACAGCTGCAGGCTTTGTTTTTCTTCTCATCATATTCAAGTCCGGAGCTGCCTGCATCATATTTTGAAAATTCAGGCTTTATCAGCAATCCGGATCCGGCAACATTTCCTATTCCTCTCCAGGAGGCATCGGACTTGATAAAATATTTATTTACAAGAGCCTGTGCGGTTTCGTTCCCTTCATAAGAAACAACGGAAGGATAATTGTTTATGACTTTTCCTTCTCCTTTATTTTCGACCAGCAGGTAGATGGTCCTCAGGAGGTCTTCGCCTTCAAAGCCGGAGACCACAAAGGGCATTTTGTACTTTTGAGCCGCTGGTTCAAAGATCCGGCTTCCCGTCACAACGCACACATGTCCCGGTGCAATAAAAGCATCTATCTTTGCACCACCCAGACAGAGTATCTCCACTACCTCCGGCATTGTCTTAAGGGCTGTTAAAAGCCTTACATTTTCAACCTTCTCCCTGATAAGAGTATCCAAAAGCAGAGCATAAACAGGTGTCGTTGTTTCAAATCCAATTGCTGCAAAAACGAATTTTTGATCAGGTGCTGCCTCGGCGATCCCGATGATATCCATGGGTGAATAGACCATCTTTACCCTGGCCCCGCGTCCCTGGGCTTCCCTTAACGATTCCCTGCTTCCGGGAACTCTGAGCAGATCTCCAAAGGTGACTACTGTGGTATCACTTTCAAGAGACAGTTCTATCAATTTATCTATATATGCACTGGGAGTCACACACACGGGGCATCCCGGGCCGGATATCAGATGGATCTTTTTGGAAAGCATGGCTTCGATGCCATTTTTAGCGATAGCACCTGTATGGCTTCCGCATATCTCCATTATCCGTATGTCTTCTCCGTCATATTCTTTCAGATATCGGATTATGTTTTTCAGATCATTCATATTTCGGTATTTATTCAATCAGCTTCTAGCTCTTTTGCGAGGGCTGTCCACTCTTCATACTGCTCATCGGAAACCTTCTGCAGGATGCAACCTGCATGTACGAGTACTCTGTCTCCTACCTTCACATCGGCAAGTCCCATTCTTGCATTGACTCTGCTTCCTCTGAAATCAACACTGGCGGTGTTCTTTTCACTGTCAATCGAAAGGATCTTTCCCGTATTTGCAACGCACATATATTTACCTCACTGATATCGGTAACAAAACTGCCGGGATAATAACCCCGGCAGCTTTCCTGATAAGATCAATTATCCTTTTTTTCACCGGCTGCAGCAGCTGCTGCTTCTGCGGCTTTTTTCGCTTCCATGGCTTTCTTGGCCTCTGCGGCTTTCTTCGCCATTTCTTCACGTTTTCTTGCTTCCTCTGCAAGAACCTCCGGGGACTTGGTATATGTTACTTCACCCTTTTCTCCTCCGGGTTCCTGATATCCGGCTACCATCGTAAGACATTTCTTAGGACATTTCTCAACACAGAAACCGCAAGCGATACAGTCAAATCTGTTGATGGTCCATGTTCCCTTTATCTTGTCGATAGAAAGTGTTCCGCAGGGACATGCTCTGGTACACATACCGCAGCTGATACACTGATCGATCTCGATCTCGATATGTCCTCTGGTACGCTCCTTATATTCCGCAGGCTCTGCCGGATAAGATGTGGTCACGGGCTTTGAGAAAAGATTCTTGAGCGCCGTTCCCGCAAATGTCATTACTCCCATTTTTCTTCCTCCACTTCTCTGTTATCTTTCCGTGCAGCTGATGCAGGGATCGATCGTAACAACGAGAATTCCGATATCAGCATAGTCTGCGCCCTTAAGTGTCTCACATAATCCTGCGAGATTTGCGAACGTCGGAGTTCTTACCCTCATTCTGTCCAGGTTAGGAGTTCCGTTACCGCGAACGTAGTAATCTGCTTCTCCTCTGGGCTGTTCTATACGCGTAAAGTACTCGCCATTAGGGTTGCCCTTTACTACTGCTGCAAGCTCACCGTCAGGGATCTTTGCTATAGCCTGTCTGATAAGGTCTATGGACTGGAAGATCTCACCGATACGTACTTCGCATCTACCGTAACAGTCGCCGTCATTACTGATGATGGGTTCCATATCCAGTTCACCGTATGCAGCATATCCGCGCATACGCATATCTGTTGCGATTCCGCTTGCTCTTGCGAAAGGTCCTGCACATCCGAGAGCCTTAGCCTGCTCCTTTGTGAGAACGCCGACACCCTTCATTCTGGACTGTACAGAATAGTCGTTCATGAATGTCTTCTTTAAGACTTTTGTCTCTGCCTCAACAAAATCAAGGGTTTCGAGTATCATCTTCTGCATTTCGGGAGTGATATCCTTTAATACACCACCCACCTTGTTTACCGAGAAGATTACTCTTCCGCCTGTTGTAAGCTCAATTGCATCGAGAACTTTTTCACGTACTCTCCAGCACTGATAAAAAAGATTCTCAAATCCGAATGCATCTGCCATGAGACCCGCCCACAGAAGATGACTGTGAAGTCTTGATAATTCGAACCAGATCGTACGCAGGAATTTTGCTCTGTCGGGCACTTCAACATTCATGATGTGCTCAACTGTCTCGCAATATCCGTAACCGTGACCAAAGCTGCAGATACCGCAGATTCGCTCGGCAACGTATGCCATCTGATTAAAATCTCTCTTATCGGTAAGGCTTTCAAGTCCTCTGTGAATAAATCCGATAGAGGGGATAGCTTCAACTATTTTTTCATCTTCGATCACAAGATCAAGATGTATAGGTTCCGGCAACACGGGGTGCTGGGGACCGTAAGGGATCACACTTCTTTTACTCATTTTGCCTCGCCCTCCTTCTTCGGAACGAACGGAGTCTCTTCCTTTATTCTGTATAACTTGTTGTGATAATCAGGATCTATCACTTTGATATTTGCTCCGAACAGTTCTCTCATTTCATTCTCATAGAAGGCAGCATAGGGGTATATCCCGCTGATGCTTGCAACTTCCGCATCACGTCCGCATCCTTCTTTAACCGTCTCTCCCTCTGCGGCTTTATCGGAAAGCTCAATTCGCAGATTGAAGATATCATAGGTCGTATCATCAACAAAAGAGTAGGAGAGTTCCAGTCTCTCTTCTTTTTTAACCCATGCAGCGCATGCCTGGGAAAGTCTGAGCCCCTTCTCTTTCATTTCCATAGCCCTGATAGGAAGTTCTGCCGGCGAGATCCTGATTATTTCATTTTTTCCTTCTGTAGCATTCATCCGGTTTATTCCTCCTTTCCGGCTTCTTCTTTTTCTTCCTGATTCTTAAGTTCGCCCTTTTCCATCTTTTCCAGTCTCTCCTGGAAAACTCCGATACCCTTTACGATACCGTCGATGATGGCCTGAGGTCTTGCGGCGCAGCCGGGAACATATACGTCAACGGGGATAACCTGATCGGCACCGCCTAAAATATTGTAGCAATCTTTGAACACACCGCCGGTGCAGGCACAAACGCCAACCGCAACAACAACTTTCGGATCGGACATCTGATCATAAAGCTGCTTTACTACAGGTGCATTCTGAGTATTTATTCCTCCGGTTACCAGCAGGATATCTGCCTGCATGGGATCGCCGGTATTTATGATTCCGAAGCGTTCCGCATCATAAACCGGTGTCAGGCAGGCAAGGACTTCTATGTCACAGCCGTTGCAACTTGATCCGTCATAATGCATGACCCACGGAGATCTTGTGATGTTATACATATCTTTTTCCTTCCTTTATTTTTTTACCGGTTATTTGAAGATGTAAATTAACGCAAGGAGATTTGCACCGGCTGCGATAATGGTTACCATCCAAGAAAGCTTTATCATTTTGTCTGCTTTCATTCTTGCACTGCAGTTATCAATGAGCAGTTCCAGGAAATAAACGAGGAATGCTACAACTATCGCAACAGGAATACTGATGGGATTCTTGTTCACGATAAAGAGAGCGACCATACCCATTAAGAAAACTGTCTCGTACCACTCAGCCAGAGTAAATACCGCGAAATTCTTTGCTCCGATCTCTGAAGTGATACCTCTTACTATCTCCTGGTTGGGATGATGAGAAGTACTGATATCGAAAGGAGACTTTCTCATCTTGATGGTAAGGATAAAAATAAATGCAACGAATATTCCGGGAAGATATGCTATGGGACTGATGTCTCCATTGATGATCTCCGCTGTCTCAAAGCTTCCCCTTACAATGTAGAATCCTACACATGTAAGTAATACACAGGGTTCGTATGCAACCATCTGAAGAAGCTCTCTTGTTGCACCTATCGTTGAGTAAGGTGAACCGGTAACAGTTGCCGCAAAATATAAGAACATTACGGCCGTTGAAAGTATAAACATACTCATTAACAGATCCATTCCAAGGAAGATCATTCCGCCGGTAAGGATCACGAAGAAAAGGTAACTCATCATCAGGAAATTCTGTGAAGGAGCCACGTGAATGGGATCCTTATGAAGAAGCTTTCCCAGATCATGGAAAGGCTGAAGTATAGGGGGTCCCACTCTTCTCTGCATTCTTGCAGAAATCTTTCTTCCTATTCCGTCAAGTAAACCTCCGAGGATCGGAGCAAGAATTACATAGCACACAGCTACGATGATCTTAACAGTCATTTCATTCATCCGAGCATACCTCCGATCCATGAACCGCATAACAGGCAGGCGATCACAAGAATAATTATGGTCGCAATAAACTGACAGGGCTTCATGAGCCTCTCAACGCTGAGCATTTTTTCATAATAATAATTTGTCATCCAGAGATACTTCTCTTCACCAAAGGAATCAACGAATCCGTTATTCTTTCCGGTATTGATACCTCCCATATATGCAAGCTTCTGTGTTGATTCCTCTCCCTTTCCCGAGAAATACATAACAAGGGGGATAAGGAATACAAGTAAGAGCATACCTACAAGGATGTAAAGTGTTGATTGAGGAATGGCTGCTATATTTGCAGTACTTCCAATCATCTCAACATTTCCGACTGTAGGATCTACGTAGAATGAAGAGATCACAGGGAAGAATACCACCATCAGGACCATCGTTATCATATGGATCCAGAAGGAGACGTATTCTCCGACATGAGTTACATCCTTTACTTCCTTCTTCTTATGAGGATGGGCGATGAGCTTGCCCATGATCTTTCCCCAATAGAAACTTGTCAAAGCACTACCGAATACGATGATCATCACGATAAGGGCGTGCTTGTCATCTGTCATTCCCTTTAAAGCAGACCACTTTGAAATAAGCATTCCAAAGGGAGCGAGGAACATTCCGGTTATACCGATAAATAAGAACATCGCATGCTTGGGAAGTATGTAAAGCAGTCCGTGGAAATCTTCAACATCACGGCTGTGAAGTGAATTTTCCGTAGCACCGACAACCTGGAAAAGCATTGACTTTGATACAGCATGGAAAAGCATCAGGAATACGCATGCCCATACTGTCTCAGGAGTTCCGATACCTGCGCAGGCAACCATCAGTCCGAGATTGGAGATGGTAGACATGGCAAGAACCTTTTTTGCATCACTCTGTGAGATAGCCATGAATGATGTTGAAAGGAAGGTGAAAGCTCCGATAAGAGCTACAAACATTCCAACAGGATTTCCCTGCATAAGAGGAGCAAGTCTTATGAGTATATAAATTCCAGCCTTAACCATCGTTGCGGAATGAAGCAGTGTTGATGAAGGTGTAGGTGCAACCATTGCTCCGAGAAGCCATGTTGAGAAAGGCATCTGAGCCGACTTTGTAAGTGCGGCGAAAGCGATAAGCGCAACCGGAATATATAATGTGATCCCGAACATCTGGCTTGCATACGGTCCGATCATCTGGATCGTATCCAATATTCCTCTTGCCGAAAATGTTCCGAATAAATTATGGAAATATATCACACCACTAACCAGTGCTACACCACCAAGCAGATTCATCCAGAGAGCTCTGAAAGAATTATTAACCGCTTCTTCACTTCTTGTATATCCGATAAGAAGGAATGAGCAGACGCTGGTGCACTCCCAGAAGAAGATAAGCCAGGTCAGGCTTGCACAGGTTACAAATCCGAACATCGCACCCATGAACATAAAAAGAAGTGCAAGGAAATAATTTCTTCTGTCCTGCACTTCCTTATGATGGTTATGATATCCTTCCATATAACCGACTGCGTAAATAATAATAAGACTTCCAATGGCACCAACCAAAAGCACCATGAGCATCGCAAGTCTGTCAATAAAAATATGAGCTATGTTTTCCTTTGCAGCAGTTTCTTCTACTATAATGATTGCCGCTGTGGGAATAATAGAAAGAAGACTGATCCAATACTTCTTATATTTGAAGCAAAGGAATGTAACTACCAATACCAACAGGACTTCCCCGGCTAGTATCACATAGTCCGCTATCTCTGTATTAACATACAGTTCCTTGACCGTTCCAAATCCGAACTGAATTCCTCTTGCCACAAAAAAAGCGACTGAGGCGACAAATATCACCACAGCACCGATACGGGCAATTGAATTTCCGATCTTACTCTTCCCTGAACAAAGAAGAAATAATGAGATCAGAAACGGAAAACAGATCAGAAAGGGTACTGCATAATCTAACATTTTATAACCTCCTGATTCTCCCTTGGGCAGACTCCGCCCTTTATTTTACACTTCAGTTTACACTTAAATTCCGCTTTAGTAAAGGATTTACAGCGACTCCCTTGGTTTGTATCTTATTAAGTACATTTTTTATAGACACCGTTTTCTTTACTTTAGTTACTATAGTTTTTATAATTGAAGCATGCATGAAATGAGTTATGTTGTCAGGGTTGTAAACCTTGCTCTTAAGAAAAAAGAGGAGCAGGGTTGTCGGGAGATAGAAAAGGTTGTGGTCCAGATCGGTCAGATGGTCGGAATAGAACCTTATTATATGAAGAAATACTATCTCGAGGCAGTAAAAGGTACCGAACTTGAAGGATCTGATATTGAATGTGAGATCCTCCCGGTCATCGCAAAATGCGATCAATGCGGTATAGAGTATCATCCCGACAAAAGTAATGACTACATGTGTCCGGGATGTGGTAGTGGAGCTGCCAAAACTGTACAGGGAAGAGAATTTATCTTAAAAGAAATTCACGCTCTGTTCTAGTTTATTTATAACAGGGATGTTTTTACGGTTTATCGCTCCAAAAGGCCGTATTTCAAGGGTTTAGAGGATTGATTTCTGTATTACATAAAATACCTTTTATAATATTTTTATCTTATTAGTATACTTGTAATAAAGAAGGGAGTTTTTTATGGCTGAAGTTAAGATAATCGATCTCAAAGCAAATGTTTTGGAAGACAATGATATTCTTGCTGAAAAAACACGCGCACGTCTTAGAGGAGAAAGAACTTTTCTTCTTAATCTGATGAGTGCACCCGGATCCGGAAAGACTACTACTCTCACCAGACTTATAGAAGAGATCAAAGATGATCTTAAAATAGCTGTTATGGAAGCAGATATTGATTCCGATGTTGATGCCAAAAGGATCATTGATGCAGGTGCTGATGCTATCCAGCTTCATACCGGTGGGATGTGTCATCTTGATGCTGATATGACAACTCAGGGATTAGATTCCATCAGATCCAGAAGATATGATCTGGTTGTACTCGAAAACGTTGGAAATCTTGTATGCCCTGCAGAATTTGATACCGGTGCCACAAAAAATGCCATGATCCTTTCTGTACCCGAAGGAGATGATAAGCCCTTAAAGTATCCGCTTATGTTCCAGGTAGCGGATGTTGTTATCATCAACAAGATCGATGTAATGCCTTATTTCGATTTCGATATGGAAAAAGCTAAAGCAAATATTGAAATGAGACATCCGGGTATCGAAGTAATCCCCATCTGTGCAAAGACCGGTGAAGGTATTGATAAGCTGGCAGCCTGGATCAGAAAAGAATTCGAAAAGATCTGTAACGAAGAAGAAGCTTAACATAAATTTATTACTTTAATTAAAAAAACCTGTCGAAATATTCTTTCGACAGGTTTTTTTTTAACTATTTACTCGAAGCTTATTTTGTATTTCAGAGATGCTTTAATATTTTTTTGAAACTATACTCAGACTATATCGGGACTTTGTTGATATACTTGAATGAGATTTTTACTTCATTGGGAGCTTTTGCAGATCTTTTTAATTTCCCCATTTCACCGAAACCAGTACTTTTTCTTCTCATATTAATTTGGATCGGTTTATGAAAAATGTTCTACGTGAAACTGTATCTGATCTTTGATAAAGAAATGTAATAACTGAATTGTACTTGCAGATATTGCTTATAGAAGGATCAGCTTATAATGATAGCGGTACAATTATCATCTGCCCATGTTTTAGCAACTTCTTTCAGGATCCCGTCTACCTGATCAGGATATTGCTTAAACAGTTTTTCCAGGGTATTGTTCAATAAAAGATCTGTTATTCCATCCGAGCATATTAAGATCATATCATCTTCGGACAGTTTTATCTCTTCTCCTATCCTTATCTTATCATTTTGATTTCCAAGAAATGCTGTCAGTACGTGCCATAACCCTGTTGCACGGGCATATTCCTCATCCATCAATCCCTGGTCTATCCATTCCTGGGCCTGAGTATCATCTTTGGATAACATCTCAAGTTTTTTCTCTGAGGTTCTCCATCTGTATATCCTGCTGTCGCCTAACCAGAATGGGATCAATTTTTCTTCATTAATATATACACCGGCACAGGTTGAACCACAGTAGAGCTCTTCCTGATCTTTTTCTTTCATATAGGAAGAAATATCCTCTGTGGTTTTTATCCTGAATTCCTCCAGATAATCTTTCAGACTATCAGCATCTTTTACTCCTGATAATTTATCCTGCATCGTCTGCATATTTTTCGATGCGAAGAGAGATGCCACCTCACCGTGAGCTTCTCCTCCCATTCCATCAAAAACCACACAAATATATGGTCTGTCTTCCGGACAATCCATCTCGCCCTCAGAAAAATCCCCTGAGGATTCCTTTATGGTCCCGCAGATAAAATAATTATCCTGATTTTCCTTTCGGCCGGAACTTTTTTCTGAAAAATACTTAATTCTTTTCACTGACTTTGAAAACCGCAACTCCCAATGCACCCGGTCCGGTATGAATTGCCAGACTCGGAGCAACCTGTCCGGCATTTCTTATTTTCGCATTAGGGAACTTTGATCTTAAAATATGTTTAAGAAGAAGCCCTTCCTCTTCATTGCCTCCATTCTTCACAGCGATCCAGATATTATCATCACCGGCAAATCTTGTCACTTCATCGATGAGTTTCTGTTTTCCGAATTTGTTACCTCTCATTTTGGCAACAGTCTTTAGCACTCCGTTTTCGTCTATGGTTATCACAGGCTTTAACTTCAAGGCATCTCCGAGAAAACTTGCAACCGATCCTATCCTTCCTCCACGCTGGAGATATTTCAATGTATCAAGATAAAAATAGAAAGCACTGTTTTCTAACTTCTTTGTAAGATCCTGGGTTATATCGATAAACTTCATCCCTTCTTTCAGTTTATTTGCTGCCCATATTGCAAAGAAACCGGAACCATAACTCAGATTCTTTGTATCAAATACAAATACATTAAGATCTTCGAATTCTTCAGCTGCAAGTCTGGCAGCATTATAAGTTCCGGACATCAAAGAAGAAATACATATTACGATCAGATTTTCGTATCCTTCATTCTTCTTTTCTTCATATACCTTCATTATCTCCTCAATAGAAGGTGTGGAAGTGGTTGGAAATTCTTCCGGAAATCTTTCATATATTGTATCCGCTTCTATATCAATCCCATCTCTGTAATCTTTTTCAGGATATATTACTCTGAGGGGTATGACTGTTATATCATATTTTTCTAATTCATCTTTTGGAATATCACATCCTGAGTCTGCTATTATTGCTGTCTTTTGCTGGTTCATTTTATACCTCCGTTACATCTTTTCCTATTTTAGCACATAGAATCATCTGTCAGTGTTTTTTTTAGGTTAAGCATTCATCCGTTTTCTTTGAATTTGATCCGTTTTTTTGATCCGGGTTTCTTTATGTCCTGGTCAAAGATATTTTCTTAATTTCTATTTTAGATCATATCTCAAATGATTTCGATAAGGACAGGTTCTTCAATTCCTTTTTCTTCTTTTATAATTATTTCTCTTTTTTTCTTATGAGTAATCCTTGTGTGTATTCCTCTTATATGATTTTTCAGATGTAATTCTTATGTGTTTTCTTATGTGTTTTTCTCATGTGTAATTCTCTTATGTTTTTCTGTTTGTTTCTCACATATTTATTTCAATTATGTGTTTTTCAAATATATGTTTCTTCTATATTATATAAGGAAGATTTTATTTCTCATTTCTGTAGAATTCAGGATCATCATAATCATTTACCTTCCTATCCTTATTTTGATCTGATATAAATTTGATGATTATTACTTTTCTAATTATATTTTTACTCTGTTTCTCTTTACATATTTATTCTTCCACATGCTGATCTTTTGATAGCAACCATTTTAGGATTTCTTTTTATATTGAAATTTGAGTATAGTTTCTTTAATACGTTGTTTTTTTCGATCTTTTTATAGTTTCTCATTATATTGATTTTCTGATCCTGTTTCTTAATTTGTTTTGAATTCTTTTATACTAGTTTCCTTTTTACTGCATCTGCCGAACATTATTATAATGAGGCATTCATTATCTGATTCATATTATGTGTCACGGAATCTAAGTACATTTACATAGATAATGTTTTTATTTTATAACTCACTAATTCCGTTTTCTTTGTATTCACTTACTATGAACCTTATTGTCGCTTTCATAAGAAATGCTTATTACAGTTTCCTGCATATTATAAGATTTTCGTTTTCACATTATCTTTCATTTGCTTTTTCATCATATAAAAGGTACAATCCAATATATGAGATTTCAGATTTGATATTACCATCTGATCCACATCAATTATCTTGATCCAATTGATCGATTTTATGTTTCACGTGAAACATTTTTCATAAAATAAAAATAACCACAAAATCTTGTCAGAAGATGTTTCACGTGAAACATAATCTTGTAAAAAACCGTGAAACAAATCTCAGGTACTTTAAAACACTCAAATGTTTCATTTAGTACTTGAAATTTATATTAACTAGTTAGAAAATGGAAAAGTATTAACAAAAACGGAGGATCTGATGGAAAAAGAAACCAAGATCATAGCGATTGCAAACCAAAAGGGTGGTGTTGGAAAAACAACAACAGCTATTAATCTCACAGCAGCTCTGGCAGAGAAAGGTAAGAGAGTACTACTTATCGATATCGATCCCCAGGGTAATTCGACAACCGGTTACGGTATTGAAAAGAATGATCCGGATAAAGAAGACTTTACCGTATATGCAGTTTTATTAAATGACTGCTCTATCGGTGAGGCAGTAATAAAGGATGTGGTTCCCGGAGTATCGGTCATCCCGTCAAATGCTAATCTGGCAGGAGCTGAAATAGAACTGGCAAAGTTTGATAGCAGAGAGTATATACTAAAGAACGAACTTGAATATATAAAATATAATTACGATTATATTTTTATTGACTGTCCTCCTTCGCTCAATACTCTAACACTGAATGCTCTTTGTGCTGCCAACTCAATACTTGTTCCCATACAATGTGAGTACCTTGCACTTGAGGGACTGAGTGATCTGATACAGACAGTAAATCTTGTAAGAGAAAATTTAAATCCTGTTCTTGATCTGGAGGGAATAGTTCTTACAATGTATGACTCAAGAACATCTCTTGCTCAACAGGTATCCGAGGATGTCAGATCAACATTTCCTGATAAAACATATAAGACAATGATACCCAGAAATGTAAGATTGTCAGAAGCTCCTTCATTTGGAAAACCCATAACAAGTTATGATCCAAAATCATCCGGAGCAGAATCTTACAGAAAACTTGCAGATGAATTTATTCTTGCAAATAATTAAATAGAATTATTTACCCATGCAGAATTTGGAGAAGATTTCATTTACGAGATCTTCTCCTGTTTCTTCTCCAATGATCATTCCGAGATGGCGATATGCATCCATAAGATCAACAGTAAAGAAATCTTCTTCCATTCCATCATCTATACTTTTTTCAACATTCAATAATGATTCTTTTGCAGATTTCAATTCCTGAAAATGTCTGAGATTAGTTACGATGATTTCATCATTCAATTTATTTCCTTCAGAAATAAATTTTCTTTCAAGTAATTTTTCAAGTTCATCAACTCCTCTTCCGTCTTTTAAAGATATCCTCAAAATTGGAATATTGTGGTTATTGTTGATGAAATTGTTTATATCTTCATTTAATCCTTTTTCATTTCCATAGATCAACGATTGTATATCACTTTCAGAAACAGCCTGTTCAAGATCAGACTTATTAAAAAGTATAATCGTGTTTTTATCTTTTATGATATTTATGATCCTGTGATCGTTCTCATCTAAGGGAACAGATGAATCTATCACATATAAAACAAGATCTGCATCCTCTGAAATTTCAAGAGCTTTTTCCACTCCTATCTTTTCAACTACATCATCCGTATTTCTGATTCCGGCAGTATCAATAAGATTAAGCTGGAGTGACCCCACCCGGACGGATTCCTCAATCGCATCTCTCGTAGTTCCGGCTATATCTGTTACTATTGCACTTTCATGTCCGGATAGAAAATTCAATAATGAAGATTTTCCTGCATTAGGTTTCCCGAGAATTGCAGTTCTGATTCCTTCCTTCATGATCCTTCCGTTTTCATATGAATCTATCATGGAATTGATGATACTCAAAAACTTATTCGTTTTATTTTTCAGATTTTCAGGATAACCTGTCAGATCAAAATGCTCAGGATCATCAAGAGCAGATTCTATATATGCAGATTCATAAATGATCTGTTTTCTGATATCTATTATCATTGATCTGAGATTTCCGGATAATTGTTTCATGGAATTATCCGCAGCAAATTTATTATGTGATGAGATAAGATCCATCACAGCTTCTGCTTCCGACAGATCCATTCTTCCGTTCAAAAATGCTCTCTTTGTAAATTCTCCGGGTTCGGCAAGTCTTGCTCCGTTTTCAAGAATTATCTGGAGAACTCTGTTTAATAAAAATAATCCTCCATGACAATTTATCTCTACAGTATCTTCACCTGTATAACTATGAGGAGCTCGCATTACTGAAGCAAGTACTTCATCTGTCTTTCTGTTATTATCAAAAATATAACCATGATTTATTGTATTTGATGACATTTCCGAAATCTTCTTTCCGGATCCGGTACAAAAAATCTTATCCGCAACTTCAAATACATCAGGCCCGCTGATCCTGATTATCCCTATTCCGGCCTGAGTCATACCGGTCGCAATAGCCGCTATTGTATCTGAATTACCTGTAATATTTGTCATCTTTTTCACCAGCTTCTTTAATTAGTTTTTCATAAACTTACTCTTTTTTTAGTATCTAAAATCTTTTTTATCAGATAAATTATTTTCAAAAATTACGCAGATCAATAGAAGTTTCAGTTCATGATGATTATCTGTATATATGATTTTTTATTATACCCCAGGGTGTGAAAAAATACATAAAAAAACCGACCCCTTAAGTCAGATCTTAAATCCTGCTTTTTGGAGTCGGTAATTTTATTGATTATCAAATGATCAATGATTATTCTTTAATGTTACAACTACTTTTCTGAAAGGTTCTTCTCCTTCTGAATGAGTTGTTACATATCTGTCATTCTGAAGAGCCGAGTGGATGATCCTTCTTTCATAAGGATTCATGGGTTCAAGTGAAACTGACCTTCTGCTTCTCTTAACCTTGAATGCGATATTCTTTGCAAGTTTTTCGAGAGTATCTTTTCTGCGGGCACGATAATCTTCCGTATCAACCTTAACTCGAACGTAATCTTCCATGCTCTTATTAACAACTAAGCTTGTAAGATACTGAACTGAATCAAGTGTCTGTCCACGCTTACCGATAAGCAATCCCATTTCTTCGCCTTCGAGATTAACATTGAGAGTATATTCTTCATCAAAGGATGTGCTTATCTTGATTTCGGTATTCATAGCAGCGAAAAGATCTGTTAAGAATTTTTCTGCTTCTTTTACAAGTCTTTCCTGGTCTTCGGGAGAAACAGGTTTAATAGGCTTTGAAGGTTCACGCTCTGCTACAGGAGCACTTGTCTCTTCTCTTCTTGATCTGTTTCTGCCTCTCTTCGCATCACGCATTTCTCTTTCGCGTCTGCGATTTTCTTTGATTTCTTCCTCATCATGCTCTTCGAGAACATTCTTTTCTCTGAGCATTGCCACTCTTTCTTCGTTTGCCTTTTTCTCAGCTTCTTTTGCTGCAGCTTCTTCAGCAGCCTTTCTGTCATTTTCTTCCTTCTTGGCAGCATCCTTTATTGCATTGGCCTCTGCCTGTTTGGACTCAAGTTCTTTAAATGACTCTTCCTTAATGCGTGCTCTGATGCATGCATTTTTTGCACCGATACCTATAAATCCGCTTGATCCTTCTGTTACAACTTCATAATCAAGACGATCACTTGTAACGCTGAATGTCATGCAGGCATCTGTGATGCAATCGTCAACTGTCTTTGCCGAAAACTCTCTATAATCTGCCATGTTTTCCTCCATGATGAATAGATTATTTACTCTGACTTTTTCCCGCTGTTACTTCTTTCATTATACTGCTTTACCATAGAAGCCTTTGCTGCAAGACTTCCCGGCTTTGAAGCATTTTTATTATAATATTCTGTCGAATCTTTTATGCTCTTATCGATCCTTGCTTTTCTTGCTGTTTCACTTTCAACAGGAGCTGATCCGACATTTCTTGCATTGATCTTTGCATTGGAAGAAATCTGTTCTACGGGAAGACCGTTCTTGCGACGCTTTTCATTAGCCTTCTCAATATTGGATTTTACCATTGCATCAATATCGATCTTATCAAGTTTCTTATTAACAACAACCTGAATCACTGAACGTACTACGGAACCTGTGATCCAGTAAATACCCATACCTATAGGAAGAGTAAAACAGAAAACTGCTGACATAAGAGGCATTACCGTATTCATTGTCTTCATTGAAGACATCATGGGATTTTCCTCTTCTGCCTTCTTATTATTTGACTGCTCAGGCTGAGGCATGAGTTTTGTATTGATCCACTGGGTAAGGGCTGAAAGAAGGGGGATCATTAATACTCCCAGCATAAGAGCCCAGTTTCTTGTATCGGATGCCCATTCTGATTTAAGAACAAAGCTGGGTGTAAGTCCGATATTAAGTCCCAGAAAATGATTAAATTTTCCGAGTTCTGTTGAAGCATCCGTAACCTGACTGGCAAGAGTAGGAAATTTTTCTGCTACTTTATTCCACTCAACTGTAGATGCTCTGTTTAAGATATCTATAACAGTATTTTCAGTATGCTGGATACCTTCTGCAGTTCTTGTTCCGAAAAGATCATTCGTAAACTGCTTCTGATAATAACTATATCCGCTGAAGTCCTTGAAAAATTCAGTAAGTGTTTCCTTATCGGAAGAACTTACTATATTGGTAACAAGCGGATAGAATACATTTCTGATCCTGCCAACATATGCCGGCATGTTATAGATAACACGATATAAGGACCAAAGGATAGGGAGCTGGATGAGAAGCTGGATACAGCTTCCGGAGGGATTAACCCCGTATTTCTGATATACAAGCTTTGTCTCCTCGTTCATTCTCATCATGGAATCCTGATCGGTCTTTCCCTGATATTTATTACGGATAGCTTGTAATTCCGGATTCATTTTATTTGAAAGCTTTGAAAACTTCTGCTGCTTTACGGTAAGAGGCAGAAGAAGTAAATATATGATGATAGTCATCAATATGATGGCAGCACCGGCACTCGGATAATCTGTAAATAATCCGAGAAACCAGAATATACCTTCAAGAATCTTTCCTAAAATAAATGAAAACGGACGTGTAATAACATTCGTATTTTGTGTAAGAAGCATTGAAGTCAATGTATTATCCTCACATTTCTACTTTATTTTCTGCTGTATCTGCTTTTGATCTTTATATTATGAAGAGAAAGACTCTCCGGTACAGGATCATATCCTCCTTTTGAAAAAGGATTACATCTAAGGATCCTATAGAACGCCAAAAAGCCCCCCAAAAAAGCACCGTATTTCTTAACAGCTTCCAGACCGTACTCTGAACAAGTCGGGTAATACGGACATTTAGTGCTTTTCAAAGGAGACAGATATTTCCTGTACAAATTGATCAAAGCGATCAGCACATATTTCACTTTTTACGCCCTTGTTATATGATGAAGCTTTGCCAGATGCAGCAATGCACTTTCCGTTTCGGCATATGTTGCGCCGACAGCATTCTGCTTAACCACGACGACGATGTCCAAACCACTATTGAACACTGCTTCATTTCGTCTGTAATTTTCTTTTACAAGTCTTTTCAGCCTGTGTCTTACGACACTGTTACCTGTTTTCTTGCTGACAGAGACTCCGAGGCGGTTACGTTCGGTACCGTTTTCTGACACATACATGACAAACAGTCTGTTTGCCATCTTTTTACCCGAACGGTAGACGGATCTGAAATCCTCATTTTTCTTTAAGCCTTCAGAAAACTCCATCTTTTTCTTCCTTCAAATAAAAAGGTCACCTTTTTGTGGCGACCCTTAAGCTGATAAAACCTTTCTTCCTTTTCTTCTTCTTGCTGCAAGTACCTTTCTTCCACCGGGAGTACTCATTCTTGCACGGAAGCCATGAACTTTGGATCTCTGTCTGTTCTTGGGCTGGAATGTCATCTTCATGATCAGAACACCTCTCTTTCCTATTAAATTTTGTATTGCGGATTTAAGCTCCGCAGATAGAATTCTACTTAAATGTCAGAAAACATCAAGTGAGATTATATAATAAAAAAAACCCGTAAGTCAAGCATTTTTAAAGGTTTTGAGGGCATTCCCGTATCTCAAAAAAACTTTTTCACAAATTTTTTTTCCATTTTCTACATATGGTGGAGTTATAAAACAATTTTACACAATATGTGGATTATGATCACGGTTATAACCCAGTGTTATAAATTTACATAAATCTTTCCACATATTGTGAAAAAAATGTTGATAAATGGTTATAAGTATCCCCAACGCCTTATTTTATGCCTTATTACAAACCATTTATTTGGTTTATTATCTATTAACACAAATAACCTGTAAACTAATTTACTATACTATGTAAATCAGTTATCAACAAATTTATCCACTTATCCACATTTTTTTATAACCACCATGTGTTTGAAATTACTCTCTCAATGATTTATAGTAGTATCTGCCCATAAGATATCATATCTTTTTTATGGGATTATCAATGAAAGGAATATCTTTTACATGAATCCTATAGAAGAACAGTGGGAAAATATAAAAGACATTATCAGGGAAGAAAATGAGCTTCCCAATATTGCTTATAAAGTATGGATAAAACCTCTGCTTTTCTATAAGTGTGAGGACCTGGATCTCACTATAATGGTACCCAAGGGAAATCCGGGTATTCTTGATTATTGTGAAAGAAATGCTTACGACGATCTTTTTGAAGACGCCCTTTTTAAGCTTACCAACAAGCACTATAAAGTTACTATCGTTGCAGAAGAAAATACTCCTGAAAGCAATGATGATAAATCAGTTTCTTCTAATATAAATACTTTAAATGAAACCGAAAATAATAATGAAGTTTATACCGGTTCATCATCCAATCTTAATCCTAAATACAGATTTGAAAATTACGTTACGGATCCACGTAACTCTATGACCATGTCAGCATGTTTAAGAGTAGCCGAAGCTCCCGGACAGGACTTCAGCTATAATCCCCTCTTTATATACGGAGGATCGGGTCTTGGTAAGACTCATCTCATGAATGCCATAGGTCATTACATCATCGATAACAGCAACCTTAAGGTATTGTATGTTACTTCCGAGCAGTTTACCAATGAAGTGATAGATTCTATACGTCTCGGACAGTCAGGATCCTCACACGCCATGACGAGACTCAGGGACAAATATCGTAATATAGATGTACTTTTAATAGATGATATTCAGTTCCTGATTGGAAAACCTTCTACCCAGGAGGAATTCTTTAATACTTTCAATGCCCTTTTAAACAGCGGCAAATCAATAGTCATCACCTCCGATAAGCATCCTAAGCTTATGAAAGAGCTTGATGAAAGATACCGTTCCCGTTTCAACCAGGGTCTTGTTGTTGATGTTCAACCCCCTAACTACGAAACAAGAATGGCTATCATAAAAAAATATGCAGAATCCATGAATGTCAATGTATCCAATGACATTATCGATTATATTGCAAAAAATATCCAATCTAACGTAAGAGATATAGAAGGAGCTTTCAATCTCATCTATGCAAGGATGAAAATGAATGATTCCGAACCTATTACTTTGGAAACTGCCAAAGAGATCCTTAAGGATACCATCTCCCCTGACAGACCTTCTATCATTACTCCTTCTCTTATATTGGAAGCAGTTTCGAAATACTACAATATAACTCCGGCTGATATCACTTCAAAGAAGAGAAATGCCGAAATAGTTCTTCCCAGACAGATATTCATGTACATGTGCAGAAACATGACAGATACTACCCTTCAGGGAATAGCTACTCTCCTGGATAAAAAGGACCATTCAACTGTTCTTCATGGCTGTAAAAAGATAGAGGATGAAATAAAGATCAACCAGGAACTTAAGGAAACAATAGATCTTATAAAGAACAATATCATTACCAGTTAATAATATTCCTTTATTATTATTCACAAAATGTGGATAACTTTGTTAAATTTCCATTTAAAACCATGTGGTTTATATGTGAGTTGTTTGTTATAAAATTTCTTTTTATCTTTTAAGACCTCTTACGCTCAAAATAAGCCACATTTTATTTCTGAGATAGTCCCCCTCAAATCACAAGTTATTCTTTTCATTTTAAGCCTAATTTAGTATAATAAATGCGGTTGTCCACTTATAAACCGCTATTATTAATATTATTATTAAAATAATATAATAATGATGATGCGGATACCGCATTTTTTTATTATCGGAATTATTGTGCATAAACAAAAAGGAGACGTATTTTATGAAAATAACTTGTTCTAAACAGTCCCTTACCAACGGAATAGGCATTGTATCCCGTGCAGTACCTGTTAATACAACGATGCCTATTTTGAAATATATTCTTATCAATGCTGCAGGAGGTGAAATAAAACTTACTGCCAATGATACGGATCTGGGAATAGAAACAGTTATTGAAGGTGTAATAGAGACTTCGGGTATAGCTGCCATTGAGGCATCTGTTCTTTCCGAAGCTGTAAAAAAGATGCCTGACGGTGATATTCATATCGACATAAATGAAAAGGATTTCACAGTTCATCTTACATGTGATACCGAAAAAATAGATTTTCAGATAACAGGAACATCAGGGGATGATTTTACATATCTTCCGGAGATAGAGAAAAAAGAGCCTGTTGAGATATCAATGCTCGCATTTAAGGATATGGTAAGACAGACTGCTTTCTCACTTAATTCCAATAACGAAAATAACAGGACCACCACAGGTTTCGATATGATCATCTACGGTGATTATATGAGACTTACTACTCTCGATGGTCACAGAGTATCTATCAGAAATGTTGACTTTGGAAAAGAATATGGTAAGCAGGAAGTTATCATTCCCGGAAAGACACTAAAAGAGATAAGTGCGATAATTCCTTCAGATGCTGAAAAGTATGTAAGCATTTATATAACAGAAAATCATATAAGCTTTGAATTTGATAATACCGTAGTTGTATCAAGACTTATTGACGGAGAATATATAAATGTCGATAAGATGATAACCTCTGAATACAAGACAAAGGTTGTGATAGATAAGAAACGTCTGGCCAACAGTATAGACAGATCTCTTTTCTTCTCAAAGGAAGGAAATAAAAAGCCTATTGTTGTTGATATCAAAGACGGTATTCTCAACATCCAGATAAAATCTTCGACAGGTGGTCTAAACGAGGATATTGAGATCGAGAAAGAAGGAAATGAACTGACGATAGGTTTTAATCCAAAGTTTGTTTTGGATGCACTTAAAGCAATTGACGATGATGAGGTAACACTTTACTTTATCAATTCCATCTCTCCTGTATACATAAAGGACGAGAAGGAAACATATATATATATGATACTGCCTATCAATCTTTCATAAAATGGAAAATATAAGAATTAAAGACGAATATATAAAGCTCGGACAGGCAATGAAGCTTGCCGGTATAGTAAGCGAAGGTGTTGAAGCAAAGTTCATGATACAGGACGGTTATGTGAAAGTGAACGGAGAAGTGTGCACCATGCGCGGAAAAAAACTATATGAGAATGATGTTTTTGAAGTAAACGGTATTACAGTAAAAGTAACAAAATGATAGTTAAATCCCTTGAACTTGAAAATTTCAGAAATTATAAATCTCTGAAAATAGATTTTGATAAGGGCGTTAATATCTTTTACGGTGATAATGCCCAGGGAAAAACAAATATACTCGAAGCAGTATATATATCGGCAACAACAAAATCACATAAGGGTTCAAAGGATAAGGATGTTATTAATTTTGAATCCGATGAAGGACATATCAAAACAATACTTGATAAGCAGGGCTTGGAACGAAGGATAGATATGCATCTGCGTCGTTCGAAAGCAAAAGGTATTGCGGTAGATAAGGTAAGGATAAAAAAAATATCCGAACTTCTGGGATTGATGAATGTTGTATTTTTTTCTCCGGAAGATATGGGGATCATTAAGAATGCTCCTGCCGAGAGAAGAAAGTTTGCAGATATGGAATTATGTCAGCTTGATTCGATATATCTGTACAACCTGAATAATTACAACAAGATAATAAATCAGCGTAATGATATTTTAAAAGAGATATATTTTAAACCCGATTACAGAGGCATGCTTGATATATATGACAGTCAGCTTTTGTCATACGGGAAAAAGATAATCGAGAGAAGAAGACAGTTTGCCGAAGAATTAAATGAGATAATATATTCGATACATAAAGATCTTTCAGCAGGAAGAGAAGAAATAAAGATCGAATATGTTCCTCAGACTTCAGAAGAAGAATTTGAAGAAAAATTAAAGAAAAATACAGAAAGAGACATCAGGATGAAGATGACATCTGTCGGACCACACAGAGATGATTTTGTTTTCTTCTCGAACGGGATAGATGTCAGGACTTACGGATCTCAGGGACAACAGCGTACTGCAGCTCTTTCGCTAAAGCTTTCGGAAATAGAGCTTGTTAAGAAAACTGCAAAAGATAATCCCATACTTCTTCTAGACGATGTTTTATCGGAGCTTGACAGTACAAGACAGACACAGCTTTTAAACAGCATAGGTGATATACAGACCATAATAACCTGTACCGGTCTTGATGATTTTGTAAATAACAGATTTGAAATAGATAAGATTTACAAAGTTACAAACGGAACAGTAAGCAGCGAGAATTAAAAGAGGTTTTCATGAGCGAAGATATGAATGAAATGAACACAGACCAGGATATCATCGATAAAGAGGGAAGATCGGTTCTTGAAAGTATCAATAACATGACTTCTAATCCTAAAGATGATGAAGAAAAAGAAAGAGAAAATGCTGCAGAGATAGAATCGGAGCATGTAACCGAAGAGTATGGTGCGGATCAGATACAGATCCTTGAAGGACTGGAAGCTGTAAGAAAACGTCCCGGTATGTATATCGGAACCACTTCTATCAGAGGACTTCATCACCTTGTTTATGAGATAGTAGATAACTCAGTAGATGAAGCTCTTGCGGGATATTGTAAGAATATCGAAGTAGATATAAATCCCGGTAACTATATCACCGTAACCGATGACGGAAGAGGTATACCTGTTGGTATAAATCACAAGGCAGGACTTCCCGCAGTTGAGGTTGTATTTACAATTCTCCATGCCGGCGGAAAATTCGGTGGCGGAGGATATAAAGTATCCGGTGGTCTCCATGGTGTAGGTGCATCAGTTGTTAATGCACTTTCAGTTTGGCTTGAAGTTGATATCTATCATGAGGGTCAGATTTACAACCAGAGATATGAGAGAGGAAAAGTATGCTATCCTCTCAAAGTTGTAGGAAAGTGTGATCCTGATAAGACGGGAACAAAAGTAACTTTCCTCCCCGACCCTGAAATCTTTGAAGATACCGTATATGATTATGATACTCTGAAAAAGCGTATGCGTGAGATGGCATTTCTTACAAAGGGACTCCGCATCACACTTACGGATAAGAGAGAAGATGCAGGACATCATTCTGAATCATTTTTCTATGAAGGCGGCATAAAAGAATATGTAAGATTCTTAAACGAAGGTACCAAGCCCCTTTATGAAAAGATAATGTACTTCGAGGGAAAGAGTGATGATATCTACGTTGAAGTTGCCATGCAGCACAATGACAGCTACAACGAAATGGTTTACGGATATGTAAATAATATCAACACACCTGAAGGAGGTATGCACGTCGAAGGATTTAAGCGTGCTATTACCAGGATAATAAACGAATACGGTAAGCAAAAGGAACTCATTAAAAAGAGTGATGAAAGTCTTACCGGTGAAGATATCCGAGAAGGACTTACCACAGTAATCTCCATTAAGATAGCTGATCCTCAGTTTGAAGGACAGACAAAGCAAAAGCTCGGTAACTCCGCTGCACGTACTGCAGTTGAGAGAGTTGTAAGTGAACAGCTCACCTACTTCATCGAGCAGAATCCTGATGTTGCCAAGGCAATAGTAGTAAAATCCTTAAATTCACAGAGAGCACGTATAGCAGCACGTAATGCAAGAAATACCATCAGAAGAAAAGATGCTCTTGACGGTGCAGCTCTTCCCGGAAAGCTTGCAGACTGTTCTGATAAGAATCCGGAAAATTGCGAGATTTATATTGTTGAGGGAGATTCTGCCGGAGGTTCAGCTAAGAGTGCGAGATCAAGAGCAACACAGGCCATACTTCCTCTTCGCGGTAAGATCCTTAACGTTGAGAAAGCAAGACCTGACAAGATCCTTGCCAATGCAGAGATAAAGGCAATGATAACTGCATTCGGTACCGGAATCCAGGATGATTTTGATATTACTAAGCTTCGCTATAACAAGATCATCATCATGACCGATGCCGATGTGGACGGCGCACATATTGCTACATTGATGCTCACATTCCTTTACAGATTCATGCCTGAGCTTATAAAACAGGGTCACGTATTCCTTGCGCAGCCCCCTCTTTACAAGCTCGAGAAGAATAAAAAAGTCTGGTATGCATATTCTGATGAAGAGCTTTCAGAGATAATCAATGAAGTCGGACGTGATCAGAATAATAAGATCCAGCGTTACAAGGGTCTTGGTGAGATGGATGCCGAGCAGCTTTGGGAAACTACTATGGATCCCGATAGACGTATTCTTCTTCGCGTAAATATGGATGAAGAAAACGAAGCTGAACTTAATATGACATTCACTACACTTATGGGTGACAGAGTCGAACCCCGCCGCGAATTTATCGAAGCAAATGCCAAATACGTTCAGAACCTTGATATTTAAAGATAAAAAAAGTCTGACCGCATCATTTATATCAACTTTTATTTTCTTCATCGCAGCACACGGAGCATGTTTTTCCTCCAGAATATATGCGGGAGATTATTTAAATCAGATAATAAAAAATGATGCGGCATGGCAGATAGCTCTTGGAAGAGTTTTTCAGCCGGTATTGGAACTCATAAGAGGAACGGTAAGCTCTCCATGGTTGATAGGATGTCTGATGTTATTCTGGACATTCCTTTCGGTATATATGACTTCGAAGGTTTTTAAGACTGATGATGTAACTGCCATCTGTCTTATATCCGGAATAGAGACCTGTAATATTATTTATACCGCATCAAATGCAACATTTCTTCCATGGTCTGATTATTACGCATTTTCATTATTTTTAAGTGTTACTGCGGCTTTTCTTTCCGTCGAAAAAGAATGGTGGAAAAAGTTATCGGCTCTCGTAATGATAGTTGCCGTATTCGGAATATATCAGGCATATGTGTTTGTATATATAACTATAGTTGCCATGAGGAGCTGTCTTGATATCTCTCAAAAAAAAGATATCAAAAAGATCATTAAAGAAACGTCGATATCGGCGGGATGCTTTATTGCAGCCGGATTAATATATTTTCTTTGCTGGAAGATACTTCAGAAGAAATTAGGTATCTGGACTTCGGACAGTTATAACGGACTTGCGGGACTTGGTGATTACGAAGGCTACTCGTTTTCATCACTTATAGCAAAAGCATACGGACAGTTTTTTTCGTTTTTCTTTGATCCGCAGACTTTTGTGACCATAGTGTTTCATGAAAGATCATTCTCTTTCGTATGGGAATGGATATTGAGGATCATTAACGCAGCGGTATTTTTATCCATACCGGCAGGACTGTTTGTAATAAACAGAAAAAATAAAGTAAGTAAGAAATCTTACTTCATTCAGGCATTGATACTTGCGATGATGCCGTTATTGATAAACGGGATATGTTTATTGTCAAAAGGAATGGTTCATACACTTATGATCTATCCCTACATACTGGTCTATGTATTATCCATCGTGATAATCGGAAGGACTGAGATAAAAAAGACTGTTCCCGTTATCGCATTTACAGCCATCATATGGTGCGGCATAGTTATATCCAATCAGGTATACATGAAGAGAAATCTTCAGGAAGAAGCCACCCACTCTCTTATGACAAGAGTTGTGGACCGAATTGAAAATACAGAAGGCTATATACCCGGTGAAACACCGGTGGCATTTGCGGGATCATTTGTTTTATCACCGCATACAGAACCGATAGAAGGTTTTGATGCAATTGAAAATGTATACGGAGTCGGGAATCTTTCTTTTACTTATCCCGGACTTGAAAAAAGTTATCTGAAGTATGTTATGAATGAAGATATAAACATAACGGAAGCAGATATTGAAAGCGAAGAAGTAAAGAATATGCCTGTTTTTCCGGAAAAAGGATCTGTCGCATTTGCGAAAGATACACTGGTTGTAAAGATATCGGATATTCCCGAATAAGCAGATATACAAACACCTATCATTGGAGGAAGAAATGGACGATAAGGTTTTTGACAAAATAAATGAAGTGGATATGAAGCAAACGATGGAGAAGTATTACATCGATTACGCCATGAGTGTTATTGCTTCACGTGCGCTGCCTGATGTAAGAGACGGACTTAAGCCGGTTCAGCGTCGTATACTCTACTCCATGATAGAGCTCCATAATGAACCTGATAAGCCTCACAGAAAATGTGCCCGTATCGTCGGTGATACCATGGGTAAATATCATCCCCACGGTGATTCATCCATTTACGGTGCATTGGTAAATATGGCACAGGAATGGAATCTTCGTTATACACTGGTAGACGGACACGGAAACTTCGGATCTGTGGACGGAGACGGTGCCGCAGCAATGCGATATACGGAAGCAAGACTTTCAAAGATGTCTATGGAGATGCTCCGCGACATCCAGAAAGATACCGTAAACTTCACTCCTAACTTTGATGAAACGGAATCAGAGCCTACAGTTCTTCCTGCAAGGTTCCCTAACCTTCTCGTTAACGGAACAACAGGTATCGCCGTAGGTATGGCTACAAACATCCCCCCTCACAATTTACGTGAAGTAATAAGGGCTGTTGTTAAGATAATCGAAAACAGAGTTGAGGAAGGCAGAGAGACTTCTATCGACGAAGTCATGAATATAGTGCACGGACCGGACTTCCCTACCGGTGCCCAGATACTTGGAACCAGAGGTATCAAGGAAGCATACCGCACAGGACGCGGAAAAGTTCTCATCCGTTCCGTTGCAAATATGGAGACTCTTCCCAACGGCAAGACACAGATCATAGTTACCGAACTTCCCTATATGGTAAATAAGGCAAACATGATCAAGAAGATCGCCGATCTTGTAAAAGATAAGAAGATCGACGGTATCACTGCGATCCGTGATGAATCAAACCGTGAAGGAACAAGAGTTGTCATCGAAGTACGTCGTGACGTTAATGCCAATATAGTCCTGAAAAAGCTTTATAAGCATACAGATATGCAGACTACTTTCGGTGTCATCAATCTTGCGCTCGTTAACAACGAGCCTAAGGTAATGAACCTTCTTGAGCTTCTTGAATATTATTTAAAGCATCAGGAGGAAGTAGTAACAAGAAGAACTAAGTATGATCTTAACAAAGCTGAAGAGAGAGATCATATCTTACAGGGATTACTCATAGCTCTTGATAATATTGATGAAGTCATAAATATCATCCGAAGCAGTCAGAATACACAGGAAGCAAGACAGAGATTGACAGAAAGATTCGGTCTCTCCGATGCACAGTCAAATGCCATTGTTGAGATGAGACTGAAAGCTCTCACAGGTTTGGAAAGATCCAAGCTTGAGGATGAGCATGCCGCACTCCTTAAGCAGATCGCCGAGTGGAGAGCTATCCTTGCTGATGAAAATCTCCTTTTGGGAGTGATCAAGACAGAGATCACCGAGATCGCAGATAAGTATGGTGATGACAGAAGAACCGCCATTACATATGATGATTCGGAGATCCGTGATGAGGAAATGGTTCCCCTTGAAAACACGGTTATAGCCATGACAAGTCTTGGTTATATCAAGCGTATGACAGTTGATAATTTTAAGACCCAGGGCCGTGGTGGTAAGGGCATAAAGGGAATGACGACCATCGAAGATGATTATATCGAAGATCTTTTGATGACTTCTACCCATAACCATATCATGTTCTTTACCAACAAAGGACGTGCATATATGCTTAAAGCTTATGAGATCCCTGAGGCAGGAAGAACAGCAAGAGGAACTGCTATAGTAAACCTCTTACAGCTCCAGCCGGAAGAAAAGATATCAGCTGTTATCCCCATCGGTGAGTTTGAAGAGAATAAAAATCTCTTCATGGTTACAAGAAGAGGATTTGTTAAGAAGACCAGCATCATGGACTTCTCACATATCAGGAAGAACGGTCTCGCGGCCATCACTCTCAGAGAAGACGATGAGCTCATTGAAGTAAAGCAGACAGATGCTGATACACATATCTTCATTGTTACAAAGAACGGTATGTGCATAAGATTCAAAGAGACTGATGTAAGATGCATGGGAAGAACCGCAATGGGTGTCATCGGTATGGACATAGACGATGACGATGAGATCATAGGAATGCAGTTAGATCATCAGGGTGATTCACTTCTCATTGTTTCCGAGAACGGTATCGGAAAGAGATCCGCCCTTGAAGAATTCAAGGTTCAAAGAAGAGGCGGAAAAGGCCTTAAGTGCTATAAGATCACAGAAAAGACGGGAAATGTAGTAGGTGTTAAGGCCGTTACGGATGATCATGAGATAATGATGATAACCGCTGCCGGAATCATTATTCAGGTAAGTATGAGCGAGATCCCCGTTCACGGAAGGATAACTTCAGGTGTTAAGATGATGAACGTGGATGAAGGTGTTAAGGTAGCCAAGATCGCCAAGGTCCGTGAAAAGATAGAAGATGCCGATGTATCTGAAACTCCGGATGCCAAGCCTGAAGATTATGAAGGTGACGAGGAAGATATCGACACTGTCGATGAGGCTGAAGTGGAAAATGAGGAAGTTTCCGAAGATGATACTGAGAAAAGTACCGAAAATGAATCCGAAGAGTGATAAAAAATAATTAAGATAGACCGCCTGCTGATATAAACGGCAGGCGGTCTTTTTATGATTATATGAAAAATACGTTTTTTTTTGGGTTCAATATGATAAAATAAACTTGGTGTGTTGTAAATTACAAGGGGATAATCCCCGGGGGTAAAGCCATGATCGGTGCTATCATTGGTGACGTAGTAGGTTCCAGATTTGAAAAAGATAACTACAAAGGAAAAGATTTTGAGCTTTTCACAGATAAAAGCCGTGCGACAGATGATACTGTAATGACTATTGCGGTTGCTGCGGCGATCCTTAAAGCAAGACCTGAGTTCAAAGAGTTTTCCCCTAAGATAGTTCATTATATGCAGACATTTGGCAGAAAATATCCCAATGCCGGATACGGCGGGAGATTTTCTACCTGGCTTTATGATCCCAATCCGCTCCCCTACCACAGTTTCGGTAACGGAGCTGCAATGAGGATCAGCCCTTGTGCATATGCGGCAAATGATCTTTTAAAAGCACTTCAGATCGGTGATCAGGTAACCAGTGTTACTCACGATCATCCCGAAGGAATGAAAGGTGCGGAAGCAGTAATATCCGCAATAGTCCTTGCCAGAAAAGGTAAGAGCAAAGAAGAGATAAAGAAATATATCACAGGAAGATATTATCCAATCAACTTTACTCTTGATGAGATAAGGGATGAATATACATTTGATGTAACGTGTCAGGGATCGGTACCACAGGCGCTGGAGGCATTTTTCGAGGCAGAGGATTTTGAAGATGCCATAAGAAACGCGGTTTCAATAGGTGGTGACAGCGATACCATCGCATGTATCACGGGAGGAATCGCGGAAGCATATTTCGGTATTCCGGAAGCTCTTGTTGAAAAAGTATATACATATCTCGACAGCGGTCTCAGAGATGTTATAGAGAATTTTGAAAGCTACTACCCTTCCAATATCATCAAGGCTAAAAAGGAAGAGGATTATGTTTTCGATCTTGCTGTTGAAGAAAATAAGACAGAAGAACAGGCCGTGGAACAGACGACTCCGGTTGCCTCACCCGATCAGCCTGTGATCCAAAAATCGGCAGATAATTTTACTGTTCCGGTCAGGACATCTAATACGGTTGCCCAGATAATCCCGGG
Organism: Lachnospiraceae bacterium; assembly: GCA_024697065.1. Lineage (GTDB taxonomy): Bacteria > Bacillota > Clostridia > Lachnospirales > Lachnospiraceae > NK4A136. The sequence goes on from JAILGE010000027.1 coordinate 39,987, forward strand.
TCAGCCCCTGCCCTCACAGCATCCTGCAGCATTCAGGCAGACCGTGATACCCACAAATTATAACGGTAAGCCTCTTCCTCAGATGCAGACCAACAGTCAGAGTATACAGGGATATCGTCAGCCTATTCCACCTGCGTACAGACAGGGTGTGCCGACTCAGTATGTTCAGCAGCCCGAACCTTCCTATGGTCAGGGAGCTACTCTGCCCTATGGTGGTCAGCAGCAGCCGATACCTCCTGCATATCAGCAGGGAATTCCGAATATTCCCAATCAATATAATCCGAAGCCTTTGGAGGCTCAGGGACAGACGCAGCCTGTTATAATTCCGTCAGCTACATTCCAGCCTACGATGCTTCCTTTGAGATCCGAGATGGAGTCAACTGCTCCGGATCAGGATATCATTCCCATTGACGGAAGACCTGAGGCTGTTTCTGCAGCACCTGCATCACCGAAGCTTGCCATACCCAGAGGTTCGGCTTTTGAAGAGCCTTCTGCGATCAGAGACCGTGAAGAACTGGCGGCACTTTTCAATATATCTCCCGATGCGGAAGAGAAAAAACCGGAGCCCGAGCCTGAGATAAAATCGGAAACCGAGCACACACCGGTACCTACTCCGATACCGATACCTACTCCTACACCGGTGCCTACACCTGCTCCGGTTCCGACACCCGCTCCTGCGCCTGCACCGGTATCCGAACCTTCACCCGCTCCTGCGCCCGTTAATGAAGAGGAGTCAGAGGTAAAGCCCTGGATACGTGATAATAAAACTATCCTTTCTGCGGCAAATCCTCTTTTAGGAGCCGCACAGCCCAAGCCAGAGCCATCAAAAGCCGCTCAGGATACGCCCCAGGCACATCCCATGCTTGGCCAGACTATGAAAGAGAAATTCCATTCGGAGGAGAAACCTGCCGATGAATGGACCATCAATATGGGAAAGCTTAATGAGACTCTTTCCATTTTTGAAAGGGGAGAATATGATGTTGACGGCAAGAGGGTAAAGTGTCAGTTAGACAAGACAAGGGCCGGCGCCGCACAGGTATTTCTACCCGATGATGTTTCCAGGATAGTAAATATACTTGGTCTTCCTCAGATCAAATGTAACAACCAGGTTATATACAGATGTGATCCCATGGCTTCTTTCACATCTGCAAGAAAGATATATCTCGACAGCCCGTATCTGTTAAACGGCAGATTCGATCGTAAGGTTCTTGTCATCAATATGACAAATCCCACGATACCGGGTGGAAATTCGAGAAACGGAGGAACGAGCTGCGAAGAGGATCTTTGCAGAAAGAGCTCATTGTTGTATTCTCTTGAAAGCTCCGCTGCAAAATCTTTCTATGAGTACAACAGACGCAGAGATACCGGCATGGCGTCAAATGCGATAATACTCAGCCCTGAGGTTGAGGTCATCCGTAATGAAGAAGGCGGATTATTGGACGAGTCCGTAATGGTATCCGTTATGAGCTGTGCTGCACCCAATCTTACACAGGGAAGAGAAGGTTTTTCCGACAGTGCATACGTAGGCTTACTTACCCAGAGGATCACCGGAATGGTAAAATGTGCCGCCTACTGGGGTTATCGCAACCTTGTGTTCGGAGCATGGGGATGCGGAGATAATAAGAATGACCCTGCCCTTATAGCAAGCCTCTTCAAGAAAGTCTTGGATGAGCTTTCCTATAACGGAATGGGAGTAAACGATCTTTTCAGCAAGATAAATTTTGCAATACCGGACAAATCGGAAAATATGTCTCTGTTTAATGAATTTTACAGGCTGTTCGGCAGAAAGGTCTGAAGTAAAGAACCGGAGAAAGTTGTATGCTGTACAGTCTTATGCCGGAAAAAGTGCTGATGCCATTGGCGGTTTTGGTAACATTTTTTCTGACATTCATATCGATAAAAATATTCAAAAATAAACTTCCGCAGGATATGGGAAGAGCTTTTGCGGTAAACGGATCCCAATCAAAGGGAAAAGCCCGCGGGGCAGGTATTATCCTTATATTCTGTTTTGTAGCGGCCGCTCTTTTATTCTCCCCTCTTTCCATAGAGACAGGGTGTTACCTTTCATTGCTTGTAGCAGTGATGTTTACGGGTTTTTTTGATGACGCATCCAAAAAGCCCTGGGGAAATCTTGTGAAGGGAATACTTGATTCCGGAATCGCTGTTCTCACTGCAGTCACCTATCTGTATTTCAATGATAATAAGATAGATCTTCTTTTATTTGATATCTCGATAGAGATACCTTTGTGGTTGTATGCCATACTCATCATCCTGCTGGTATTTGCCAGCATCAATGTGATCAACTGCACTGACGGTGTGGACGGACTGTGCGGATCGCTTTCCATACTGACTCTGGGAGCGTTTGCTTTTATTCCCTCCGGGGCCGGTGTGTTATCCGAGCCTTATGAGAAGGCTGCAATACTATTTATAGCGGTACTTCTTGCATATCTTTGTTTTAATACCAAGCCCAGCACCATACTTATGGGAGATGCGGGATCCAGATCCATAGGACTGCTTGTGGCAATGGTGGCACTTAAGTCTCACGCTCCCCTGCTCTTCATCCCCTTTACTTTCGTAATGATAATAGATGGTGGTCTGGGATTGCTCAAACTTACTGTGCTTCGTATAGAAAAGGGTGTATTTAAGATCAAGAATCCCAAATTTATGAAAAATATCCGTACACCGGTTCACGATCATGTCCGTAAGAATCTTTCCGAAGATTCGAGATGGTCCGATCCCCAGGTGGTGTGGAGATTTCTTATAATCCAGACGATGATAAGTATCAGTGTTTTGCTGTTTCTTTCATTTACATAACATTGGTGCTATAATTAAGCCGTATGCGTAAATTTTGAATATAGATAAGGTGAGGTAAAATGGCTTCCACACCAGCAGATAAAAATACAGATAATGCAAGAACAGGTTCTGGACGTTCCCGTTTGGGGAAGGGCCTGAATGCGCTAATTACCAATAAGATAGCTACTCCCGGAACCGCGGTACCCGTAGGAAATGCGGTGACAAAGGCAGTAAAGGAGGAAGTTTCCGAAGGAGCTGATCTGGTAAAATACGTTTCCATAGATCTTGTGGAGCGAAATAAAAAGCAGCCCCGTAAGAAATTCGATGAGGAGAAGATCGCGGAACTTGCGGAGTCCATAAAGCAGAAAGGCGTACTGGATCCGCTTATCGTTACGAAGAAGGACGATCATTATATGATCGTTGCCGGTGAGCGCAGATGGAGAGCCTCCAGAAAGGCGGGCCTTAAGGAAATTCCCGTCATTATTAAAGAGCTTACCGACAGAGAGATCGCAGAGATCGCTCTTATCGAGAATATACAGAGAGAAGATCTCGATCCGATCGAAGAAGCAATGGCATACAGGGATCTTAAGGATGAGTATTCCTTAACGGATGATCAGGTTGCCGAGAAAGTTTCCAAGAGCAGAGTTGCTGTTACCAACAGCATGCGTTTGTTAAAACTTGATGAGCGCGTTCGTCAGATGGTGACTGAAAATAAGCTTACTACCGGTCATGTAAGACCTCTGATCGGAGTGGAAGATCCTGATAAGCAGTATGAGCTTGCCCAGACAGCTTATGATATGAAGCTTTCAGTAAGAGAAGTTGAGAAGCTGGTTAAGACTTTCAGAAAGCCTCCAAAGGAAAAGCCCAAGAAGGATCTTGTAAAATATCAGATACAGTTCGACGAATTTGCGGGAAAGCTTGCGGAGAAGCTTGGAACAAAAGCTTCCGTTACGCTCACCGACAAGAGCAGCGGAAAACTTGAACTGGATTTTTACAGCAGTGATGATTTTGAAAGATTGTATGAACTGTTGATGAAGTAAGGAATTGTCATGAGTGTCAGTGGAAACGGAAGTGCAATGTTAAATGCGATAGGAATGGGCAGACTCGATATGGGAGTCCTGCTCCTTATTGCATATATTCTCCTGATCGCCATGATAATATTTTCCGTATATATGATCGTGAGATACCGATATCTGCTGGATCGCTATGAACGTTTTATGAAAGGCGACAAGGCTGTTTCTCTCGAAGGTAAGATAGAAAACCTCATGGAAAATGTGGACATCCTCATTCACAATGATGAGGCAAATGCAGAGGATATCAGAAATCTTTACAGAAAGCATGAGACAGCATTTCAGAAGATAGGTCTGTATAAGTATGATGCATTCAAAGAGATGGGAGGAAACTTAAGCTTTTCTCTCGCCCTTCTTGATGAGAAGAATAACGGAGTGATCTTAAATTCCGTTCATTCAAGCAGCGGATGTTATACATATTCAAAAGAGATAAGGGAAGGAAAGTGCAAAATAGACCTTTCCGTGGAAGAAAAGCAGGCCCTGGATCAGGCAGTCGGTTTCAACGGCAGGGCGCGCAGTTGATCAAGATAAGCTAACGGAGGAAATAGCTATGATAGATATTAAATTTCTCAGGGAGAATCCCGAGGTAGTTAAAGAAAACATCAAAAAGAAATTTCAGGATGAGAAGCTTCCTCTTGTTGATGAGGTTATAGAGCTTGATTCCGAAACAAGAAAGGCAAAGCAGGAAGGCGACGAACTCAGATCAAAGAGAAATTCCATCTCCAAAGAGATCGGCGGCCTGATGGGAAGAGCCAAGAAAGCAGAAGCTGCGGGAGATACTGCTGAAGCAGAAAAGCTCAGAGCAGAAGCAGAAAGCAAGAAAGCTGAGGTTGAGGCCGGAGCAAAGAGACTCGAAGAGCTTGAAAAAATGGAAGTAGAGCTCGAAGAAAAGAAGAATAAGATCATGATGGTCATTCCCAATATCGTTGATCCCAGTGTTCCTGTGGGTAAGGATGACAGTGAGAACGTTGAGAATGAAAAGTTCGGCGATCCTTTCGTACCTGAATTTGAAGTTCCTTACCATGCCGATATCCTTGAAAAGATCGGCGGTCTTGATAAGGAAGCATCAGGCAGAACAAGCGGAAACGGCTTCTATTATCTCATCGGTGATGCTGCAAGACTTCATTCCGCAATGCTCAGCTTTGCAAGGGATTTCATGATCGATAAGGGATTCACATACTGTATCCCGCCTTTCATGATCAGAAGTGATGTTGTTAAGGGCGTTATGAGCTTCAAGGAAATGGAAGCCATGATGTACAAGATAGAGGGAGAAGATCTGTATCTCATCGGAACCAGTGAGCATTCCATGATAGGACGTTTCAAGGGTCAGATGATAGAAGAGAGCAAGCTTCCTTTATGTCTCACATCCTACTCACCGTGCTTCAGAAAAGAAGTTGGATCACACGGTATCGAGGAGAGAGGTGTGTACAGAGTTCACCAGTTTGAGAAGCAGGAAATGGTAGTTCTTTGCAAGCCCGAGGAATCCATGGACTGGTATAACAAGATGTGGTCATATACTGTTGAATTCTTCAGAAAGCTGGATGTTCCTGTAAGAACACTGGAATGCTGTACCGGCGATCTTGCGGATCTTAAAGTTAAGTCCTGTGACGTAGAGGCATGGAGCCCGAGACAGAAGAAGTACTTTGAAGTTGGATCATGCTCAACACTCGGCGATGCACAGGCAAGAAGACTCGGCATACGTACAAAGGGCGAGAACGGAACATATCTCGTTCATACTCTTAACAATACGGTTCTTGCAACACCGAGAGGACTTATCGCGGTTCTTGAGAATAATGTTAATGAGGATGGAAGCATCCGTATCCCTGAGGCTCTCAGACCTTATATGGGCGGTAAGTCAGTTATAGAAGTAAAGAACTGACCAGATCTTAAAAAGTTAAGTAATTGCCGGCTGCCAATCCGTGAAAGCCTTGACAGCCGGCTTTGTTAATTATTAAGGAGGAAAGTATTGAGAAAGAATTTTATCAAAACAGCTACGATGTTAGCAGCCGCATTTGTAACAGTATCAGCGGCTCTTACCTGCTCTGATAAGCTTCCCGGTTCGGGAAATGTTGCTGATGTTGCAACTGTTCAGGCATTAAATGCAACAAACTCTGTTGCTACAGGTGTTGACGTGTCCAAGTATCAGGGAAACGTTAACTGGGCACAGGTGCGTAACTCTGGCGTAAGCTTTGCTTTTATAAGAGTAGGAAGCACCACATACGGAGTAGACCCTTACTTTGCAGCCAATATGGCAGGGGCTACCGCAGCAGGTCTTCGCACGGGTGTATATATATATTCATATGCGACTACACCCGAGCAGGCAGCTATGGAAGCTGGTATGGTGCTCAATCTGATCGCACCTTATCAGGTAAGCATGCCTGTGGTATTCGATATAGAAAGCAATGCTCATAAGAAGATGACACCGGAGCAGAATGCTGCTGTCTGCAACACCTTCTGTTCCATAATCGAAGCTGCCGGATACTATCCCATGGTATACAGCAACACATTTTTCTTCACCAACAAGATCGGTCCCATCTTCTATGATAAGTGGGTTGCCCAGTACGGTGCAAACTGCCAGATACCCGATGCAAGCATCTGGCAGGCTATGTGCAACGGAAGTGTGCCCGGTATCGCCGGTGATGTCGATATCGATTACATGATCAAGGATTACTCCAAGATCATCCTTGCTAACGGATTCTCCACAAGGGGCGGATATACTTACTACTATTCCAATTACAAGGTTGTCATGAACAACTTCGTAAAGGACGGAGAGTTCACCTATTTTATGGATCCTGTAGGACATAAGGTTGTAAATACCTTCTATGCAGTAGGCGACGGAATGTACTACTTCGACACCAACGGACATATGCTCACCGGATTCCAGAAGCTTTTCGGAAGCACTTATTACTTTGGAACAGACGGTAAGATGGCTATAGGTCAGATCCCGGTGGGAGACAAGACATATCTCTTCATGGCAGACGGTAAGATGTATACCGGCTGGACAAGCGACGGTGTACATGCTTATTACTATTTCCCTGAGGACGGACATATGGCTAAGGGGCTCCAGGAGCTTTCCGGCAAAAAGTACTTCTTCGAGGATAACGGATGGATGGTTATCGGTTACAAGGAGATCGGAGGTCTCAAGTATTTCTTCGATGCAGACGGAACCATGCATAAGGGATGGCTCTCCGATGGTATAAATATGTCTTACTTTGCAGAAGACGGACATATGCTCACAGGATTAAATACCATTGGAAAGAGCACATACTATTTCGATAAAGACGGACATGCCCTTAAGGGTGTTCAGGCAATCAGCGGAAATAATTACTATTTTGATCCTGTAACAGCAGAGCAGAAGACAGGACTGGTTGCAGATGCGGCTGGATTACTTTACTTCGATCCCGCGACCAAGATCCAGATGAAGGGTCTGGTAGCACTTCCTGATGGTGTAAGATACTTTGATGAGAAGACAGGTGTAATGAAGACAGGAATCCAGAAGATCAATAACATCAAGTACTACTTTGATCCTGCAACAGGTGTACTTATGTGCAATGCAGTGATAACGGGTGCAAATAACCAGGTATTTATCACAGGCCCTGACGGATCTATCGTAGAGTAGTATCAAAAAAGTTGCAATTTATCAGATTTCTGATATAGTTAATACGGATTTTATAATCCGTATTAACATAGGTTTCTGTAGCTCAGCAGGATAGAGCGTTCGCCTCCTAAGCGAAAGGCCGGCGGTTCGAATCCGCCCAGGAACATGTGCGTAAGCATTGAGTCCGCGCGCGAAGAGATGGAAAGCCTGAGGAGAACGAGTATGAGTTATCATACTCGTGAAACGAAGGATTTACATCGATGAGCATGCGGCGAAAGCCGCATCATCGAGCGAACGGAGTTCGCGAGATGTAGCGCGGACTCAATCAGCTTGAAGGTGCGAAAGCCGCATCATCGAGCGAACGGAGTTCGCGAGATGTAGCGCGGACTCAAAAGCAACCTCTAAAGATGCTTTACGCAACACTATGTGAGGGAAATGCGGCGAAAGCCAAAATCTAATGCAATATAATACCCGCCTCCTGCATTATTCATTTGGTAAAGGGTATTTAGGCGTGAGCCGAAAGAAATAAGAGGAGAAACTATGAAAAAAAGAGCTAAATTTATTTTTGCAATACTTGCAACTACAACAGTAATGGCAGGTTGTACACCCAAGGGTGGAGATGACCCCAGTGTAAGTGGTCCCGTTGTGGAAATTCCCTCATTAGTTGGCGGCGGTAATCCCGCAACAGATGCACCCGAAGCAACAGATGCTTCAGCAGAGGATGATTCAGTTCCCGAAGGAATGTACAGAAGTGAGCTTACAAATGAGATCATTTCAAAGGATATCGAGAACCAGCGTCCCGTTGCAGTAATGGTTGATAACGAGACATACGCATATCCTCACATGGGTCTTAACCAGGCTGATATCGTATATGAGATCATGAACAGCACAGCTAACGGTCGTATCACACGTCTAATGGTTCTCGTAAAGGACTGGAAGAATATCGAGCAGTTAGGTTCTATCAGAAGTGCACGTCCCACAAACTTTATGCTTGCAGGTGACTGGAATGCTATCCTCGTTCACGATGGTGGTCCCTTCTACATCAATGATTTCATCGCAAGAAAGTACACAAATAACTTAAGCGGTGGATTTGCAAGATTCTCAAACGGTAAGGCTACAGAGTTCACAGAGTATCTTACAAGCGAGAATTACACCAACCCTTCAACAGGTAAGTCTTATGACGGACTCATCTCCAGAGTTGAAAAGGGTGGATACAGCGAAGAGTACAACGATTACTACAATGGAAGAGAGTTCACATTCGTAAAGGGCGGAAATCGTGATCTTGACGGCGATTCCGCAACAGATATCAAGCTTCCCTTCCAGCACACAAGCTCAGAGCTTAAGTACAACGAAGAGACAGGAACATATGATTATTACACATACGGTGATGCTCATATCGATCCTCTTGATGATGACAAGGTTCTTTCTTTCGAGAACGTTATCATCGAAAAGGCTGACTTCACAAAGCTTGATGACAATGGATACCTTATCTACAATGTTCTTCAGCCCGATCCCTGGGAAGGTTACTACTGCACCAACGGAAAGGTGATCGAGATCACATGGCAGAAGATGGGTGAGGACAGTCCTACATATTACTTTGAGAAAGAGAGCGGAATGCCTCTCGAGCTCAACACAGGTAAGACATATATCACACTTGTACCGGATGATCAGTGGAAAGATGTTAAGATCGACTGATCGGTTGATTGGACAGAAAGCTAACGGGGCGAGGTCTTGTATGGACCTCGCTCTTTTATTTTTTTATAAGTATCAGGAGATTTTCCATGCTTAGCAGATTTAAGAAAAAATTTATTGGAGATAGAGCTTTTTACAAAAAATATATAATGATCGCGCTTCCCATGATCATTCAGAGTGCCATAACCAATTTCGTGAGCCTCCTGGATAATATAATGGTAGGGAAGCTTGGCACCGAGCAGATGGCAGGTGTTGCCATAGTTAACCAGCTGTTTTTTGTTGTAATGCTGGCTAACTTCGGAATAGTATCCGCAGGAGGAATTTTCGGTTCTCAGTATTTCGGACAGCAGGATCATGAAGGTCATATGTATACCTTCAGATTCCGTCTGTATGCTTCAATATTCGCCTCTATTCTGGCGACTGTAATTCTGTATCTGTTCGGAGGAGATATCATATCTCTGTATCTGACGGAGACAGATAATCCGGACAGCATAGAAGCAACGCATGCTTTCGCGATGCAATATCTTTTTATCATGTTCATCGGCTGGATCCCTTTTGCCATTACTCAGGCTTACGCATCGGCAGTAAAGGAAACAGAGCAGACCTTTGTACCTATGATAGCGGGATTATGCGGTATCGCTGCCAATGCTTTGTTGGACTGGATCCTGATCTTTGGTATAGGTCCCTGTCCTGCACTTGGAGTAAAGGGAGCTGCTATTGCGACTGTCATTTCCAGAATTATAGAAATGAGCATAGTTGTAATATGGGCTCACAGACATTTGGAGATGAATAAGTTCCTGGTGGGTGCATATAAGGGATTCAGGGTGCCGGTGAAGCTTTTCGGTGATATCATGAAAAAAGGTACTCCGATAATCATCAATGAGATACTGTGGGCTGCCGGAATGACAGTTCTGACTCAGGCCTATTCGCAAAGGGGACTCGATGTGGTAGCGGCGCAGAATATTGCCAATACCATCAACAACCTTTTCAATATTGTGTTCATCCAGCTTGGTGCCTGTATATCAATAATAATCGGACAGTATCTTGGTGCAGGAGATTTTGAGAAAGCGAAAGAAGTTGATACACAGATGATATTTTTCAGCGTGGTGAGTTGTATTTTCATGGCAGCGCTCATGCTGATCACGGGCAGATTTTTTCCTGATCTTTATAATACATCTGATGATATCAAGGATCTGGCAAGAAAATTTATACTTGTACAGGCGATCTCCATGCCTTTCTGCGCCTTCAGTCACTGTTCCTATTTCACATTGAGATCGGGGGGCAAGACGATAGTTACTTTCCTTTTTGACAGTGCATTTACATGGGTTATCACAGTTACCTTGGCACAGTCACTTGTTAACTTTACGAGTCTCGGTATCATTATGATATTTATATTGGTAACATCTACCGAGCTGATCAAAAATGTAGTGGGCTACTTCATGGTAAAGAGCGGTGTATGGCTTAATAAGATAGTCTGATGAAAAAGCAAAACCTTACCTTACTGGAAAATCTGATACGGCCGACGGATGAGAAGATTTTCAGATCCGCCTGCGACAAGCTGATCCTGCGCCCTGAGCATGCGAAGGGTGTGGGGACTCTTGGCGAAAAAAGCATTCATGCAGTATTAAAGTATTACTATATTCCTGATGAAAGGTTTCATGAGATACCGATAGACAGGTTTGTTGCGGATGCCTGTAAGGAAGGCGAGATCTTCGAGATTCAAAGCAGAGGTTTTCATCTGCTTAAGGATAAACTTGATCGATTTCTTGAAGATCATGAAGTAACTGTAGTTTACCCGATAGCGGGACTAAAGTGGTTACGGTTCGTGGATCCCGAAACCGGTGAGATAAAGCCTCCGCGCAAGTCTCCCAAGAAGGGACACCCTTATGATGCTCTCAATGAATTGATCAGTATCAGGAAATATCTGTCTGATCCTCATCTCCATGTGATCCTTTGTATTCTGGAGACAGAGGAATATACTATCCTCGACGGATACGGGAAAGACAGGAAAAAGCACGCGACCCGTGCAGACAAGGTCCCGGTAAATATCATTAAAGAGATAGAGATCGACAGTCCTAAAGACTATCTGAACTTTCTGCCGGAAAATCTACCGGATGAATTCACCACAAAAGATATAGCGGAAGCCGTCCATCGCCCCTTATACGAAGCCCAGGCTCTTTGTACCATACTGTCGGGGATGGATCTGATCACAAAGACCGGCACCAGGAACAGGTATTATCTCTATACCGGAAAAAAAGATAATTGACACAGCAAAGGGGGATACATTATGGAAGATAAGAAATTTGCCGGAGAAGCAGCAAAAGAAAATGATGAGAAACTGACTGAAAGAGAAGGTGGATTGTATTCCAGAAAAAGGGACCCGCGATCTCCTTTTGCGCGTGACTATACAAGAATACTTCATTCTATGGCATACAGAAGGATGAAGCATAAAACACAGGTGTTTTTTAATGAAGCAGGTAATGATCATATCTGCACAAGGATAGAGCATGTAGCACATGTTGAATCTGTGGCTTCAACCATAGCACAGGTACTGGGGCTTAACTTCGATCTCACCAGAGCCATCGCCATCGGACATGATATAGGTCATGCACCCTTTGGCCATACCGGCGAGAAGATCCTTGATGATATTGTTAAGAAATATATTTATACGGACAGTAAAGAAAAAGGAAAAGTTTTCTGGCATGAAAAGAATGGAGTCCGTTTTGCCGATAATATAGAACTGTTGGAAGATCCCGACGGTAACTTTGATAATATGCATCTGACTTATGCAGTGAGAGACGGTATTATCTGTCACTGCGGCGAGGTGGATAAGAACGGATTGAGACCCAGATCGGAACGCATGGATCTTAATTTGATCCAAAAGGCCGGTGAAGTGGAAGCCTGCACCTGGGAAGGATGCGTGGTGAAGATGGCTGATAAGATCGCTTACCTCGGAAGAGATATCCAGGACGCAAAAACCATGGGATATCTGTCAGATGATATGCTGGCCGAGCTTAACCGTGAGATAAGCAAAGATGCAGATCATGTAGTCAACACAACGAATATAATTCAGGAAATGATCGCGGATATCTGTGACAACAGCTCCCCGGAGAAAGGTATATTACTCTCCGCAGAGAAAAACGAACAGTTAAAGATCATAAAAGAATTCAATTATAAATATATATATGGAAATTCACGACTTCATCCCTTTGAAGAATATGCCCGCCTGGTATTGGGAGAACTGTTCAAGGCATTATATTCTTACTACGACGGAGAAAAAACTTTTGCAAGATTAGAGAAAAATGAATTCGACAGAAGACCCTTTGTCAGGAATTTTGCAGAGTGGTTGATAGGATATACCGAGATCACAGATGATATGAAGAAGGATGTCTCTTCCGGGTGGAGAGACTGCATTGAAAAAGAAAGTACCGTTCATCTGAACAAGCGAATCTACGGTCATCTTGAAACCGAGCACATATATGCACAGGCGATCATAGATTTCCTGGCCGGAATGACGGATGTCTATGCAACAAAGGCTTTCGAGCAGCTGCTCATGTGTTAAAGGGAAAAAGGATATAAAAGTTGGATAATTATTCGAAATTGGTACACTTTATTTAAATCGGTTTTATTTAAATGAATTTAAACAAAACCGTTTTGAATTGAAGTGGAGAAATTAATTGTTTATAGGAAGAGAAAGGGAATTAGAGTCGCTGGAGACGGTATATAACCCACTGCGGACAACGGTGCTAGTGTTGTTTTTATATTATTATATGATAATCTGATAATCCCCAAAAGCTGAATATTATAGTACTCAAGAAGAGTATGAAAAGTTGGTCAATATGCGTGATGATATTGAATGGCCAAGGAGTAAAGATAGCTGGGGATTACCGAAGGAGAAAAACATGAATAAAAAGCTTAAGTATTGCATATGCGTTTTAGCGGCAGTGATAGTGGCTACTATAATAATAATTATAGGTGATCATCAATATCATGGGATTGGAGCTACAGTAACAGTAAACGATAATAGTTTCAAATTAAGTGAAGATGTTGAATGTTGTTTTAGGTATGATGAAAATCAGAAAGAAAAAGTGAGTAGTAAAAGAATAAAGGATGGAATCAAATTTAAAAGTCATTCAGATGAAAAAGCTGCATACGAATATACATTCTGTCTGGAAGGAAATGGGATAAAAGTATATCCGAGAATCAGTTTTTTTCATCAGTTTGGTGATCATGATAGGTATAATTTATTAATTGAGCTCACTCCTAATGGAGATGGAACATACAAAGCGGTAGTAAAAGAAAATGGGAGAATTTATTACATGTGCAAAGATGTTGAGAAGGATGGTATCGCATTTCAAATCGGACCATGAGTATGTTTGATTAATTATATATGGAATTCCATGGAAAGATGTAAGCAAACTAGATTACATTGATTCTAAAAGCAATTTTATAACACAAATTGAATATGGGCATGATCGTATTCTGATGGAAAAATTTACACCAGAGGACAATAATTAGAGTATGAATAAAAAGAAATTATTTATAATTCTTATAATAATAGCGATATTATTATGTGTTTTGGTAGTGGGCGTGGTCATAATATATAGGAAAGGTGATTATGTATTATATACCGTTACCGCAGACGTGGAAGGAACTCCGGTTGAGTTGAAAGATAAATACATCGGTGGTTCAGCATACTACGAAGACTATGAAGCTGATACGGTATTCAATTTAGGATTGGTAAGACGATTAAAAAATGGATTTAGTGTATTTGATATAAGAAAAATGGAAGATGTTCCTGTTGAATTCAGTTGTGGTGCGGATTTTGAGGTTGATGGAAGACCTGCCAAAATTGGTGTTGTATTAGCAGATCCAGTTGCTCCCGATGCTGATCCATGGATTACTGATATACATATTTCTTTTTATTATGATGAAAATGGTGAAATGCAGCAGACTGTAACCTGCAGCAAGGGGACTATATATGAAATTAAATCATGTGAAAAGTATGGCTCAATAGAAATTGAGTATGCGCCTCATGCTTATGAACATCGAACTGATAAAAATACTAAAATCTATAACGTTGCTATATTTGTAAGGAATGATTAAGGTGAATAAATGCTAAAAGTTCAAAAGAGTATAATGCTTTCGATATATTCTTGAAATTAAGAAGCTGTCGTTTTTGTTTGATGAATCAACTAAAGCGACAGCTATTGCCTTATATATGGCATATGTCAGATTATCACTGTAATGATCTATAAATATAATATGGAAATAAAACTGCTGCAAATTTATCAAGTGATCCCAAAGAGTATAAAAAGATTACTGATACATCCGAAAATGTTTATCTTGGTGCGTATGGTATTTCTCGGAAAAATGTAATTTTTAGGGGAGAATACACATGGTTAGATAGGATAGAGGCTGGGAACACGGTTATCCCCATGACAGAGTTTTCACCGGAGTAAAATGAAGAATGAGCAGAAAAAAGAAGATAATCATAATATTTTGTTGTCTGTCATTGGGGTGTCTGTTGAGTGTAATCCCCATAATAAACAGAGTGTTTATATTGGCTGTAAAATACAACGTTGATGGGCAATCAGTTGACTGCACGCAAGAAGGGACAATAGATTTAGATGGTTTTGATGGTGTCAAATCGTGTTGGGGATATGGCATAAATATGCAAGACGAAAAAATCTATATTGGAATTGATTTTGGTGGATTAGAATATTATGGCTTGAGAGACAGATGTGATGTTAATGGGGATCAAATTTCTATAGATTATTATTTAGAGTTTCCTCAAAAGAAAGTACATCGTTTTTGGAAAGAAACGGTATTTTTAGACTTTGAGCGTGATGCTGCCGGAAACATTCGAGGAACTGTTAATACAGCCCATCATACTCACGGTTCTGACAGCGAATTGTTATTATTCGATGAAATAAATTTGGGCGATAGAGTTTTATATTTTGATTGCCCCCAAATGGGGGTTCGCTTAAGATTCTAAAAAATAATTGCTGTTTTTATTTTACAGAGCTATCATTAAGCTGTTGAAATTATCGGGCTGCAGAAAAATATTTTCTTCAGTCTTTTTATATGACAGGTATAATAAAAATGAATATGCGAAAGAGTTCAGAGGGCTGGTGACTCTGCTGTGTGGGTGATAAATATGATGACATATGATCATTTGGATAAGCCATCGTATATGGATTAGATAGTATTATGAAATCCTGAAAAATAGTGGATAAGCTCAGGCTATTACTGTTTCAGGAAAAACTCATAAAACAATCACTTGGAGATGATAAGGAGAAAGTCATGAATAAAAAGGGATAAAGGCTAAAGTTTTTGTCATAGCTATCCTACTAATAGCAATGAGCTGCTTCTATTTTTATAGAAAAATTTTATTATTCTTGATATGTAAGCATTCATTACTCTAAAAATATACGGAGAATATACATGAAAATAAAGGTTAAGAATTGTATGATTGTATTTGTGGTAATAGCTGCAATAGTTATAGTATTACTAATATCTGATTATATATATCATGGGATTAGGGCTACAATAAGAATAAACGATAATAGTTTCAAATTAAGTGAAAATGTTGAATGTCATTTTGGGGTTGATAATAGTCGGATGGAAAAAGTGAGCAGTAAGAGTATAAAGGACGGAATCAAATTCAAAAGTTATGCTATAGAAAAGGCAGCATATGAATATACATTCTGTTTGGAAGGAAATGGGATAAGAGTAAACCCGAGAATCAGTTTTTTTCATGATTTCTTTGCACATGATCGGTATAGTGTTTTGATTGAACTTACGCCAAATAGTGATGGTACTTACCGTGCGGTGGTAAGTGAAAAAGGACATGTATTTTATGAATGCGATGATATTGAAAAGGATGGTATCGAATTTCAAATCGGACCATGAGTATATATGATTTGTGCTAAGATAGGTGAGACAAGGTATTATTTCAAGTTGTCTGAAGAATAGTCCGAGTTAGTGATGCATAGAATAGGATTTTCCCTTGACATCCTTTTTGTCATGGTGTTATATTCTACTAAACCGATGAGGAAGAGTGAGTAGGCTGTATCACTGCTTTAAGAGAGAGCTGCGGATGGTGGGATCGCGGTAAAGTACATGGAGCTGAATGGACTTCCGAGGGCGACCGGAAATGGGGCACAGATAAGTATATAGATGTTTCAGATTATGGAAGACGGAGCGACTATCCGTGAACAAAGTCAGCATATGATGGTATGCGTTAAGAGGGCATCGAAGAGATGTCAAGCCGGGTGGCACCGCAGGTGATTATTATGACCTGTCCCAGCAGAATGCAGGGACAGGTTTTTTTATGAAAAAATCCGGGTTCAGCGCATTTTCTTAATGCAGCAGGAAGTTTTTTCTAAGGAGAAGAAAACTATGAAAAAGAGAAACAAAATGATCTGCACAGTGTTAACGATGATGGCAGCATTAAGCCTTACGGCATGCACAGGAACAGCTGCTCAGAATGTAAACGAAAATCCCGGTTCCGTACAGGAAGGCGGAGACGCAACGGAGGCTGCTTCCGAGAATACCGGAGCAGACGCAGAAAGTGCCGAAGGCACTGTTTACAAGGTTGGTATCTGCAATTACGTTGATGATGCATCACTTAACCAGATCTACGAAAATATCGAAGCTCAGCTTAAGGTACTCGGCGATGAGCAGGGTGTTACATACGAGATCGTATATGATAACTGCAATGCTGATGCAAACGTAATGAACCAGATCATTGAGAATTTTATCTCAGGTGAAAAGGTTGATCTTATGGTAGGTATCGCAACACCTGTTGCAATGACAATGCAGTCCGCAACAGAAGATACTCAGATCCCCGTTATCTTCTCTGCAGTATCCGATCCTCTTTCAGCAGGACTTGTTGATTCTCTTGATGCACCGGGACACAATATCACAGGTACATCGGATTATCTCAACACTGACGCTATCATGGATCTTATGTTTGAAGCTAATCCCGACATTCAGACTGTAGGTCTTCTCTATGATATGGGTCAGGATGCTTCCACATCCGCTATCAATGATGCAAAGGCATATCTTGATGCTAAGGGTATCAAATACATCGAGCGCACAGGAACAACAGTTGATGAAGTAATGCTTGCAGCAGATACTCTTGCTAAGTCAGATAAGGTTGATGCGGTATTCACACCGACAGACAACACCATCATGACAGCTGAGCTTTCCATATATGAAACATTTGCCGAAGCAGGTATCCCTCATTACTGCGGAGCAGATTCTTTTGCATTAAACGGAGCTTTCCTTGGATTCGGTGTTGATTATGCTAATATAGGTGTGGAAACAGCAAATATGATCAGCGAAGTTCTCTATGAAGGTAAGGATCCTGCAACACTTGGCGTAATGACTTTTGATAACGGTATCGCTACCATCAATACTGAAACATGTGAAGCTATCGGATTCGATCTTGATACAGTAAAGACTTCATTTGGACCTCACTGCACAGATATCATAGAGATCACAACAGCAGAAGATTTTGAATAATTAAAATAGAGGAAAAACAATGGACATTGCATCTATAGGCAGTATCTTACAGACATCACTTGAACTGGGACTTATCAGCTCTCTTACGGTATTGGCGCTTTTCTTAAGCTACTCAATGCTTGGGGTTTGTGATCTTTCAACCGACGGGTGTTTTACACTCGGTGCTGCCACAGGTGCAATGGTCGCATTGGCAGGTCATCCGTTCTTAGCTATCCCCGCCGCCATGGCAGTGGGGATGATGTCCGGATTTATCACAGGACTTCTGCAGACCAAGATGGGTATCGACAGTCTCCTTGCGGGGATCATCGTTAATACAGGTCTGTATTCCGTCAACATTGCCGTAATGGGCAAGTCTTCACTCATCAATCTGAATAAGACAACGACAATATTTTCAATGCTTAAAGATTCATTAAAGGGAACGGCTCTTGCAGAACAGTATGGTCTTATTATTGCTCTTGCTGCAGTTCTTCTTGTAGTGATCTTCCTCGGATTTTTCTTAAAGACAAGACTCGGACTCGCTATCCGTGCAACGGGTAACAATCCGGACATGGTAAGATCTTCTTCCATCAATCCGGTATTTACCACCCTGGTGGGACTTGTGATCGCCAATTCCTTCACAGCTCTCTCGGGATGCCTGCTCGGACAGTTTCAAAAGAGTGCGAATATAGATATAGGTACCGGCATGGTCACCATTGCATTGGCTTCTCTTCTTATAGGTGAAGTATTTATCAGAAGAGGTCCTATAGGACTTAAGGCAGTGGGGGCCGTCATTGGTGCAATAGTATTCCGTATCGTTTATGCAGTGGCACTTAGATTTAACATGCCTGCATTCATGCTTAAGCTTGTTTCCTCAGTGATAGTTATCATTGCGATATCAGGTCCCTATCTGAAAAAACAGATGCCGCTTTTAATGAGGCGTATGGCTTTTAATTCGGAGGGTAAATAAATGTTAGAGATGAATAACATCACAAAAGTTTTCAACGCCGGAACACCCAATGAGAAAACAGCCCTTGAGGATTTTTCGCTTAAAGTATCCGATGGAGATTTTATAACCGTCATCGGAGCCAACGGCGCCGGCAAGTCTACTCTTTTCGGTGCGATAGCCGGAGATTATATTCCCGATAGAGGAAGCATAATATTAAATAACAAGAATGTGACCCTGCAGCCTTCATATGTGAGAGCAAGGGTTATAGGAAGACTTTTTCAGGATCCCATGAGGGGAACGGCACCCGGGATGACTATAGAAGAGAATCTTTCTCTCGCCGC
The DNA here is from genome assembly GCA_024697065.1 of Lachnospiraceae bacterium. GTDB lineage: Bacteria > Bacillota > Clostridia > Lachnospirales > Lachnospiraceae > NK4A136. The sequence continues at coordinate 58,938 of JAILGE010000027.1, forward strand.
CGGAAGCGGTGGATGGCTGGGAAGTATCACCAAGGCCGACAGAGAAAGATTTATAGAAAAATTAAGTCCACTTGGAATGGGACTTGAGTACCGTATGACACAGCCTGTTGGTCTTTTGTCCGGTGGACAGAGACAGGCGCTCACTCTTATGATGGCCACCATGAATAAGCCGGAGATACTTCTCCTGGATGAGCATACGGCAGCACTCGATCCCGCGACGGCAGAGATAGTTTTAAAGCTTACGAAAGAGATCGTGGAGAGAGATAAGATCACATGTCTTATGGTAACTCATAATATGCAGTCCGCTCTGGATCTCGGCAACAGGACCATCATGATGGACAGAGGTAAAGTTATCTACGACGTATCCGGCGATGAGAGAAAGGGACTTACAGTTCCGGATCTCTTAAACAAATTCAAAGAAGCCGCCGGCGCTGCCCTCGATAATGATCGTATGCTGCTTACCAAATGATCTGACAAAAACCTCACAGAGCGTGAGGTTTTTTTATTTGGGAATAACAGTTTAAAAACCATCCCTCAGGTCCGCAACCTTGAAAACTGAGTATTTACTCTATATAATTACGTGGTATTTGGAAATAATGTGAGTGGATCGCGGAGGAAGTATGGTTTTCAGTTCAATGACATTTTTGTGGCTGTTTTTGCCGGTGGTATTTATATTATGCCTCCTCATCAGAAAACCGAAGTACCAGAATATCCTTCTTCTGATATTCAGCCTGTTTTTCTATGCATGGGGAATGCCTTCTTATGTACTGCTCCTGCTCGCGTCAGTGGCCATCAACTGGATCTGCGGAGTGTGGATGGAAAAGTGGATCAAGGGCAAGACCATAGTACTCGTTATTTCTGTCGCAGCCAATCTCGGACTGCTTGGATATTTCAAATATGCAAACTTCATTTTAAATACAATCGATGCGGTCATTCCCGGAGGAAATACACTTCCGAGGCTTAATATCGGACTTCCTATCGGTATATCTTTCTTTACTTTCCAGGCCATGAGCTACGTCATAGATCTTTACAGAGGCGAGTATAAAGCACAGAAAAATCCCCTGAATCTCGCGCTCTATATTTCTTTTTTTCCCCAGCTTATAGCGGGCCCCATCGTAAAATACCGTGATGTAAACAGGCAGATAGAGGAACGAACAGTAAACGGTGAAAAGATCGCACTGGGATTCCGCCGGTTTATCTATGGTCTTGCAAAGAAGGTCATCATTTCAAATATACTTGCGATATCCGTGGACCGTATCTACGGAACCGATATGACAAGGATCAACAGCGCTATGGCATGGACTGCCGCTATCTGTTATACACTTCAGATCTACTACGATTTTTCGGGTTATTCGGATATGGCAATAGGTCTCGGGCGCATGTTCGGATTTGATTTTCTTGAGAACTTCAACTATCCGTATGTTTCTTCATCGATCAAAGAGTTCTGGCGCAGATGGCATATTTCCATGTCATCCTGGTTCAGGGAATATCTGTATATCCCTCTTGGCGGAAACAGAAAAGGAAAGGTACGCACATACATAAATCTTTTTATCGTATTCGCAGCAACAGGACTGTGGCACGGTGCCAGTTGGAATTTTGTGGGCTGGGGACTCTTCCACGGATTCTTTATAATCATAGAAAGGATTGGCTTCGGAAAGCTTTTGGAAAAGTCAAAGATACTGAGCAGGATCTACTGTCTGCTTGTAGTTATCGTCGGCTGGGTGTTCTTCAGAGCAAACGATACGGGCACCGCCATCGAGATCATAAAGAGGATGTTTATGCCCTGGCAGTATAATGCGGGAAATATGCTCCTTGGTGTGATACTAAACGCAAAGACAATTCTTATTGTTGTGATCGCTGTTATCGCATGCGGTCCCGTTCAGGAGATCTTTAAGATTAAGAAGCTTGAAAAGCTGGCAGTTAAGTGGAAGAATTCTCTTCCGGAAGCGATAGCTCTTGCGTTGCTTTTGTTCTATAGTATAACGTTGCTCGCAAATGATGCCTACAACCCGTTTATTTATTTCAGATTCTGATGGGAGGAGGCAGGAGAAAGATATGAAGAGATCAGTTCAGATCACATATTTTGTAATAATGTTTGTGATGATAATCATACCTGTCGCACTTTACTCCGTTATCGGAGACTATATCGATATGGGTACGGCAGATAAGGAAAACAGGGTGCTTGCGGAAAAGCCTTCGTTGGAGTATACACCCATCGCCGACTATCCCGCAGCTTTTGATGCATATTTTGAGGATCATCTTCCTTTTAAGGATCCTCTGGTTGAGCTAAATAACTACTTAAATTACGAAGCACTCGGAACGTCTTCTTCCGATGATGTGGTAGCAGGTAAGGATGGCTGGCTTTTTTATATAGGAAGCAAATCTTATCTGGAGAATCCCATCAGGGATTACAACGGTGAGAATCTTTATACCGAAGAACAGCTTGAGCAGCTGAAAGCCAATATGATGGGCTTTAAGGAAGAGCTTGCAAAAAAGGATTGCGAGTTTGTGATAGCGCTTGCGCCCAATAAGGAAAGAGTTTACAGCGACTATATGCCTTATCTGTGCGGTCAGCCCGCAGAGAATGACAGGCTTGAACAGGTTGCGGAATATTTAAGAGCCAATACAGATATTCCGGTTGTACTTATGTACGATGATCTTGCAGAGTACAAAGAAACGCATCCGGATGAAGATATATATTACAGATATGATACGCACTGGAATGATAAGGGTGCATATATAGGAGCGAGGGCTGTTGAGCGTGAACTCGGAAATGATATGCCGAAAGCCGACACACTTACTACAGGACCCGGAGATCCGGTTGCCAGCGACCTTGCAAGATTTGTTAATCTGAGCGATCTGCTTAAGGATGAAACCTTCAGAATGCATGGATACGCAGATCCCGAAGTGGAAGTCGAGCATGACAAAGGCGGCGGAAATTTCTGGGGAGTGAACGAAGAGGGAACCGGCGATGACAGAAAGCTGTTTGTTATAGGTGATTCGTATTCAACGATCTTCTTCAGATACCTGGCAGGCTGCCATGATGACTCAAGGCTGATGGTATATTACATCTACAAGAGAGAAACCATGGACGAATACGATCCGGACATAGTAGTTCTGGAATTCGTTGAGCGATATGTTGATAACATGCTCTACTTTACGATAGACGGTGGTTTTGATCCCCCGCCCGATCCTGCGGAGCAGTAAGCAAACGGTATAAAGAATTATAAAAAAGGAATTGGTGCGATAGAATGCGCTGTGCGCTCGCACCAATTTTCTGCATGAAGATGACGGTTTGGAAGTTGATCATCTTTCAAAACGAAATTGATATTTAGAAATCATTAGAGGTATAACTATGGAAACATATGAGATATTAAGAGATCTTGCGATAATAATCCTTGCAGCCAAATTCATGGGACTGGTAGCAAAAAAATGTAAGATACCTTCGGTAGTTGGTGAGATCGTTGCGGGACTTATCATAGGCCCGTGTCTTCCCGGTCTTATAAATCTGATCATTCCCGGAGTGATCCCTTCAAATTTTTTATCGGGACTTGTTCAGCCATCTGATTTTATTAACTGGATGGCGGAGATCGGTGTTATCCTGATAATGTTCTCGGCAGGTCTTGAGACCAATCTTAAGGAACTTAAGAAGTCCGGTCTGCAGGCACTTGTCATAGCATGTTTCGGCGTTGCCGTTCCTTTGGTCTGCGGAGCCATTCTTTATATGTGTTTTCATGGGTTTGCTGCACCGGGCACGGAGGAGTTCTTTTGCGCAGCCTTTATCGGATGCATCATGACTGCAACATCCGTGAGTATCACGGTTGAAAGCTTAAGAGAGCTGGGACATCTTCAGGGCAGAGTCGGCCAGACCATTCTCAGTGCCGCCATTATAGATGATGTTATAGGTATCATAGTTCTTACTTTTGTTCTCGGTATGAAGGATCCTTCAAGCAATCCGGGTATGGTCGTAGTTAAGACAGTGCTCTTCCTTCTTGTTTCGTTTGTCGGAGGTATCGTTTGCTACAAGGTCTTCAAGAAAGTGGATGCCAGATATCCCCATACAAGGAGAATCCCCATCATCGGTCTCGGTATCTGCTTTATTCTTTCCTATATTGCGGAAAGATATTTCGGTATCGCAGATATCACGGGAGCGTATCTCGCCGGTATCATCCTTTGTAATGTGAGAGATGCTTCCTATATCGACAGAAAAGTTTCAATAAACAGCTACATGATCTTTGCGCCTATCTTCTTCGTGGGTATAGGTCTGAAGACGGACTTCAGCAGTATGGATACAAGCATGCTTTTATTCTCTGTTCTGTTTGTGGTTGTTGCTCTGGCAGGTAAGATCATCGGCTGCAGCGGTATTTCAAAATGTCTGGGATTTAACATGCCTGACAGCTTTAAGATCGGCATAGGAATGATGACCAGAGGCGAGGTCGCACTTATTATTACCAGTAAGGGTCTTAATCTTGGTATAATAGACGCGTCATATTTCACGGCAGTGATATTGCTCATAATAGTATCAAGCGTTGTAGTTCCCATACTTTTAAAAGCGGTATATGCCAAGTATCCGGATGGTGCCTGTCCCGAAAAGAAGAGTGAAAAAGCGGCATCATAAAAGAAGTCTTTTATAAGGAAAAATTATTTTGATGAAAAGAAGATTTTACAGTTTTTTATTATCCCTGTCCTGCAGTGCGGTACTTATGTCCTGCGGTAAGACTCCGGTTGTGACGGGTTCGGGCAATGCCGCAAAAGAGGAAGCGGGTGACATGGGAACGGAAGCGCCGGATCCGTCGGCTTCAGATATCGAAGCGGAAGCCACAGAAGCTCCGACAGAAGTTCCTACAGACGCTCCCACGGAGGAAGCCAAGCCTGTGATCGAGCATCCGACGGTTGCTCCCGAATATCTGGAAGCATCCGCAAAAGGTGTAAAGATAAGCTTCGTCAATATTTGCGGGACGGATATCGACAATATGCAGATCACCCTGGATAAGGGCGGTATAGATAATGCAGAGATACTGGGAGACGAAAAACTTCCCGATGGCAGACAGTTTGATTATTCCGGCAGGATGTTCGATGCTGTGGCAGAAGAGGACGAAGTGACACTTACCGTGACTGCCCGGGACATGAAGGGATACGCCATCGAGTTTGAAAAAGTGAGTGTCTACGATATCACGAATGCAGTAATAGTACTTGATAAAGAAAAAGATAATTATAAGGTGTATATAAAATAAAATGTTAAAACCTCATCTTACGGCTCCTGTAGTTACCATCCTTGCCAGCGGATCCCCCAGAAGGACGGAACTTTTAAAGGAATTCGGAATAGAACATATAATAATCAAAGCGACAAAAGAGGAGACTTTTACATCCTCCGATCCGGAACGTATGGTAAAAGGTCTTGCTATAGGCAAGGCATACAATGTCTGCGACATGATAAAAAAGTCGCCCTCTCTTAAGGGCGAAGGAACGGGCAGTGCATGCATCATAGCTGCAGATACACTGGTATTCCTTGACGGTAAGGAACTGGGCAAGCCTGCTGACAGAGAGGAATCCCGCAGGATGATAGAGAGTTTAAGCGGGAGAGCCCACGAAGTATGGACCGGGGTATGCATCCTGATCACAGATCCCGACGGAGAACCGGAGTATGAAGATACCTTTGCCGAGAGAACACTGGTACATGTGAGAGATCTTTCGGATGAGGAGATAGACGGATATGTGGCATCGGGTGAAGGAGATGACAAGGCCGGAGCCTACGCCATCCAGGGTGAATTCGGTAAGTTCATAGACCGGTTTGTGGGAAGCAGGAACAATGTTATAGGTCTGCCTGCGGAAAAAGTTGAAGAGAAATTAAAGGAGCTCGGAGTGATCTGAGCTCTTTTTTACCCTCCTGATAAGGCGCTGAAATTACCGTCTGATTATCCTCAAAGTTCGGTAAGGAACAAGGATTGTCCTTGAAAAGAATACCCTACACATTTATAATAGGGGGTGGCAATAATGCCCGTAATTATAATACGAAAGGAAGGTAAAAAGTTATGTCCTTAGTTACAACAAAAGACATGTTCAAGAAAGCTTATGACGGGGGTTATGCAGTCGGTGCTTTCAATGTGAACAACATGGAGATCGTTCAGGGAATCACTGAAGCAGCAAGCGAGCTTAAGAGCCCGGTTATCCTTCAGGTTTCCAAGGGAGCAAGAGCTTACGCTAACCACAAGTACCTTGTGAAGATGGTTGAGGCAGCAGTAGAGATCAATCCTGATATTCCTATCGCACTTCACCTTGATCACGGTGATACTTTCGAGCTTTGCAAAGATTGTATCGATGGCGGATTTACTTCAGTTATGATCGATGCTTCATCCAAGAGCTTTGAAGATAATATCGCTCTTACCAAGCAGGTTGTTGATTACGCTCATGAGCATGGCGTAGTTGTAGAGGCAGAGCTCGGAACTCTTGCCGGAATAGAAGATGAAGTTGTTGTTGAGGCCGGTAAGGAATCATACACCAGACCCGAAGAGGTTGAAGAGTTCGTTACACGTACAGGTTGTGACTCTCTTGCGATCGCTATCGGTACTTCTCACGGAGCATACAAGTTCACCGCAGCACAGTGCACCAGAAATGCTGACGGAATCCTTGTTCCCCCTCCCCTTCGTTTCGACGTTCTTGAAGAGGTTTCCAAGCGTCTTCCCGGCTTCCCTATCGTACTTCACGGTTCATCTTCAGTTCCTCAGGAATTTGTTAAGATGGTTAACCAGTACGGCGGAAATATGCCCGACGCTGTAGGTATTCCCGAAGAGCAGCTTCGTAAGGCAGCTACCCTTTCCGTATGTAAGATCAATATCGACTCCGATATCCGTCTTGCTATGACAGGTAATATCCGTAAGTACTTCGCAGAGCATCCTGATCACTTCGATCCCAGACAGTACTTAAAGCCCGCTCGTCAGGCAGTTAAGGATATGGTTGCTCATAAGATCAAGAACGTTCTTGGATCTGATAACAAGGCTTGAGTTTAAGACACTGAATTGGATCTGATCAATAAAGGAGCTGTTGCACCGGGGTGTGACAGCTCTTTTTTCTGTGGATAAAGAAAATAAGCATGTATATAAAAATAGTCAAAAAAATGGATTCACTATATGGTAAGATAGATATGTGATAACAAAGGCGATCTCGATCAGGCATCCCGGTCGGATTTGCAGCAAAAACAAGTGAGGAGAAGAAAAATGGCAAACAAATATGCAGGCACACAGACAGAAAAGAACCTTCAGGCAGCTTTTGCAGGCGAATCTCAGGCAAGAAACAAATATACATATTTCGCTTCCACTGCTAAGAAGGAAGGCTATGAGCAGATTGCAGCGATCTTTTTAAAGACCGCAGAAAATGAAAAAGAGCATGCAAAGATGTGGTTCAAGGAACTTGAGGGCATCGGAGATACAGCAGCTAACTTAAAGGCGGCAGCTGACGGTGAGAACTACGAATGGACAGACATGTACGAAGACTTTGCCAAGACCGCTGAAGAGGAAGGCTTTAAGGCTCTCGCAGCCAAGTTCCGCATGGTCGGTGCCATCGAGAAGCATCACGAAGAGCGTTATCGTGCACTTCTTAAGAATGTTGAAGCACAGGAAGTTTTTGCTAAGAGCGAAGTTAAAGTATGGGAGTGCCGTAATTGCGGTCACATTGTAGTGGGAACCAAGGCTCCCGAGGTTTGTCCCGTATGTGCTCATCCCAAGAGCTATTTCGAGATAAGCGAAGAAAATTATTGAGAGGCTGATCAAAGTGAACCCTTCCGGATAAAACTCCGGGAGGGTTTTTTAGTTTGTATGGACCGACTGTGGTAAGATATACATTATGGACAAAAAACTTACATTGGAAGAAACGGCAAGGTTCCTTAAGGATTCCGTTGATGATGCCATAAAAAAGAAAAAGTGTTTCAGGATCTTTTATCATATAAGACCCGACGGTGATGCCATAGGATCTGCATATTCTCTGGCATTAGGATTAAATATGATGGGAGCGAAGGCTGTTGCCGTCGGATCCGACCCGATCCCGTCCGTATTCAGGTATCTTACGGATGAGGCGGAAAGACAATTAGCTTTCGACAGATCTGCTTCGGAAACAGAGACTTTTATAAATATCGCAGTGGATACCGCCACCTCATACCGGCTGGGGAAGAACAGCAGTGAACCGATAGATCTCTGTATAGATCACCACGGTACCAACGAACCGGGAGACGGATTCTATCTTCCGGCAGAGTTCAGGCATGTGGAGGCAGAAGCATCATCCTGTTCCGAGATCATTTTCTCTTTGTTAAAAGCCATGGGTATAGAGATAAACGGGTTGATGGCGGACCTTTTATATACAGGTCTGCTTACGGATGTATCATGTTTCAGGACCAGGTCTACAACTGCAAGATCGCTTCAGGCAGCAGCCGAGCTTGCGGTTTACGGCGCAAATATCGTTGATATAGCCAGAAAGCACTATATGATGAAACCCATACATCGTATAGAGATGGAAAAGCTGGCCTATGAAAGGATCAGGTTTTCAAAGGATGAGAATGTTGCCGGAACGTATTTAACACTGGATGATTATATCGTTAATAATGTGAAGGATTCGGATCTGAGGGACTTTAATACCGTGATAGATCAGGTATGCAAGAGAGATGGAAGTCCGCTTCCTGTCAGGATAATGGTCAGAGAGATAGAAAAGGGGTATTGCAGGATATCCGTCATGGCCAGATCCCCGGTCAATGCAGCAAAAATATGCAGCGAAGTAGGAGGAGGAGGTCATAACAATTCCGCCGGTGCGGAGATGGCCGGAGATCCGGTTGAAGTACTTAATACGATCATGAAGATAAGTGAAGAGATCATCTTTAATACCGGGATTGGAGCGAAATGAAACGCTGCTCATGCGCACCGGTTTCTTATATCAGAGAGTCCACATTTGTGGATTTCCTTCATGGAGGATAATAATAAATGGATAACATAATGATAGTTCTTATAGTGGTCCTGGTGATCATGAATGTGATCCTTCTTATAGGAATGTTTATGGGAATGTTCAGGAAAAAAGATAACGCCGGAGAAGAGATATCCGCTCTTTTATCCGAGAAGCTTGACCGGACTAAAGAAGAGATAATAGATGAGATTTTGGATGAAAATAAGGAAAACACCGTAACCCTGCGTCGTGACATTCAGGAGTACGTGAGCCGCGAGATGGCATCGTCACGTTCCGAATACAGTCAGAAGCTTTCCGAGACAAAGCAGGAGCTTATGACGGGACAGGGAGCTTTTAAGCAGGAAGTAGTCTCTGCGCAGGAGAAGTTCCGCCAGGAGATCACCACTGCTCAGGAAAGACTGGGATCCAGACTTACGGAATCTCAAAAGAACGCGCAGGATAATCAGAATGAGCTGATAAAGACAAGGCTCGCTTCCATAGATGAGGGCATGCAAAGGCAGACCGAGAATATGAAGGGGAGTCTTACGGAGATCCGTGAGAATACCGCAAAGGAGATCAAAGATCTCAAGCAGGAGACGGGAGAAGCCATCAGGACTCTTCGTGAGAGCACCGAAAGAAATCTGACAGAGATACGTGATAATAACGATAAAAAGCTTGGCGAATTAAATGAGCGTACCGATAAGAAGCTGGATGATATAAGAGGGGTTGTTGAGGAAAAATTAACAGAGACCTTAAATAAGAGGATCAACGAATCCTTTAAAAATGTCAGCGATCAGCTGGAACAGGTTTACAAGGGTCTGGGTGAGATGAAAAATCTCGCAGGTGATGTGGGAGGACTCAAGCAGGTTCTTTCGGGAGTAAAGACCAGAGGTATACTTGGAGAGATCCAGCTAGGTGCCATCCTTGAAGAGATATTAAGTCCCGAGCAGTATGAGAAAAATGTGGCAACTATCCCCGGCAGCAGCGAAAGAGTAGAATTTGCCATCAGACTTCCGGGTATCGACGGTGAACAGGTTTATATGCCCATAGATTCCAAGTTTCCCGGTGATTCCTACTCTCAGCTTCAGGAAGCATATGAGAGTGCGGACAAGTCTGCGGTAGATGCCGCCAAGAAGAATCTCATAAGTATCCTTAAATCTGAAGCAAAGGACATAAAGGAAAAATATGTGGAAGTTCCTTACACCACAGCTTTCGGTATAATGTTCCTTCCCTTTGAAGGTCTTTATTCCGAAGCTGTCAATCTCGGCATGGTTGAGGTATTGCAGAGAGATTATCATGTTAATATCGCAGGCCCCAGTACCATGGGAGCCATGCTCAACAGCCTGCAGATGGGATTCAGGACACTGGCTATCCAGAAGAGAAGTAATGAAGCGTGGACTGTGCTCGCTGCCGTAAAGACAGAGTTTGAGAAGTTCGGAGCCGGTCTCGATCAGATGCAAAGACATCTGTCCATGACCAGTAAGGACCTGGATACGCTTATGACTACGCGTACCAGAGCTATCAACAGAAAGCTCAGGGATGTGCAGAAGCTGGAGAATAACATGGATGATGTGGTTTCCATCACTGCGGGTCTCACGGATGCGGATATTATGGATGCTGCAGACGATGAGGAGTAAAACCCCGTTAAAGCACGGTCAGTTTGAGAAAGACCCTAAACTATGGTATATTTTAGTACGCCGGAGGTTAACTTAACTATGATACCTATTAATGAACTTGCAAGAGGTTACAGACTTTATAAAGAAGAATATGATAAGAAAGCCATTGAGGTGCTGGAGAGCGGCTGGTATGTTCTCGGCAAAGAAGTAGAGGCTTTTGAAAAGGAATATTCGGAAAAATTGGGAGAAGATGTCTTCACTGCCGGTGTGGACAACGGTCTCAATGCTATCCGACTGGGCTTATATGCCGCAGGAATAGGACCCGGAGATGAAGTGATAGTTCAGGCTAACGGCTATATAGCTACAATGCTCGGCATCACGCAAAACGGCGCGACACCTGTATTTTGCGAATCCGACAGTTATCACAATATGGATCCGGACCGCATTGAAGAGCATATAACGGACAAGACCAAGGCCGTACTTGTTACGCATCTTTACGGTATGGCTACCCGTATGGAAAAGATATTGGAGATCTGTGAAAAGCATGGACTTATGCTTTTTGAGGACTGCGCACAGTCACATTTTTCTTCCTATAAGGGAAGATATACCGGTCTGTTCGGTAAGGCTTCATTTTTCAGCTTCTATCCCACCAAGAACCTGGGGTGCTTCGGTGACGGCGGAGCGGTAGTATCTCACGATAAGGATTTTATCCAGCGAGTAAAGACCCTCAGAAACTATGGAAGCGACAGAAGATATCACAATGTGGAGCTTGGATTCAATTCAAGACTTGATGAGATGCAGGCCGGACTTCTCAGAGTACGTTTGAGTCATTGGGATACATATGTGGGAAACAGGAAGAAGATCGCAGAGAGATATCTGTCAGGCATCACCAATCCTCTCATCACTCTTCCGAAGATCCCCGAGGGAACAGATCCTGTTTGGTATCTGTTCGTTATAAATGTGGATGATCAGGCAGGATTCAGAGAATACATGACAGGCAAGGGTATCCAGACGGATGTATCTTTCCCCATGCCTCCTTACATGCAGCCTGCGCTTGAATATCTCGGACTCGGAAGAGGAAGCAATCCTTATGCCGAGCACGACTGTGATACGGTAGTCTCCCTTCCTATGATGGATCACATGGATGATTCCGAGATAGATGAAGTTATCGCAGCGGTAAATGATTACAAAGGATGAGATCAAAATGAGCATAGACAGAAAAAGATGTCATTACGTTAATATTCCGGAGCATGTGGAAAGCGACGGAAGACTTATAGTTGTTGAGGAAAACACGGATGTTATCCCCTTTGATATCAAGAGGATATTCTGGGTGCGCGATGTATTGCCCGGTGCTTCAAGAGGCGATCATGCCACCAAGAAGACTCATCTTATCCTGATCCCCGTTACGGGAAGCTGTGATGTGGTGGTCCACGACGGAACCGAAGAAGAGACCTTCCATATGGACGATCCCACAAAGGGACTTTATCTCGACGCCATGCTTTGGCGATCCATGAGAAACTTCAAGGACGGATGCATAATGGAAGCGCTCTGCGATCTTCCCTATGCTCCCGGTGATGAGACATATGATGACTTTGATGAGTATTTAAAGGCATTGGGTAAATAAAATGATAAGAATAGGTATCTTAGGTTGTTCCAATATAGCTTACACAAGATTTGTTCCTGCAGCAAAGCGCGTGAAGGAAGCTGAGCTTGTTTGTGCGGCAGAGGAATACGATAAGACAAAGCTTGAAAAGTTTTGTGCGGATTGCGATGTGGCTCCGGAAGAAAGCTTCGATGCCCTTATCGCAAGAAATGATATAGATGCCGTATATGTACCGCAGCCCCCTGCCCTTCATTACAAGTGGGCGAAGAAGGCACTTGAAGCGGGAAAGCATGTGCTTGTGGAAAAACCTGCAACGATATCTTCTGATCTGACATCCGATCTGGTGGAGACTGCAAAGAGCCGTTCTCTTGCGCTTCATGAGAATTATATGTTTGTTTATCACTCACAGATAGCCGCCATAAACAGGCTTGTGGAAGAAGGCCGGATCGGTGATGTGAAGATGTACAGGATGTCCTTCGGATTTCCTATGCGTCAGGCAAATGATTTCAGATATGATAAAGCTCTCGGAGGCGGTGCCCTCCTTGATGCAGGAGGATATGCGGTGAAGCTTGCCTGTGTTCTTCTCGGCGATTCCGTGAAAGTTGACAGCGCTAGACTGCAGGGACTTTCCGGATACGACGTTGATATGTACGGAAGTTTCACGATAGCCAATGAAAAGGGCATTACTGCGCAGGCATCCTTCGGTATGGATCTGGGTTACCAGTGCAGACTTGAGATATGGGGAACCACGGGAACCCTGACAGCAAACAGGATCTTTACTGCCGGTGACGGAGTTGAACCTGAAGTTGAGATACAGACCAATGCGGGAAAGGATCACATCGTTCTTCCTGCTGACAGTCATTTTGAAAGATCTATAGAGCATTTCATTGAAGAGATCAATGATGCTGATGCCAGACAGAAGATGTATAAAGAGATGCTTCTGCAGGCAAGAGTGATGGATGAAGTAAAGAAAGCTGCTGAAAGCAATCTGTGATCAGGAGTAGAAGATATGGATATCACTTACGAGATAATAAGATCCTGGAATGATACTGACGGTAACGTCAACAGCATGCAGGATATCATGAACTGGATAGATGAGAGGAAGAAGAACCTTCATGTAAATATCGAGAAGGTTGATTTCTCATATAACGGCTTCTGGTACTATGATGAGAATACCGGCTATATAAGGAATGAAAATAATTCATTCTTCCAGCTTGCAGGATATCAGGAAATAGAGAATGACCGTATCATAGGCGAGCAGCCCCTCATCATTCAAAATGAGATCGGATATCTGGGTATTATCTGCAAGATGATCGACGGTGAGCTTAACTTCCTTATGCAGGCAAAGATCGAGCCGGGTAATGTGAATGTAATACAGCTCTCACCTACGATACAGGCTACCAAAAGCAATTTCACCAGGCAGCACGGAGGACAGTCCCCGGACTATCTGAATTACTTTATCAATTCTTCAAAGACAAGGATACTTGCGGATCAGATACAGTCAGAGCAGGCTTCCCGTTTTTATAAAAAGAGAAACAGGAACATAATCATCTTTGCTGAGGGTGATGTTCCCGTTCTTGACAGTCACAGATGGATGACCCTTGGACAGATCAAGGAGTGCATGAAGATAGATAACCTTGTGAATATGGATACAAGAACAGTCATCTCATGTCTCCCCTTTGATCTGACGGATACTTCCATGGCGGAAGCCGGAAAGCTTTTCAAAGACGAAGCGCTTTTCAGATCCATTTTCACCGCTCCCGATAAGGATGATGAGAGAAGGATCTTCAATGTGATTAATGACCGCAAGATGTTTCGCCGTGACAAGTCGAGACTTCTTCCTCTCCGCAGCTTAAAGGGATGGAAGATGACAGATAAGGAGATAGTCTGCAGAACCCCTTATGATTTCAAGGTGATCTATTGCCGTATCGAGATCGAAGGCAGAGAAGTTAATTACTGGGAACAGCCGTTGATCGAGGCCTGTGGCATCTCCGTCATCGGAACTTTCTCCTGCGTGATGGGAGGCGTGCGGAAGTATCTTGTAAGAGTGAGCGAAGAGATGGGCTGTTTTGATACTGCAGAATTGGGACCGCTTGTGCAGTTGGGTCCCACGGCTGACCGAGAGTCCATGTCGGAACTGGAACAGCTTTTCATGGATAAGCTGGAGAAGGCTGATAAGAAGACAAAGGAAGCTGATGTGATCTTATCCGAAGAGGGTGGGAGGTTCTATCATGAAGAGAACAGAAATGTTTTGCTTGAAATAGCTGAAGAAGAACTTCCTGCGCTTCCGGCGGATCTTTTCTTTGTTGATCTTGCGACCTTAAGCGACATGATAAGATTTAATAATTGCGTGAATATACAGTTGAGAAATCTGATCTCACTTATAACTATAAAGTAAGAATTATGAAGATATCGATAATAATCCCTGTTTACTATAATGAAGAAAATCTTGAAGATCTTTATGCGGACTTAAAGTCAAAGGTCCTTGAAAAGATCGGAGATTACGAGATCGTATTTGTTGATGACGGATCGGGAGATGATTCCTGGAATGTCATGAACAGACTTCGGGAAAAGGATGATAATATCCGTTGCGTTAAGCTTTCAAGGAATTTCGGAGAACACTGCGCCCTTCAGGCGGGGCTTTCTGTTTGTACAGGTGACTGTGCTGTCACAAAGCAGGCGGATCTCCAGGAAGATTCAACGCTTATACTCGAGATGTATGATCGCTTTAAGCAGGGGAATGAAGTCGTTCTTGCGGCAAGGACTGCACGAAACGATAATCCGGTATCCGTATTTTTTGCAAACTGGTATTACAGTATCATACGCAAGATGGTAAACAAGAATATGCCTTCCGGCGGATGCGACTGTTTTCTTGTGGGAAGAAAAGCTATTGAGATACTGAAGAATATGAATGAGAAGAATTCTTCTCTTACTCTTCAGGTAATGTGGCTTGGATTCAAGACGGATATAGTTTATTACGAAAGACTTGAGAGAGAGAAGGGACGCGGTCGCTGGACTTTAGCCAAGAAGATAAAGCTTGTGATGGACTCCGTAATGAGCTTTTCATACCAGCCTCTCCGTATGATGATGTATGTGGGATGCGCTTTTGACGTGTTCGCAGTGATAATGCTCATCAGTGTATTTGTTGAGTACTTTACCTCGGGAACCCCCATCGAAGGATGGGCATCACTTATGTGCGTGGTTCTCCTTGGCTTCGGGCTCATAATGACGATGTTAGGTATAATCGGTGAATATATCTGGAGAACACTTGATGCATCCAGGAACAGACCTCCCTTCATCATAGATGAGATAAGGGAGAATAAAAAGATCTGATGTTTCTGTACAACCTCACAATAAAACCGTTGATAACTCTTTTTGAGATCGTATACGGTTCCGCCAATGAATTTTTGTGGAACTACGGTCTTTCTATCGTTGCGCTTTCACTGGCGATGAATTTTCTTGTGCTGCCGCTCTATGCACGTGCGGATGCCATACAGGCACAGGTAAATGCCAAGGAAGCGAAGCTCGCACCGTGGATAAAAAAGATAAAGGAGAACTTCAAGGGCGACGAAAGATATATGATACTTTCGGCCTACTACAGAGAGAGTGGATACAGCGTGTTTGCTCAGCTTGGAAACCTGCTCCCTCTGATGTTGGAGATCCCTTTCTTTATCGCAGCTTATAAGTTCTTATCAACATATGAAGCTCTCCGGGGAGTATCATTCGGTCCCATAGCGAATCTTGGTGAGCCGGATGAGCTGCTCACTATAGGTGCTTTAAGCATAAATGTACTTCCGATATTGATGACTCTCATCAATATCATTTCAGGTACCGTTTATTCAAAGGGATTGCCTGCAAAGGCCAAGATCCAGCTCTATGGTATGGCGGTGATCTTTCTGGTTTTCCTTTATAAGTCTCCTTCGGGACTTGTTCTTTACTGGACTTTAAACAATCTGTTCTCACTTTTTAAGAATATATTCTATAAGTTAAAGCATCCCCGACAGATACTCGCATCCATTGCGGGTGTGCTTGGAGTGATGGCTGTGATCTATGGGATATTCTTTTCCAAATCCGCTTACTATACTCATGCGACACATCAGATGATCATAGTGATCACGGGAGCTTTATTGATGCTGCCCGGTATATTGATGATAAGGAACAGAGTAAAGGGAAGTGATAATAAAAAGGTTACATCTGATGCGGGAAATGCAGGGACTGCAGTAATTAATTATTTTCTTGCTTCCGTATATCTGACTCTTTTGACGGGAGTACTTATTCCTTCTGCGGCAATAGCATCGTCCGCAGAGGAATTCATTTCCATCATCGATCCTAAAAATCCCGGGATATATATCGGAAATGCCATCATTCCTGCCATCGGTACCTTCATCCTATGGATGAGCGTGTTCTTTTTCCTGACGGTTAAGGATTCCCGCAGGAAGTTTGCATCCTTTGTCTGGTCGGCTGCAATGGTCTTTACCGCAGAGTATCTGTTCTTCAGCGGTAAATACGGAACCATGACCGCCAAGCTCATTTATGACAGGGAACCCATATTTACCTTTAAGCAGATGATGGTCAATCTCGTCATTCTTGTGGCAGTGGGAGCTGTTGCATTTTTCATCTCACGTTATGAGAGGATAGTAGGTACCGTTCTTGCAGCCATGATACTTGCCGTTACCGGACTGGGTATCAAAAATGTAATGAGCATCAATTCACAGTACAGGGCTTATGAGAGAGATATAACAACGGGAAGTGTAGGTAATCCGGAGATCATACTCAGCCCCACCGGAAAGAATGTTCTGGTGATCATGATCGACCGTGCGATAGACGGTTATATCCCTTACATCATGAACGAGAAGCCCGAGCTTAAGGAAAAGTTTGATGGTTTTACCTGGTATCCCGATAATATCAGCTACGGAAGCTCGACCATCTTCGGTGCACCCGGACTTTTCGGAGGATATGATTACACGCCCGAGATGATGAACAGAAGAAGCGATGAGCTTCTTGCCAACAAACATGAAGAGGCATTAAAGACACTTCCCACTCTTTTGGGTGAAGACGGCTATCATGTTACTGTTCTGGATCCGCCTTATGCAGGGTATTCGGAGATACCGGATCTTTCCATTTATGACGGTATTCCCGGAGTAGATGCTTATAACACCAGAAGGTTCTCTACGGGAATGGAACAAAGCGAGCGTATAGAGAAGATAAAGAGCGGTAACTTCTTCCGCTTTGGTCTGTTTTGCACCATGCCTCAGTGTGTACAGATGGTAATATATGACGGAGGCTGCTACTACGATCAGACTGCCGGAGAGCCGGATTATTCAGAGGCTTATTATTCCTTGAGAATGCTGGAAGAGATAACGACGGTTTCCGATGGGTATAAGGGCGGTGCACTTATCATGGATAATGATACCGCTCACGACAGCACCTTACTCCAGAAGCCCGATTACACTCCGGCAAGATATGTGAGCAACTCCGGTTATCATTCGGACAATGAACTTCATGATGATGAAGGAAACGTGATCCATTTTGAAAGCAATTACCAGGAAGGACATTATGATCACAACATGCTGGCAATGATGGTCCTGGGTGATTATTTTGACAGATTAAGAGAGCTCGGAGTATATGACAACACGAAGATAATCCTGGTGTCGGATCACGGCACGGGACTGGATCATCTGGAAAGTCTGGTATTCGATAACGGTTTGGATGCCGAGTGGTTCAATGCTCTGTTAATGGTAAAAGATTATGATGCGACGGGCTTTACGACGGATAAGACCTTCATGACAAATGCAGATGTTCCCGCTATAGCACTGGAAGGGATCATAGATGATCCCAAGAATCCCTTCACGGGAAGCAGCCTCGATATGAGCCGTAAGCAGGGTGTCCAGCACGTGCTCTTCTCCGAATCATGGGATGTTATGGAGAATAACGGAAACGTATTTAAGATAGGCGGCAACGGTCAGTGGTACGAGATGCAGGGAAGCATCTTTGACGAAGACAGCTGGAAAGCGATAGATGATCCCGTTAACGGGAAATAAGGTCCGGTGAATATGAAGAAAAAATACGAAGAGATCATTGCATATATCAAAAAGGATAAGGCCGTGATACTGCGCGTGCTTTTCACGGCGCTGGCCACGGCTGCACTTGCGTATTCAGTGCTTGCTAATATCGGATTCGGTGCACCGGATTCCTTAAATGAGGGTCTGTTGTATAACCGCGCAAAAGATGCTTTTTCGGAAGAGGGCAGATGGGCGGTAAGATTTCTTCTGGTGATAACACACTACCTTGCTCCGCCGCCTCTTATCATCTGTCTCTATTGCATCATCGCGGGTGCAACAGGTTATGTACTGATCAAACTCTGGAAGATAGAGAAAGCTTTTTCACAGATAATCGTAACCGCAGTAATGTGTGTCGCTCCCGGGGCCGTATGCCAGCTGGCATATCTCTATATGGGACTGGTATTTGCTTTCTCCGGACTTGCAGCGGCGATCTTTGTTTTTACCGGATACAGAAAAAAGATCGGTTCCGTGATAGTGGGAATGATCGCGGTGGATGTCATGCTCGGTACGTATCAGACTTACGTAGGCCTTGCAGCCCTTGCCGCTATCCTTACTCTCTCATTGATGCTTGCTGAGGGAAAGAAGATAAAGGAAGTTGCGGAAGGTCTTTTGTTTTATGCCGTCACAGGTATCGGCGGAAGTATCTTTTATCTGATCCACATTAAGATCGATATGACGATATTCGGTCTCTCCAGCGGATCCAGAGTAGATGAAGTAAGCCTTTCCGAGACTGTAAAGTGTATGCCAATGGTCACATCAAATGCATATAAGGATCTCGGATGGTATTTCTTCTCTCCCATAGTCGGAAGACATTTATTCTACGGCGTATTCTTTGCACTTCTCCTTTTTGCGGTGATCAGAATATCCGCAGGACTCATTAAAGAAAAAAAGATATGGAATCCCATTCTTTTAGCCGTGTTTATCCTTATAGCACCGGTTGCGGCCAATATATGCGCTTACCTTACTCCCTTTCAGCCGGTGGATTATCTGATGAATTATCAGCTGATCCTTGTGATACCGTTTGCCCTTGCTTTATTTGAGCTGCAGGGAAGGACGGGTAAGTCTGACAGGACATTAAAGCCTGCTTCAGTATGCTGCAGTCTGATCTGTGCGGTCATAGCGTGGACGTATATCATATCTGCGAATGCCACATATATGTGTTTTCAGTACAGCTACAACAGAGCGTTCGAACAGACAAGGCTCATCTTAAACGACCTCTATGATAATGAGGAATTCAGGATGGAAGCTGACAAACCCGGACTTCATGATGATGAGGGTGATGGTGTAAAGCTTATGATCGCAGGGTTCGTGGATGACAGGACCGCGGAATATCAGCACAATGTTTATAAGCTCAGCTATAAATTCAATTTTCACGATAATGCGGCTTTTTATGAGGATATGAACGGTATCAGGAACGGCTGGTATTACTTCCTTCTGGAGTATTTCGGACTGGAGACCGCCAGATTTTCGGAGAGTGATTTTGCGGAAATGGCGGAAACTCCGGAATTTAAAGCAATGTCAGTATGGCCCGAGGAAGGTTCCATAGGCAGGATCGGCGATTACTTTGTGGTAAAGCTCACGAATGATCCGCCCATGCCTGAAAGGGAAAGTGATTGATTTTAATCTAAAAACAAGAAATAACAAGTAACGGAGGATGATCATGAAAGGTATAATCTGTGCTATGGATCTTGAGATGAAGAAGATCCGCGAAGATATGAAAAATGTCAAAGAGGAAAAGTGCGCAGGCCTCACGTTTGTCTGCGGAACAATTGATGATACGGAAGTGGTTGCGGCCGTATGCGGTGTTGGCAAGGTAAATGCCGCAATATGCACCCAGGCAATGATCGACAGATTTTCCCCCGATTGTATACTCAACGTGGGTGTGGCAGGTAGTCTGTCAAAAGAGCTGAACATAACGGATATAGTTATTGCGGGAATGCTGGTACAGCATGATTTTGACTGTACTTCATTGGGATGCAGACCCGGGGAGATATACGGCAGCGGTCAGAAATTTTTTATTGCTGCTCCTTCAGTGGTTTTAAATCTCAGGAAAGCCATCGACATCATAAATGACAGGCGTGAGAATGCAGGTGAAAAAACTCTTCATTCGGTTGAGGGGATCATAGCATCCGGTGACCAGTTTATCTCCTCCGCGGAAAAGAAATCCTTCATCACATCCGAATTCGATGCCCTTGCATGCGAGATGGAGGGAGCTGCCATAGCCCAGGTATGCGTAGCCAACGGTGTTAAATTCGGCGTTATAAGAGCGATCTCGGATTCGGCAGACGAATCTTCACATATGGACTTCGGTGAATTCTGCAGAAAAGCGGCAGATAACAGCGCCGAGGTCGTCAAAGTTTTCCTTTCTGAAAGCTCTGAATCCTGATCCGGGGAAGTCGGGCGGTCACTCCTGTGTAATAAAAGAAAAATTAACGGAGCAGTTCGACATATCGACACGAGGTTAGGAATAACTAATATTAGTTAGTGCATTTTGTATGAGAAATTATCCATTTTGAGCCGATTTTTTGTTTACCTTTAACAGTTTTGATGATAGAATATCAATCGATAGACTTTTCTCCTGCCATGCCTGACAGGAGGGTCGCAAATTATTTAAGGAGGAACAAGAAATGGCAAGAAGTAAGAAGACGATGGACGGCAACGAGGCTGCCGCACATGCAGCCTATATCTTCACAGATACAGCTGCCATCTATCCTATCACACCGTCCTCTCCGATGGCTGAACATACTGACGAGTGGGCAACACAGGGCAGAAAGAACTACTTCGGAAAAACAGTTAAGATCGTAGAAATGGAATCCGAGGCCGGAGCATCCGGTACTGTTCACGGATCACTCGTAGCAGGTGCTCTTACATCTACTTATACAGCATCTCAGGGTCTGCTTCTTATGATCCCCAACCTTTACAAGATCGCCGGTGAGAGACTTCCGGGTGTTATCAACGTAGCTGCAAGATGTGTAGCTTCACACGCTCTTAACATCTTTGGTGATCACTCCGACGTATACGCTTGTCGTCAGGCAGGTTGCGCAATGCTTTGCGAATCTTCCGTACAGGAAGTTATGGACCTGACACCTGTTGCATACCTTTCTGCTATCAAGGGACGTCTTCCTTTCATCAACTTCTTTGATGGTTTCCGTACATCACACGAGATCCAGAAGATCGATATCTGGTCAAACGAGGATTTCGATGACATCATTGACTTAAAGGCAATCGAAGAGTTCAAGGCTAACGCTCTTAACCCTAATCACCCTTGTGAAATGGGTTCAGCTCAGAACCCTGACATCTTCTTCCAGTCAAGAGAGTCATGCAACGTTGTTTATGATGAGCTTCCTGCTATCGTTCAGGAATATATGGACAAGATCAATGCCAAGATCGGCACTGATTACAAGCTGTTCAACTACTACGGTGCAGCTGATGCAACACACGTTATCGTAGCAATGGGTTCTGTAAACGATACTATTGAAGAGACTATCGATTACCTCGCAGAGAAAGGTGAGAAGGTAGGTCTTATCAAGGTTCGTCTCTACAGACCTTTCTCAGTACAGGCATTCCTTGATGCGATCCCTGCTACAGCCAAGACAATCTCTGTTCTTGACCGTACAAAGGAGCCCGGATCAATCGACGAGCCTCTTGCACTTGATGTTAAGAGCGCACTTATGAGCGATCCCAAGTTCAAGGATGTTACCGTTCTTTCCGGCCGTTACGGTCTCGGTTCAAAGGATACAACTCCCGAGCAGATCGTAGCAGTTTACCACAACACAGATAAGAAGAAGTTCACACTCGGTATCAACGATGATGTTACACATCTTTCACTTGATGCAGGTGCTCCTCTTGTTACAACTCCCGAAGGTACAGTTTGCTGTAAGTTCTGGGGTCTCGGTGCCGACGGTACTGTAGGTGCCAACAAGAACTCCATCAAGATCATCGGTGATAACACAGACATGTACGCTCAGGCTTACTTCGATTATGACTCCAAGAAGTCCGGCGGTATCACAATGTCTCACCTCAGATTCGGTAAGAAGGCTATCAAGTCTACATACCTTATCCACAAGGCAAACTTCGTAGCCTGCCACAACGCAGCTTACGTAAGAAAGTACAACATGGTTCAGGAGCTTGTTGACGGCGGTACATTCCTTCTTAACTGCCCTTGGACAGGAGAGGAGCTTGATAAGCACCTTCCCGGCCAGGTAAAGAAGTATATGTATGATCACAAGATCAAGTTCTATACCATCAACGGAACCAAGCTCGGTATCGAGTCCGGCATGGGACCTACACGTATCAATACTATCCTTCAGTCTGCATTCTTCAAGCTTACAGGCATCATCCCCGAGGAGAAGGCTATCGAGCTTATGAAGGCAGCTGCTAAGAAGACCTACGGCTTAAAGGGTGATGACGTAGTTCAGAAGAACTGGAACGCTATCGACCTCGGTGCTACAGGTGTTGTAGAAGTTGCTATTCCTGATTCCTGGGCTAACGGTCAGGATGAAGGTCTTGATTATCCTGCTGCAACAAAGGGTACACAGGCTCAGAAGGATTTCGTAAACAACATCCAGATCCCCGTTTCTTCACAGGAAGGTAACGGAATCCCCGTATCTGTTGTTAAGACTTACATGACAGGTGATACACCTTCAGGTACAGCAGCATACGAGAAGAGAGGTGTTTCCGTAGCAGTTCCCGTATGGAATCCGGATACATGTATCGAGTGTCAGCAGTGTTCATATGTCTGCCCTCACGCAGCAATCCGTTCCATCGCTCTTACAGAAGAAGAAGCAAAGAACGCTCCTGCAGATATGCAGCTTAAGGATCTTACAGGAATGCCCGGATACAAGTTCGCAATCGTTGTATCTCAGATGGACTGCTTAGGATGCGGATCTTGTGCTAATGTATGTCCTGCTAACAAGGCTCCTAAGAATGTTGAGGCCGGAATCAAGACTCTTGCTATGCAGACTCTTGATGATGAGTTAAAGGCTCAGCAGAAGTACTTTGACTACGCTGTAGAGCTTGATCCTAAGCAGGAAGTGGTTGATAAGTTTGGTCTTGATACAGTTAAGGGTTCACAGTTCAAGCAGCCTTACCTTGAGTTCTCAGGCGCTTGTGCAGGATGTGGTGAAACTCCTTACGCTAAGCTCATCACACAGCTTTACGGTGACAGAATGTACATCGCAAATGCTACAGGATGTTCTTCAATCTGGGGTAACTCTTCACCTTCAA
The DNA here is from genome assembly GCA_024697065.1 of Lachnospiraceae bacterium. Classification (GTDB taxonomy): domain Bacteria; phylum Bacillota; class Clostridia; order Lachnospirales; family Lachnospiraceae; genus NK4A136. Next base: position 82,367 of record JAILGE010000027.1, read on the forward strand.
CACCGTACACAGTTGATAAGAAGGGCCGTGGTCCTGCATGGGCTAACTCACTCTTCGAAGATAATGCTGAGTTCGGTTTCGGTATGTACCTCGCACAGAAGACACTTCGTGGCAACGTAAAGGATGAGGTTCTTGCTCTTCAGGCAGAAACATCCGATGCTAACGTAAAGGCTGCTATCGACGAGTATCTTGCAACATACGATGAGACTCTCAAGAACACGGAAGCTACAGAGAAGCTTCTTGCTGCTATCGCTAATGACTCCAATGCACATGCTAAGGAGATCATCAAGAATAAGGATATGGTTGCTAAGAAGTCACAGTGGATCTTCGGTGGTGACGGATGGTCATTCGATATCGGTTTCGGTGGTCTCGACCACGTTCTTGCTTCCGGTGAAGACGTTAACGTATTCGTATTCAACACTGAGGTTTACTCCAACACAGGCGGACAGTCTTCCAAGGCTACTCCTATCGGTGCTGTTGCTCAGTTCGCTGCAGGCGGTAAGGCTATCAAGCAGAAGGATCTTGCAGGAATCGCTATGAGCTACGGTTATGTATACGTTGCACAGGTTGCTATGGGTGCTAACCCGAATCAGCTTGTTAAGGCTATCAAGGAAGCTGAGAGCTACCACGGACCTTCACTCATCATCGGTTATGCTCCTTGTATCAACCACAGAATTAAGGGTGGTATGGGTATCGCTATGGCTGAGGAGAAGAAGGCAGTTGATGCCGGATACTGGAATCTCTTCAGATTCAATCCTGCTGCTGAGAAGAAGTTCACACTTGATTCCAAGGCAGCTACTGTTCCTTACACAGACTTCATCAACGGCGAAGCTCGTTACACCGCTCTTTCCAAGGTTAACAAGGATAAGGCAGGAGAGCTCTTCAAGGCTGCTGAGGAGAATGCTAAGGAGAAGTTCGAGTACCTGCAGAGCCTCGTAGATCTGTACGCAAAGAACTGATCGATCAGTAAATCAATATAATCTGCATAGCGGCTTCCGGATGTGAGCCTGCAGTCGCGAAAGCGGAAAAAGACAAACCCCGTCACCTGCGAAATCAGGTCGGCGGGGTTTTTATTATCTTTAAAAAAAGGGTACAAAATTGTATAATTAAAGGTGTTTGGCGTTACGCAAAAATCGAGGGATCACTCCGAAAATGGACAGAGATTTGAGCCTCTTATATCCCGCCGGATATTCGAGGGAAAAGAAAGAAAAAAACAGACTGCGTGACATGGAATTTGTGGAGAGCCTTTCGCTGCGCTCCATGATCGTGATAACGAATGAGACTTTCAGAGGCGTGCCCGCTGTAAGGCTTACCGATTTTTTTTCCACAGATCCCGAAGTGATATCATATCGTCTTGATGTTCTGGAAGAACTGTTGGACAACAGTTCTGTTCTTGAGATGTTTGAGAATGCGCTCCCTCTGATCCGGGGGATATTCGATATGCATACATCCATGAACGGATCATATACGATCGATAAAGCTTTGTCGGTTATCCGTATACTTGAGAGTTATGTTCAGGTTACGGATATTTTTTATGAGTCTTTATCGATGGCGGAACTCCGTTCGGAAGGATTAAGACGACTTAAAGCTTCGATCGAAGAGACGGCCCGAAGTGAAGAATATAATAACCTGAAGAAGGACATGGAATCAGAAACCGTTGATTTCAGTTCGCTTCAAAGTGTGACTATAGGTGTTAACCTTGATGCGAATCTTCAGGCGGAGGAAGCGGGACTTGTGTCTGTCAACGCAGAACGCTTTCATAAGGGAACACTCATCGGCAAAGTGACCGGCAAAGACAGGAACGATCCCTTTGTAATGCTCTCGACTCTTTATCCCATGCCAAAGGGATGGACATCAGAAAGTCTGGGATTATCAGAGGGGAGTGGTAAGAGCTCCGACATGAAGGATACGGAGATCGATGCTGCAGTTTTGGAAAAGAGCGTAAGGCACGCACTTGAAGATATATACAGAAATGCGATCAGGGCATTCGGTCCTGTAGTGGAAAAATATTTTTCCGTAAACACATCTGCATATGTAACTATGTTTCCGGAGATAAGATTTCTTCTTGCAGAAGTGAAATTCATAAAGGATATGAGGGCTGCAGGATTTACGATGAGCAAGCCTGTTGTACGTGAAGTATCGGATAAATGTATTGATCTGAAGAATCTTTATAATGTGAATCTTGCCAGAAGCAAGGTGGAAGAGAAACTTGTATTTAATGATTTTAAGACAGATGAGAACGGAAGGTTCTTCATCCTGACTGGTCCCAATCATGGAGGAAAGTCTGTATTCTCCCGGGCTGTGGGAACCGCTCAGGCTCTTTTCCAGTTAGGATGCTTCATACCTGCGGATGAGGGTACTCTCAGTCCGGTGAGGGGTATATATACACACTTTGCGGCAGCTGAAGCTGCAGGGTTCGGCAGAGGAAGATTTGAGAGTGAATGTGAGAAACTGGTGAAGATCCTCAAGAAGCTGACGGCAGACGATATGCTTCTTATGGACGAATCCTTCTCGGGTACCAGTGCTATGGAAGCTGCTTATATAGCAGAGGAAGTGATAACCGGTATCGGGGCCATTGGTGCCTGCGGTATCTTCGTTACCCATATCCATGATCTGTCGGAGAAGCTGGATGTGTTCAATTCATATCCTGATAATAAAGCAAAGGTAGATAATCTGGCCGCGCTTATGGAAGATAAGGAAAACGGAAAGAGAAGCTACAGGATAAAGAGGGTTAAGCCTGACGGATCCAGTTATGCACGTGATATAGCCGCCAAGTGCGGACTAAATTTCACTGACAGGGGATGTTTCGGTTAAACATATATTTTAAAAATCTCTTCGTGGAGGGACGTAAAAATGAACGTAATGAAAGAAATGTATTGCAGGGTGTTTCAGTTTGGATTTAAGCTTGCGATCCCGCTTTTGCCTTATCGCAATCCTGAAGTGCTGGAAAGTATTTCAAAGGTTCCGGCATTTTTGGAAAAGCACAGCATAAAGTCAGTCCTGCTGGTTACGGACAGGAGTATCAGAGGTTTCGGGATAACCGAGCCGCTAGAGAAGCTTTTAAGGAAGTCCGATATCAGAGTGACTGTTTACGACGGTGTAACCCCCAATCCTACGGTAACAGAGGTGGAAGAAGCCAGAGGTATGTATCTGGCGCATAACTGCGAAGCCCTTATCGGATTCGGAGGCGGATCCGCAATGGATGCCGCAAAAGCAGTGGGAGCGCTTATCGCAAGACCCAAATGCACACTGGAAGATCTGGGCGGAATTATGAAGGTATGGGTAAAGACTCCCCTTACCATAGCTGTCCCCACTACTGCGGGAACCGGAAGTGAGACTACTGTTGCCGCCATTGTGCAGGATTCCGAAACAAAGCATAAATATGCCATCATGGATTTCCCTCTGATCCCGGATGCCGCCGTCCTTGATCCTGAAAACACCAGGACCGTGCCTCCTGCCGTGACAGCAGGGACCGGAGCGGATGTTATCGTTCATGCTGTAGAGGCATACATCGGCGGATCTACAACCAAGCTCACCAGAAGAGAAGCTCTTCGTGCCGTACGTCTTTCCTTCAGGTATCTTGAGAGAGCATATAAGAACGGAAATGATATGGCTGCAAGACGCGCCATGGCAAGAGCTTCATATCTTGCGGGAGCGGCATTTACTGTTTCTTATGTGGGATATGCACATGCGGTATCTCATTCCTTAAGCGGAAGATATAATGTTCCTCACGGTCAGACCTGCGGCATATTACTGCCTTATGTACTTGAAGCCTACGGTGCAAAGATATACCCTCAGCTTCATGCTCTGGGAATAGCAGCGGGCGTTGCAACCAAAGATATGGACGAAACCGAAGCTGCGAAGAGATTCTTAAAGGCTCTCAAAGATCTCTGGGAGAAGATAGGAATACCCGAAAAGGTTAAGGAACTCAGAAGAGAAGACATACCTGCTTTGGCTGCACAGGCGGATAAAGAAGGCAATCCTGTTTATCCTGTGCCTGTCATCATGGATGCAAAGGAACTGAAGCGTTTTTATTACGACGTACTGGACAGATAACATACCACGACAGGAGGGGTTGTTTTGAAGAACAATAATTTAGGAGCGATCATAATATCATTTTTGCTCGCGGCAGTTTGTATCATTGCGGGGATATGCCTGGCCGGTAAGAACCTCGATGATCCTTCCAGGGTGGCTCAGGACTATATGAAGGCGGTATCCAAGGGCAAATTCAACAAGGCTGTGGCACTTACCTACGAGGATTCATATGAGATAAGGGGTCTTGATGCCGACGATATGGAAGAAGAGATCGAAGAGCATCTGGGTGAAGCGGCAGAGGATTATAAGAAGATACTTGTTTCTCCTGCGATCTTTACAAAGAACGAGTATGGAGATGACATCGCTTATGTTGATGTTACCGGGCTGGGAGAAGAAAGTTCGGATACGAGGCAACTGACATTGCTTAAGGTCCATGGCGACTGGCTTGTTGTAGAGAGTTTTTAAGGGAGGAGAAAAACGATGAAAAAAAGATCCGGAAGATTGATCCTCTTATTGCTGATAACAGCAGCCGTTTTTATTCTTACGGGATGTGGCGGCGATCTGGATACGAAACTTACGGTAAATGATGATCTGAGCGGTGAGCGTCAGATGACATTTACGCTTGATAAATCAGACGCTCAAAACGGTATTAAAGGAAAGTCTGATGAGATCAAGAATGATCTTGCCAATGTCCTTCCTGATGCTCTTACCATGGAGGATCATTCCGCAGGGGGAAATATAGAGATCGTATTTACTCTTAAATTCTCCGATATGGATGATTACAACAAAAAAGTAAGAGATCTTTATCATGCGGGCGGCGGATTTGCACCCGATGATCCCGTGACATGGTATAAGCCCGATACTGTATTTGCCAAGGGCGTGGAATTTGAAGAACATTTCAATTCAAAAGATCTGATGGTATGGTTTCAGAACTATCTGATATCGAAAGGATATGTGTCGGAAAAAGACAGAGTGCATATCTTTGAGACTACTTCATGTACATATGATGTATGCGGTGAAACCGGAACGGCTTCTCCTGTGGTTGTGGACAGTATTAAGTATGCACCTTTTGAATCTATAAATATATATACTGATTTCAACGGTCCGTATGATATCGACAGGAAGATAGAAGTGGTCTTACCTCAAAGCTCCATGGATTTTAACGGTGATGAGATAAAGACATTCTTTGAAGACAGAGTTACATCGGATTTTGAAGGTGAGTGGAGCGACAGATCCGGTAATGCTGTATTTACAATATCCGGCAACGGTCTGGATGCTGATGCGGTTAATGAGATGATGAACGGATTCTGCGGGATCGATGATCAGGATATGTTCTATATCTCAAAAGAGGCGACTCTGAAATACGGCGGAGATAAAGTGACCGCAGGTCCTGATGGATTCGTAAATATCGCAAATGTTTTCGGTGAGTCTTCCGGTGTGGCAGAAAATCTTGATCTCTCGGATTTCATATATGACAGATCTAAAAAGATAAATCTGAATTATTATGTGGATGATGCCGAGGATTACAATGGCGCCGTTAAGTTTACGGACAGATCGCAGACGGAAGTTACAAATGAGGGAATAGAAGGGGAAGACGGATACAAGCTTTTCTTCAATACTGATCAGCCGGTTTTTGAAGTCGAATACGCTTATACATATAAGTATCATGCGGATGAGATGGAGATAGTGCTCAACCCGAAGCGAAAAGGTGATATCTCAAGGACCGTAAATGTTCATTTTACGAACAGGATAGAAAAGAATCAGCTGGATTCGATGAAGAAAGAGATAGAAGATTGTTTTCAGGCTGTTAACGGCAGATTTGATACTGATGAGGATATGATAGTATTAAAGAGCCTCAAGTCGGATGACAACGGATTTGCGGTAACGATCACTACAGATGTAAAGGCCGATGCAGGAATAAGAGAAAGCGATCTTTGGAATATTGCTTTTGATGCAGACGATAATCTTGCGGTGACTGCGGATACCAAGGCTCTTCTTCCTTTATTTGCCACCATGCATGTGGAAGATGAATTTGATACGGGTATATTCTCGGGATCAGGGATAGATAACTTTACTTATACAATAAAAGGTATCGGAAAGCCTGTATTTGATAAAGATACGGAAAATGCCGCAGAGAAAACGGGTATAGATAAACTTTTTGGAGGAAATGATCACAAGGTGATATTGACCGAAGTAGATCCCGAACAGCCGGTTGTGATCAGTATAACCGGTAAGAGGATGAGCATTATAGCAGCCATCATCTGGGGAGCGGCTTTGATATGCCTGGTAGCCGGTGTGATAAGTGTCATCATCTTTATCAGGAACAGGAAGGAAGATCTCAACAGACCGGTGAACAAAGCCGGAGAGGATAATAAGGAAGCAGACTCTGAAGACAAGAGCAGTGATGAGACCGCTAAGGCCGTAGCATCGGGAACAGCACCTGCAACGACTAAGAAGCCTGAACATGGGGCATCATCCCATGTAAATAGCCGGACTGCGCCCGGGGCGGCGCCTGCAGTGAATAAGCAGCCGGATAATGATCAGCCCGCTCCGGAAGCAGCACCCAAGCCTGTCCGAGAGGCGCCTCCCGGAAGCGTGATCTGCCCCGGCTGCGGCAAGATCCTTGCCAAGGGAACCTTGTTCTGCGGAATGTGCGGCTATAAGCTGTAAGGGTATTTTTGCTTTCAAAAATACTATACAGGTGTTAAAATGGAGTGATTAAGTACCCGGACCGGACGAGAAACGGATCGGGATATAAGGAGGAAAACCTAAAATGCAGTACAGTAAAGTATCCACTGACCTGAATTTCGTGGAACGCGAAAAGGAAGTAGAGAAGTTCTGGAAAGACAATCGAATTTTTGAGAAGAGTATTGAGCAGCGCGAGGGATGCCCTACCTATACTTTCTATGACGGACCGCCTACGGCAAACGGCAAGCCCCACATAGGACACGTTCTTACCCGTGTTATCAAGGATATGATCCCCAGATACCGCACCATGAAGGGAAATATGGTTCCCCGTAAGGCCGGATGGGATACCCATGGACTGCCTGTTGAGATAGAAGTTGAGAAGCTTCTCGGTATCGATGGCAAGGATCAGATCGAAAGCTACGGATTGGAGCCTTTCATCGAGAAGTGTAAGGAAAGTGTATGGAAATATAAGGGTATGTGGGAGGATTTCTCCGGTACCGTTGGATTCTGGGCGGATATGGACAACCCCTATGTTACCTATCATGATGATTATATCGAATCCGAATGGTGGGCTTTAAAGCAGATCTATGACAAGGGATTGCTTTACAAGGGATTCAAGGTAGTTCCTTACTGCCCCCGTTGCGGTACACCTCTGTCTTCACACGAGGTTGCTCAGGGATACAAGGCTGTAAAGGAACGTTCCGCAATCGTTCGTTTCAAGTGTACCGATGAGGATGCTTACTTCCTTGCGTGGACCACTACACCCTGGACACTTCCTTCCAACGTAGCACTTTGCGTAAATCCGGATGAGACCTACTGCAAGGTTAAGGCAGCAGACGGATATACCTATTATATGGCTGAGGCTCTCCTTGATACCGTTCTTGGCAGATTTGCCAACGAGGAAGAGGGAGTTAAGGCTTACGAAATACTTGAGAAATTTAAGGGAACGGATCTTGAAAAGAGAGAGTATGAGCCTCTCTACAAGTGCACCGGAGAAGCTGCCGCAAAGCAGCGCAAGAAGGGTCATTATATCGTATGCGACAGCTACGTAACAATGACAGATGGTACCGGCATCGTTCATATCGCCCCTGCCTTCGGTGAAGACGATGCAAGAGTCGGAAGAAATTACGATCTTCCTTTCGTACAGTTCGTTGATGGAAAAGGCGAGATGACAAAGGATACTCCCTATGCAGGACTCTTTGTTAAGGATGCCGATCCCAAGGTTCTTACGGATCTTGAAAATGAGGGAAAGCTTTTCGATGCGCCTAAGTTCGAGCATGATTACCCGTTCTGCTGGCGTTGCGATACACCGCTTCTCTACTATGCCCGTGAAACATGGTTTGTAAAGATGACAGCGGTTAAGGACGATCTTGTCCGCAATAATAAGACAGTTAACTGGATACCTACTTCAATCGGTGAAGGCCGTTTCGGTAACTGGCTTGAGAATATCCAGGACTGGGGTATCTCCAGAAACCGTTACTGGGGTACACCGCTTAATATATGGACCTGCCCTGACTGCGGAGAGATCATGTGTATCGGATCCCGCGCAGAGCTTGCCGAGAAGAGCGGTAATCCCGATGCTGCAAAGACAGAGCTTCATCGTCCTTATATCGATGAAGTTACGATTCCCTGTCCCAAGTGTGGAAAGGAAATGCACAGAGTACCGGAAGTTATTGACTGCTGGTTCGATTCCGGCGCTATGCCTTTTGCACAGCATCATTATCCGTTTGAGAACAAGGAACTTTTTGAACAGCAGTTCCCTGCGCAGTTTATTTCGGAAGCTGTCGATCAGACCAGAGGATGGTTCTACTCCCTCATGGCTGAGTCCACACTTCTTTTCAACAAGTCTCCGTATGAGAATGTTATAGTTCTCGGACTTGTGCTTGATGAGAAGGGACAGAAGATGAGTAAGCATCTCGGTAATGCTGTAGATCCTTTTGATGCTCTAAAGAACTACGGTGCAGATGCCATCAGATGGTACTTCTATATCAACTCTGCTCCCTGGCTTCCCAACCGTTTCCACGGCAAGGCTGTTCAGGAAGGTCAGAGAAAGTTCATGGGTACTCTTTGGAATACCTATGCATTCTGGGTTCTCTATGCAAATATAGATGAATTCGATGCTTCCAAATATACTCTTGAATATGACAAACTCTCCGTTATGGATAAGTGGCTTCTTTCCAAGCTCAATTCAGTGGTCGGAGAAGTAGACAGCAATCTCAATGATTACAAGATCCCCGAGGCGGCAAGAGCACTTCAGGATTTCGTTGATGAGATGAGTAACTGGTATGTCCGCAGATGTCGTGAACGTTTCTGGGCTAAGGGCATGGAGCAGGATAAGATCAATGCGTATATGACTCTTTATACTGCACTTGTAACCATCTCCAAGGCAGCAGCGCCCATGATCCCCTTCATGACTGAGGAGATCTACCAGAATCTTGTAAGAAGCGTAGATAAGGATGCAAAGGAATCCATCCACCTCTGTGACTTCCCCGCTGTTGATGAGAAGCTTATCGATAAAGAACTTGAGGAAAATATGGAGACAGTACTCAAGATCGTTACTATCGGTCGTGCTGTCCGCAACGGTGCAAATATCAAGAATCGTCAGCCTATTGGCCGCATGATCGTTAAGACTCCCGTTAAGCCGGATGAGTTCTATACAGCGATCATACGTGAAGAGCTTAATGTTAAGGGTGTTGAATACCTTGATGATGTAAGCGAATATACTTCATACACATTCAAGCCGCAGCTTAAGACTGTTGGACCTAAGTATGGTAAGCAGCTCGGTGCGATCCAGAAGTATCTTGCAGGCGTTGATGGTAATGAAGCTATGGCTTCCCTTAAGGAAAACGGGGCTATCACTTTTGATGCCAACGGAGTACAGGTATCACTTGCTATGGAAGACCTGCTGATCACCATGGCTCAGAAAGACGGATTTGCCGCTGATGCAGATGGCAATGTTACTGTTGTCCTTGATACCAAGCTTTCACCTGAACTTATAGAGGAAGGTTTTGTATATGAGGTAATCTCCAAGCTCCAGACCATGCGTAAGGATTCCGGCTTCGAGGTTATGGACAGGATCGAAGCTGCTTTCTCCGGCAATGATAAGATTGAGGAAGTTATAAAGAAGAATGCCGACGCGATCTCAGACAAGGTACTCGCAAATGCTCTCAAGTATGAAGAGACATTTGAAGGTGCCAAGGAATGGGATATCAACGGTGAGAAGCTTACGATCTCCGTTAAGAAGATTTAAGAAGTTTTAGAACGATGGAAATACCCGTTATAACCAAAGATAATACAGAAGCATTATTTGAATCAAAATATGCAAATCTGTATAAGCTTCACTACGGTGAAGGCGAAAAATTCTATTATGATGCAACGCGAAGAAAGAAGGATGACATCGTCGCTGTAAAAAGCGATGAGGAATTCCGTAACATGAGACCCGATGCAGTCAGCTGCTTCGTGATAATGTGTGAGGAAGACAAGGATCCGATGCTCCTTCTTTCCCGTGAATTCAGGTATGTGACGGGGCAGTTTATAACCGGTGTTCCTGCGGGTCTGTTGGATCCGGATGATACATCGGTGATTTCCGCTGCGGAAAGAGAGCTTTTCGAAGAGACGGGGATAAAGATCGAGGAGAAATACGGTGACAGGATATTTGTTGTAAATCCGCTTGTCTTCTCTACTCCGGGCTTTACCGATGAGAGCAATGCTTTGGTGTGTGCGGTGATACATCCGGACAAACACGAAGTACATCTGTCACAGGAAGGTGCGGTAGGTAAAGAGATCTTTTCCGGTTTCGTTAAGCTAAACAGGGACGATGCCTTGAAAATGTTAAAGGACGGTGTTGATGACAGAGGGATTTTTTATTCTGTCTATACCTGGATGTCCCTCATGTATTTCGTATCGGAAATGTGGAAATAAAAGGTACTTTTGATCTGATAGTATGATCTTCGGAAAGATGAAAACCGAATCGGTTTCGGCCAAAGTCCCGGGTATCCAAGCGATCCCGGGTACTTTTAACGTACAGGAGGAAACGCTTTTTCCTGAGTTTAAAGAAATCGCATCGGATACGGACAATGCCGGCGGAGTTACGGCAGAAGAATATGGAAAATACGAAAAATATATAGCTACGGAACTGTTAGCCAAGTATGAAAACAGCAAAGCATATCGTGAAGGCAGCAGTACCCGTAAGATCGCGGTAAGAGTGGATCAGCTCTCCGATATAGAGGATGAACTCGAGGAAGATGATAAGAAAAAGATCTTCTCCGCGGAAGTTGAAAAGCTTAAGGATCGTGGTGTTGTAGATTACTCCTATGATAAGGATGATGCCGGAGAGATAGACCGTATATGGCTTATCGTAGAGGATAAGTCGATACGTGATGCTTACCGTATCGCCGGACTCAGACCCAAGATAGATATAATCAATGAGTTCACGGAAAAGATCGAAGGAACGATAAAAGACATGCTCCCCGACAGCATTTACGCGGCATTCTTAAAGGATCAGGTGGAGCAGATAAGGGAAAGAAAGAATTTCACCAGATACTTTACCGATGATCTCAGGCAGAATTTTGGAATACTCAGATTTATCCTTTTCCTCGATTCCAATGAAGAAAATAAGAAGGAGCAGATGGAGAGAGTACTCAGTACGAGACTCTTCGGAGACAGCAAATTCTTCGAACGGGAGATAAGGTCCAAGATAATCCTGATCCTTCATACCATCAAGCATGAATATGAGGAAGGTCTCGCAGCCAAGGGAAGTCAGAGTATAGTGACCGTTGATGAGGGAGAGCAGCTCTTAGCTGAGAAGGGCATAGTCAGATATCCTGAGATATTTGAATTTGCGGGATGTGTCTCAGTGATGTTCGATGACGGAAGAGCCGCTGATTTCAGCACGCAGATATATGGCGCGTGTATCAACGCTTCCATGGCGGAGAGAGTCACATCTGTAACATTTCGTGATGTGGCAAGTGTTCTGTTCATAGAGAACAAATCAGTATATGTCTGGTATCTGTCCAAGCAGCGCAAGGATAATGAACTGGTGCTCTACCACGGACATTTCGTAAGTCCTGCCAAAGCGATGTGGTTTAAATGCATTGCGGAGGAAGCTGAGAGAAGCGGTGTCAGAGTCGGATTCTGGGGCGATATAGATTTCAGCGGTTTCAGGAAGTTTGTCCGTCTGAAGAGAAACAGCTGCCCGTCCTTAGAGCCGTATGAGATGGGGGTTAAGACCCTTCAGGTATTTTCAAAATATGTTGCTCATCTGGATAATGAAAAAGAGAAGGAGCATTTGAAGAACGTACTGAAGGAAGATGATTACTATTCCTTCAGACATGTGATCAATTATATGTTGGAAAACAAGGTGCGTCTGGAGCAGGAGAATATACCTGCAGAGTGATGATAAGAAAGGACAACATATGAAAAAGGGTCTGGTCATGGAAGGCGGAGCAATGCGCGGAATGTTTACCGCAGGTATACTCGATGTCTTTATGGAAAACGGCATTGAGTTTGACGGCGCGGTAGGTGTATCCGCAGGTGCCACATTCGGATGCAATATCAAGTCAAAGCAGCCGGGAAGATCGATCCGATATAATATTAAATATTGCAAGGATCCCAGATACGGGACTTTTAAATCATGGATAAAGACCGGAGATCTTTACGAATCTAAATTCTGCTATGAGACACTGCCTTTTGAACTGGATCCGTTTGATGTGAAAACATTTGCGGCAAATCCACTTGAATTTTACTGCGTGGTAACAGACGCCAAAAGCGGAAAGCCTGTGTATCACAGATGCAAGACCGGAACCGGAAAAGATATGGACTGGATCAGAGCATCAGCCAGCATGCCGCTGGTTTCAAAGCTTGTTAAGATAGATGAAGGGTATTACTCTGATGGAGGTGCCGCGGATTCCATTCCTTTGAAATTCTTTGAATCCAAAGGATTCGATAAGAATGTTGTTATACTTACCAGAGACAGAGATTACAAAAAGAAACCTGATAAATTTGCATGGCTTTATAAGATCCTTATGCCGCAGTATCCGGGACTTGCAAAGGCTATGGCGAACAGGCCGAAGATGTATAATGCCGAGAAGCTTTATATAGAAAAGCGCGAAAAAGAAGGAAAAGCGTTTTTGATCTTCCCGCCGAAGGAGATAGATATAAGCCGTACAGAGCACGACCCTAAGGAATTACAGCGCATCTACGATATGGGAAGAAAGACGGCGCTGGAAAAACTGGAAGACATCAGGAAATATTTGGCAGGATGATCTTCGCACTGAAGACATACAACGGGAAATCATATTTGATATATGTTTAAAAGAACAGAAAGTCATTATTATACTCTGAGCAGTGCGCAGATCATACTTCTCGGTTTTATTTGTATGATACTCATCGGGACTTTTCTCCTGATGCTGCCCATCGCATCTGCAGATCATACAAGTGTGGATTTTCTCTCCGCACTTTTCACAGCAACTTCAGCAAGCTGTGTTACCGGACTAATCGTAAGGGACACAGCTACGTCATGGACTCTGTTCGGTCAGATAGTGATACTGATCATGATACAGATAGGAGGAATGGGTGTGGTTACCATGACAACCTTTCTCTCCAGACTGTCCGGAAAAAAGATAGGGCTCAATGCCAGGATAACCATGCAGGAAGCAGTCTCTGCAAGGAATCTGAGCAGCATACTCAGCCTTACGGGTTTTATCGTTAAGGGAACTCTTGCAATAGAGCTTTCCGGAGCAGCGCTCTTATCTCCTGTGTTTATAAGGGATTTCGGATTTTTAAAGGGGGTGTGGTATGCTCTCTTTCATTCGATATCAGCATTCTGTAATGCCGGTTTTGATCTCATGGGAGTCAGGGAACCATTTTCATCAATGACTTCCTATTCTTCGGATCCCCTTGTGATCATCACGCTCTGTTTCCTCATTTTGTTGGGAGGTCTGGGCTTCGTGACATGGGATGATATAAGGGATAACGGGATCCATTTCAGGAAATACAGTCTTCAAAGTAAGCTGATACTGATATCGGAAGCGGTATTGATAATTTTCCCCATGATCTTCTTTTATTATAATGAGACGGAAGGAATGCCTGTGCAGGAAAAGATACTGGTATCTTTATTTCATGCTATTTCACCCAGAACGGCAGGCTTTAATACGGTAGATTACGGAACCTTTTCAGGTAACGGTATCGCCATAACGATAGTTCTCATGCTTATCGGAGGAGCACCGGGATCCACTGCCGGAGGAATGAAGATCACTACAGTTGTGATACTAGTGATCTCCATGGTATCCCTCTTTCAGAGAAAAAGAGACCCGGCTGTGCTGGGAAAGCGTATCACGCAGGATACGGTCATCAGTGCCGGTGCGGTATTTACATTTGATCTGTTGTTATTCTTAAGCAGTTCGATCTTTATAAGTTGTGTTGAGAAGCTTCCGCTCATGAGCACCATGTTCGAATGTGCATCTGCGGTAGCAACCGTTGGCTTGTCTCTGGGGCTTACCCCGACACTCAGTGCTGTATCGAAAGTTGTGCTGATACTGATCATGTATCTGGGACGAATAGGTGCCATGACCATGGTTTATGCGGCTGTTAGCAGAAAAGATGACGGTAACGGAAGATATCCGAAGGAAAATATTGCTGTAGGTTGATGAATTGATATAAGGAGAGAGGGTCATGAAAAAGAAAAGCATTCTTGTTATAGGAGCGGGACGTTTCGGTACACACTTTATGAAGAAGATGAGCGCCCTTGGACATGAAGTCCTGGCTGTTGATAAAAGTGAAGCCCGTATCGATAAGGTGGTAAGTTTTGTGACCAGTACGCTTATTGGAGACAGCACGGATTATGAATTCATTAAGTCACTTGATGTTCCTTCGTTCGATGTATGTATGGTGACAATAGGTGATGATTTCCAGAGTTCCCTTGAGACTACTTCTCTTTTGAAGGAAGCAGGTGCGAAGTACGTTATAGCCCGTGCCTCCAGAGGTGTTCAGGAGAAATTCCTTCTCCGTAACGGAGCAGACAGCGTGGTTTATCCCGAGAAGCAGGTGGCGGAATGGGCTGCCATAAGATACAGCTCTTCGGATATATGTGACTATATCGAAGTATCTGAAGACTATGCAATATTTGAGCTGGAGGTTCCCGCTGAATGGGTGGGTAAGACAGTTCAGGCTCTTCAGATCAGACCGAAGATGCATCTTAATATCCTTGCCATCAAGAGAGACGGTGTCACCAACGTTGAAGTAAAACCGGATAGTGTATTTAAAAAGGGTGATACTTTCCTTGTACTCGGTAAGGATGAAAATCTGAAGAAGTATCTGCATGTAAAATATTGATCGACTTAAAAAGCCCATACCGTTAAGGGACCTTTACGGTGTGGGCTTTTTTAAACTCCGGGAGGGGGATATGTTCAAAGAGTATTACGCTATTAGTATCATAGATCTTATTCTGATAACACTATGCGCGGTGTCTTATATTTTTACAGAAGATAATCCGTGGCTGATTCTTTTGTTCGTCCTTGCATTCGTTGTCTCTGTATTGCTTACGGGATTTGCTGCAACAGGTATTCCCGACAAGAGATTGAAGAGATGCTACAGAGGAAGCGTAAAGCTTGCAGTATTTATGGTCTCCCTCCTGATCACCATAATAGTCTTTATCATCGAGTGGATAGATAATGCTGCTCTGGGCTGGAAGTATCCTGTTCTTTTCGCTGTCACAGCATTCTCATATCTGTGTATCTATTTCTGGATAGGTATCATCGAAGTCTACACATCATCAACGCAGCTTGGGATAGAGAAGAGAGTCATAGGTTTATTGTGCGGAATGATCCCCATAGCAAATCTTATCGCTCTCAGTATGATCATTTATACTACACATCTTGAAGTCTGCACTGAGAGCAAGAAGTATTGGTTTAACGAGAAGAGAAAAGGTGAGCAGATATGCAAGACAAAATACCCGCTACTCATGGTACATGGTGTGTTCTTCAGAGATTCGGAACATCTTAATTACTGGGGACGCGTGCCGGCAGAGCTGATAAAGAACGGAGCAACTGTTTATTACGGTGGTCAGGAATCTGCAGGCCCGGTAAGGAATTGCGCTGTTGAGATCAAGGATGTCATTGAGCAGATCGTTAAGGAGACCGGCTGTGAAAAGGTCAATATCATAGCCCACAGTAAGGGCGGTCTGGATTCAAGATATGCCATTACTAAATGCGGAATGGCGCCTTACGTTGCTTCTCTTACAACCATCAACACACCCCATAAAGGCTGTGAATTTGCGGATTATCTGTTGGTGAGGGCTCCCGAGTCATTAAAGAAATCCGTGGCCGCAGCTTATAATGCGGGAGCGAAAGCCCTTGGAGATAAGGAACCTGATTTTATCAAAGCCGTAACTGATCTTACAGCTACAGGTGCAAAGGCTCTTCGCGATGAGATGGAACCCTTTGAGCATGTATATGATGATGAAGAGAATCCCATATTCACGCAAAGCTATGGCTCGAAGCTTAACAAAGCGGTAAACGGTAAGTTCCCGCTTAACTTAAGCTACAATCTGGTTAAACTTTTTGACGGCAATAACGACGGCCTTGTTGGAGAAAAATCATTCCCCTGGGGCAGCAGATTTCAATTGCTTACCAATAAGGGTAAGCGTGGTATCTCCCATGCAGATATGATCGACCTTAACAGAGAGAATATTGCAGGATTTGATGTCCGTGAGTTTTACGTAGGATTGGTGCATGACCTGAAAGAGAGAGGGCTGTAAGAAATTATTGATTATGTTTTAGTGATGTGTTATATTTTCCCTCGTACGACTTGGCAGTCTCGAGGGGAGACACATAATGCTTACAGAACAGAACAGAACAGTAAAAGTTTTATATTCTTTTGTTGATTAAATATCGGAAAGATAAGGATATTCTTATCTTTCCGGTATTTTTTTTCACTAAGCCACGAACATGCTTGCATGTTTGACATATTACTAAATGAAAGGACTTACGAGGGAGATGAAAAGAAAAATCAGAAAGTTGATCACAGGTATCATGACAGCATCCATACTGTCGCAGTCTCTAAGCGGAACTGTAAGTATGGCAGCAGGTATTGATGGAGACAGTGGATCTACTGACAGTGCTGTAGTACTTGAGGAATCCGTGACAGGTGATGAAGGTGAAGCATCTGCTAATGAAGCTGTAGAGGTTTCAGGTGTTGAAGGTGATAATACGAATGCTTCTCATGATGAAGATAACTCAGAAACCGATAGTGCTACGGGAGCTTCTGATAATGACGAAAACTCAGCGAAGGATGACGTTAACGCTTTATCAGGTCAGAACAACGAAGAGGATTTAGATGTTGATACCGTATCAGCAAAGTTTTCTGACGATGCGACATCAGGAGTTGAGGGTTCAGAAGATGATTTATCATCTGACGGAAGTGTATCTTCGAACGATAACTTCATGACTGTATCATTTGGTGATGCAGGTGTCGTTGATACACTTGATTCAGAAGACGAGTCAGACAACGCTAAGGAAGAGTCGGAAAATAACGACGATGAAATCTCTGAAAGAGGCGTTCTTGAGTCAGAGCTTTCAGGAGAACCTTACATCTTTGATTACGATTCTTTTTGTGTGGAGTGGAAAATTGTATCTCATTGGGAAGGTGCATGCAATGTCAGTGTCAGCTTAACAAACAAATCCGAAGAGACTATCCATAACTGGAATCTTTCTTTTCTGTCAGAAGATGAGATCATTAATCCCTATAATGCAAGGGTCACATCTGAAGGAAGTAACGGAAATAAGTGGACTTTCAAGAATGCTGAATATAATCAGGATATTAGATCCGGAGAGAGCATACAGTTTGGATTCCAGGTTAAATACGGAGAAAGGATTGATATCCCGTTCTCATATTCAATAGACAGCAGCGAGAAAAAAGTATCAGATGCTGATTATGAGATATCTGATCAGATAATCTCCTCCTGGGATGGAGGTGCTGTTGGTGAGCTCCACATTGTTAATAACAAGGATACAGCGATAGAGGACTGGACAGTTACCGTAAGAACCGATGCAGTATTTTTAACTGTTTGGGGTGGAAATATCAAAAAAGTATCTGAGGATACATATGAGTTCTCATGCCCTGATTACTGCCAGAATATCGCACCCGGACAGACGGCTGTTATTGGTTATCAGTTAAGCGGTCATGATACGGCTATAGAGATACTTGGACTTAAAGAATGGGGAAACAAGGACAATACTATAAGCGGTAATTCTATTAGCGACAACTCAGTAAACAATAACACTATCAGTGAGAATTCTGTCAGTAATAATTCAGTAAGCGATAACTCTGTCAGTGAAAATAAGCCTGTCACATATATCGAAAGTGACGGACATCAGCATATCTTCATTGATTCGGATGAGTATGAATTATTGGAAGAGGGCATTTATCTCTTAGATGTTTATTCTGATTCCATGACAGGATATATAAACTATGAGAATGAAGATCAAAACGATTGTGACAATGAAAATGATAATGAAACTAAAGTAGAATCTGTAAAACTTGAGATCTGTGACGTATTTGATGAAACCATTTGGGAAGGC
>JAILGE010000013.1 GCA_024697065.1 Lachnospiraceae bacterium
AAACTTGATTTAGAAGGGCTAGAGAGTATCGATATATGGTTTTTAGTTCATCGATTTTTTTATTTGCATTTTTACCTGTTATTTTTATTTGTAACAGTTTAGTAAAAAAAGAATTCTCAAATTATGTACTGCTTGTTTCAAGTCTGATTTTTTATGCGTGGGGTGAGCCTTATTTAGTTTTGCTTATGATTGCTTCTATAGTAGTGAATTGGGCTGTTGGATTGTTGTTAACCAGAGCTCAAAATGGAATGAAGAAGCTGATACTTGGCGTTGGTATTGTATGTGATTTGGGGATACTTGGATACTACAAATATATTGCTTTTTTTGCAGAAATCATAAATGGTCTGGCTGGAAGAGAGATACTTCCGGTTATTCAAGTTGCTTTACCAATAGGCATTTCTTTTTTTACATTCCAGGCAATATCTTACGTTATCGATATTTACAAGGGGGAAACAGAAGCGTCAAAAAATCTTGTAAATGTTGCATTATATATATCCTTTTTTCCGCAATTGATTGCCGGCCCCATTGTAAAGTATAGAGATATTAATAAGCAGATCGAAGACAGATCGGTTAGATGGTATGATGTATCTGACGGGTTTAAAAGATTTATCTATGGATTAGGAAAAAAGGTTCTTATTTCAAATGTATTAGGATTATGTGTTGATACCATATACGCTTACAATGTAAATGAAATAGATTTCGGAACAGCCTGGATAGGCGCCTTGGCGTATACGTTTCAGATTTATTATGATTTTTCAGGCTATTCGGATATGGCGATCGGACTAGGGAAAATGTTTGGTTTTACTATACCGGAAAACTTTAATTACCCCTATCTTTCAAGATCAATCACAGAGTTTTGGAAAAGATGGCACATTTCACTTGGTTCGTGGTTTAGAGAATATGTTTATATTCCTTTGGGAGGAAACAGAAAAGGAAAGGGCAGGACATATCTTAATCTTATGATCGTATTTTTCTTAACCGGGTTATGGCATGGAGCAGATATGTCATTTGTTATTTGGGGGCTGTATCAAGGATTGTTTACAATTTTAGAAAGAGGAGGAATTAAAAGATTTCTTAATAAATCAAAAGTTATATCAATAATCTATGCACAAATGGTTGTTAATATTGGCTGGGTATTGTTTAGAGCTGATAATATATCCATAGGTATTAAGTATATTTCAAGAATGTTGATGCCGTGGCGTTATAGAAACATTGGGATAGAAATGTGGAATTATATGAGTAATAAAACCATATTTGCGTTTGTGTGTGCAATTCTTGGTATGGGAGTTATTAGTACTATTACTCCTGAACGTATTAAATTAAAATGGAATGGTTCGATCAAAGAGGCGATTTATTGTGTGATTGTGCTTGTTCTATGTCTCGCAGCTATAGCGAGTGATACATACAATCCGTTTATTTATTTTCAGTTTTAGGAGAAAGATGGAAGAGAGAAAAGTTGGAAAAATAATAATCTTTTTTGCTTTCATAATTATTATTTGCTGTTCGAGAGTAATATGGTTTTTTTCAGAGAGGTATCTTGATACAACTAATTATGAAAATCGGCAACTGGCGATGCGACCGGTACTCAGTTTTAATAGTTATAAAACTTTTTCGAGGGATTATACTGCATATTTTAATGATAATATTCAGTTTAGAAATTATCTTATTAAAATGAATTCTGCGATAGATTATTATTGTTTTGGACAGTCATCCAATGATGAGGTTGTAATTGGTAAAGATAATTGGCTTTTTTATTCTCGCATTGATGATGGTGATCCGATAGGTTGCTATAAAGGTACTAATTTATTTACAGAAGAAGAATTAAAATCTATAGCTGAGAATTGTGTTAAGCAGAGAGATTTTGTTGTATCACAAGGTAAGGAATTTGTAATCTTTATTGCGCCTAATAAAGAGCGTATATATTCAGAATTTATGCCGGCAAGGTATGGAAAACCGGCAGAAAACTACCGGGCTTTGCAATTGTATGATTACTTGCTTAACAATACTGATTTAAGAGTAATTTACCCCTATGATGAGCTCATGCGTGCAAAAGAAAACTTAAATGAAACAATATACTCAAAAACGGATACTCATTGGAATTATTTGGGCGGATATGTTGGTGCGACTGCCTTATTGAAAGCCCTAGACGTGAATATGCCGGATATTAGCAGTGAAAATATTAAAATCAATGTTTCAGGTAAGCCTTATGGAGATTTGGCCAGAATGCTTAATTTGAGATCGGTGCTTACTAAGGATGATCACGAGTATACAGTTTCCGGATTTGATATGCATGATGTGAGATGTATAGACGATGATCTTGATAATTCACGATGCTATAAATCTGTAAACGCAGATTCCAGATGTGTTTATGTAATAGGAGATTCGTTTATAGAACATATGGAGGGGTACATAGGAAGTCAGTTTAATAATACTTATGTAAGGCATTATGCTTCATATACATATGATGACTACGTAGACTGCAATCCGGATATTATGGTCTACGAATGTGTTGAAAGAAGAGTTGATGTACTGGGTTCTTTTTCGATTCAATAAGGACAAACTTGATAATGATCGTGTCAAGATAGAAAAAATAATGAAATTTCGCTTAGCTTCAGAGTAAAGTTATATGAGTGTGGAGATTTAAATTTTTATATGAAAGAATCTGCTATAAAAAAAAGACTGCCATATTTACTGATTGGAATAGGCCTGTTCATTACCATGTGTAATGTATATCACATCGACCTGAACACCAATATGCGTCAGGGCATGAATTTTTGGCGTGCGTTGTTTGAAGATAATGTTCTTCAGTACTACAGCGTCAATGTGGATTCCTATAACGCAGGCGAGATGACGGATAAAGCCAATTATGGGATGTTTATCAATATTATCAATGCAGTATGGGTATTGCCATTGTATATTGCCGAGAGGTTACGTGGCGGCAACATACTGGATGCCTTTGCGGCGAGGTTGTGGGGGAAACTGTTCATCGTATTGCTGCTTGGATTGACTGTAATATACGTTGACAAGTTGGCAGCTCTGCTGAAGTATGATGACAAACGCAGGAATTATCTTAAGGTTTTGTATGTTTGCTCACCCTTGGTGATCATGCCTGTTTGTCAGGTGGCTCAGTTTGATATTCTGGGATTACTCTTTTGTCTGATCGCGGTGTACAGGATATTGCAGGAAGATAAGAAGGGATTTTTTCTCTTTTTTGTGCTTGCTGTCCTTAGCAAAGATCTTCCATTTCTTGTCCTTCTTCCGGTATTGCTGTTATTTGAGAAAAATCTGTTTAAGTTGGTTGGTATTGTAGTAAGTCCTTTTTTGATCGACAAACTGTTGGAGCTGCCTTTTAAGCTTGCAGATCCGGCGGGTATCTATTCGAAAAAGAGCAGATTATGGATGATGGTTGATTTCCTGACACGCAGTCGGGTTAATCTGTTGGGTGGCGTAGAAATTCCGGTAATATTTTTGGCAATGTGCGCCCTGTGCATGTGGGCTTATTATCAAAATGCCAAAGATTTGAGCGAGGAAAGAAAACAAAAGATTGCGATAATGCTGGCTGCTGTTGGTATGCTTCCGATGCTGCTTTTGACAAAGGCTAATGCATACTGGTGTCTTTATTCTGTTCCGTTCTGCCTGCTGTTGGTAATGAGTCGAGAAAAAAAGCTCTTCATAAGGATCGTGCTCGAACGTTTTGCGGCTTTTTCATTAACTGCTGCTTTTATGATCCATGCAACGGGATATTACAGTAAAGTTGCCGGAATGCTTCCGGAGTTTTTGTTGGGAGACAAAATAGACAGAGCAAACTCCATCAGCGAGAAGATCAGTGATTTTTTCTTACAGGAGAAATATTATAATTTCTGGACATTAAGCTATGCAGCATATATTGTCTGGGTAGTCGGGTTCATATATTATGAGTTGAGAGAATTATCTGTTATTGAGAGTAATAACAATGGTTCTCCTCTTCCCTGGGTAGATGGTACGTCAAAGAATCTGCGTATCCTGATCATACTGGCATCGGCAGGAGCCTTTATCCTGTGTAATATGTATGTTATCCTTGGTTTTCTTGCTGCTTTATGGGGCCGGTGAATGAAAAATATTGACCCTGATCCTGTGTCACGTTCACAGGCTAAGAGACTAAGCAATCGCCTGGATAAATTTGAAGGGGTAATAGAGGATTTTGCAAACGTCAATATTAAGCTTATTACGCTCCATATGAATACTGATGTTGAGAAGATGTTTCATCATGTAAAGGGAGAAAAACAATATTTGGAAAAAAGTTTCGAAAAAATAAAATTCCCCCTTGCATTTTAAAAATTCCTGTAATATAATGACACTCGTGCTTCGGAAAAAACCGATGCACAGACCTAAAGAAATGCACCGCTAGCTCAGTTGGTAGAGCACCTGACTCTTAATCAGGGTGTCCAGGGTTCGAGCCCCTGGCGGTGCACGAAAGCATCATTTTTGACGATTGAATTCGTTGGGAATGGTGTTTTTTTAAATCTGTTGAAGCAATAGCGTCGTTCTAACATTAGGTAGTCGATAAAGATCACGTCATGTTTTTTGATTCACATGTTCATTTACAGGAATATATGACTCCCGATCAGATCGTCAGATATACGCACGAGCTGTATGATCGCGGCGTAAAGGGGATACTGACGGTTTCTTACGACAGGAGATCATCGCTGGAAGCAGCTAAGATAACAGAGATTGCAGAGCCGTCTCACAAGGCAGGCGTCATGAGTCTTCAGGAGGCAGCGGTATTTTGCGCCTGCGGCATACATCCTGAGCATGCGGAGGAAAAGATTCCGGAAGAACTCATTTCTGACGAAGCGTCGTTTAAAAAGTCATTCTGTGCTATAGGAGAGATCGGACTTGATTACAGAGACGGGATGCCACCGAGGGAATTGCAGCAGTCACGCTTTGAAGAGCAGCTGGCATTGTGCAGGGATCTGAAGCTTCCCGCAGTGATCCATTCGGTGAGGGCATGTGATGATACATTAAGGACTATGAAGAGATTCAAAGGACTGAGTTTTGTGATGCACGGATTCTCTTACAGCCATGAAGCGGCAAGAGAGTTTGTTAAGCTCGGAGGGAATATAGGTATCGGTACCGGGATACTGAATAAGCGGGCAAGACGTCTCCCTGAGACTGTAAAGGAGATTCTGGCAGAATATCTTATGTTAGAGACTGATATTCCTTTTTGCAGGCAGTACAAAAATACCCATTGTAAAACCGATTCCCTATCATATATACCGTTTGATCCGGCAGAGACTGCCTATCAGTCCGGCAATACCGAAGCTTCCGCTCATGCCGATCTGCTTACAGGCATTGCAAATGCGATATCGTCCATAAAGCATATACCTGTGATCCGTGTTGCGGAGGTTACTGCAGAGAATGCTGAAAGATTTTTAATTGGGGATTAAATGAAAAGTTGCCTGACAAAGTGCGATACTTTTCAGTCGCATGATTGACGGGCAAACTGGCTTGCGCCATAATATTCGGAGGCATTCCATTGGCATAAACAGCCGTACACCATATATAATATGTAAGTAGTTTATAAAAGAAACGAGGACTCTCATGGCAGATCTTGCATCACCTGCAAAAACCGCAGCCGTAATAAATAAATACCACTTTATGTTCCGCAAGAAATTCGGGCAGAATTTCCTTATAGACTCCTCTGTTGTAGAGGAGATAATCGATGCGGCGGGCATCGGTGAGGCGGATACCGTTCTGGAGATCGGACCGGGCATCGGAACCATGACCCAGTATCTGGCAGAGCGTGCAGGCAAAGTCATAGCGGTTGAGATAGACCGTGCGCTTATCCCCATCCTGGAAGACACGCTTTCTGATTATGACAATGTGAAAGTCATCAATGATGACATACTGAAAGTCGACTTAAACCGCCTTTCCGAAGAGGAAAACGGAGGCAGGCCCATCAAGGTCGTAGCGAACCTGCCCTATTACATCACAACACCCATCATCATGGCACTCCTTGAGAAAGAGGTACCCCTTGAGAGCATCACCATCATGGTGCAGAAGGAAGTGGCCGAGAGGATGAAGACGGGACCCGGCTCCAAGGACTACGGTGCTCTGTCACTGGCAGTTCAATACTATGCGGATCCCGTGATAATAACGGAGGTCCCCCCTCACTGCTTTATGCCCAGGCCCGGAGTCTCCAGCATGGTCATCCGCCTGGATCGTTACAAAGAGCCGCCTGTGACACCGGGAGACCCCGAGAGGATGTTTAAGCTCATCAGAGCTTCCTTCAATCACAGACGCAAGACTCTTTCCAACGGGCTCTCCACCGACCCTTCCCTCGGGCTTTCCAGAGAAAAGGTGACGGAAGCTCTGGAGAAGATGGGGCTTTCCCCGGATATCCGAGGTGAAAAATTAGATCTTGCACAATTTGCTGAATTGTCAGACCAGTTATGTTAACAAACCAGCGGCGCCGTTACAGGGCGTTGATCCCATGTGGTTAGGTGGTTGAACAGATACATAAAATGAATTATTACAGGGCGTGTCGGCCTACCCGATACACCCTGTTTTTTTGACATATAGTGGTGCTTATGATAAAATTTCCAAGATATTGGGGTTTTACGACTTGCACTGGCCTCATGGAGGGATATCAAATTGGACAAAAGAATGCAGAAGATCCGTTACGAAGAGATCATGTCTCTTGTAGCTGACAGGGATTTTGCGAATGCTGCCGATATAGCTGATACGATTGAGTGGCGTGACGAGAAGAGATACACGACTCTCATTAAGATAAGCAATCTGTACCGTCTGGACGACCAGCCGGACAAGGCATTGGATCTGATGCTGATGGCTTACGATCTGAAGCCCCGCAGTAAGAAAGTTGTCTTCGGTCTCTGTGATCTCTATCTTGATCGCAAGGATACTGTCAAATCGACGGAATTTTACAAAATATATGAACATATGGCACCGGATACGGCGGAGAGACTTATTCTCAAATACCGTCTGGTAGAGCTTTGCAATGGCTCGGTTGATACATTGATCGCCATCCTCGAGGATATGAGGCACTTGTCCCCTTCCCACCCGGAGTGGAGATATCAGCTTGCCTACCTTTACCACAGAACAGGAAATGTAAAAAAGTGTGTTGAGACCTGTGATGATATCGTCACATGGTTTATCAAGGGACCTTTTGTCGTAAAAGCTCTCGAGCTTAAGATGCTGCATCAGAGACTTACTCCCAGGCAGCAGGAGATCTATGATTCCCGCAATGACGTGGAGGACGAGATCGAAGCTTACGAAGGGGATGACTATACCTCTGAAAAATATGACGACGGTGAGTTTTCCGGTGACATCATGGTCAAGCCCATCAGTATCGCGAAATGTGATACCATCAATCTTTCCAAGGAGCTTGCCGAATCCATGGCGGAGCTTCTCGCGGGAGAGGAGAAGGGTGGATCTGAAAAGAAGAGCCGCAATACTGCCAGGAGAACAGAGAGATTCAATTGGGAAAAGCTCAGAAAAGAGAGAGAGCAGCAGGAGTTAAATCCTGTTGATGAGGAATATTATCCCGACAACGCCGGAAAAAAGACCGGCAACATGGGAGACACGCAGAACGACTACGGCTATACCGGCGATCTGAGTAATACTCAGAGCGGCTACGGCTATACCGGCGACATGGGCGATACCCAAAGCGACTACGGTTATACCGGCGACATGGGCGATACTCAGAGCGACTACGGCTATACCGGCGACCTGAGTGATACTCAGAGCGACTACGGCTATACCGGCGATATGGGGGATACTCAGAGCGGCTACGGCTATACCGGCGATATGGGAGATACTCAGAGCGACTACGGCTATACCGGTGACCTGAGTGATACTCAGAGCAGCTACACAGGTGACATGCGTGACACTCAAAGCGGTATTCAGTACACCGGTGACATGAACTACACTGAGAGCGACCTCCAGTACACTGAGGAGCAGGGATACGGACGTGATGACGAGCAGTATTATACCGACAATATCCCTTATGATGAGAGACATTATGAGGATTCGGCATACAACACCGACTCTGATCTGATGTACACGCAGGAAATGGAGAGCGCCGCAAGGGCTTCGGAAGCTGTTTCCAGCGAGAAATTTTTTGAAGATAAGACAGATACCATCGTTATTGATACACCTCCCACGGGCACCAATCCCAACTTCACCGGGCACAAAGCCGGCGAGGATATACAGCCCATTGAAAAGGGAGTTGGTCTTGGAGGGCAGTATTATCAGGCAGATGATGGACAGTTCAATCTTGCGATACCCTTCGAGCCTGTACCCGATAAGCAGATAACGGGGCAGATCAATATCTCCGATGCTCTTGAGAATTGGGAAAAGATCAAGCAGCGCAACGATGAACAGATCCGCAGGGAGACGAGACAGGCGATCCTGGATACCACAGGTCCAATCTTCGAGAGATTCGACAGAGAAAGCAGAGATGTTATTTCCAGAGAGCCCAGAGTTATAGTTAAGGAAAGCAGCAGCCATATCTTCGGTGACATGTATGATACCGAAGGTATCGAGCTTGTGGATATAGGAAGCGAAGAGTCTTTGGCCGAAGAGGAATATGCAGCCGAAGAGCCCGAAGCTTATATCGAGTCGGAAGTCGATGAAGAGGTCAAAGTAAACGGAGTTTCCCAGGAGACTCACGGCACCACCATATGGAAAGAAGTAGATGCAGCCATCCGTGCTGAAAAGGAAGCAAAAGAAGCCGCTGCAAATGCTGAAGGTTCTGAAAGTCTTGCCGGAGCTGTGGCAGAAGGCGTTGTCGATGCAGCAGGTGCTGTAGCCGAGGGCGTAGGTGACGTGGCGGGTGTTGCTCTTGAGGGAGCGACCGACGTGGCAGGAGCGGCAGCAGAGGGTGTTATTGCTGCAGGTGTTGCTGCGGAGGGCACAGCTGTTGCCGAGAACGGACTTGCGGCAGCAGGTGTGGAAGCTGTAGCTGAGATTGCGGGTGATGCAGTGGGAGCAGTAGCCGCTGCTGTCGGAGATGCGGCAGATAATGCAATTACAGGCGCTGCAGAAGATTCTGTGACCGATACAGAGAGTGCTCCTTCGGTATGGGATGAGATCGAGGCTAAAAAGGTAACCGAGGCAGAAGTCGAAAACGAAGCGGCTGAAAACGAAGAGCTTTCCGAAGAAGATTACAACGAAGAGGCTTTTGAAGAAGAGCCCCTTGAAGATGAGCAGTACGATGAGGAGTACGAAGAGGAGTACTACGAGGAAGCTTATGACGAGGATCTGCCTTACGAAGAAGACGTGAGCCTCAACACCAGCCAGATGGAGCAGATCTCCGATGCCCTTGAGACCGATGCAGACCGTATCGGAGCAGAGACGGTAGAGGATAACAATGATGAATATATCCCCGAGGAAGGCGATGAAGATGATTTCTCGGAGGAGGAGCTGAGGATCTTTGATCATTTCCTTTACTCCAAGAAGATGCGCAGGAATATTCTTCAGGCTATCGATCAGATTTCCCTTGCGCCTTATGTGGGCAATGCCATCATAACCGGTGAAGAGAAGGAAGAGACCAGGAGTCTTGCGAGAGCTCTTTTACGTGAGATCCAGTTGATCGATATCAATTTCCTCAACAATCATGTTGCCAGAGTAAGCGGCGACAAGATGAACAACAAAGATGTTGCCACTGTTCTTTCACAGTTGGCCAACGGTGCGCTTCTTATAGAAGATGCTTCCGGTCTGTTCAGGGATACCCTTGAGAAGATAACAAATGTCCTGGAGAACACAGAGGACGGCGTTATCGTCATCATGATAGATGAGAAGGAAGCCATAGACAGGATGATAGAGGATTATCCGGTTCTTTCCGGATATTTCAATGCGCGTATCGACATGCCGCCTCTCACGGACGGTGCACTTGTTGATTACGCCAAGAGCTATGCTTACAAGAAGGAATACAAGATAGATGAAGAAAGAGCAGTACTTGCTCTTCACCAGCGTATCGACGAGCTTCAGATCGGTGAACACAATGTAACACTTGCCGAAGTGGAGCAGATCGTGGATGATGCCATAGCCCGCTCAGGCAGACGACCTGTCTCAAGTTTTTTTGAAATCCTCAGTGGAAAGCGGTATGATAATAAAGAAGACATGATAGTTCTGAAAGAAAAGGATTTTCAGAGAAGATCCGGAACTGTTGCGTGATATTGGGGATTACAATATGAGGAGGAAGTATTCTTATGGCAGCAACTAAGAAGTCGTCTGCAAAGGTTGCTCCTGTCCTGCAGGAAGAGACTGTATTCATTTCTGAGGCTGACCAATTTGTATTCGGTCAGGGAACTCACTACGATATCTACAAAAAATTAGGTGCCCATCCGTGCAGCAAGGACGGAAAAAAGGGCGTATTCTTCGGAGTATGGGCTCCTCACGCAAGAGAAGTCCATATTGTCGGTGATTTCAACAACTGGGACACCGAGGCTACTTCCATGCGAAGGCTCGGCCCCGGTGGTGTTTATGCATGCTTTGTTCCCGGTGTTAAGGAAGGCGATCTGTACAAATTCTACATCACCACCGCAAACGGGACGGGCATTTACAAGGCCGATCCCTATGCAAATCTTGCGGAGCTTCGTCCGGGCACGGCATCCGTTGTCTATGACATTAAGAAGATAAAATGGTCGGATTCCGGGTGGCTTGAGAAAAGGGCAGCTACGAATCATTTCGAATCACCGATGTCCATATATGAGTGCCATATCGGTTCCTGGATGAAGCATCCCGACGGAACGGAAGACGGCTTCTATACATATCGTGAATTTGCGGACCGCTTATGCGAGTACCTTTCACATGCGAGATATACTCATGTGGAGCTTATGGGTATCGCCGAACACCCCTTCGACGGTTCCTGGGGATATCAGGTGACAGGCTATTTTGCACCAACATCCAGATACGGGACACCGGAGGATTTTGCTTATCTGGTAAATAAGCTTCATTCCATTGATGTGGGAGTGATACTTGACTGGGTACCCGCACACTTCCCGAGAGATACATTCGGACTTGCGGATTTTGACGGAGAGCCCCTGTATGAGCACCCCGATTCAAGGCTTGGGGAGCATCCCGACTGGGGAACGAAGATCTTTAATTACTCCAAGTCTGAGGTTAAGAACTTCCTTATAGCCAGTGCGCTTTTCTGGATAAGAGAGTTCCACATAGACGGTCTCAGAGTAGATGCCGTCGCTTCCATGCTATATCTTGACTACGGCAAGCAGGACGGACAGTGGGTTGCCAATAAATACGGCGGAAACGAGAACCTTGATGCCATAGAGTTCTTCAAGCATATGAACAGTGTGATCTCAGGTCTCGGCAACGGTGCCATCACAATAGCCGAGGAATCCACTGCATGGCCCAAGGTAACAGCCAGTCCCGAAGACGACGGACTGGGCTTCACCTTCAAGTGGAACATGGGATGGATGCATGATTTCTGTGAATACATGAAGCTGGATCCTTACTTCCGTAAGGACAATCACAACAAGATGACCTTCGCCATGAGTTACAACTGTGCGGAGAAATACATTCTCCCGCTTTCCCATGATGAAGTGGTCCATCTCAAGTGCTCCATGGTCAATAAGATGCCCGGTTATCAGATAGACAAGTATGCAAACTTAAGAGTCGGATATGCATTTATGTTCGGACATGCGGGCAAGAAGCTTCTCTTCATGGGTCAGGATTTCGGTCAGGAAAGAGAGTGGAGCGAGAAGAGAGAGCTGGACTGGTTCCTTCTTGAAAATGAACTGAACCGCGGAATGCTCAACTACACGGAAGAGCTTTTGAAGATCTACCGTGAGAACCGTTGCCTCTATGAGCTGGATGACAGCTGGGAGGGCTTTGAGTGGATAAATGCCAATGATAATTACAGAAGCACCTACAGCTTTATCCGCAAGTCAAAGGACGGGAAGAACAACCTGATCTTCATTCTGAACATGACCCCCATGAACATTCCGGATTATCATGTGGGTGTTCCCAAGAAGGGCAAATACAAGCTGGTCCTTAATTCGGATGAGGCACGCTTCGCAGGACAGGGGCACGAGCTTCCCGGAGAGCTTAAGAGCAAGGAGATGAAGTGCGATAACAAGCCGTATGCAGTGAAGTTTGATCTTCCGCCCTACGGAGTCGCCGTTTACTCTTTCTCATATTGAAGGTAATGATACTGCCGGGATAAACCACCCGGCAGTTCTTATAAAAGTTAGGATAAGAAGATGAGTACCATGTCATCGAAACCCGTACCCAAGACCATTTCCGGCAATGTCAGAAGGCCGTCTTCGGGTAAGGATGTTCATTGGAGAAAACTGAATGAAAGGGAAAAGAAGAGGATAGCCGGATATTATCACGATACGTATTTCAACGGCTCGCTTAAGATCCTGCTTTTACTCTTCATATCCTTTATCGCCACGATATGGACGGTCATCCAGACAGTCAGCGAATGCCTGGAGGGAGAGACCATGAGGGCGGTGGAAAATATCGCCGCAGTGATCCTTCTCTATTTTCTGCTGATAGTTTTGTCCAAGCTCCTTGTTCACCAGCCCAAGCGGGAGCTTCATGCCATCAATACGGATATAGCTCTTGTATGCGAGACTGAGGTCATCAGGAAGTTCTATCCGAAGAAGAAGATCTATGAGGACTTCACGGCAGATTACCGTATCCGTTACAAGGCGGAGGTAATGCTTCCTCTGGATACAGATGCCGAAGGAAATGTGGTGGATGGCGGAGGATATCCCCTCATGATAGTCGGAATGAATGAGGCCGTATATCAGGCAGTGCAAAGCGGAGACGAGGTTTTGGTGGTATTTTTCCCGGAAGACAGGGAAGAGACTCCGAAAGTAGAGCGCATGGAGCTGTTTGAGATCAAAATCTGATATATCTAAAGAAATTTTGTTCGATGCCGATATAAATTGTGTATTGGAAAAGATAGCAAGCGGGTAAACGGTATGAACGGACAGATGATCAACAATATGATACAGAAATATAATTCCGCAGAAGGATCCTACCGTACTGATGGTCAGGGGTCAGCTGCGGATTTTTTTAATCCGGAAACGGCCGGGACATCGAAAGAGCCTTCAAAGAGCTACAGACTCTCCATAGATAATCCCGGCAGGACTCATCCCGACGTGGTCAAGGGCATAAATCTGGTAAAAAACGCCGGTAAGATAGGTGAAGCAGGCATTTCTCAGAAAAAAAGCGCTGCCGAAAACCTGAAAAACAGTCTTGCTGCCGGAATACCTGCGGATGTCTGCAAGGACCGTATGGTACTTTTATCCAACACCATGACGGAAGAGGGGTATAAAAAGGCTGCGGAACAGGGATTTTCCTTTGCCGGTATGGATCCTAAGGAAGCCGTGACGGTAGCCGATGAGATAAGAGCGACTCTTGCCAAGGCAGGAGTGGTGATAAAGGGATTTAACGACGATCTTTCGGTTGAAAAGCTTCAGGAAATAACCGGGAGCCCTGCGATGGCCGAAGCGGTAAAGAAGAGCTTTGATGAAGTATCCCTTCCCGTAACTGAGGATAATGTCACGGAAGTGAAGGATGCGCTCGAAATAGCCAGACAGCTTGAGGTTCCCTCTCAGGATGTAAAGGAATATATGGTGGAAAACGGACTGCGTCCCACTGTCGAGAATCTCTACTACGCTGAACACAGTGTTGGAACCGGAGCTGCTCAGTTACAGGATAAAGATCCGGTGATAACGGATGGGGATGATGCCATCGGATCCCGTATCAAAGAGATAATAAACAGAGCGGGGGAAGATGTTAACGAGACAAATATCACCATTGCATCCCGCATGATAGAAGACGGACTGGCTTTTAACGAAGAGAGCTTCCTTGCCATGAAGGAACTTGAAGATATAAAGATCCCCGGATCGGATGAGGGATTTATCAAGGTTGCTGCGCAGTCTGTATCGGACGGGCTTCCCGCAATGCAGGCAGATCTGACGGACAAGGGAAGTCTTGCAGAGCAGGCTGAGGATTCACTGGAAGTGATCGAAGCCGCCGGCGAAGACCCCGATATAGTATCCCTTGTTGTGGATAAGGGCGAGATTCTGAATGTAAAAAATCTGCGACAGAGCCGGGAAGAGATAAAGGAAGGCAAGGCTGGGATATCTTACCATAAGGATGCTGAAAAGTCGGGAGATCTCATAACCGCACGCCGTCAGGTTGAAGAGACGAGACTGGTCATGAGCCTGCAGGTCAACATGCGGCTTTTGAAGCAGGGAATATCCATAGATACCATGGAGCTTAACGATCTTGTTATGAGATTAAAGCAGGCCGAGTCGGAAATGCTTAAAGACAAGTTCGGTACAGATAATGCGCTTCTGGCTGCAAGGAGTGAAGAGATCTTCAGACAGTCCGTGATGACTGTAAGTGACATACCTTCCATGCCGGTATCCGTGATCGCTGAGTTTGAGTCGGTCCGCACCATAGATCTGGAACTCTTTTCCGCAAGAGGCAATGAGAGAAAGAATGCTTTTGAAGCAGCCGGGGCAGCCTACGAGACCATGCAGACGGAAGTCCGCGCAGATCTCGGAGATTCGCTTAAAAAAGCCTTTGAACATGCGGACAGCCTCCTTAAGGAGCTTGGCATCGATCCTTCTGAAGAAAATCTCCGTGCCGCAAGGATCCTTGGATATAACAGGATGGAGATCAATGATAAAAACATGTCTTCCGTAAAGGATGGTTACAGGATGGTATCGGGCATCATTTCAAAGATGACACCCGCAGCTGTACTGGGGCTGATCAGAGACGGAGCTAATCCCTTAAAGCTTTCAATGGAGGAGCTTGAAGAGAGACTGGAAAGGCTTAGCGTTTCCGATACGGGAGAAAAATACAGTGAATATCTTGTAAGGATGCAGGAGAGGGGAGCCATCACAGCCGAAGAGTCCGAGTCTTTCGTAGGTATCTACAGAATGATCAGACAGACCGAGAGCCTGGACGGAGCCGCTGTAGGAAGACTGATAGAACAGGGCAGAGAGATCAGCTTTACAAATATATTAAGTGCGATCCGCAGCAGACGTGCCGGCGGGATGGATATAAGCATTGATGACCTGAGTGACGGTATGAAGGGCAGTATCTCCAATGATATCACTGAGCAGATAGAGACTGCTTATGCTCAGGCAAGAGCGGAGAGTGAAGCGGAATCCATACGGGAAGCCGCACATACATCATCCACCATTTACCATGAGCTGGTGGAGAGCGGTGTCATTGCTACAGCGGATCACGTAAGAGGACTTAAGGATCTCAGGAAGAACAGAGGAGAACTTTTCAGAAATACAGCTGACGGAAAGAGATTCGAAGGTTTGAAGGGAGATACCGCCGAAGATCTGCTGCTGTCCCGCGTGAATGAAGGCTATGCGGATGTTGTGGAAAGATTCGATGATGAAGAAAGCGCACAGACTGCATATGATGGCATGCTTTCATCAATGAAACAGCTTTTGGATGCGGCAGTGTGGAGCGACGGTGATATGATAGATGTCAGGGAATACGGATCTGCCATGAGACAGATCACAGTTGCCGGCAGTCTCTCCAGGCAGGAATCCTATGAGATACCCATGGAGATCGGCGGAGAGATGACATCCGTCACTGTAAAGATCCTTCACGAAAGCAATATTTCCGGAGCGGTAGATGTAGATATGGAGACAGAGATTTACGGCCGGCTGAGAGCCAGATTCGAAGCTTCTGAAGGCAGCCTTTTGGGAATGATTGCTTCATCCACACTTCAGGGAAGGAATGCCGCGGAAGGGATGCGGGAGGAGCTGACGGACAGACTTTCGGATGCCGGCATCCCGGTTTCAGAGATCAATTTTGTATATTCGGAGAAGATGACTGTTAATCTTTCACGTCCTTTTGCCGATAAAAACAGTAAGGAATTTGATACAGCCGTTTTATATAAGACTGCTAAGATATTCATGCAGACAATGGGCGGCACACAGTAAAGGTCAAGAGAGAGGTAACCACCATGAGAATCAATTATAACGCAAGTGCAGTAGTGGCAAATAAGACCTTAAACAATAATGATAATCTGATGAGTCTGTCCATGCAGCGTCTGTCTTCGGGACTCAAGATCAATTATGCAAAGGACAATCCCGCAGGACTTGCCATAGCCAATCGTATGAATGCTCAGATCAAGGGACTGGGTGTGGGATCATCCAATACCAATGACGGAATCTCCGTTGTAGAGACCGCAGACGGAGCACTTACCGAGGTTACGGCTGTGATCCAGCGTATAAACGAGCTTGCTGTAAAAGCGAGCACCGATACCCTTACCGATGATGACAGAAAGATCATCCAGGAAGAGATCGATCAGCTCCAGAAGGAGATACAGAGAATTGCAAAGGATACGGAATTCAACGGCCAGCCCCTGTTGGACGGTACCTTCGATCTCAAGGGATACAGCAGCAATACAGCTGTAAAAGTTGATTATTATACAGAGGATGTAGCACCCGGAAAATACGAGATAGATCCTTCGGCATTCGACGGCAAAGATGGTAACTTAAGCGCTGCGGATATCGCCGCAGGCCTTACAGGTACGGCTTTCCCCGATGTCACATCTCTCACGGGATCTGCTAAAGCCGTAAAAGATGCAGCCGGAAATCTTGTAAGGACGGAAGTTACCATAAAGGGAACAGGAAATTATGAGCTTCAGTTTACCTGCGATAACGGAGCGAGCGGAACCACAAC
The DNA here is from genome assembly GCA_024697065.1 of Lachnospiraceae bacterium. Classification (GTDB taxonomy): domain Bacteria; phylum Bacillota; class Clostridia; order Lachnospirales; family Lachnospiraceae; genus NK4A136. Next base: position 16,696 of record JAILGE010000013.1, read on the forward strand.
CCTCGATCTTACGGGTATCGGAGCGATGAAGGTACAGACCGGCGCCAACGAAGGTAATGAGTTGGCTATCCAGATAAGAGAGATCTCTCTTAACAAGATGGGGATTCCAAATGATCCTGATGATCCCGAGCGCCTTGACGTTTCGACACAGGCGGGAGCAGAGAAGGGTATCGTTGCCGCACAGAACGCCCTCGCTTACGTGAACAGTGTCCGTTCAAAGCTTGGTGCCTACCAGAACCGTCTGGAGCACAATGCAGCAAGTGTTGCGGTATCTGAGGAGAATATGACAGCATCCTATTCAAGGATTATGGATGTGGATATGGCAGAGGAAATGACCGAATATACCACAAGACAGGTACTGGTCCAGGCAGGCGTATCGATGCTTGCACAGGCCAACGAGAGACCCCAGCAGGTACTTCAGTTGCTGCAGTAATAAAGGGATGATCGCGTGCACCGATACCCGGCTCATAGAAATCAGACCATAAGATCTCATGAGACAGTGCTCAATGAGGAGGGAAAGATATGACAAGTGAAGCAAAACAGGATTTTATGCTCAGGATAAGCGAAGCAAATAAGAGTCGTCTCGTAGTGATCTTATATGATATGTTCTTAACCTACGTAAATGAGGCAAAGATCAGCAGGGAAGGTGAGGAATTCACACTTACCGATATCGAAACCTACAGACAGGGCATCAGAAATGCCAAGGCTGTTCTCCGTGAATTGATCGACTCTCTGAACATGGAATACGACATCGCAAGACGCACATATCAGATATATCGCTTCGTAGAAAGAGGCCTTATCATGGCGGATATCCGCAGGGATCCTGCGGAGCTTCCGGAGGTCATCAAGATAATGACAAGTCTCAGAAATGCCTATGCTGAGGCGGCTAAGCAGGATGATTCCGAACCTCTTATGAAAAATGCAGATGCGATCTATGCAGGTATGACTTACGGAAAGAATACTCTTTCAACCGACAGTGCAGCAGCCGGCACCAACCGCGGCTTCCTGGCTTAATAAAGCAATATAATCCCCCTCGAGCACAGGATAGGAATCCTGCTTTCGAGGGAGATTTTTTTATTTAGCTATTTTTGAATCAATTAGTTGAGATCTCGCGGAAGCAGAGAATTATGTTTTGGAAGGAATATCACCGAATAGGCGGATAGTCCGTGACAGGATATTCAGACAGTGTTTCGCGAGCCTGCAGTTCAAGGAAATGAGCGTGTAACAGAAACGCCCCGCCAAGGAAGGCGGGGCGAGTGAACAATGCTCCATGGAAGGAGCATGTGAACGGTTTCGGAATGGTTTGACACAGTACGGCATTTCCGACAGAACTGCAGTGAGAGCGAATCCACTGTCTGAAAAGCCTGCCACGGAAAGCCGCCGAAGGCGAGTCCCCCCACGCAGACAAAAAATCCCCCTCGATCACCGGATCCAATTCCGACTTTCGAGGGGGATTATGATTTTATTACTCTGTTACTTCTGTGTCGGCTTTCTTAGCCTTTGCAGCAGGTGCAGAACCCGTAGGAGCAGCAGGAGCTGCGGCTGCGGGGAATTCCACACCGGTCACATTGATATTGCGGTTAACCTTGGCATCGTATGTTCCGGCCTTCATGATCTCAGTGAAATCCACTCCGGTAGCTTCAGACATGGTATCGAATACCTGCTTCATGACTATGGGAAGATTTCCGGATATCTGTGATGCACCGGTACTTCCGTCGCCTGTTCCATAGATGTTTACCTTGTCGATGGAGGAAAGCGGCTTTGCGATCTCGGCAGCCATCTGAGGCATGATCTTGATCATCATTTCAGCCATAGCGGCACCGTTGTACTTCTTGTAAGCTTCGGCTTTCTTTTCCATACCTTCAGCTTCTGCAAGAGCCTTTGCACGGAGAGCGGCAGCTTCAGCTTCACCCTTTGCCTTGATACCGGCAGCTTCCATTTCTGCGGAATATCTGTTCGCATCAGCCTGTGCTTTAACAGCTTCTGCTTTCTGCTGCTGTTCGTAGAGTTCTGCGGCAGCCTGTGCCTTGATGGCTTCGGCAGCTTTCTGTCTCTCGAAGAGTTCGGCGTCAGCGTTTCTCTGTCTCTTGATGAGATCAGCTTCGGCTGCTTTTTCCTGACGGTATTTCTCGGCATCGGCCTTTCTGTTGATCTCTGCTTCAAGTTCCTGCTGCTTAACCTGAACTTCCTGTTTCTTAAGTTCGGTCTCACGTTCGGTCCTTGCGATCTCTGCATTAACGGTAGCAGTCTGGATGGTCTTCATCTGAGCCTGCTTCTGGATCTCGTATGCAGCATCGGCTTCAGCCTGCTTTGTATCCTGCTCCTGCTTGAGCTGTGCCTTCTTGATGGCGAGCTCTGTCTGCTTCTGGGCGATCTCTGTAGCTGCAGCTACCTGAGCATCGTTTGCGGCCTTGTTGGCTTCTGCCTGAGCAACTGCCACATCCTTTTCGGACTGTGCCTTTGCGATGGCTGCATCCTTTTTGATCCTTGAGGTGTTGTCAGCACCGAGATCCTTGATAAGTCCGTTTCCGTCCGTAACATTCTGGATGTTGCAGGAGATGATCTCGATACCCAGCTTGTCCATGTCACGGGAAGCTTTGCCCATGACCTGATCCGAGAAGCTGTCTCTGTCGGTGTTGATGGAGCGGAGATCGAGAGTACCGATGATCTCACGCATGTTACCCTGCAGGGAATCCTGAAGTTCCTGAGCAATGCGCTGAGGATTCATGTTAAGGAAGTTCTTTGCTGCAAGGAGTATACCGTCTACATAGACAGGCTCTGACTCCGTACCGATGTTTACCTTCTTGTCTGTTGCGATTCGGATCTTTGCGACCGCGTCAACATCTACATTGATGAAGTCGTTGGTGGGAACGGGCTGTCCGGTTTTAATATCTACCGTCATCTGCCCGAGATAAAGCTTATCTACTCTCTCAAGGAAAGGTATCTTGATACCTGCCTGACCGATAAGGATACGGGGCTTTTTCCTGAGACCCGAGATGATAAAGGCCATATCGGGCGGAGCCTTGACGTAGCCCGTGGCTAAGATGACGATCAAAAGGATCACAGCTATGGCAACAGCAGTGACCACAATGTTGGAAAGAATCCATTCCATACTATTTTACCTCCCTTAAAAGATAGTGAATTAAAAATGCATTTCAATTATATAATGACGGGTTTTATAAAAGCAATTGTTAAAAGTGTTCATACACTGTGTTTGATCTTTGAAATATAGCACTTGGGAGACGTCTGAAAAAATAATGCAGTTTAACGGTCACATACTTTTAAAATATTGAAATAATCCATAAAAACGGTGATAATAGATACTGGGTGAGCTTCTTGGGTTTAGCGCGGAGGGTTAGATAGTGAATATCAGGAAAGGCATCAGACTGATTCTGATCGTTGCGGCATGTGTTTTCGTAAACGTTGCAGGTAGGAGATTTACCACATCATTTGCTCTTCCGTTGTGGCTTGATACCATAGGGACTTTAGCGGGAATACTTTATTCCGGCACTGTTGTTGGTGTTGTGATCGCGATACTGACAGCTATCATCAATAATATTGGTACCCCTCTCGAACTGCTTTATGTTCTTGTAAGCATTTCCATCGCTATTCTGGCGGGAGTTTTTCAGAAGAAGAAAAAAATGTTCTCAAGCCTTGGAAAGGCGGCTTTCTTTGGTTTCTGGATAAGCCTTTTATCAGTGGCTGTATCTGTCCCGATAAATATGAACCTTTATAACGGCTATTCCGGCAACAGCTGGGGGGATACCACTGTGGATATGCTTTTGTGGTACGGAGCCGGCAGAGTTACCGCCTGCATAGGGGGCGAACTGGTGGTGGACTTTTACGATAAACAGCTCAGCATATTCCTTCTGTTTGTATTTGATTCTGTTCTCAGATATTTCATGAAGAAAAGCAACAGGGATGCTTTAAAGAAAAATGTGATAAGCGGTGCGGCAGTAGTTATTGCTTTGATCACGGCAGCAAGCATTCTCACATCTTCGTTGGAATCACAGGCCGAGTCCAATCTTAAGATGACGGTATATGACAGAAATAACGGACTCATGTCATCCGAGGCAAATGCGGTGGCAGAGACGGATGACGGCATGATATGGATAGGCTGTTATGCCGGGCTCATGAGCTACGATGGAAATAAATTTACTTATATAACCGAGGGCGGTATCGCAAATGTTAACGCCCTGTATAAGGACAGTGAAGGTAAACTCTGGATAGGCACTAACGACGGTGGCATTGCGGTTTATTCAGACAACCATTATATATTCTACAAAACATCTGATGGACTTCCTTCGGAATCCATAAGATGTTTCGGCGAGGATAAGGAAGGAAACATCCTTGTGGGTACCAGCGAAGAAATGGCTGTTATCGACAAGATGGGAAATATATCCGTCCCCGGCAATAAACTCTCTTATGTCAATTCAATTTCCATAAAGGATGAAAGGATCATCTGTTCCGACAATGCGGGTAATATCTGGCTGCTTTCGGAAGATCTGCAGACTGCTTCAAAACAAAACCCCGATGATTACTATGTAAATACCGTTGCCACATGTGCCAACAGTATTTATGCGGGAACTGCGGAAGGAATACTGTTAAAGGTAAATATTTCGGGAGAGACCCTTAGCTTCAGACCTACGATAGCTCTTCATATCGGAGAGATCAAAAGCATAATGGAAGATTCGCAGCACCGTATGTGGATCGGCGGGCAAAGCGGTATCGGATATGTTACAGGCGGTATCTATAATGTTGAAGGTACCGGAGATTTCAGTACTTCCGTAGTTTCGCTGTTAGAGGATTATCAGGGAAATATATGGGCTGCATCCGGCGACAGAGGTGTGCTCAAGATTTCCGAGTGCGCATTCAATACCGTAACAGAGGATATCTACAAGGAAGTTACAAATTCATCTCTTGTTTATAACGGCAGGGTATATTGCGGTACGGACAAGGGACTTTACATACTCGGGAAGAGCGGTGGACGCATTGAAAACGATCTGACGGATGTACTGAAGGGTGCGAGGATACGATGCCTGTATGAAACTTCCGACGGAAGACTGTGGATTTCCACTTATGGCGGAATGGGTCTGGTGGTTTCCGACGGAGAGAAGGTTCTGAAAAACTATGATGTTGATAATTCTGATGTAACCAGTGATCGTTTCAGATGTACATGTGAATTATGCGACGGCACCATTGCTGCGGGTACGGCAGACGGTCTCAATATTTTCAAAGATGATGTACTTGTGGAAACGGTTACCGGATCCGACGGCCTTGGCAATACACAGATACTTACCGTTGCAGAGGATGTGGACGGCTGTATACTTGCGGGAACCGACGGAGCGGGAATCTATTACATTAGGAATGGAGTGATCACGGGCCATATCGGCAAGGAAGACGGACTCAATTCGGATATCATCCTCAGGATCACGCGTTATAAGGACGGCTTTTTTGCGGTCACAAGCAACTCGCTTGCTTATGTTACAGGGACAGATGATTCGGACAGCAATGTGACAGTTATTTCCAATTTCCCTTACAACAATAACTTCGACATACTTTTGGATGGCGAAAATGCATTTGTGCTTTCAAGTGCAGGTATTTACGTGCTGGATGTCAATGAGCTGATAGAAAACAGAGAAAATATGAAGTATGAGTTTTTCGGGATCCAGGCGGGACTTTCGGATGCCATAGTAGCCAACAGTTTCGGTTTTATGGATGATGGAGCTCTTATTTTCTGTACAAATACGGGTGTGATGAGACTTGATGATGATTACATCTCAAATATCAACATGAAATTCGGCATAAGTACCGTATTTGCCGATGATAAGGAGATCATTCCGGATGGAACGGGAACCTATGTAATTCCGGCAAATACAGTTTCCGTAAAAGTAGTACCCTCTGTCAGAAACTATTCCATGAACGGATCATATGTGCGTCTGAATGTGGAAGGTGTTACGGAGAATCCCACTATGCCATACCACGATATGATACCGTTATCCCTCACCAACCTTAAGAGCGGCCGGTATATCCTTACGATGGAACTTACGGATGAGTCGGGGACACAGGTTTATTCAAAGAGTTCCTGGACGATAAACAAGCAGTCACATCCCTGGGAGAGCCCTGCATACATTCACTATATCACTGTGATAGCCATAGCGATCATTGCTTATACTACATGGACCATAGTGGTAATGGTGGAGAATCTCAGCAGGAAGAGTAAGCTCGAGACCATGAAGGCAGAGCTTGAAGAAAAGGTTAAGAAGCAGACAGCAGTTATTATTGCAAGAGAAGAACAGACGGAGAAGCTCCTTATCGAAACGGTGGAGGCGCTTACCAATACCATCGATGCCAAGGACAGCTATACTTCAGGTCACACCAGAAGAGTGGCAAGATATTCCAAGATGTTAGCGGAACGCCTGGGTAAGTCTACCGAAGAACAGGAGCTTATCTACAGAGCGGGTCTTCTTCATGATGTCGGTAAGATCCGTGTTCCCGAGAGTGTTATCAATAAACCGGGTAAGCTTTCAAAGGAAGAATATGAACAGATGAAACTTCATCCCATCTCAGGATACCGTATCATCAGCGGTATCTCCTGGGACAGAAAGATCGCTTTCGGTGCCAGATTCCATCATGAAAGATATGACGGAAGCGGATATCCCGACGGTAGAGCCGGTGAAGACATACCCGAGATCGCACGTATCATCGGAGTTGCCGATGCTTACGATGCTATGACATCCAACAGAAGCTACAGAAATGCACTCCCTCAGGAAGTAGTTAAAGAAGAACTGATAAAGGGTAAGGGAAAACAGTTTGATCCGGTTATCGCTGATGCGATGATAGCCATGATGGATGAGGATAAAGATTACCGCATGCGTCAGGAGGATCTGAGAGTTAAGCGTGTTCTTGTGATAGATGACGACAGTATAAGCGTTATGATAGCGCAGAAGATACTTTCCAAGGTTAGGAACTGCGAAGTTGTTACAGCTTCCGACGGTGATGAGGGAAGGAAAAAGCTCTCCGAGAGCAGATTCGATCTGATACTTGTGGATATATGGCTTCCCGGAGAGAGCGGCATCGATATCCTCGGAGAGATCAGAGAGAAATATCTCACGCCTGTAATCTGTATGTCCGGCGATAAGGATCTGGAAACCTTTGTTAAGGCCGTAAATGCCGGTGCGGTAGACTTTATAACAAAGCCTTTTGTTCCCTCCGTGTTGCAGGAAATGGTTTCCTATATCCTTGAGGATGCCTAAGTTTTTTATTGAGAAGAAGTACCAAATGATGTAAAATATTACGGAATTGTGTAGAAATCCAGCAAAATCGGAGGATTTAGTATTATGAAGAGAGAAGACATACATCGTATTCTTATCATCGGCTCAGGTCCCATCATTATCGGACAGGCTTGTGAATTTGATTATTCCGGAACTCAGGCGTGCAAGGCGCTTAGAAAACTCGGATATGAGATCATCCTTGTAAATTCCAATCCTGCGACGATCATGACAGATCCCGAGACTGCCGATGTTACCTATATCGAGCCTTTAAATGTTAAGAGGCTTACGGAGATAATCGAGAAAGAAAGACCGGATGCATTGCTTCCTAATCTTGGCGGACAGTCCGGTCTTAATTTATGTTCCGAGCTCGCTCAGGCAGGCGTACTTGATAAGTACAATGTACAGGTAATAGGTGTACAGGTTGATGCCATCGAGAGAGGTGAGGACAGGATAGAGTTCAAGAACACCATGAACGAGCTTGGTGTTGAGATGGCAAGAAGCCAGGTTGCTTACTCCGTAGAGGAAGCAGAAGAGATCGCTTCCCGTCTCGGCTATCCCGTAGTTCTCCGTCCCGCTTATACCATGGGCGGCGCAGGCGGCGGACTTGTATATAATGTAGAAGAATTAAAGACTGTATGTGCAAGAGGTCTTCAGGCATCTCTGGTTCACCAGGTACTTGTTGAAGAGTCTGTTATCGGATGGGAAGAGCTGGAGCTCGAGGTTGTCCGTGACTCAAAGGGCAAGATGATCACTGTATGTTTTATAGAAAATATCGATCCCATGGGTGTTCATACAGGTGATTCTTTCTGTTCCGCACCTATGCTTACTATTTCCGAGGATGTTCAGAAGCGTCTTCAGGAGCAGGCTTACAAAGTAGTAGACAAGGTTCAGGTTATCGGTGGATGTAACTGCCAGTTTGCGCATGATCCCAAGACAGGAAGGATCATCATCATCGAGATCAATCCCAGAACCTCAAGATCCTCTGCGCTTGCTTCCAAGGCAACAGGATTCCCCATCGCTTTGGTTTCCGCAATGCTTGCATGCGGTCTGAATCTCGAAGATATCGAATGCGGTAAGTACGGAACACTTGATAAGTATGTTCCCGACGGAGACTATGTTGTTATCAAATTCGCAAGATGGGCATTCGAGAAGTTTAAGGGTGTATCCGATCATCTCGGAACACAGATGAGAGCCGTAGGTGAAGTCATGAGTATCGGTAAGACCTACAAGGAAGCCTTCCAGAAGGCTATCCGTTCTCTTGAAAAGGGACGCTACGGACTCGGATATGTTAAGGATTATCACGACATGAGTCTTGATGATCTCATGTCACTCCTTGTATATCCTACAAGTGAGAGACAGTTCATAATGTATGAAGCGATCCGTAAGGGCGCTGATCTCGATAAGCTCTATGAGATGACAAAGATAAAGAAATATTTCTTAGAGCAGATGAAGGAACTCGTTGATGAGGAGAAGGAGATTGCCAAGTCATCTCACAAGAATGCATCCGATGAAGACTTCGGAGCAAGAACACCCGGTGTGGTTCCCTCCGATGAGATACTTACCAAAGCAAAGAAAGACGGTTTCTCCGACAGATATCTCGCTATGATCTGCGGTGTTACCGAAGATCAGATAAGAGAAGCTCGTGAGAAGATCGGCGTTACAGAAGAATGGGATGCCGTTCACGTAAGCGGTACCAAGGACAGCTGCTACTACTATTCAAGCTACAATATCGAGCCTAAGAAAGTTGATGCTCCCGCAGCAGATGCAAAGAAGAAGGTAATGATCCTTGGCGGCGGTCCCAACCGTATCGGTCAGGGTATCGAGTTCGACTACTGCTGTGTACATGCAGCATTTGCACTTAAGAAGCTTGGTTTTGAGACTGTTATCGTTAACTGTAATCCCGAGACGGTTTCAACAGACTATGATACTTCCGATAAGCTTTATTTTGAGCCTCTTACACTTGAGGATGTTCTCAGCATCTACAGGAGAGAGAATCCCGTGGGTGTCATCGCACAGTTCGGAGGTCAGACACCGCTTAATCTCGCCGCTTCTCTTAAAGCAAACGGCGTAAATATCTTAGGAACAACTCCTGAGGCTATCGATCTTGCGGAAGACAGAGATCTCTTCAGAGGAATGATGGACAAGTTCCACATCCCCATGGCTGAGTCGGGAATGGCTGTAACGGTTGAAGAAGCTAAAGAGCTTGCAAATAAGATCGGATATCCCGTTATGGTACGTCCTTCTTAC
>JAILGE010000019.1 GCA_024697065.1 Lachnospiraceae bacterium
CGTATAACATCTCATAAAAGAGGAAGTCATCGATGACATTCATCTCCTCCAGGGGAGTGATCAGCCTTTTACCTGCAGTTGTTTCTGTTTTGTTCATTCAGTCCGTCTCCTTTCAGGAACAGTTTTGCAGGAGACGAAAAAACTACATCTCTCGTTCCCTGCCATAAAAAATTAAAGTTGGAAATAAAGCAGGAATTTCGAAATGTAAGAAATTACATGATAATTGACGCGCGTTTGCGCTGAAGAAATATTCTGCTTTGCGCTCATACTATCACACAGCAGAGCTATTGGCAAGAGAAAATAAAAACAGACCGACGTTTAACGCCGGTCTGTAAACCAGATCATAATTACGATCAGACGGTCAGATTACTCCTCTTCCTCTGCCGCATCTTCATCATCTGTCGCTTCCTCAGTAGTATCTACCTCAGGCTTATCAGCAGTACCATCATCTACTGTAGACTCATAGGTATAATTGTTAAGGTTTGATGTAACCACCTTATTGAACAGAGAATCAAGATCCTCATAACCATAGTAGTAGAAGTGTCCCCAGCCGTTTTTACCCTTTTCAAAGTACTGGGTAATAGCATATGTATCGCTCAGATCAACACTGCAGGTACCATCGGCAAGAGTCATTATATTTCTGAATCTTACACAATAATAGAAATCAAACGCACCATTGGAACCGGTATTCTCCGCATTTACTCTGAACACAAGGTAAACCTGATTCTTGTCGCCATATATACCATCCTTGGGTGTAAGCATATATGCACCGATGTAAGTCATGGAATTGAAGAACTCCTTATCGGGATTCCATTGGTCTGCCACATAAGCAGAGAAGTCATCCTTCACTTCCTGCTGCATCTTTATCATTGTATCCTGAGGTATCTCGTCGATCTTCTTAATATATGATGCAAGGCCCTCACATGTATAATCCATGCTCTCTGTCTCAAATGTAAGACCGTAAGGGGCGAGATATGACTTCAGATCTTCCGGATTTTCTATTGTTACAGTAAAAATGTCGCCGTTGGAGAATCCGTCCTTTTTTTCCCAATTGTAATAATATCTGATATTATCATTGAGAACCTTCTGCTGTTCCTCCGTAACCTGATCAGCCCACTGAGGCTCTTCAGCATATACAATCGATGCCGATCCATCGGGAGCTGTTCCGGTGAAATCCACTTTCTCTATTCCCGCAAACGGATCAAAGACAACTACTGCATCAAGGTCGTCTACAGTCTCTACTGTATCTTCATAAGTAAGCTTTACCTTATATTTTTCCTGAACCTTTTCGTCTTTAACCTTCCATTTAACTTCGATCTCATCACCGTTTCCAAGTCCGGTAAGATCTTCTGTCTTAACTGTGACATACTCGGAAAGCTTCTCAACTACTCTGGCAAAGTCCTTGTCTTCCTCGTCATTATCTTCAAGTCCGAACGCCTCATAATGGTCTCCGACAAGCTTGTTATAATCAACAACTACTTCCGCAGTACCGTATCCGTCAAAACCTTCGGTCTCCACTTCAAGATATTCATTGAGGTTGATAGTTTCTCTTCCGCATCCGGCAAGTAAAAGAGTTCCAAACAATGTAGCCGTTGCCAGTGCGATCCTGTTTCTTCTGATCTTCACTATAGTGCGCCTCCTTTTTTGTTTATAACGTGTCTCATGATATAACCTTTTGTTTTGTACGTCAAGAAATTGTGGTTTCGTTAAAAAACAATATTTACAATTTAATTGTTGACAATTTAATTGTAGAATGTTTTAATATGATCAGAAGATAAATATAAACCATTTCAAAAAAGTGAAAGGAGAAATACATATGGCAGCTGTAACACTTACAATGGATAATTTTGAAGCAGAAGTACTTAAGTCTTCCGAACCGGTTTTAGTTGATTTTTGGGCTCCCTGGTGCGGTCCCTGCAAAATGCTCTCTCCCCTTGTGGATCAGGTTGCGGACAGCATGGAAGGCGTTAAGATCGGCAAGGTCAACGTGGATGAAGAGGAAGAACTTGCAGACAAGTACGGGATCATGTCCATCCCCGCTCTTAAGGTTTTCAAGAACGGCGAGGTTGTTAAGGAATCAACAGGATTCATTCCTAAGGAAAGTATTGAAGCAATGCTGAAGTGAGGTATTGATATGAACGATATTATAATCGTGGGAGCCGGTACAGCAGGACTTTCAGCAGCAATATATGCGAGACGCGCCGGCAAAAAGGCGCTTCTTCTCGAGGCCCTCAGCTATGGCGGTCAGATCATCAACACACCTGAGGTAGAGAATTATCCCGGCATAAAGAATATTTCAGGATTTGACTTCGCCACAGGGCTTTATGAGCAAGCCACTGCACTCGGTGCCGAAATTGAGTACGTCAGAGTGACCGGCATTGATAGCAACGCCGACGGCAGCAAAACCGTTCACACATCTGACGGTGACCGTGAATGCAAAGCTGTCATTATAGCTACCGGTGCAAAAAACAGGCCACTCGGTATTGCCCGCGAAGAAGAACTTACCGGAAGCGGTGTCAGCTACTGCGCTACATGCGACGGAGCTTTCTACAGAAAGAAAGCCGTAGCGGTTAACGGCGGAGGCAACACAGCCATAGAGGACGCAGGATTTCTTTCCAATTTCTGCAGCAAAGTATATGTCATCCACAGAAGAGATGAGTTCCGTGCCGATGTTCACGAGGTTGAAAAGCTCAAAGCCAAAGAAAATGTTGAATTAATTCTGGACAGTGAAGTTACCGCTCTCCTCGGTGATGATGAACTGAACGGAATAGAGATTACAAACAAAAAAACCGGAGAAAAGAAAATACTCGATGTCAGCGGACTCTTCATAGCCATCGGGCAGATGCCTGATAATACAGCATTTTCTTCCGTTGTCAATCTTGATGAGAAAGGCTACGTTATCGGAAAAGAAGACTGCCTCACAAATACTCCGGGCATATTTACCGCAGGCGACTGCCGCACAAAAACAGTACGACAGCTTACAACCGCAGCGGCCGACGGCGCAGTAGCAGCGCTAGCCGCAGTAGCATATTGCGGATGATCAGAGATCAAAAGGAAGAGCATTATGAAATCTAGAGATAAGAAAACAAATGATGTACCCGATTGTTTAAAATTAGATAACCAGTTATGCTTTCCGCTCTATGCTTGCGCCAAAGCAGTCACACACAGGTACAGGCCTCTCCTGGATCCGTTTGACCTGACTTATACCCAGTACATCACTATGATGGTTCTCTGGGAGAAGAAAGCGATCAACGTAAAGGAATTAGGCGAGAAGCTCTACCTCGATTCAGGCACACTCACTCCTGTGTTAAAAAAACTTGAGAGCAAGCATTATATCAGCAGACACCGTTCCGAACAGGATGAACGCAATCTGATAGTAAAACTCACCGAAGAAGGCGCCGCGCTAAAGGAAAAGATAGTGACTGTTCCCGAGCAGATGAGCTGCTGTATAGACCTTACCCGCGAAGAAGCTGTTGAACTTCACAAGCTTCTCCATAAGATTATCACAACCATGAAATAAAAATATTTAAAAAGGCGCGGCTTAGCCACGCCTTTTTAGGTGATATGGAAACTCTGTCTGCTATTTTCTTAATTTCTCAATAAATTTCTCAAGACGACCAATGGCGATCTTAAGATTATCTATGGAATAGGCATAGGATATTCTGAGATATCCTTCTCCGCAATCTCCGAATGCAGTTCCCGGAACCACCGCAACCTTCTCCTCTTCCAAAAATCTGGTGGCGAATTCTTCCGATGTCATTCCGAACTCTTTGATGCAGGGAAAGACATAAAATGCACCATAAGGTTCAAAGCATTTTAATCCCATATTCTTGAAGGACTCCATAAGGAATCTCCTTCTCTGATCATAGGCATCCCTCATCATCTTTACATCATCTTCACCGTTCTTCAGTGCTTCGATGGCTGCATATTGAGATGTGGTAGGAGCACACATGATCGCGAATTGATGAATCTTGAGCATCTGCTTAAGTATCACTTCAGGCGCACATGCATATCCCAGTCTCCATCCCGTCATGGCATATGACTTGGAGAATCCGTTGATATATACCGTTCTCTCCTTCATTCCGGGGATCTGAACTATTGAAGTATAGTCATCCTTGTAATATAGCTCACAGTAAATCTCGTCAGTGATAACGAAAAGATCATGCTCTATGACAACCTTCGCTATTTCTTCCAGATCCTTTCTTTCCATAATGGCACCGGTCGGGTTATTGGGGAAAGGAAGGATAAGGATCTTTGTCTTATCCGTGATAGCTTCTTCAAGCTCTCGGGCAGTCAATCTGAATTCATTCTCTTCCTTCAGATCGATATATACGGGAACACCACCTGCAAGCACAGTACAGGGATCGTATGACACATAGCACGGTCTGGGGATAAGGACTTCATCTCCGGGATCGACCATAGCACGAAGCGCTGCATCGATGCCTTCGGATCCGCCGACTGTCACCATTACCTCGGTATTGAAATCATAAGAGACATCCAGTTTCCTTTTGAGATATTTTGTGATCTCTATTTTTAAATCCTTGAGACCTGAGTTGGAAGTATAAAATGTACGTCCCTTTTCAAGTGAGTATATTCCCTCATCGCGGACATGCCACGGTGTATCGAAATCCGGTTCTCCGACACCGAGGGAGATGGCATCTTTCATCTCACTTACGATATCGAAAAACTTACGGATCCCTGAAGGTTTAATCGTTTCAACTTTTTTATTCAGCGGATTTCTCATGGAGTGACCATCTGCCTTTCGTCTTCATACTTCTTAGCCATAATGGTTCCGTGATCCTTGTACTTCTTGAGAATGAAATGAGTTGAAGTACTGAGGACATTCTCCATTGTGGAAAGCTTTGTATGCACAAAAGATGATACTTCCTTAATGGATCTGCCTTCGATAGTCACGAGCAGATCGTATCCTCCGCTTATCAGATATACACTCTTAACTTCAGGATATTTGTAGATGCGCTCTGCTATACCATCGAATCCCTGACCTCTTTGAAGTGTCACCCTTACCTCAATAAGCGCGGTAACCTTCTCCATTCCGGTCTTCTCCCAGTCTATCATTGTATGATAGCCACAGATGACTCCCTCTTCTTCCATACGGCTCATCTCTTCCGCGATAACACCATCCTCGCTTCCAAGCCTTACCGCCAGTTCATGAACATCAACACGACTGTTCTTCTCGATCGTAGTCAGGATTTCTTCTCTAAGCATCTGAAATCTCCTTTTCTGATTTGTGTGTAAATGTTAGATCTTCAATATCTCATCCGGCGAAGGTCTGGTCAGATACTGAACCTCATCACCGTTAAGTATTAATTTATCATTATCCGGTGCCGTATATCCTATGATCGTCAGCCCCGGATCGCGGAGCATCTCCCGGTCTTTGACAACTGTCAGATAACAATTGCCGGATTTCAATCTGTATGGATTAATGTCCAGCAGATTGCAGAATTCTATGGTTTCCTGAAAAACAGGTATCTTCCTGATATCGATACGCATCCCGCACCCAAGCTCCCCGGCCAGGTGCCACAGCGCAGCTAAAATACCGCCTTCATCCACAGGTATCACAATTTCGCCGGAGGGCTTTTCGAAGCAGTCCCTGTACCGTTCCAGTTCATCCGACGCTTTGCGCAGATAATAAGCTGAAAAACGCTTCTGCAGTTCATCCCCGCATTCCGCAAGAATCCTCTCTGTTCCCTCGCAGGCAATAATACCTTTTACCGCTATATCAATATCTTTGGCAGTGGCTCTACTCATTGCCCCGGAGCAATACCGGCACCGGGATCCGGCGGCAAAACCGCTCCCGTACCTGCTGCCTGAACAGCATCAAGCTGAGCTTTAAGCTGGGCTGCTGTAGATTTGCACGTATCAATACTTCCGGAAGCAATGGCCCCCTGCATGATAGCTGTAAAATTCGGATCGTAGCATGCAGTACCTACCACGGCACTGCGGGGTGAAGGCGCATAGTAACTGGAGTTAACCTCTTCCCTGCTTACTTCCTCACCGTTTTCATATGTGATCTTCCAGAGTTTTGCATTAAAACCGATATGCGCAGACTGTGTGCTTACATATCCTATAGGCTGTCCCGCATCCGCGATGATAGTCTCATGATCGGGTACCATCTCAGAAAGAACTTCACTTTCAAACTCAACCTTGTGCGTGTCCGGTCTTGTCTCTACACCGTATATATTGAATGTGATACGCTTATCTGATGTGTATCCCTCTATATATATAGGATAATCCGTACTGTTGATAAATCTGAAGTCCTTCCCCGACGACTCTGCAATGGCAGCATCCGCAGACTTATCTACATAATTGACTATCAGCGAATGATTATGTCTCTCCGTTACCGTAAGCTCTGCTCTGAGCACTGCATTGTAAAGTGTGGATGAAACCTGACAGATACCTCCGCCAAGGCTTTCTACCACCTGTCCGTTAAGATATGAACCTGCAAGATAATATCCGTTGGCTTCCGTGAAGGGTTTGATCGTATCATAGGCCGAGAACTCTTCACCCGGGAAAAGAACGGTGCCGTTTATCAATCTGCAGCCATTTGCCACGTTCTTACTTCTGTTTGGACCTGATGAAGAATAACTCGTAGTAAATGTACCCAGCAGATCCTTAACCTGCGCAAGATCTTCCTTGGCTGCAGCAGGATCAAGCTCTACCAAAGGAAGTGAGATCTCTGTCTGCCCCGCAACATAATCATTGTAAAGTTCGTTCTGAAGAAGTGCTATGGCAGCCTCGGTATCCACGCCTTCTCCACCCTTTCCTTCTGTTATAACGAATTCTCCGTTATTACGGGAAATGGTAGGATTCTCCACGGGGATATCGTACTGCGAGCATTTTTCCGCAAGAACATTCTCTATTGCAGCTCTGTCAAAAGAAATGCTGAGAGCGAAATTCTTACCGTTGTGTTCGATATCTTTCTTGAGTTTGTACCTGGCGATAACATTGCCGTCAGAAGTACAAGCGGATGCTTCATCCAGCACCTCCGGATTGTTCCATACGGGTGAAAGCTCACCCAGCGTAACATTTACCGGTGTACCCTGTGCAGCAATGAGAGTGATCTGCGATCCGTACAACGACTCTATATATGAATCAACGGCTGCTGCCGCCTCTTCCTTTGTCATTCCCGACACATCAATGCCATCAATATGAACTCCGTTGAATATCCTTCCGCTGTTCGATGATTCGGAATATAAAGAAACCGCTGAAGCTTCTCTTCCGAATAATATAAAACCTGCCGCAGTCATCAGAACCGCAGCAACGAGCATAATGATACCGTATTTGATTTCTTTAAAATGTCTTTTCATGATATAATCACTTCTGTTATATATTATTATGATAATGAAAATGCCATGGCAATCGAAGGGATCACCATTGCCAGAATAAGCAGCACTATCATTACGGTCTTCATGATCTTGCGTCCTTTGTTACTGTGCATATTGAACATAGGAATGCCTCCAAAATAGTGAAATTGACTCCTAAAACATCAATGGTTAAGTATATATGAAAATGCCTGTCTTGACAAGTGTAGTACTTTTTATCATCATCCTCTTCTACTTCATAAAAAAGTCTTCAAAAGAAGCTGCCGAATCCATGGAGTCTTTCCGGAAACGCGAAAGTGAAGCAGACAGTACCAGGAAAAAACCGCTTGATGACCTGCAGTTCATCACGATCCCCGAGGATTTCTTCAAAATGCCCCGGGATACGGAAGATAACGACTGCGTCTCGGCATTTAAAGTATTTGAATCGCTTAAAGATCAGAAGATCGTCAACCTGACAGGTATATCCAACACTGATCTGAAGCTCTCTTACGGAGCGCCAAACCTCCCGTTGCTCGCTCAATACGATCAGAACTATACTGTATTTGCCAGATCTCTTGACCGCTATGCTCAGTTCCTTACCAGGTCGGGGCACACCGATGATGCCGCTAAGATCCTCGAATTCGCCGTTGAAACCGGAAGTGATATCAGCTCCACTTACAAACAGCTTGCGGAGATCTATCAGATCAACGGTACATCGGATAAGATCTCTTTGTTAAAGGAAAAAGCATCCTCCTTAAACAGTGCCATGGCACCTTCCATCCTCCGCTATCTGGAATCCATCCCCGGAAAGTAATACAGCGCCCACCGCCGGTGCGATCCCCGTATCGCAAAATAAAAAGCCCTATGAGTATCTCCCACAGGGCTTGTAACTATCGAAGTTTTCTGAATGTTACTTCTCTGAATGTTACTTCTCTGAATGTTATTTCTTCTTTGCAGTCTTTGCAGCAGGCTTCTTTTCTGCGGCCTTCTTGGGCTCTGCTTTCTTAGCCTCTGTCTTCTTCTCTGCAGCCTGGAGAGCTTCCTTCTTCTCAGTCGTTGCCTTCTTGGCAGCCTTAGGTGCCGCGGCCTTCTTGGCAGCCTTGGGAGCAGCAGCCTTCGCAGCCTTAGCTGCAAGCAGCCCCTTTATGATCATGAATTTATCAACGTTACCTTCAACTCGGATCCTTCCTTCATTGAATGCAACACCTGCATCAAGCTTTCCGTCTACGATAGCGATGAGATCTGCAGAATCAACGACCACCTTAGCATCGTGATCGTAATACTCATAGGGAGCGACCTCCAGCTTGCCTTCCTTTATAGCAACATAAAATGCGCCTTCGCCCTCGCCTGTAACATCAATCTGAACCGCAACACTCTCAGCATTGCTTACATCAACTTTATCGAACTTCTTCTGTACGTAGCCCACAATTTTCTCGTAAGTCATAGCTCTTCTCCTTTTCATCCCCAACTGTTTAATCCACCTGCCGCCGTTATAAAACCTTCCCGCCGGTCAACAGGCTTGCATAAAAATGTAAACCTTTTATAATTACTTTCATACTATATCCCAAATATTTCATAGAGTCAACTACATGTTTTTTTTTAGGAACAATGGAAAAAAAGACCTTAAACCGCATTTTAAAACTTTTGGACAGGCACTACGGAACCGATATCGAATGCAGTCTCGACTACGATGAGCCCTGGCAATTGCTGGTGGCCACCATAATGAGTGCTCAATGCACGGATGCCCGGGTAAATATAGTTACAAAGAATCTCTTCTCAAAATACAGAACTCCCAAGTCCCTTGGAAAGGCAAAGCTTGGAGACGTGGAGAAGATCATCCGCTCCGTCGGATTCTATCATAACAAAGCCGCGAATATCATCGCATGCTGCGCAGCCATAGACAGCACGTACGGCGGTCGTGTTCCTGATACGATCGAAGAGCTGACCTCACTCCCCGGCGTCGGAAGAAAGACTGCCAATGTGATACTCGGAAATATCTACAAGACGCCTTCCATAGTAGTGGACACTCATGTAAAACGTATCTCCTTCAGGCTTGGCTTCACTGACAATACCGATCCCGTAAAAATAGAGGAAGATCTGATGAATGTGCTTCCTGCCGACCACTGGATCAGATACAATCATCAGATAATCAATCACGGACGCATCATATGCAGATCACAGCGTCCCGATTGCGAAAATTGTTTTCTAAAAGAATGTTGCATAAAAAAAGGAATCTCATAACGAGATTCCTTTTTGGTCATAATACTTTGTGCTTTATGCGTCTCAGCCTTCAGCGATAGCGCCAACAGGGCAGTTACCTGCACATGTTCCGCAAGAGATGCACTTGTCAGCATCGATCACGAACTGACCGTCTCCCTGAGAGATAGCATCTACAGGGCAGTTACCTGCGCATGTTCCGCAAGAGATGCAGCTGTCATTGATTACGTATGCCATGTTCCTATACCTCCTCGAATGTTTATTATTCTTTAATAAGTTTTACTTATCGCTGGTTATAGGATAACACCCGTCATGAGGTAAGTGTTATTTAATCTTGGTAAGTCTAATCTAACGTCAGTCCGCCTGTTTTCTGAGGGAATCAAGGGTTCTGGTATAAGCAGGCAGGAACTCTTTTATAAATATTTCCGCCTCTTCCAGGTTCATGGCTTTTATGGATCTGATGGTAGATTTCTCGGCATCAAGGAATTCATCATTTCCGGCCTTTCGCTCCTGGATACACTTGATATATGCAGAGAATTTATCCGCACATTTTACCAGTCTCTTTTCATATGCATACCGCTCCTCCGGGAAGAATATCTTCCTGTATTCCTCTTTAAGATCCTCCGGCAGAAGCGTGAGCAGACTTTCATCAGCATCCTTTTCGATCTTCTTGTATGCTGCTTTGATCTCAGGATTACGGTATTTCACCGGTGTGGGAAGATCGCCCGTGATTATCTCGGATACATCATGGTACATTCCCATAAGAGCCGCATGTTCCGCATCGAGATCTTTCCCGAGTCTCTTATTCCCGATCACGCATAGGGCATGTGAGAGCATCCCTACTTCCAGTGAATGTTCCGACAGATTATCTTCTTCCGAATTGCGCATGAGCGCCCATCTGTCTATCCACTTCAGTCTGTACATCATTGCAAAAAAAGCAAAATCTTCCATCTTTTATTTCCGTTTCTTCTTAAACACCCATATCTGCTGAATCTTATAACTGATAAAGAACAAAATCGTATCTACCACAATCTTTACAGGCAGTTCGCCAAGATGCGTGAGCCTTACAAGGTTAGATACAAGACCCGCCGACAGCACCATCTGTATTATCCAGATGATAAAGTATTTCGGTCCCGAAGTCACTGCATCCTTCGCTCCGGACTTAAAGATCAGGCGATTGATATTGAAATTAAATATTCCCGAGAATATCCTCGCTATCACAACCGATGCCGCCACGTGATCTATCGCCCATTTACCGAAAAGCACACACACCGGTGCATATATCGCATCCTTCCCGCTTCCCGATACAACCGGCAAAAAGTTTTTGAATACTGCCGAGAGAACCGCAAACAGGATAAGGTCAAGAGCCGCCGATCCGAAAGATGAGAGGCAAAACTTGAGGAACACCTTATAGATCTTGATCGAATCCTTTATGGGATTAAAATGCGAACTTTCATTTTCATTAAGATATATGACTTCAATCTGCACTTCGTCAAAAGGCACTTCCATATCGTGAAGCTCGAAGATCATATTCATCTCATATTCGTAACGTTCCCCCTTCACGGCACAGAGCCTTTCAAGATCATCACATGCTATGACCCTGAGTCCCGTCTGGGTATCCGAAAGAGAAATATCGCAGAAGAACTTCATCAGTCGGCTGGTAAGCCTGTTTCCGAATCTTGAACGGGGAGGGATCTTGGTGTCCGACATGAAATCCCTGCACCCGAAGATAACGGGATATTTACCCTTTTCCTCTTTGTACGCCATGAATCTCTCACAGCATCTTTTTGTATCTTCCACAGTATGCTGACCGTCTGCATCCAGAGTCACCACACCGCATACATCTTTGAGGTTGTCCAGAATATATCTGAAGCCTGTTTTTAACGCGCATCCCTTTCCTCTGTTGACTTCGTGATGAAGTATGGTTATCTTACCCATCTTCCCAACGGCATCAAAGATCTCGTCGTACTCCCCTGCACATCCGTCGTCCACCACGATGATATGCTCGAATTCTTTCACGAGCTTCTCCGTCAGTTTTATCATTTCACGATCCGGATTATAGGCGGGGATCAGCGCTGCTATATTTTTAATCATAGGCTAAATTATACAAAATCTGTTTCCGATACGCCACAAAAATATATTTTGTGCTATACTTTCGGTTATGAAAAAAATAGTACTGACAGGCGGAGGTACCGCGGGACATGTCACTCCGAACCTCGCCCTTATTCCACAATTAAAAGAAAAAGGCTATGACATCACCTATATAGGCTCCTATACAGGTATCGAGCAGAGACTGATCTCGGACTACGGCATTCCATACTACGGAGTATCCACAGGTAAGTTCAGACGTTATTTCGATCCCAAGAATTTCACGGACCCTTTCCGTGTGTTCAAAGGATATACGGATGCCCTGAAGCTCCTGAAAAAAATCCGCCCCGACGTGGTCTTCTCAAAGGGAGGCTTCGTGTCTGTTCCCATAGTGAGAGCTGCTGCCACGCTCAAGATCCCTTCCATTATCCATGAATCGGATCTTACTCCCGGTCTGGCAAACAAGCTGTGCATCGGTGCCGCCGAAAAGATCTGCTGCAATTTTCCCGAGACGCTTAAATATTTTCCCGAAAACAAAGCGATCCTCACCGGTTCACCGATACGTGAAGAATTAAGATCCGGTGACAAAGAAGCCGCCTATAAACTTTGCGGTTTTAATCATTCACTCCCGGTTATAATGGTTATGGGCGGAAGTCAGGGCGCTGCCGCCATTAATGAAGCGGTAAGGGAAGCACTTCCCAAGCTCCTTAATGATTTCCAGATAATCCACCTGACCGGCAAGGACAAGATGGATAACATGCTGCTTGGCAAACCCGGATATAAACAGTTCGAATATGTTAAAGGGGAATTAAAAGATCTCTTTTCCATCACCGACATAGTAGTATCCCGTGCCGGAGCAAATGCCATAAGCGAGCTGCTGGCGCTGCGTCTTCCGAGCATACTGATCCCCCTTTCTCTTAAGAACTCCAGAGGCGACCAGATACTTAATGCGCAGTCCTTTGAAAAACAGGGCTACAGCATGGTCATTGATGAAGAGAATCTCGATGAAGACGCACTGGTGGATGCGATCCACAGACTCTACTTCACGAAGGAGACCTTCATATCGAATATGGAGAAATCCACGCAGCTTAAATCAATCTCAACCATAATCGATCTGATAGAAGATGCGGCCGACAGACATATTGCCGCCGCCAAAAAATGATCAAAGGAGCAAGACATGAAAGATGATAATTGCATTTTCTGTAAAATAGCAAACGGTGAGATCCCCTCAAAGACGATCTTCGAAGATGATGAATTCCGTGTGATCCTCGATCTCGGTCCGGCAACCAGGGGACATGCACTCATCCTTCCCAAGGAGCATTACTCAAATATCTTCGAACTTCCCGAAGAAACAGCCGGCAAGGCAATGAAACTGGCAAAGAAGCTCGGTGAGCAGATGGTAAATAACCTGCATGCAGACGGTCTCAACCTTGTACAGAATAACGGAGAAACAGCAGGTCAGACCGTAAAACACTTCCATCTGCATCTCATCCCCCGTTATAAGGATGACGGCCAGAATATCTTATGGAAGCCCGGTGAGGTCAGCGCCGATGAACTTGAACTTATCAAAGCACAGATCACAGGCTAATTTTTTTACCGGATACTTTTAACTTCCAAATCGGATTTGGATCCGATCTGTATCCCCGGATCAAAATAATCCCGCAACATATGTTGCGGGATTTTCCGTATATGGTTCTGCCGTATTTTATCTGTTCTTAACTCCCGATAATAAGTCATCCATGAAGGGAAACATCTTATCCAGCAATCTCAGGTTGCCAAAATCGCCTCTCGTTAATGCCTGTCCTTCCATGAATGCCCCCTGGAATGTCTTACGACCTGAAGTGATCTCTCCCAGGACCTGTTTTTCCATCGTCAGTTCAAAATCGGGATAAACCGCTTCTCCGTAACCTATCACCAGATCCTTATCTTCGACTCTGATGGTAAGAGACTTTCCGCCGTCCTTAAATACGATCTTGTATTTTAGATCCGCATGATCCTGGGGATGGAAATGAGCCTGGAAGAGCTCAGGTATATGATTCTCATCCTGACCGCCGTCAAGCTTGCCCTTGAAGAAATCCGTCAATTCTCTGATATCTTCCTTCTGCTTCTCCACATATTTATCATCCGATGCATATTCCGACAACTGTTCAGTCTCCTGCTGTGTGTAGGAAGTATTCAGCGTACGATAGCTTACCTGTCTCACCACTCCGTTACTGGTAGGCAGACTGTAGGCATGCTTATTCACCGCGCGATATATATTCTCTGCCGTTGTTTCGATCAGTTTTCTGTATTGCTTGTTATTCTCAAGTTCGGACGCCTCCGGTGCATATCCGGATATACCCGCACAGGTGATACCGCCGAGCGAAAGCCATGCATTGATGAGATCAAGTTCGCCTTCTTTTTCCCCGTATGTGGTAGACATCACTACCGGCGCCATATACAGCTTTTCGATCTTTTCCTTATCCCCGTAAAGCCAGCATGCGTCCAGAAAGCTCGCCATATATCCGCCGCAGCCATGCCACTCAACCGTAGAAGCCAGTATCACGCCATCGGCATCTTTTAAGGTCTGCGGAAGCTTTGTCATCTCATTCTTATGTTCAAAAAGATCATACTTGTCCACGCGGACATTAAGCTCTTCAAAAACACTTATCATCATCTTAACAACTGTCAGGGACGGATCTCCGATCAATCCACGTCCGCCATAATAAATATTTATCTTCAAAGGTTTTTCCTCCCTTACATCTTCTGTGCTGTTTTGATCCTATCTGTTTTAATCCTATCTTTTTATATCCGGGCTGTTTTTATCCGAGTTTTTCGTTATGCGTGATCCTAACAGCGATCTGCCAAGCAGCCATATACCTGTCCCGAAAAAGCCGCATATAAACCCACCCATATGGGCCATGTAATCTATATCATCTTCTGTGCCTGATCCCACGTAAAAGAACAGGATCATAGCAAATACAATTCTGATCAAAACCCCTTTCATTTCACCACGATCTATTCCGCTGATAACGGTATATGCGATCATACATCCCACTATTCCGTAGACAGCACCCGATGCACCAAGTCCGTAATAAGGGATACCCATCCTCGTATGGTTCCATACTGACATTATCCCTGCGAAAAGCCCCGAGAGTAAATAGATGATCGCATATAATTTCCTTCCCAGCTTATCCTCTATCAGGCTTCCGGTGGCATAAAGCATGAGCATATTGGACGCCAGGTGCTCTAAGGAAATATGTATAAGACTATATGTAAAGAGCCTGTACCACTGTCCCGGCTGCGACAGAATATCATTCGTCACCATCAATGATTCATCATCAAATGCTCCCGAAGACTGTCCGAAAAAAAACAGGACGTTAACTGAGATGAGAAAAAATGTCAGCAGTGGCAGCGAAGCTTTGCGGACCGCATCAATTTTTCTTTTAACAGGGACCCCGTCTCTGGCGGGAACCTTTTCTATATCATCCGCATTTCTGGCAAGCTCTTCCTTACTGTCCTCCGGCGGTTCAAGAAAAAGCCCTCTCTGCTCCCTTAAGAATCCGTCCAGTGGATATCTCAGCCCATAAAAATCTTCAGGTGAAGACGCAGGAACGTACAGCCTTCCCTCTTCGGAATCGTAGAACCACTCGTCCTCAGGGCAGGCCTCTTCACGCCATCTTATATAGGCACTGTCGGCAGTGATGATCTTAAGTATATGGATATCCTTATCTCTGCCGTAACTTAACCGTTCCTTTTGGACATTGATAAGCGCTTCCATCTGCGCCATTCCCATCGAAGCGGAACGTTCATCAAAAAAGCATATCACATTAACGGCAAAATTTTCCTCCTGAACAAAGGAAAACATCCATCTGTCCGCGGAACACATATACACTTTGTATCCGTGTTCCGATAAAAATTCATTAACTGTTTTATAGCTCATCTCTTAAATTTATCTGCATACCTTCGGAAGCTTGAATTCTCTGAGATACTTTACGAAATCATCTTCCGATACGGGTTTCGAAAAATAATATCCCTGAAAATAATCGCATCCGAGATTCAATAGTTTCTTTATCTGTTCCTCGGTCTCAACACCTTCCTGAACCACTTTAAGATTCAGCTTCTTTGCCATATCATAAGTATTCTTTAAGGTCGCATCCGCCTTTGAATTATTCTCAGCGGACCAGAGAATGGACTTGTCGATCTTCATTATCTTGAACGGCATATTATACAGGTAGGATATATTCGAATACCCGGTCCCGTAATCATCAAGCGATAATGATATCCCGTCCTTTTCAAAACGGTTGATATTGCCCGCAACATTTTCACTGTTAGCTATCATAGCGGAAGTCTCCGTTATCTCAAAATTGATATGCTGCGGTCCAAGGTTGAAGTGTCGCATGATATCGACGAATTCCTCCGCCAGTCTGCTCTTGGCGCACTGAACCGCTGACAGATTGACTTCCACGTATCTGACGCCCATCTTCTCCAGTTTCTCGTTGGAGAAAAACTCACACACCTTCCTGAACACGATCTCGCCAATCTCAAGTATGCATCCTTCACGCTCTGCGATCTTGATCATATCTTCCGGCGGAATAAATCCGTATACAGGATCGAAAAGCCGGATAAGCGCTTCCGCTGCCGTTATCTTCTTCTCCTTCGCGGAATAGATCGGCTGATAGTATACCTTAAAGCCGCCGTTATCAAGCGCCCTTCTTATCGCTTCCAGTATCTGTGAATCTTTATCCTCTCCGATAAGTTCTTCCGGCGTTCCTATCTTATCACCATTCTCATTCTTCTTGTCATATGAGATAAGGAGCTTTACCAGCTCTTTCATATTTCCGATCTGATCGGGGCACATCACTGTCATGAAATCTGCTGACAGCACGGTTTCCATGGTCCCCACACGCCAGGGCGATTCAAACCGCTTCTCTATAGCTGCTAACGCCCTCTCAAGCCCTTCCTTTCCGACACCGCTCACGCGATAGATTATCACATCACTGCTCTCACGAAACACGCCTCCGCTTTTTCCGTTATCATAAATGTACTGGACTATCTGGCGCATGAAATATTCCGCTTCCGCTGTTCCGAATGATTCCGACAAAACCTTGTAATCGTTTATCTTGATAAATATCAGCCAGAAGCTCTTGCCATATTGATAATCTTCCGAAGAGAAATTCATCATATACTTACGGAACATGGCCCCCGACTCATCGAAGAGTTCTTCCGGTCTGAGCACCACATAGATAAGATCCACCATTATGATAGATGCTGCGAAAAGTGCAAATCTGACATTCTGAAATGCTATT
Source organism: Lachnospiraceae bacterium (assembly GCA_024697065.1). Classification (GTDB taxonomy): domain Bacteria; phylum Bacillota; class Clostridia; order Lachnospirales; family Lachnospiraceae; genus NK4A136. The sequence goes on from JAILGE010000019.1 coordinate 16,916, forward strand.
TGTCCCGCAAATGCAGCTGTAAGCAACAGACCGTCCTGCATCACGTGTATCATGAGATTCCTGTCAAAAAGCTTTCTGTAACGCACGCCCACTATGATCTCAAGTATCAGATAGTAAAGTAAAACTGTATACTGTATGCCCCTGATAACTCCAAAACTGCGCATCTCATAGATATTGGCGCCCTGCATTCCATAGTAAAATACAGCAATTCCCAGCCCGATCAGGGCAATACCGGCCGCACAATAAACCTGGATCCTCCATTTGAGCATGCTTTTTCCCACCATACGCGTAAAGCTGGTGATGTAGAGCGTAAAAAGCGCCATGAAAAAGAGCTGCAAAAAAAGTACGGAATGATTGACTATCAGTAATATAATATTATAGTAAGTTCCCTGCCCTCCCGCGGGCATATAATCTGCTTCCGCAACCCATGCCGTCACTGCGTCTAACACCGTCAGGAGAAGGAGTACCATTATCCCATATCGGTAATATGTATAGAAAAGAAGTCCGGATCTGCGCTTGGTACTTAAGAAGCTTACGAGCAGGATGAGTATGGCTGCTGCAACAGCATCAAGCATATAATTGACCATCATCTGTGTGCCGCCTCCTCTCTGTCCTCGAGGAGCCGTAAGAAACCTTCTTCATCAAGCTGCTCAAAGAAATAATTACCGGTAGCAAAGTCGCAGGGCATTCCCGGTATCATATTGTAGTACTTCTCGTCCTCCACTCCGCTGACAACAGTCTTCATATCAAGCTCATGCGCGAGCTCCAGTGTCGATTCCATCGTCACCTTTGCCTTCTCATTTACCACAGCTGCACGAAGGACACTCTTATTGATCTTTATCATAGAGATGGGCATATCATATACGGATGAGATATCCGTATATCCGCTTCCATATTCTTCAAGGCAAAAGTTCACTCCGCAATCCGCCATCTTCTTCATCTCTGCCTTGAAATCTTCACTGACAACAGACATCGTATACTCCGATAGCAGAAGCGTTATGGTACCCGGTTCTATTCCATGCATCTTGATAGTCTCCATAAGCTTATCCATCATACCGAACTGAAGCCTCATCGACGGATATATCCTTATGTAAAGCATATCTATATTCCTGTATGCAAGGAGGTTCTTCTCGTAAAAGCTGCAGGCCCCTTCAAATACCATTTCCGAGAGTCTGAGCACATGTCCGCTTCGCTCCGCATATTTAAAGATCTCATCATCATATACATATCCCAGTTCATCATCATAAAAACGCACCGCCACCTCAACACCGGCGATCTTTTTCTTTGTAAATGACCATACAGGGGTATATCTCATTTCGAGTCTGTTCTTATCTACAGCGCGTACAAGAGCCGCACTGATCTTGCCGTTACGCTCGATCTCACGAAGCTCAAAATCGTCAACTCCCATCACGCTCCCTGCGATACCCATGGTTGCAAATTTACCGAGCACACCGTTTATCACGGCTTCATCCGATATCTCATCCGGTATCCTGAGCCTTAATACTTTAACCGGAAGGGTCTCTTCGCCCTTGAAGCCCACCCAGGGTTTCTGGAAACGCTTCAGGATGTCGGATATCATTTTCCCCACATATCCCTGGGGCGGTCTGGCAACGATAAAAGCAAATCTCCCTTCCGCCAGATGGAAAAGTCCCGCATCCGGCGCGGTCTCCCGCAGGAATGAAAATATCTCCGCAAGTTCATCCTTATTGTCTTCCGGACGTCTGACTTCCACTCTTCTCATGTCCGGAATATTCAGTGCAACTATATCAAAGCGTTTTTTCCCGATGATCCAGAAATGAAGAGTATCTGCAAATGCCTGTCTGCTGAGCACCGGGTACTCGGCATCTATCTGCTCTCTTGGATTCTGTATCTCCAGGAAAAAGTAAAGAGACGTATAAGCAAGTGCCATGGTCTCCAGTGATGAATCCGTGATCACCAGCTGCAGCATCACGGCTGCGATGCAGATGGCCACACCTATAAGAATGGTCCTGATCTTCTTATGTGAAAAGTTTTTTCTGAATCGGATAAGAACATAGAAAACGCCAAACATATATATGGCAGAGCAAAGATATACGATCCAGATGAGGGGGCCCCTGACATAGGTACCATCTTCAAGATAATAGAATATGCTGTGCGTAATGGGATTTACCACAAACATGCAAAGGACTGCCACCAAAGGCGCCGCAATACCGGCACGCAGCCCGCTTCCCATCTCACGCCAGGTTCTGACACTGCTGAAGACATATACAAATAAAAACGGAACGATCAGCGTATGGGTAAAGAAATATAATAAACTCGCAAGATAAAACAGTCTGTAATCAACCGCACCTCCATAAGCTTTGAGAAAGGATTCCAAAAGAGCCGATACGGCAGTCAGATCATTGGCGAAAACCATGAGATCAAAGATGACATTCTGTGAATTGCGGACCCGGTTCATTCTCAGATGGTAGTAGAGAACAAATCCGGCCATGACGACGGCAGCTATAGCAAAAGTCACCTTCATCATAGCGATTCCCCCTCCTTCCGCAACACCCGACCATCATAAAATAAACCATTTACATTTTACTACAAAGCGTGTATTCTCGGCAATAGTAGGGGATTCTTGACCATATAATGATTGTTATCATATAATTTGCTTATGACCGATATAGTATTTTTCAGCTGTGCGCTGATCTTATCAATATCCTGCATCGTTTATTCCGCCAACCGGAAAACGCTTCAGAAGGTACAGGGCTATGCCTTTTTTATGTTATTGATAAACATAGCCGTATCTTCAACCGCAGATATAATAAGTAACAGTATAGAAAATTCGCAGGTGGCTACCGGCTCCCTGCTTTTTACACAGATCTTTACACAATATATCTACTTCGTTGCTCATTCGCTTCTGGCTCCCACATTTGCCCTCTATATAATGATGGTAAACGGATCCGCGATAGCAAAGAAGCGGTATTTTTATTATCTTTTCTTCATACCCGCTATTTTCGCTGAGGCTTTGGTACTGACCAATCCCTACCATAAGCTGATCTTTTTCTATGACAGTAATGCCGACTTCGTCCGCGGTCCCGGGGAATGGATGATCTATATGTCCGCCATGATCTATGTGGCTACGGGTATCTATTATCTCATCAAGTACAGGAAAGCCATAAATGCCGTGACTAACCTGACACTCTGGTATTTCTTCTCGTTTACCATTGCAGGCGTTGTCATACAGGCTACCTATGACACTCTCAAGGTTGAGCTTTTTGCGGAAGCACTCTCAATGCTCGGTATCATGCTAGCTATTGAGGATGACGAAAGCAGGATCGACCCCATTTCCAAAGCTTATAACAGATCGGCTTTCATGGCGGAGAATACGCGTCTTATCCTTACAAAGCACGAATATACCGTCATCAGCCTTAACCTCACCAACTACAGATTCTTCAGCCGCATGCTGCATTTTTCAGAGCAGAGCGACCTGCTCCACATGATCTCCACCTGGTTAAAGAGGATCGACAGACAGACCAATGTGTACCGTGTATCAGAGTCCAACTTCTCACTTATCCTGCTTGGCAAATCCAACGATGAGATAAACAGCATAATCAAAAAGATCACCGCCAGATTCAACGAAGGCTGGATCTACGGCCGTATCGAGCTGGATTTTAACGTCCAGATGAGGATCGCCAACGTTCCAAAAGACATCTCCAACCCGGAGCTCCTTGTGGAACTTGCCGAGGATATGGATATCGTTGAAAAGAAGGGTGTGACCATCCAGCAAAATGACGATCTTTACTTCCTTGCAAGAAAAGTTCAGGTTGAGAGCGCACTCCACCGTGCCATCACGGAAAACAGATTCGAAGTTTACTATCAGCCCATATGGTTTTCCGGGACCGAAAAGATCTACTCTGCAGAAGCACTTTTAAGACTCACCGATCCGGATCTTGGAAGACTCTCCCCCGAAGAGATAATCCCCATCGCAGAGCACAACGGACTCATCGGCGAGATAGGCCGCATAGTATTTGACAGCGTATGCGCATTTGTCGGAGATCCCAGATTCAAAGAGCTGGGGCTTAAGTATATCGAAGTAAACCTCAGTGTATACCAGCTTATCATGGCCAATACCGTGGAACAGTTCGAAGAATCGATGCGCCGTCATGGTGTTACACCGGATATGATCAATCTGGAGATCACGGAGTCAGCTTCTCTTAATTCCTCCGGTACCGTTGAATCTGCCATAGACGAACTCAAGAACTCCGGATTCCACTTTTCTCTCGACGATTATGGTACGGGATATTCCAATCTCACTTACATCATCAGCATGGATTTCCTTAATATCAAGTCCGATAAGGGACTGCTTTGGGCATCCGATACCGATGAAAACTCCAAGAAGCTTCTCATGGACAGCATACGTATGATGCGCAGGCTCGGTATGAATGTTATCCAGGAGGGTGTAGAGACCAAAGAGCAGCTCGATCTGGTCCTTGAGGCCGGCGCCAATCTGATACAGGGCTACTATTTCTCCAAGCCCCTTCCCAAAGAGGATTTCATCGGATATGTGAAAAATTACAACGGTAACAAAAAGAACAAATCCAAGATCATAGGCATGTCATGAATTAATAAACAAAAAATGTAATACATCTTTGTCTATTATTGGTGTAAAAGCTTGTTTAATTCTCACACATTCTTTGATACCATATAATATATATGTAATAAATTCATTGATAATCTGTTCGGTACAACCGGGGTGACCCGGCGCCACAAAGCTATAGGGACTCCTTAATCGGAGTCAGCCAGTTGCAACTTTTGTCAGACATTTTTGTGGCGTTAACCAGCAACACGGAATGTTTTTTTATTTCCTGTACAGGATCAAAATATGACTAAAGGAACGATTAAAAAGATCATAGCAAGACTTGTCTCTACAGTTGTGATACCTACCGTTATCATGACTTCTGATCCTGTTATCGCTTTGGCCGAGACTGACTACGCCGATACTCCCGCATCCAATAATACGCTTTCCCAGAATGAAACAATAGATTTCATCCCCGTTCAGGATGGATATTATGCAGTTCCGGGCAGTACCGCCAACGATCTCGCCACATCGCAAAGACTGGGGCTTGAAGCTCTTGATGCGGTTTACAAAGAGGTTGGAAGTCTTGCCTATCTTGATGTAAAATATCTTCAGCGATCCAACGGCACATATACTATGGTCCTGTCCCAGAAGGATATCAGCACCATAAATACGATGCACGCTTCCGTAGGAGCATGGCTTGATTCCAATATGAAGACCATCGTTCCCAACGGTACATCAAAAGACAGAGCCATTACGCTTGTCGCAAACTGGGTGGCAAATAATATGACATACGATTATAATGCTACCAGTGACAGGAATCTTCTTGTGAGTTACCAGAATGCCTTAAGCTGCTTTGAAAAGGGCACAGGGGTGTGTGTTACTTACGCTACCGCATTCAATTGCATGATCGATTATCTGCCTATTAATTCAATGACTGACCGTGTGGATTATTACAGCACCGGCGGGACATTTACGATTCCTACCAAGCTTATCTCCAACGATACACACGCATGGTCTGCCCTCGGCGAATCAGACGGGTGGCATCTGTATGATATTACATTTTACGATAACGATGACGGATATAAGAGTGCCGAATATCTCAATATGAGCTTTGCTACCGCCAATGACGGTTATCACTCAAATATCCGCACAAACCTGGGTGGCTCTCAGGCTATAGCTTACAACACGGGCCACTGACCCGGATAAACTGAGGAGGGAAAATGACACTTATCAAGGCTTTTTTTATTGCTTTAGCGACTTACTCAAGAATTCCTGTACCCAACTTCGAGTGGAAAGAAAAAGATATGAGGTTCACTCCCGTATTCTTTCCCCTGGTAGGGTTGATAATAGGAGCAGCAGAATTTCTCGTTTACAGTCTTTTCAAGAAAGTCAATCTCCCCGTATTCGCAATGTCCATACTTATCTGTGTGGTTCCCATCATCATCACAAAAGGAATACATTTCAACGGATACATGCATACACTGGATGCGCTTAGTTTCGGCGGAAAAAACGAAAAGCGCCTTGAGATCCTCAGAGACCTCCATGTAGGCGCTTACTCGGTTATTAAACTTTTTGTCTTTGTAGGACTTTTTCTCGGATCGGTTTATCTGCTCCTGTTCTACTCCTTCGATAATTCCCTTCTGACATTTTCATCCGATCTTTTCTCGGGATCGATGCTTGTCGAAGATACGGCAGTGATAACCTCGGCGCCCTATACCATTGAACAGCTTGTAATGATATGGGCTCTCGGATTTACGCTTTCAAGACTAATGACCGCCATATCCGTTGTAACATTCACCTTCTCCGACAAGACAGGTATCATGTACAAATTCTCCGGACGTGATGATAAGGGAAGCGTTAACAAGCCTGCTCTTATCTGTCTTATCATCGAGGAGCTGGCAGTTATCGCTTCCATGATCGCTATCAATACCATAGCCGGAAGCGCTGTTATCGCCATCACTCTTTTATTGTTCGTTTACTATTCTCTAATATCCAACAAGAAGTTCGGCGGATTCACCGGCGACCTTGCGGGATGGTTCTTATGCATAGCAGAGTTGGGTATGACTCTTACCGTTGCTCTGTTGGCAGTTATAGCTTAAATATAATTTCCTTCTTAACTCTTAACCCTCGATTATGTTGCGGAGCTCATCTACTGAGTTCTGCACCTGCTCGAGCATTTTAGACATTTCCTTAAGTCGTATCCTTTCCTCGGGACTGATCACACCATCTCTGGCGATCTCTATAAGATCATCTGACATCTCATTCATTGCCCTTGCCGAATTCATGAACTTGATAACCACTCTGTCTACTCTTCCCGATCCGTCACCTTCAAATTCATCCTTAAGAAGATAATCCGTTGAAACGTTATACCATGTGCTGAGATCAACTATCTTGGATGTATCGGGGACTGCATTTCCGAGTTCCCACTTCGATACGGTCTGTCTACTTACTCCAAGCGCATCAGCAACATCCTCCTGCGAGCAGCCTTTCTTGTCTCTGAGGTAAGTAAGTTTCTGAGCTATGTTCATCCTATTCTCATCCTTTCATCAACATGTATCCTGTCCGGATAGTCAGCCGTTCTTTTGTCTTAGGATACGTATCACCTCTTAATTTGTCAACTGTCGGTTGCGGAAGTTATAACCCCGATTGGTAGAAGACGCCGGCACCCGTATTGTATATTTTAATCATACAAAACAGCAAACAATGATTCTTATGATAAAGAGGAGGAAAAAAATATGACAGGATTAATCATTGGAGCAGTTGTCGTTCTGGCAGTAGTTCTTATCTGGTTTATTACAACATCAAACTCGATCAAGGCATCAAAGCTTAAAGTTGAAGAAGCATCATCCGGAATTGATGTGGCACTTACCAAAAGATACGATGTTCTTACAAAGCAGCTCGAAGTTGTTAAGCAGTACACCTCACATGAAGCAAAGACTATGTTTGAAACCATCAGGCTTCGTTCCGGTATGAGTATTCCCGAGAAGCAGAAAGTACTCGAGCAGATGAACGCAGTATCAAGCCAGTTCAAGCTCACTGCAGAAGCTTACCCCACATTGCTTTCAAGTGAAATGTACAAGTCTCTTATGGCAGGTATCGCAGATTGCGAAGAACATCTCCAGGCAGCAAGAAGGCTTTACAATTCCAACGTAAACAGCTACAACACAACCATCGCAATGTTCCCTTCTTCAATAGTTGCCGGTATGCAGGGTGCCGTAAAACAGGAGCTCTTCACCGCAGAAGAATACAAGCGTCAGGATGTTGAAATGAAGTTCTGAAACTGATCTAATATGTTGTTCCGATTGAAAGGAGTTTATAATGGCTGAACTTGCTTTTGAAAACAATAAAGCACATATGCAAAAACTGCATAATAAAGTCCGGTTATTTGGTTCACTGTCTATCCTGTGCATAATAATCACGGTCCTTACATTTTTCATACCGTTTGCATTCTCTGACAACCTGGTCGCGCTCATGCCTCTTCAAATGATAGTTTTCATTGAAATGCTGGGATTTGCAGGATTTGCACTGATAGGATACAAATTCAACAGAGAGTTCAAGGCCCTCTACAAAGAAACCATAGTCAAGGATGCTCTTAACGAAGAATTCGACAACGTAACATACATCCCCGGCAAAGGTTTTTCAAGCCAACAGGTCAGCAGCTTCGGCCTTAGCCGTATGGGAAACCGCTTCCACAGTGAAGATTACATTGCCGCTACATATAAAGGTATAGCCTTTAACACTTCGGATGTAACTATCAGATACCATTCCGGCGGAAAGAATTCCCATACCACCACATACTTCGAAGGACGTATGTTTGAATTCCAGTACGGCAGACCCATCTCAGGATGTGTACAGATCCTTCCGGACAAATTTGCTTACAAACCTGCGCTGCCCGGATCAAGCGGGAAGCTGCAGATGGAAAGCGTATCTTTCAACAAAGATTACGACGTAAAGGCCACCAATCCCGAAGAAGCATTCTACGTACTTACTCCGGCCATAATGGAAAACCTGCAGCGACTTAATTCACATTACAGAGGATTCCTGGTAAGCATAGTAGGAAGCATGATATATGTGGGGGTACCTTCACACGGCAACAATGCCTTTGACATATCATCTTCTACAAAGAAACTTGACTACGCATCGGAGCGCAGGAAAGTTCACGAAGATGCAAGAGCGATAATCGACATAATCGAGTATCTCTCGATACCTACAATAGAGGAAACCGGGGGCGTGAATCTGGAAATGTACAGAACATCGGAAGAAGTACTTTCACGTCCCGTATTGGGGAGGAGTTTTATATAAGGAAAAAAGCGGGGATTCCCCGCTTTTTTCCGTTATTGTTTTTTTCACGCATACATTTTTAAGCTTTGAGATTTCCTTTATCGGCATTTTTTTGTATCAAAGATCTCATATATTCCCAGATCGCATCGCTCCCTTCAGCAGTGCGTTCGTTTCTTTTAAGCACGTCCGATACATGAACATCATGTTCTCTCCATGCTTTGCCACCCGTGGCATCATTTAATTGAAGCGGCTGAAAGTTATCCATGGTTCTCGCAAACTTCGCTTCAGGTGTTTCTCTGGCTTCAAATTCATCCCACAGGCATCTGAATTCTGTTGCAATATCTTCCGGAAGCATTCCGAAAAGCCGGTCTGCTGCCGCACACTCTCTTTCATGTGCACTTGCCTGCCCTGCATAATCATACGCATAAGTATCCCCCGCATCGATCTCTACGATGTCATGGATAAGTACCATTTTGACAGTCTTTAATACATCTATATCGGCATTGCTGAATTCTGAGAAGAGTATTACACCAAGAGCCAGGCTCCAGGCATGTTCGGCATCAGTCTCTTTCCTTGATCCGCCATTGATATATGTCTGCCTGGTGATCAGCTTCTCCTTGTCCGCTTCAAGAAAAAAATCCGATATCTGTTTAAATCTCTTATTATCTTCGATGTTTCCCATTTTGCGATCCCCTTTCCTTTATCTTTAAACGCCGCCTTCATTCTTCGCTGATGATAAAACACATTGTATCAATACGCTTTCCGGCATGTGATATGCACATCATATTTACCGGATCATTATACAATATGATATACTTATTAGCATGGGTCAACAATCACCGCCAACATATCGTGCCTTTATGGCTGCAAGTGCGGACAATTGTTGATACTTTAAACTATGATCCGAGACCGGTAAAACGCGGTCTCATCCCGGGGAGGTATCAGAATGACAAAAAAGAAAACATTGAACTGTCTTGCAAAATTCTCCGCCATGGCATTAACGGCAGGCATCGCTGTCTTTGGTGTATTCGGACTTAAAGCAAATGCCGCACCTGAAGTAATGCCCGACGGTACTATCTTTGATGCGGAATATTACGCAGCAGCCAATCCCGATGTTGCAGCGGCATACGGCACGGATACCGCAACTCTTTACAATCACTACAAGCTCTTCGGATATAAGGAAGGTCGCCTTCCTTTTCTTGGAAGCAATGTAAAGTTCGATCCCGTTTACTACGCGTCAACATATCCCGACGTATCTGCTGTTTACGGTCTCGATTCAGTAGCGCTTTATAAACATTACATCATGAGCGGAATATTTGAGGGAAGATTCCCCAATGCTGATGAAGCGAAAAAAGCTGCTGACGCCGCAAAGAAAGCATCACAGCAATCAGCAGACAGTAATGGTTCTTCCAACAGATCCGGATCATCCAATGATGTGATCGGAGTAACAACGGACGATCCTGCATATATCAACTCTGTATATAATTATATAAATGACTCCAGAGAAAACTACGGCATACTCAGCAAGCCTGTAGAGCTTTCTCCCGCACTTACGGCTGTAGCTCAGGTCAGACTTGGTGAGATAAAGGAAGACTTCTCCCACATCAGGGCAAATCACCTTAATTACGGTTCTGCCATCAGAGATGCCGGTATCAGCTACACTTATGAAGGAGAATGCATCTCCCACGCAAATTCACTCCGTGATACCATCAATTACTGGCACGGTACCCCCGAAGAGTGGAATATGCTTTTGGACGGTAACTTCAAGAAAGTAGGTATCGCAGCCGGAGACGGATACTGCGTAGCGATCTTCATTGGTTAACTGCCGGGCATAATGTAAGATACACAACTCGTTTTCAAATAAAAAGCATAGTCTACAGACTATGCTTTTTATTTACTGAACTTGTCAGATTAAACGCACACGCTTTATTTACTTCTGAACTATCACAGTGTGAACTTGTTAACAATATTATTGAGGCTCTCAACGTACTCTTTGCAATCACCCGACTTGGATGAAGTCTGGTTAGCTTCCTCAACCATTTCGGAAGTCTTACCCGAGATATCCGTGATACCGTTTGCAGCATCATTCATAGTGTTACTGATCTCACTGATGGATTGCTGAACTATCGAGATATTTCCGTTAAGAGTGATGATACCGTTCTTGATCTCATCCATGGTTTCTTTGAAGTTATCTGCATCTTCCTGATACTGAACAGATACTTTGGCGAAGCTGTCATAATCGTCTATGACATTGGTCTCAAGGAAGTTGATGCTCTCACGCAGGCAATCAGTCATATTGCTTACGGCAACATTGACTTCCGATACGATCTTATTGATATCATCAACAGTATCAGATGTCTGCTCTGCCAGGTGGCTGATCTCCGAAGCCACTACCGAGAAACCTCTTCCGGCTTCACCTGCCCTTGCCGCCTCGATAGAAGCATTGAGCGCAAGTAGGCTTGTCTGCGAAGAAATCTCCATTACCGTATTCGTAAGTTCATTGATCTTATTTACCGCATCGGCTGCTTCGATAGCGATATCCGCTTTCTTCTTTACCGACTGATAGATAATTCTCGTATTATTGGTTGAATTATCAGTCGCATCACGCAGCTTGGCAGCTCTCTCCTTGACCTCCTTTGACATGTCGGCTCCCTTGATAGTGGATTCCTCAATGTTTTTGGACTGGATCTGCATCTGATTGATGCTCTCACCGATCAGCGTAGTAGATGCAGATGTCTCTTCCATGCTTGCCGCAAGTGTTTCGGTGGTATGGAAGTTTTCTTCACACTTTCCGTTAACATCGCCGGAAAGATTTAAGAGTTCATCAACATTGGAATCAATACTGCCTGCGGCATTGGAGATATTTCCTATGATGTCAGAGAGACTATCCTGCATAATCTGGATCTCTCTGGCGATGGTTCCGATCTCATCCTTACGTTTTGCAAGTGCATCATTATTTTCATTACGTCTGAGGTCAAGCTTGGCTGTACTTTCAATACTGGGAACAAGTCTTTCAAGGCCCTTTAACATAGCACTTACAACGATAGTTCCGGCAACACTGAATAATACGACAAGTGCAACCGAGATGATGATGAGCTTATTTCTGAGCCTGGTCGCAGGCTTCATGAATGTCGCATAGTCAGCTGTAACAACGACGATATTTCCCTGCTTTGTAAATGCATAACCGGCAAGCTTGTCAGCACCCTTGTATTCGTATACTACAGCTTCAGGTGCAACAGTCTGTCCTGCTGCAAGCTTTGCTACGACATTCTTAACTGCCTCATTCTCAACAGGCTGACCTATCTTATCGGGATTGGAGTGATATAACATTGTTCCGTCAGGACTTACCATATATGCGTAAGACCCTTCAACACCTGAGATCTTGATCTCGCCGATGAGCTTATCATAGTCGATCTGCATGAAGGTATCATAATCGGCAGTTACAACAAGGATATTTCCATTGGATGTAAATGCATAACCTGCAAGTTTATTTGCTCCCTTGTATTCGTATATACAGTAACCATTTTCTACTTTTTCGCCCCTGGAAAGCTTTTCAACGATCCCGGATACTGCCGCATTCTCAACCTTCTTTCCTATTTTGTCGGTAGTGGGATGATAGAGCATCTCACCCGTGGGGCTGACAAGATACGCATACGAACCTTCGACTCCGTTAATATCTATGGTACCGATGGTCTTGGTCAATGTAGCGACGTCAAGATTCTTGGTCTCTTCATATTCCATTACCAGATCTAACGCGTGCGCGCCTTCTTCCGCAAGATTCTGCGCATATGATCCGTATGTTTTCTCACCGAGATCAACTGCGAAGTCGATGCCGCTTACAGCCTCTTCGGCAAGGTTGAGGGCATATGACATGTAGGTTGACTCCATCGAAGATACGATATTGGATATCGAAACTGCGATGATACTGACACCCGGAATGATCAATGCCAGTACAAATAAAAATGCTATTTTGCTGCTTAGTTTTTGGAATAAATTGGTTTTTTTAGGTTTCTCTCTGTCTGCCATAATTTTTTCCTCTTTCCAGCGTTTTTTGCGATATAACCACGATATGATCATTTTAATCCCGCGGTTAATATATGTAAACATGAAACAAAAAACATCACGTAAAATTCATATTTTTCGTGATGTTGTACAAAGCCATTGATAATTATTTGATGCTATTTTATGATCTCCCCGATCCTTCGTCAATTACCGCTGCAGCTTCTTCCCCTTTCATCAGGCCTTGTCCGCCCTGTTACTAACTTGACACAAAAATACGTTTATTGTATGATTGTATGCGGCTCAAAGAGCTTTTTTATTTACGATGCGTGGCTCAGCTTGGTAGAGCGCTGCGTTCGGGACGCAGAGGTCGCAAGTTCAAATCTTGTCGCATCGACTGATCGCAAATCTGTCATTTACAAGGGTTTGCGATTTTTTATTCTAAAGTTTCCCCTCTATCAAACCGTTACAGTTCTAACTTTTGTTCTAACTTTTT
>JAILGE010000031.1 GCA_024697065.1 Lachnospiraceae bacterium
GCGTCAGAAGCAATATAGCCTTGCCTCAGAGTATTTGGCGCTGGCTAATGAATCTGAGGACAAAGATGAACGTGAAATAATGAACCGGATATCTTTGCTTACACACGAGGCTGCTGACATAATGTCAGATGTTGTAAAAAAAGAAAAGATAGTTTTAACACCTATGAAATCAGATGCAATGCAGATAATAAAAGCAGATATGTTAGCTAGAGGGAAAGGCCGTTGGTACAAAGCAAATGCTTTTGCTGCAGAAATATATAGCGGATATAGAAGCAGAATCTATGCAAAATATTATAAAGATATGAATCTGGCTGCTGACAAGTATGACGAAGTAACTCATTTGTTTGAATCCTTGGCTGAAAAATATGAGTAATTAGAAGAGCTTAAATAAGGCATTAAGATTTGGGGAGGAACACCGGTTAATTTCTATGGACGATAAGATTAAATTGTACTAATCAGATGCTAACATCACTGATAATAAAAAAGAGGTGATAATCTCAGGTAGACGCGGTATAATTTTATTGTCATACGTGACGTGGCATAGTCGTCTTTTTCGGGCGTTATATCATTATGAACAACAAGGAGGGATGCCCCCATGACTGATTTTGAGAAGGAACGGATCATAAAGAAGCAGAGAGCTTTTTTTGCTACCGGCAAGACGCTTTCGGTAGGATACAGGATAATGGCACTCAAGAAGCTGGGACGTGCCATCAGGAAATACGAGAAGGAGATCCTGGAGGCTTTAAAGACCGATCTTGGCAAGTCCAATATGGAAGCTTTTATGTGCGAAGTAGGGCTTTCTCTTTCGGAGATAAGCTATATGCTCTGTCATATAGGTTGTTTTTCGGCGACTAAGTATGTTCATACGCCCATCACCAATTTTCCGTCTGTGAGCAAGGTTATGCAGTGCCCCTACGGAAATGTTCTCATCATGAGTCCCTGGAACTATCCGTTCTTGCTGAGTATTGAACCGGCTATAGATGCCATAGCGGCAGGCAATACTGTGATCATCAAGCCTTCGGCTTATTCACCTGCTACATCGGAGATCATAGCTAAGCTTATCGGTGAGACTTTCCCCGAGGAATATGTTGCAGTTATCACTGGAGGCAGGAAGGAGAATGCTTTCCTGCTTACCCAGAAATTCGATTATATCTTCTTTACAGGCAGTCAGGCTGTCGGACGTGAGGTGCTTAAGAAGGCTGCGGAGTATCTTACTCCGGTGACTTTAGAGCTTGGCGGAAAGAGCCCGTGTATAGTTGATGGCTCTGCAAATTTAAAGCTGGCAGCCAGACGCATAGTATTTGCCAAGTTCCTGAACTGTGGGCAGACATGCGTCGCTCCGGATTACATTCTTTGTGATGAGTATGTAAAGGATGAACTGATCAGTCTTATGAAGCGGGAGATCATCCGCCAGTTTGGCAGGAATCCCTTAAAGAATAAGAACTACGGTAAGATTATAAATGAAAAGCACTTTAAGAGACTGCAGGGACTTATTGATGCGGATAAGCTCATATTCGGCGGTGAGTGTGATGAAGATACACTTCAGATAACTCCGGCTCTCATGGACAATGTGACATGGGACGATGCGGTCATGGGACAGGAGATATTCGGCCCGGTGCTTCCTGTTCTTACCTACAACGATATTGACGAGGTGATCTCTACAGTGGAAGGTCACAGTCATCCCCTTGCTCTCTATATCTTCTCAAAGGATAAAGACAATATCAGAAAGATTACGGAGCGTTGCAGATACGGCGGCGGATGCATAAATGATGCTGTGGTTCATCTTGCAACAAGTGAGATTCCCTTCGGCGGTGTAGGCGAGAGCGGTATGGGCGCGTATCACGGCAGGAAGGGCTTTGAGACCTTTACACACGAGAAGAGCATACTTGATAAGAAGACATGGCTTGATCTTCCGATGCGCTACCAGCCTTATCTTAAGATAAATGAAAAGCTGTTAAAGTTGTTCCTGCGATGACAGGTCGCATGGATCACGGGGCGTTCTTTTTGAGGGGGAGACGTTTTGATTGCAGGACTGAGTTCAAGGGAATCAGCCGAGTGGCTGGAAAGAGCTGAACAGATCCCGGGGCTGGATGTACGGGTAGGGATCGCTAATTGCGGTTCCGAAGATGAATACATGTCAGCCGTGAAGATCTTCTATGATACTATAGCAGGTAAAGCTGAAGAGATAGAGGATCATTATGATTCGGGAAACTTGGAATACTTCACCATCAAGGTACATGCGCTTAAGAGTGCAGCCAGACTGATAGGTGCAGTTGTTATCTCGGATATTGCAAGAAATTTGGAAGAAGCAGGGAAGTCGGGAGATCTTGAATTTATAAAAGCTGAGACACCGCACCTGCTTACATTCTTCAGAGAGCTTAAGGACGATCTGGATAAGCTATATCATGATACGGAGAATGTGACGGAAACAGGACGCGCGATAGGTGACGATCTCATCTCCAAAGCATATGAAGAACTCCTCGGATATACAGAGAGAATGGATTATGACGGAATGGAGAATATCATGGATAATCTTGAGAAGTTCGATCTTCCTGCCAAAGAGCAGGAACGTTATGAAGCTCTTAAAGTGGCATGGCTGGAAATGGATTATCCTCAGATGATATCGTTGCTTAAAGGCGAGTGATCAATCCTCATCCTCTTCGGGAATATTCGCATCATCGGAAAGAGGCAACGAGAAGATAAACTCAGTTCCGACTCCCTCTGTTGATATGACATTTATATTCTCGCTGTGAGCGCGAATGATCTCTTTGGTTATGGACAGGCCGAGACCTGTCCCTTTTTTATCTTTTCCTCTGGACAGATCTGACTTATAGAAGCGGTCAAATACATGCGGCACACTTTCTTTGGGGATACCTATTCCCTCATCCTTTACGGATACGAATACCTTATTGTGCTTCTCTGTGGTCTCTATCTTGATGACGGAAGAGCGGTGGCTGAATTTGATGGCATTGTCCAGCAGGTTATAGATCACCTGCTGTATCTTGCCGAGATCAGCATGAACATAAAGAAGGTCACCGGTGAGTGTGAGCTCTATGGCTATGGTCTTGCTCCTGCAGATACCTTCGAAGGTTGATACGGTCTGACGTATCACGTTATTTATATCGAAATCGGTTATATCAAGCACCATTCCCCTGGTATTGAGATTATTGAGTGTGAGGAGATTGTTGGTGAGCTTGATCAGGCGGTCGCTTTCATTGATAACGATACCGATATACTTCGGATACATCTCTTCGGGAATGGTACCGTCCTGCATGGCTTCCAGATATCCTTTTATGGATGTGAGAGGAGAGCGGAAGTCGTGGGAAACGTTTGCGACTATCTGTTTCTGATTATCTTCTCCCTTGGCCAGCTCCTGCGCCATATATGCAAGTGATGCTGCCAGATATCCTATCTCATCATCGCTGTCTACAGATATCTCATAATGAAGATTTCCACCGGCATATTGCTCGGTGGCTTTAATGATCCTTCTTAAGGGGAGGTAAACCAGCTCGGTGAAGAAGATAAGTATGATCAGAGACAGCAGAAAAAGGATCAACAGGAAAATATAGTCTATATTTACCAGATGGTTGGCTGCTGCTTCAACATTTTTCATGTCACAGGAAACGATAACATATCCATGTACGAGGTAGCCTGATGTTACCGGGCATGCAACAGTAAGATAGGGAGTGTCGAATTCTCCGTAGAAATTGCCGACATTATAAAAAGAACCGGACAGAGCGGTTACATCAAAATTGGTTATGCTGTAAGGCTTGTCGACATCAAGCGGTGACTCCGATGAAGCGACGATGAGTCCCGAAGGGTTGACTATGAAGATCGCGGAATCCAGCATTTTGGATGTGCGGTCGATGCTGTCTTTCAGGTTGGTAAGAGAAAGCTCGTTTTTATAAACGGCCAGGGCTTCATTTTCGGCAAATGATGTTGCACACCGGTAAAGCGCTTCCGCTTTCTCTTTTTCCACCTGGTTCATGGTCATCTGCTGCATGAAAGTAGCAACGGTAATATATCCGAATACCGCAAAGATAAGATATGCTGCGAGCAGTTTTACGTAGAGTGTTCTTCGCATGGCAAATAATTACTGTGGCGTGGTATCGAACTTATATCCGACACCCCAGATGGTTGCGATACGCCATGATGCATGATCCTTGATCTTCTCGCGGATACGCTTGATATGTACATCGACTGTACGTGTATCTCCCAGATACTCATATCCCCAGATCTGATCGAGAAGCTGGTCTCTGGTGTAAACATGATTGGGCGTAGATGCAAGGAAGAATAGCAGTTCCAGTTCCTTTGGCGGCATATCGATCTTTCTTCCCATATATAAAACGCTGTAGTTTACTCTGTTGATGACAAGGTCCGGGAAACGGACTTCGTTCTTGTCTTCCACGGGGACGGGAGCGGGTGCGTTCTGCTGGTATCTTCTGAGGACAGCTTTGACACGGGCAACCAGCTCTTTGGAATCAAAGGGTTTCTCCATATAATCATCGGCCCCAAGCTCCAATCCAAGTACCTTATCGAATACTTCACCCTTGGCTGAAAGCATGATGATGGGAGTCTGGGAATTCTTTCTTATCTCCCTGCACACCTGATATCCATCCATTCCGGGAAGCATCAGATCAAGGAGGATCAGATCGGGTTCAAAGGATGATGCTGCGGTGATGGCGGATTCGCCGTCGCCTACTATCCTTGTATCAAAACACTCCTTTGTAAGATAAAGACTTATGAGTTCTGCAATATTTTCATCATCGTCTACGATTAATATACGCTGTTTGGCCGGCATGGCATACCTCCGATCGTTGGTTTAATCATTTGAAACGTACTACTGTTACGCCTGCGTCACCTTCTCCGTGCGCTGCCAGATCAAAGCTTCCGACAACGGGGGAGGTGCGGAGAAAATCATGTATTCCCGAACGCAATGCACCGGTTCCTTTTCCGTGAACTATGCGGACGGAGTCAAGATTGGACATGTAGGCATCATCGAGATATTTGTCTATACGTGAAACCGCATCGTCCACCGTCATTCCGAGGACATTGATCTCTGTGGAAACATGTGAAGCCTTGCTTATATCAAGTTTCTTCGCAGAGAACCTCTTTGGATTATCGCTTTCCGCAGCAGGGGCCGCATCTGATCTTGCCAGATCTGAAAGCTTGACTTTTGAGGATATTATACCGCATTGAACGGTAATATTTCCTTTTTTATCTGCAGCGGAAGTGATCAGCCCGTCCAGATCCATGGATATCACGTGTACCGGAGTACCGGGGAGAGCATCTTTTGCGGATAAGGGCTTATATCTCGGGATGTCATCGATATCTTTTTTCTTGCGACGCCCGGAATTCTTCATGGCTTCTCTGTAGATGGCCTCATCTTCTTTGGAGATCCATTCGCGGAGATTCTGCCGCTTGTGCTCCATGGTGGATGGCTTCATCTGCGAACCCTGTTTATTGAATGCGCGGATGGTTTCATCTGCCACATCCTTGGCATCCTGCAGGATCTCCTTTGCTTCCTCTCTGGCAGCAGTGAGTATCTTCTCACGCTTCTCATCTATCTTTTCTTCCTTGTCAGCGAGGATCTTTTCACGTCTTATGATATCGGCCTTGAGTGTTTCCAGTGCTTCGGAATCCTTATCAAGAGCGCTTCGTTTGCTTTCCAGGTCGGAGAGAACATTTTCGAAGCTTTCTTCTTCGCTGCTTATATAATTACCGGCATTCTCGATTATCGCGTCGGGAAGTCCGAGCTTTTTGGAGATCGCGAAAGCATTACTCTTGCCGGGGATTCCGATCAGGAGTCTGTAGGTGGGTCTTAAAGATGCAACATCGAATTCGCAGCTGGCATTTTCCACTTTGTCCGTAGTAAGTGCGAAGACTTTTAGCTCACTGTAGTGGGTTGTTGCCATGGTGCGTATTCCCTGACGGTGCAGATGGTCGAGTATTGAAATGGCAAGGGCGGCGCCTTCCTCAGGGTCTGTGCCTGCGCCCAGCTCATCGAAGAGACACAGACAGTCAGGCTTTGCTTTCTTCAATATTTCTACTATGGATGTCATGTGAGAAGAGAAGGTGGAGAGACTCTGCTCTATACTCTGTTCATCTCCTATATCCGCATATACTTCATTAAAGAATGCCAGCTCCGAACGATCCAGAGCGGGAATGTGCAGGCCGGCCTGTCCCATAAGAGTAAGCAGTCCCACCGTCTTAAGAGAAACGGTCTTTCCGCCTGTGTTGGGACCGGTCACAATGAGCAGATCGAAATCGTCTCCGAGTCTGACATCGATGGGGACCGCGGTCTTGGAATCAAGGAGCGGGTGGCGGGCCTTCCGCAGGTTAATGATACGCTTGCCTTTGTCGGGCGCTGTGTCATAAACAGGTTTTGTGGCATTAAGGCGAAGCGCATATTTTGCTTTTGCAAAGATGAAGTCCAGCATGGTGATGGTTCGCTGGTCTTCGTTAATAGTCTCGCCGTATGCTGCACATTTTCCCGAGAGAACGGACAGGATACGTTCGATCTCTTTCTCCTCGGCCGAGAGCAATTCCTTCAATGAATTGTTAAGCTCAACTATGGAAGTCGGCTCGATAAATAAGGTTGACCCGCTGGATGATCTGTCATGGACCATGCCGGGAACGTGTGATTTGTATTCGCTCTTAACAGGGATACAGTATCTTCCGCCACGGGTTGTGATTATGCTGTCCTGCAGGTATGTCCTGTAGGTGTCGTTGACCATTTTGGATAGCTGTGACTGTATGCGGCCGCTTGTGGCGGAAATGTTCCTGCGTATCTCGCGGAGCGCCGGACTGGCATCATCGCTTATCTCTTCATCGGAAATGATGCAGCGGTTGATATCATCCGTGAGAAATTCAAGAGGATCCAGAAGATTAAAATACGCATCAAGGCAGTCTATGGGTTTTCCGTCATCATGTACGGATGTTTGCAGCGCATTCTCGTGATAGCGCCTTACCTCTGCGACGGCAGTGAGCAGTCTGGCAATGGCAAGCAGGTCTCCGGCAGAAAGAGTTTTTCCTATGGAAACAGCTTTGATAAAAGGTCTCACATCAATATTTGCACCAAAAGAAAGCCTGTCATTACGCATGAGTCGGCCTAATGCTGCAGAGGTCTCTTCCTGTGCGTGAGCTATCCATTCGATGTTTGATGACGGACGGAGTGAAAGACATATCTTCTTTGCAGGCTCCGAACCTGCGAATTCCGCAAGGATATGTGTTAATTTGTCAAATTCCAGGATTCTTAATACTTTTTCATTCATAACACCTTATTTTAACGCAAAATCCCGTTTATTTGAAGAAGTGTAACGGATCAAAACGGGAGCAGAGTTAATGCACGGTCAGAATCTTATTGAATTCTTATAATTTATATAGCAAAATAGATAACTGTAAACCATGTCGGGGTTCATACCCCTGACGAAAAAATGCAGGAGGGTAATATGAAGAAAAAACAGACAAGCGGATTGATCGTCGCTGCGGTCATTTTCATAGTGACCGGAGTGATAAGTGTTATTACGAATACTTTATCCGCTAATTACGGAGAAAAGAAAACGGCAGAGGCAGAGCTTAGCCGCATGATCGGAGAGGTGACTGACGAGGGTGAAACATTTTTTGCCGACATGCCCACAAACAGGGATTTCATCGCGGTAATACCTGTCAGAGGTACCATCCAGGCTTCGGGGGGCAATAAGTATTCCGCATCTCTTGAGTCGTATAATCATGATCTCCTGATGGCATATGTGGATAAGCTTATGGAGAACGAACACAATAAGGGTATCATCTTAAGACTTGATACACCGGGGGGCGGAGTTTATCAGGCTGATGAATTCTACCTCAAGCTTATGAAGTACAAGGAAGAGACTGAAAGACCCATCTGGGCATATATGGAAAGTATGTGCTGCTCGGGTGGCGTATATATCGCTTCCGCTTCCGATGAGCAGTATGCCAACAGGATAACCGAGACCGGATCCATCGGTGTGATAATGTCTACATATGATCTTTCGGAACTCTATGGAAAGCTCGGAGTAAAGGAAGTAAATATCGTATCTGCTAAAAACAAGGACATGGGTACTCCCGGAAAGCCCATGACGGATGAGCAGATGGATATCCTACAGTCTATTGTGGACGAGTATTACGAACAGTTCGTAGAGATCGTAGCAGAAGGCAGAAATATGGATGTGAAAGATGTGAAGAAACTTGCGGACGGCAGAGTTTATACCGCGTCACAGGCACTGGAGAACGGACTGATCGACGGCATAATGACGTCGGAAGAATTTGATGCTTATGTCAGAGAAGAGAGCGGAGTAGATGTTTTCTACGAGCCCAAGAGTGATTCCGGATATTTATCATGGCTTTTAGGTTCCTTATCTTCGCTGCAGGCGCCGAAAACAGAAACCGAGATATTGCTGGATCTTGCAGACCGTTTGGGAAATGGAGGGCCGATGTTCTATGCAGAACCGATTGGACAGTAAGATATACGCCGGCTTTTATGTTCGTTTTGCGGCATATATGACTGATTGCATCATCGCTGCGGCTTTATCATTTTTGATCAAACTTCCTTTGTGGACGGCAGCTATGGCGGGATTGGATTTCCTGAACAAGGGCATACTCTTCAGATTTACCATTCAGGATATAATCCAGTATCTCGTATTTGCGTCATATTTCGTATTGCTTACATACTTCGGACATGCAACGCCGGGAAAGAAATTATTCAGACTTGAAGTGATCACCGAAGACGGTACATGGACATTTGTAAATATTCTCTACAGGGAGACTATAGGAAGATTTCTGTCCGGACTCTTAAATATCGGATATATAGCAGTGGCGGTTACAGCGAAGAAGCAGGGCTTCCACGATATGTTCTGCGATACATTTGTCATATATAAGGATATGATCTGTACCGTGCCGGTTGACACGACGCGGGGAGGACAGGCACCTGCGGGGCAGACACTTGCGGAACCGATGGCAGGCGGACCTGCGCCTGCGAATCAGGCACCTGCAGAAGTTATGGCGGGTGGACCTGCACCTGCGAATCGGGCACCTGCGGAAGCTATGGCGGGCGGACCTGCACCTGCGAACCGGGCACCCTCAGAAGTTATGGCGGGCGGACCTGCGCCTGCGAATCAGGCGCCTGCAGAAGCTATGGCGGGCGGACCTGCCCCTGCGAACCGGGCGCTTGCGGAAGTTATGGCGGGCGGACCTGCGCCTGCGAATCAGGCACCTGCAGAAAAAACTTCGGATAACTAAATCCGGGTAACTGAATCCGGGTAACCGGATGGATCTTCATTATCATTATGAAATGCCCGCATCGCCGGATAGTGGTGATGCGGGCATTCTTTTTATATTGCGGTTAGATGTGCGAAACTAAATAAATTTAGGAAAAATATTTATTAAAAGCAAGATGATATAGTTTTCAAAACCGCATCTGAAGTTTTCCAAATCCACAATATAAAGTGTTCAAAAGCCTTTAAAATAAAGGGAAAACGGCATATTTGGTATTGACAGGAAAGAATTAAGACTATAAGATGCAGGGGTAAATTATATAAAATATTTTAAATAAAAATTCAATTTATATTACGGAGTCAGAGACAATGGAGATAAGTTTTGAGGATATCCTGAAGCTTGAGAAGATGTTCGAATCTTCAGGAATGAGTGAGTTCAGACTGGAGACCGGAGATGTAAAGCTGCGTTTCAGATCGGCTGATTATTGCGCGGCACCTGTAGCTGTAGCCGGTAACGTTACTCCGGTGGCAGTTCAGACAGCCGGGGCGGCTCCCGCACCTGCAGCTGTAAAAGCGGCTGAGACCGGGGAAGCTGCTGAGGAAAAGGGCGTTGTGGTACGTGCCCCAATTGCAGGTATCTTCTACAGAAGCTCTTCGCCTGATGCGGAACCTTATGTATCTGTGGGGACTGAGGTTAAGAAGGACGATGTGATAGGACTTATCGAAGCCATGAAGACCATGAATGAAGTGAAGTCTCCCTGCGACGGAGTTGTAACCGAGATACTTACGGAAAATGAGAGTATGGCAGGCTTTGATTCACCGCTTGTCAGAATCGAGGAGAGAAGTGTTTAAGAGGATACTGGTAGCAAACAGAGGCGAGATAGCCATGCGTATCATGAGATGCTGCATGGAGCTCGGGATAGAGACGGTACTCGCTTATTCCAAGGCGGATGAAGACAGTCTTCCCGTGCAGTATGCGGCTAAGGCCGTATGTGTGGGACCGGCTCCGGCAGGTGCCAGTTATCTCAATCAGGATGCCCTTATACAGACTGCGCTTGCGTATAAATGCGAAGCGGTTCATCCCGGATACGGATTTCTCTCGGAGAATGCCGGATTTGCGAAGAGATGTGAAGAAAACGGCATTACTTTTATCGGTCCTTCTCATGAGAAGATCAGCCGTATGGGAGATAAACAGTCTGCCAGAGAATTGATGATAAAAAACGGAGTGCCGGTGGTACCCGGCTCCGACGGACTGCTTAAGGATGCCGATGATGCGGCACAGACTGCCGAAAGGATAGGATATCCGGTTCTGATCAAGGCTTCCGCAGGCGGCGGCGGAAGAGGCATGCGAATAGCATACGGTACCGATGAAGTCAAAGAAGCTTTCGAGAGCGCGAGAGCCGAGGCGGTAAGTGCTTTTGCAAACGGTGATATGTATATGGAGAAATATATTGTTTCTCCAAGACATATAGAGGTACAGCTCCTTGGGGATAAGCACGGACATGTGGTTCATCTCGGAGAGCGTGACTGTTCCCTGCAGCGCCGTTCCCAGAAGATGGTGGAGGAAGCACCTGCATACTGCCTGAGCGAGGAACAGCGCAAAGATATCTGCGAAGCAGCACTTAAAGCTGCGAGGGCAGTTGATTATGACAGCGTGGGAACGGTGGAATTTGTTCTTGATAAGGAAGGACATTTCTACTTCATAGAGATGAATACCCGTATACAGGTTGAGCATCCCGTTACCGAGATGGTTACAGGTATCGATCTTATGAAAGCTCAGATCAGATCCGCTTCTGGCATGCCATTATCTTTTACTCAGGATGATATACAGATCAGAGGTCATGCGATAGAATGCAGGATCAATGCTGAGGATCCGGCTAAAAATTTCGCACCCATGCCGGGGGATATAAAGTTCATACATTTCCCCTGCGGCGCCGGTGTAAGGATAGAGACAGCGCTTTTCAGCGGCAGCACCATATCACCTTTCTATGATTCCATGATCTCCAAGGTGATAGTTCATGCGGAAGGCAGACTGGAAGCAATACGCCGCATGCGAATGGCATTGGCGGAATTTACCGTAGACGGAGTGAAAACAAATGCAGATTTTCTTTACCTGCTGATGTTTCATCCCGAATATCTGAAAGGAAATGTGACGACAGCCTTTTTTGAGGAACACGTGGCTGAACTCCTTGAGTGGGATCATGATTCAGGCATTTGAGAAAAAAAGAAAAAGAATATTTTCCCTTAGGAAGATGCGCAAGAAAGCGCAGGTTACCGTAGAAGTAAAACCGGAATCAAAAGTACAGGTCGATCCGGCGATGCTTACGGATAACGGAAGGTATAAAGAGCTGGGCGAGAATATCGCAGGTAACGATCCGTTAGACTTCCCGGGATACGAAGAGAAGATAGAAAGCGCTTGTGAAACATCCGGCAAGAACGAGGCGGTAACTGTAGGATTCGGGAAGATAGACGGAAGACTTACAGCCATTGCCGTGCTTCATAAAGAGTTCATGATGGGCAGTATGGGAAGCGCCGTCGGAGAAAAGATCACAAGACTTACGGAGAGTGCCATAAAGCATAAGACGCCGCTGGTGATCCTTTCGGCAAGCGGTGGCGCGAGAATGCAGGAAGGACTCTTCTCGCTGCTTCAGATGGCTAAGACATCGGCTGCGATACGCAGGTACAAGGAAGCAGGAGGATTATTTATCTCCTATCTGATGCATCCCACTACGGGAGGAGTAAGTGCAAGCTTTGCATCTCTCGGAGATATAACCATCGCTGAGCCTGATGCGCTGATAGGATTCGCGGGCCCTCGCGTTATAGAGCAGACCATTGGCGAGAAGCTTCCGCCGGGATTCCAGAGAGCAGAGTTTCAGGAGAGTCACGGGTTTGTAGACAGGATAGTAAAGATAGAAGATCTGAGAGAAGAACTTATACACATATTCAGACTCCATCCGAAGCTTCCTTTTGAGAATGACTGAGAACGAGTAAACAGACACAGATCGGTAAAGAGGTAATCACATGAAGAAGATCAACGAGATACTGGGTATGCGTTATCCCATAATCCAGGGAGCAATGGCTAATATCGCAACGGGAGAGTTTGCGGCGGCATGTTCCAACGCAGGTGCCTTCGGAATAGTTGCGGTAGGCGGATTAAGCCCCGAGAAATTTGAAGAAGAGATCGAGAAATGCAGCAGGCTTACAGACAAGCCCTTCGGAGTAAATCTGATGCTCATGCATCCTCAGGCTGATGAGATCGCGGAGATAATCGCAAGACACCCTGTCGCTGCTGTTACAACCGGAGCAGGTAATCCCGGAAAGTATATTCCCATGTGGAAAGAAAAAGGTATCTACGTGATGCCTGTTGTGGCCAGCGTATTGCTTGCCGAGAGAATGGTCAAGGCAGGTGCTGATGCTGTGATCGCCGAGGGTACCGAAAGCGGCGGACATGTCGGTGAGATGACTACTCTGGCACTGGTTCCGCAGATGGTTGATGCGCTTGATGTACCTGTTATCGCAGCCGGCGGTATCGCTGACGGCAGAGGAATGGCTGCGGCATATGCGCTCGGTGCATGCGGTGTTCAGGTGGGGACATGTCTTCTTGCCAGCAATGAATGCCCTATCCATGATAATTACAAGAATGCCGTAGTGAAGGCAGGTGACAATGCGACTGTTGTTACGGGCAGAAGCGCTAATGCTCCCGTAAGAGTACTCAAGAACAAGATGGCAAGACAGTATCTGCTTATGGAAAGCAGGAGGAGCGAGAGAGATGAACTTGAAAAGCTCACCCTCGGTTCACTTCGTAAGGCGGTATTTGACGGAGATATAGATAACGGTTCATTCATGTCGGGACAGATCTGCGGACTTGTAAAAGAGATCAGACCTCTTGAGGAGATCTTTGCAGACCTGACAGAGGGTGCGGAAAAAGTTATCAAAGGTTTACAGGAGGTTTGAAATTGAAGACAGCATTTCTGTTTGCAGGTCAGGGAAGTCAATGCGTGGGAATGGGACAGACTCTTTACGGAGAGAATGACTTTGTAAAGGAGTCCATCGATCTTGCCGACAAGATCCTCCCCGAACTTGGACTTAAGACAACCATGTTTGAGGGCCCGGATGAGAAGCTTAAGAAAACCGGGACAACACAGCCGGCACTTGCATCTTTTGCGGCAGGTGTTACGGATTCGCTTTATAATGCCGGAGTAAAGCCTGATTTCGCTGCAGGTTTAAGCCTTGGTGAATACAGCTCATTATATGCTGCCGGTGTATTTGATAAAGAGACATTATTTAAACTGACAGCATTTAGGGGCGCAGCTATGGAGCTGGCTGCGGAAGGAATACCTTTCCGTATGAGCGCAGTCCTGGGCCTTGAGGAAGATAAGGTTAAAGAGGCTTGTGCAGAAGCTCTGAAAAAAGGCGATGAAGATTCGATCGTGGAGATCTCAAATCTCAACAGCACCGGTCAGGTGGTTATCGCAGGAAGAGAGCAGGACGTGATGGCAGCAGAGGAAGCTGCGGTTGCGCTGGGAGCCAAGAAGTGCATGCCGCTTAAGGTTGGAGGCCCTTTCCATACATCTTACATGAAACCCGCCGGAGCAAAATTAAAGGATTACTTCGAACAGATCGATTTCGGAGAGATGCAGCTTCCCGTGGTTTTCAACGTAACAGGTAAGCCTCTGGAGAATACGGGTGCTGACGAGATCAAAAAGCTGCTCGTGCGTCAGGTGTCAGAGACAGTAAGGATGACAGACATCCTTAAATTCCTCGAGAGCGAAGGAGTAAAGCTTGTGATCGAGGTCGGACCCGGCAAGACTATAGCGGGATTTATCCGCAGAACATGTGCGGATATGACTGTAGTAAGCATTTCTGATGCGGCAGATCTTGAGAACGCGATCAAGACATACAACGATATGAAGGAGGCATAAGATGAGATATGACGGACAGGTTGCCGTAGTTACGGGTGGAAGCCGCGGCATAGGACGTGCCATAGCAGAAAAGCTGGCTGCGGGCGGAGCCTCCGTAGTTATCGCATATGCCGGTAATGATAAAGCGGCAGAGGAGACTGCAGAGAGCTGCAGAAAGCTTTCGGGAGAAGCGGGAGCATCGATCATCTGTGTTAAGGCAGATGTTTCGAATGAGGAAGATGTGGCCGGACTTTTTGAAAAAGCAATGGAGATAAACGGAAGAGTTGACATTCTTGTAAACTGTGCCGGTATCACAAAGGATGGTCTGGTACTCAGGATGAGTACAGAGGATTTCGATAAGGTTCTCAAAGTAAATCTTTACGGAGCTTTCTTTTGCAGCAGACGTGCATCCCAGATCATGCTCAAGCAGCGTTACGGCAGGATCATCACGATCTCAAGTATCGTAGGCCTCAGAGGCAATGCGGGTCAGACCAATTATTCCGCATCCAAAGCAGGTGTTATCGGAATGACTAAGTCCATGGCCAAGGAACTTGCCGGAAGAAATATAACTGTTAATGCGGTAGCACCCGGAATGATAGCTACCGATATGACATCGGTCCTTCCCGATAAAGTGAAGGATGAAATGACAAAGACTATTCCCATGGGAAGACCGGGAACAGCGGAAGAAGTAGCGGAAGCTGTTGCCTTCTTTGCAGGAAAAGAAAGTTCATATGTGACAGGACAGGTGCTTGCTGTTGACGGAGGTATGGCTGTATGAGCAGGGAAAACGGAAGAAAAGTCGTTATCACCGGAATGGGTGCGATCAGCCCCATAGGTAACGATGTTAAGCGTATGTGGGAGGCTGCAAAAGCCGGCGTATGCGGTATCGATACCATAACACAATACGACACATCAAACCAGAAGGTCCATCTCGCAGGTGAGGTAAAGGGCGATGACTGGGCAGAGGTGATCGATAAGAGAGAGATCAGAAGAATGGATCGCTACTCACAGCTGGCAATTGCTGCAGCAGTTGAAGCGATGCGTGATTCCGGTATGGAAGATTTCTTAAACAATGGCGGCGAAGAAGCAGACAGATTAAAACTTCGCTTTGCAACACTTGTATCAAGCGGTATCGGTGGTATCGGAACTATTGAGAGCGAACATGCAAAGGGAGAAGAAAAAGGGTTCGACAGAGTATCGCCCTTCTATATCCCCATGAGTATCTCCAATATGGGTGCTGCATGGGTCGCTATCAGATACGGGCTTCATGGTATGTGTTCATGCTCGGTAACAGCTTGTGCAAGCTCAGGGTATTCAATAGGAGAAGGCCTCAGACTCATCAGAGACGGCTATGCCGATGCGGCCATCTGCGGCGGAAGTGAGTCATCCATCACACCCCTTTCCATTGGCGGGTTTACATCCATGAAGGCACTTTCCAATTCCGATGACAAAACCAGAGCCTCAATTCCCTTTGATGCCGAGAGAAGCGGATTTGTAATGGGAGAAGGTGCAGGTATGCTCATTCTTGAAGAAGAGGAGCATGCTAAAAAGAGAGGCGCTCATATCTATGCAGAGCTTGCCGGTTTCGGCGCCAATTGTGATGCATATCATATAACTGCTCCCGATCCCGAGGCCACCATGGCTGTTGAGTGTCTTAAGGAGGCTATTGCCGATGCGGGTATGAATGCCTCGGATATCGACTATATCAATGCTCACGGAACATCTACACCTCTTAATGACAAGGGTGAGACAAAGGCTATCAGAGCTGCGTTCGGTGAATATGCAGACAGACTTTCAGTAAGTTCCACCAAGTCCATGACAGGACATCTTCTCGGTGCAAGTGCGGTTGTGGGATCTATCTTTGCCATAAAAGCCATTGAGGACAGTTTCGTACCTCCCACAATAGGTTATAAGGTTCCCGATCCCGAATGCGATCTTGATATCACACCTAATGTAGGCAGGGAGAGAGAAGTCAGAGCGTCCATCTGTAATTCACTTGGATTTGGCGGACACAATGCAACGCTTGTGTTCAGAAAGTATCAATAATATAAATATATATTAAATGCACTGAAAGAGTTCAGCGACATTTTATATAAAAGACATCCAATAAAAGAAAGGAAAAAGATATGACAACATTTGAAAAGGTAAGAGAAGTAATCGTTGCAACGCTTAATTTCGACGAGGCTGACATCAAGGAAGATACAAATCTCATGGAAGATCTTCATGCAGATTCACTTGATCTTGTTGAGCTTAATATGGCACTTGAGGAGAAGTACGGTATCTCAATTCCCGAGGAAGAGTTCCCCAAGCTTACAAGAGTAGACAATATCGCAGCTTATCTTGATGAGCATCTTCCCAAGGACTGATGACATATGGATGCATATGAAGTCCTGCTTGCGGCAAGGGATAAAAACAGACCGAAAGTAACGGATTTTTTTGATCATCTTTTTACGGATTTCCTGGAGCTTCGCGGCGACAGGACATCCGGAGAGGATCCGGCTATACTTGGCGGTATTGCTTTTTTCGAAGATAAGCCTGTTACCATTATCGGTCACAGAAAAGGTAAAGAGCTTGACGAGAATATCCGCTGTAATTTCGGAATGCCGGGACCGCAGGGATACAGGAAAGCAGCAAGGCTCATGAAGGATGCCGAACGTTTCGGCAGACCTGTGATAACCTTTATTGACACACCCGGTGCATATCCGGGAAAGCAGGCGGAAGAGAATGGCCAGAGTGCGGCTATAGCGGAAAATCTTGCTTTGATGAGCGGATTAAAGGTGCCTGTCATCTGCGTGGTGACGGGTGAGGGCTGCAGTGGCGGTGCGCTTGCGATCGGAGTCGGTGACCGGCTCATTATGTTGGAAAATGCGGTATATTCCGTTCTTTCTCCCGAGGGAATGGCAAGCATCCTGTGGAAGGATTCTTCAAAAGTTGAAGAGGCATGCGGATGTATGAAGATGACCGCTGAAGATCTTTATGCTCAGGGGATCGCCGATGAGATCATCAAGGAAAAGAAGTTCACGGATCCTGATGATTTTGATTACGAGCCATTGAGAAGATCCATTGCACGGAACTTGAGGAAACTTGAAAAGAATGACATCGATGTATTGCTAAAAAACAGATACGAGAAGTATCGTACTGTCGGAAGATGCATATATGTCTGATATGGAAGGATATTGAACATGAACGGATTGAAGATTGTTGGAATGGGAAGAGGCATCCCGGCCAAGAGAGTTACGAACGACGATCTTTCTAAGATGGTTGAGACAGATGATGAGTGGATCAGGAAGAGAACAGGTATCCGCGCAAGACACTTCTGCGGTGAAGGTGAGAGTAATACCACCATGGCATGCGAAGCTGCTTTAGAGGCAGTTAAGAATGCCGGCATTTCCTTATCCGATATAGGTATCTGTGTTGCTGCAACTCTTACAACGGATTATGTTTTCCCGGGATGTGCATGCAGGATACAGGAAGCCATAGGACTTTCCGATGCCATTCCATGCTTTGATATAAACGCGGCATGCTCGGGATTCATATACGGATTGTATATACTCTCCGGTGTCAGACCGGACCCTGAGAAGCCTTACGCACTTTTAGTCGGTGTTGAACAGCTTAGCAGGATCATGGATATGAACGACCGTTCCACCTGTGTTCTTTTCGGTGACGGTGCTGCAGCTGCCGTTATCAAGATGGAGGAAGGCGGTGACTTCTACAGCCATGTTGCGGCCAGAGGTAACACTCCCATACTTCATTGCGAAGGTATGCATCAGGAAGGCGGATATATATATATGGCAGGACGTGATGTGTTCACATTCGCCGTAGAGGTGGTTGAAAAAGAACTCGAGAGACTTGAGACTACTACCGATTACCGCCTTGAGGATATGGACTATGTGGTTCTTCATCAGGCTAATGAGCGTATCATCAGACACATCCAGAAGAAGAAGAATATTCCTGATGAGAAGCTCCCTGTAAATATATACGAGCTTGGAAATACTTCTGCCGCAAGTATACCTCTTGTGTTGTATGAGCTTTGGAATTCCGGAAAGCTTACAAGCGGTAAGAAGGTATTCGTGAGCGGATTTGGTGGCGGCCTCACATGGGGCAGCGCAGTTATTGAGTTCTAAGGAGGACTGTCGGGATGGAACTTACTTCAAATGAAATAGAAAAGATACTTCCCCACAGATATCCGTTCCTGCTTGTGGATCGCATCACAGAGTGTGAACCCGGTAAGTATGCGAAGGGTATCAAGTGTGTTACAGCCAATGAGCCCCAGTTTACGGGACATTTCCCCGGACAGCACGTTATGCCGGGGGTGCTTCTCCTTGAAGCAATGGCTCAGACGGGAGCTGTAGCACTTCTTACTGAAGAGGAGAATAAGGGAAAACTTGTGTTTTTTGGCGGCGTTAAGAATGCCCGTTTCCGTACACCTGTTATCCCGGGCGATGTTGTCGAGATGACATGCACCCTTACGGTCAGAAAGGGAAGCGTAGGATTTGGCAAGGCCGAGGCTACCGTAAATGGAAAAAGAGCAGCGGAAGCTGAAATATCTTTTGCCATAATAGACAAAAAAGAGTAGAATCTGTATTTATGAAGAAGAAAGATACAGTTGATACAGATATCGAAGAGTCTTTTTCCGAGATATATACCAAATTCAAACTTCATTTTTACCGTGAAGTATTTAAGAACTGGGATGATCGTGAAGCTACTCTTACTACCGTAGAGTCCTTCTGCATGGAGGTTATCTATGCATTGAAGAGGCCTACCGTTAATGAGTTCGCTTCATTCGTGAGGATCTCTTCGCCGAATGCGGCATATAAGATCAACAATCTCGTGAAAAAGGGTTATCTGCGCAGAGTCCGGTCAGAGACCGACAGGCGTGAGTACTACCTCGAACCTACGGACAAATACCTTGCGTATTATAATATCGCAAGCGCGTATATGTATAAGACGATAGGAAAGACAAAGAGCCGTCTTGATAAGGAACAGCAAAAAGGTGCGCTGGAGCTTTTTAAGATCATCCTCGAGGAAATGAACGCAGATATGCCGGAACTTGATAAAGATAATAAAAATCCCAAAGAAAAATGAACGTCTCAGGACGTTCTTTTTTTATAAATGTTTTACTTTTAGGACATGACAGTTTATAATAATACATATGGGGTAAGTCACATTTCGGTACCTGAAGGTACCGGTGTGGGGCTTGTGTTTTATTTAAGGAGGGTACGGCAATGCAGAATTACAAGAAGATCGACTATTCAAGGAACAAGGATGTAGTGCTTCGTTACATCCCGGGACACTTTATCACACCGCACTCGCATGTAAATTATTACATGGACTTAAGTGACATGAAGGCAAGACAGAGGGAAGCACGTGCAACCGGTGAGGAGATGGCTGAGATGTATCTTGCATCTGCTGTTGTTGATACGATAATATGTCTTGAAAATATGGAGGTTGTGGGCGCATATCTTGCCAATAAGCTCACAAAAGCAGGAGTTATCTCCAAGAATGCACATAAAACTATATATGTTGTGGGACCTGAGTACGACAGCAGCGGACAGATCATCTTCCGTGAAAATGTGGCTCACATGGTCAAGGATAAGAATGTGCTGGTGCTTACTGCTTCGGTTTCAACCGGAAGCTCACTTTCCAACGCATTGGAGAATATCGGATATTACGGTGGTCATGTCATAGGTGTATCCGCTATCTTCTCGGCAGCCAGCAAGGTTATGGGCATACCTATCCTTTCGCTTTACTCGACAGCTGATCTTCCGGACTATCGCAGCTTCAGCCCGGACAACTGTCCTATGTGCAAGGCCGGCGAGAAGGCAGATGCTATCTGTAACGGTTTCGGTTACAGCTCACTCTGATTTTTTATGATTTGTATCGTAATGGCTGTTTGAGGAATGATATGATAAAGTTGGGAGAAATACTTGATCATGAAGGTGAGATCTACGAGATTGGAGCTTATGACAAGCAGAATAAACTTTGTTTATGTTATCCGATTACTGTGGCCGACGATGGTAGAAAGATTACCGGAGATACAGGGATCAGTTTAACGGTTAAAGAAACAAAAGAAAGAATAAAAAAATATAAAATGGCTTAAAGAAAACAAGAAACATTAAAGCCGGAAAAATAAAAAGGAGCGGGGATGTATGTCTTCGCTCCGTTGGTTTTAGAGGATAAAGAAAATGTCAGCAATTGCAGTGATAACCGCAAGAGGCGGTTCCAAAAGAATTCCGAAGAAAAATATCAGAGATTTCTGTGGCAAACCTATAATTATATATTCTATAGAGGCTGCTTTGGGTTCGGGGATCTTCGATGAAGTGATGGTAAGCACCGACAGTGAAGAGATCGCTGAGATCGCAAAGAGCGCGGGCGCTGCTGTTCCTTTTCTCAGGAGTGAAAAGACCAGTGGTGATTTTGCAACTACTGCGGATGTTCTTACGGAAGTTCTCACGGAATATGCATCAGCGGGCAGGACTTTTGAAGAGATGTGTTGTATTTATCCTACAGCTCCTTTTGTGACTTCAGAGAAGCTTTTAAAGGCACATGAGATACTGCTCGGGTCAGGCGCAGATGCGGTCATGCCTGTGGTGCGCTTTGGCTTTCCGCCGCAGAGAGCAAATATAATAAGGAACGGGATCCTGGAATATCAATATCCGCAATTCAGAACGGCCAGATCGCAGGATCTTGAAGCTGTCTATCATGATTGCGGACAGTTTTATTTCTACAAGGTTAAGAAAGATCTTACTTTTTCGGTTGATAAATATGCTCCGCTTATAGTTCCTGAGACTGAGGTCCAGGATATCGACAATGAGAGTGACTGGATCATAGCAGAGATGAAATACAAAATGATGAACAGATCCTGACCTGAGAATTGTCTGTTAAAAGATTCGGATATGAGTACAGGCGGAATATAAGTTTTAATATCGAAGGATATCAAAACGGGGGGCAAAATGGGAAATAGCACGGACAAAACGCTTAAGAAAAGAACGGTTAAGCGCGGGGAAGTCGACAAGACCAAAGAATCTGAATATATTCTGAAAACTGCCGAGGCAATGATATCGGTTCCGGCATCCGCAAGTGTCTATGGACATGAGCATATGCGTGCATACGGAAAGATAGGTGACTACGAAGTCAGGCCCGGTTTCTACGAGATTAACGGTGCCACAGCTATTCCCGGAGGTGTTAATTTCACTATTTCATCACATCAGGCTGATTATTGCGAACTGCTGCTTTTTGAAAGTAAGCAGACAACTCCCTATGCAGTTCTTCCGTTTCCCAAGGAATACCGAATAGGTAATGTTTGGTCCATGATCGTCTTCGGACTGGACATAGAAGAATTTGAATATGCATATCGTTTTGATGGCCCCTATGATCCTGCTAAGGGACTTCTCTTTGACAAGACCAAGGTGATCCTCGATCCCTATGCACGGGCCGTGGCAGGTCAGCATGTATGGGGAGCGAAGCGCAGCGGCTTCTATACCGGAAGGGTTGTTCGTAACGATTTCGACTGGGGTGTACAGGGCAATTCAAATAATCAGATGGAAGATCTGATCATATATGAAATGCATGTCAGAGGCTTTACACAGGCCGGTTCTTCGGGAGTAGAACATCACGGTACTTTCTCGGGAATAATCGAAAAGCTCCCTTATCTGGAGAGACTGGGGGTAACGGCACTGGAGCTGATGCCGGTTTTTGAATTTGACGAGAATCTTGCCCACAGGGATTTTTACGGAAGAAATCTCATTGATTATTGGGGCTACAACACCGTATGTTTCTTTGCACCCAATACGGGCTATGCTTCGGTCACGGAGCATAACAGAGAGGGATCCCAGCTGAAAAATCTTATCAGAGAGTGCCATAACAGGGGGATAGATGTTCTCCTGGATGTGGTATTCAATCATACTGCGGAAGGTGACGAGAGAGGCCCCGCCTTCTCATTTAAAGGTATTGATAATAATATTTACTATATGCTCACACCGGAAGGAAAGTATTACAACTTCAGCGGATGTGGGAATACCTTGAACTGTAATCATCCGATAGTTCAGCGTCTTATACTGGACTGTCTTCGTTATTGGGTAACGGTTTATCATGTGGACGGATTCAGATTCGATCTTGCATCCATCCTCGGAAGAAATGAAGACGGTTCTCCCATGAGTAAACCGCCTTTACTCCAGAGCCTTGCTTTTGATCCCATACTTGGAGGCGTCAAGCTGATAGCGGAAGCATGGGATGCCGGAGGACTCTATCAGGTAGGTACATTCCCTTCATGGAACCGGTGGGCGGAGTGGAACGGAAGATACAGAGATGATATCAGATCATTCCTTAAGGGCGATTCGGGATTTGCGGATGCTGTAGCCAAGAGGATCATGGGGTCGCCGGATATATATATGCCGGAGATCAGAGGTTCGAGGGCGTCCGTTAACTTTGTTGATTGTCATGATGGATTTACGCTTCATGATCTCTATACTTACGACCGTAAGCATAATGAAGAGAATAACTGGAACAATACTGACGGCGCAGATGACAACCGAAGCTGGAATTGCGGTGTGGAAGGAGAAACGTCGGATCCGGAGATCAACAGGCTTCGCAGACGTATGGAGGAAAATGCCATCACAGTGCTGATGCTCAGCAGAGGAACTCCTATGTTCTTTATGGGAGATGAGTTCGGTAATTCCCAGGGGGGCAATAACAACGCTTATTGTCAGGATAATTTCATAGCATGGCTTAACTGGGAGGATCTCAACAGAAACAGCGATCTGTTTGATTTTTTCAGATTCGTGATCACTTTCAGGAAGTCTCATGACTGCGTGAGAAAGAAATGTCATAAAGAAGCTTTTGGTTTCCCGGAGATGTCAGCACATGATGTGGAGCCGTGGAACTGTGATTACAGGGAATATTCTCATTTTGTAGGTGTTATGTTTTCGGGGACAAATGAGAAAACCGGTGAGCCCCAGGCTGTATATCTTGCCGTTAATACATATTGGGAACCGCTGTCAATACATATTCCGGAATTGCCGGAGGGTTGCGGTTATCATTGGAGAAGAGTGGTTGATACTTATGAAAGGGATCCTCTTGCCGGCTGGATTGATGATGAGGGTACGCCGGCCGATGCGATCGATTATGAAGGACATAAGGATAACAGCAGATGGACCATCAGAGAACGAACCGTTATAGTATTCGATGCGGTTAAGGACTGAGGGGAACTGTAAACGTTGAATAAAATACCGGGCCTATGTCCGGTATTTTTACCAAAGAAAGTTAGAATAAACTAACACAGAGTAGTAAAAACTACTGAAAGAAAGGCTGATGTATTGACAAATAATATTATCATTTGGTATATAATAATCATAAATCAAATATGTTTTCCTTAAGGGAGTAATCGGCGCGGTAAGCGCGGTAAAGTCGTCATCACGGAGAAATCCCGGCTTTGCCATAATCGATGAGACTTAGGTCAGTTAAAGCTGTACCGGGTCTGTGTATTTTTAAGGAGTGTTTAAAGAGCGGGTGCAGCAAAAGCATTCGCTCTTTTTGATTTTGTGTGAGTAAAGGGGATAGATATGGATATAAGGATAAAAGATCTTCATAAGTTCTATGGAGACAGCAGCAACAGAGTAGAAGTTTTAAAAGGTGTGAATTGTGAAGTGCTTGATGGTGAGATCTGTGTCCTGCTTGGACCTTCCGGATCCGGTAAGTCGACGCTTCTTAATATCATCGGCGGAATAGAACCGGCTACTTCGGGAAGTGTGGATATAGGCAATGACAGCACCGAGCATATGAATGCGAGACAGCTCACACTTTACAGAAGGAATCATCTGGGCTTCGTTTTCCAGTTCTATAATCTGATCCCGAATCTCACGGTTAAGGAAAACATAGAAGTCAGTGCTTATCTCAGCAAGAACCCTCTTGATATTAATGAGCTGCTTAAGACACTGGGACTCTATGAACACAGGGATAAGCTCCCGTCACAGCTTTCCGGCGGACAACAGCAGCGTTGCGCGATAGGCCGTGCTCTTATCAAGAATCCGTCGCTTCTTTTATGTGATGAGCCTACAGGAGCACTTGATTACAAGACTTCCAAGGAAATACTTGTCCTGATCGAATCCATCAACAGGAAATACAAAAATACGATAATCATAGTTACTCATAATGATGCTATCAAGAATATGGCCAACAGGGTTCTTAAGATGAGAGACGGACTTATTGTTTCGGATACAGTCAATGAGATCCCCATGAACGCAGCGGATATCGAATGGTGAGGTGGGTTTATGTTTAATCCTTTAAATAAAAGGATTCCAAGGGAATTCAAAGCGAATGCCGGTCGATATATCAGTACCTTCATCCTGCTCTTTATCACCATCATAGTAGGAGCGGGTGCGCTTGTGGTAATGGACAGCATAAAGCTCATGCTTGATGACATGGAAGAAGCGAATATCCTTGAGGATGGTTATTGGGAAACCAAATATGAGACAAGCAAAGATGCTGTTAAAAAGATTGAGAAGAGGGGAATCACTGTCTGTGAGAATTTCTACGTGACAGATGATGATTTTGACGGTAATGCCAAGTTTTATGTTTTCAATGAAAGAACGGATATAGATCTGCCGATCGCA
Source organism: Lachnospiraceae bacterium (assembly GCA_024697065.1). Lineage (GTDB taxonomy): Bacteria > Bacillota > Clostridia > Lachnospirales > Lachnospiraceae > NK4A136. The sequence continues at coordinate 24,745 of JAILGE010000031.1, forward strand.
TATGACGGCAGACTTCCTGAATCGGGGAGCGATGACGAGATCGCTTTGGACAGACTCTTTGCGGAAGGCAGAAATATCAGTATCGGAGATATTATAGATGTAAACGGGAAAGAGCTTAAAGTAGTGGGAACGGTAGCTCTTCCGGACTATACCGCTCTCTTCCTGGATAATCAGGATATGATGATGAATACCAAGGATTTCGGTGTATCTATAGTATCGGCTGAAGCTTTCGAAGATCTGGACGGACAGAATCTGACATACAGGTACAGCTATCGTTTCAACGAGCGTGATAAGACCGATAAGGAGAAATCCGATGAAGCGGAAGAGATGATCAAGATACTGACAAAGAGCGGAGCTGATGTTCAGGAATTTCTTACCGAGGATGCAAACCAGAGTATCTCTTATCTTAAGGGTGATATGGGACACGATGGTCCTATGATCAAAGTATTCGTATATATTCTTGTTACGATAATATCCTTTATATTTGCGGTCCTCACCGCCAATACCATCGAACAGGAGTCTTCTATCATAGGAACGCTTATGGCTATGGGATATATGAAGAGCGAAGTGATATTCCATTATCTGCTTCCCACCATTATCATCGCCCTCCTTGGATCAGCTGCCGGAAATGGATTTGGATATACAGTGATGACAGATGCATTTAAGACCGTATATTACGGCTCCTATTCTCTGCCGCCCATGAAACCGGTATTTAACATAGAGGCTTTTATACTTACTACGGTTATACCTGTGGTGATCATGATCGCAGTCAACTATATTATGCTTGCGGATAAGTTATCTTTATCGCCGCTTAAGTTCCTTAGAAAGGATCTGAAAAAGAAGCATCAAAAGAAAGCGGTTAAGCTTCCGGCCTTCAGTTTTCTGACCAGATTCAGGATACGTGTAATGCTACAAAATAAGGGAAGTTTTATAGTGTTATTCCTTGGTATATTCTTCTCCAGTTTCTTACTCATGTTCGGAATAGGATTAAATCCTTTGATGGATCATTACGTTGAAGTGGCTGATGATACTCTTCCGTATGAGTATATGTATATGTTGAAGAAGCCTGTGAATAAGCATGGTGGAGAAAAGCTGTATATGACAACGCTGGTGTCAGAATACTACTTAACAGGGAAAGAAGTGGATGTAACTTTCTATGGTGTGGATACAGGAAAAACGGACAGCAAATTTAAGGATTCCGGGGCACCTGATTCCGGAAGCGAGATAGCGATAACGGACTCTATGGCAAAGAAATTTAAAGTAGGCGTTGGAGATACCCTCAGGTTCAGAGATAAGAATACGGATGAGGAGTATGAGCTTACCGTAGTGGCTGTTAATGGATATACCAACAATCTGGGTGCATATATGGACAGGGATAAACTAAACAGATTGCTGGATAATAAGCACGGTGAATATAACGCCTATGTTTCCGATGAGAAGATGAATCTTGATGAAGATGATATCGCAAAATTTATCAAACGTTCTGATGTGGTTGGTTCTGCGAAGCAGATGATGCAGACATTCGGTGCGATAATAATGGCTTTTAATGTTTTCTCTGTATTCGCCTATATAGTGATCATGTATCTGCTTACCAAAGTTGTTATCGACAAGAATGCACTTTACATTTCATTTATGAAGGTGTTCGGGTATGACAGCAGGGAGATCAGGAAGCTTTATCTGGATGCTTCAGCCATAGTGACCGTGGTATCGCTTATTGTATGTATACCGCTTGAGGTAAAGACGTTCAAAGTCGCAATGGTATATTTCTCAAGCATGATCGAAGGGTACATGGAGTTTTATCTTCCTCCCATTGTATATGTAAAGATAGTGGCTATGGGGCTTATCTGTTATTTCCTGATCAATGCCATGCACCTGATCAGGATAAAGAGGATACCGATGAGTGAAGCTTTGAAAAACAGGGATTAAGAGAAAATTAAGACTTTTATAATCCTGTATTAATGACATAAATTCGGAGGTGATAGTAAACTGAGAAAAATGAGAAAAAAACATTAACCGATTTAAGGATTATTTAATAATTGCGATTGTAACATAAGCGCATAAGGAAAAAATATAGGTAAGGGAAACAGACTGTCATACAGTCTTTCAAAAGAAGGGAGATAAATGATGAAAAAGAAAAATGTTAAAAGAGGATGCGCAGGCGTGATCACTGCTCTGACCACAGCTTGTCTTTTCGGAGGGTGTGGAGCTGCTCCTTCAGCAGAGGAGACCATGGTCCTGGAAGAAAAAGATTTCTCTAAGACAGTAGTTGCCGATGGTACGGTTGAGTGCTCGGATCCTGAATATGTTTATTCAACACTTAATCTTCCTGTAAAGGAAGTTTACGTTGAGGAGGGAGATGTAGTTAAGGAAGGTGATGTGATCTGTGTACTGGATACGGCAACGGTGGAAGATCAGATAGAAGTTAAGATCGCATCCATGGAGCTTGCGGAAAAGAATGCATCAGCAAATCTGACTGCGGCAAAGCATAAATATGATTCGATCTCTGAAGGCCTTGAGTATGGAACGGATACAACCCTTGTGGCGGCTTATACCAGACTTCAGAATGCTGCAGATGCATGGGTAACAACAGAGAAGGCTTATCAGGATTACAAGAATTCCATAGACAGAGGAACAGACCGAGAGCTTCTTGCAGCGGATCAGGCAGTTGCCAGTGCGGCCAATGCGGTTCAGCAGGCAAGATCCATGCAGGCTGAGTATGATGAACACAAGGATGAAGACAAAGAGCACATCACAAAGATCATGATAGAGCAGGCTGAAGATAATGTGGAAAGTGCTTGCCTTACATATGAACAGGCTATTGCAAGAAGAGATAATCTCATCGGTCTTTCCGATGTAACACTTTCAGATTATGCTCGTAAATCACAGGTGGCACAGATGGAGTTCCTTCTTGCACAGAACGAAATGGCGGCAGCTACCAGAGCGGTTGAGAAATCCAAACAGACAAGTGCGGATGCAGTTGCACAGGCAAAGCTTGCAGGTGATATGAGTGTTGAACAGATCGAGCTTGAACAGCTCCAGAAAAAGCTTGAGGATTCCGTTATCACTGCCAAGGCATCGGGAACAGTTACTGTAGTTAATATCAATCCCGGAGAAAATCCTGAAGGGATCATGTTCGTGATAGAGGATACTTCCGATCTTGTGGTTACAGCGAGAGTAGAAGAAGCTGATATCAACGCTGTTGCAAATGGTCAGTCGGCAACTGTAACTCTTAAGTCAGATGACGGAAGAAGTTATGATGCCATCGTTGAAGAGATAGCACCTGCAGCGATCAAGAATTCCGCAGGCAAGACAGATACTTCAGGTGAAGATGCTGAATACAATGTTAAGCTTAAGCTTCTCTCACCCGACAATATGATAATGATAGGAATGAATACCGATGTTGAGATCACCGTACTTGAAAGACAGGCATGCTTTACTGTACCCGACAGCGCAGTATATACGGCGGAAGATGGAGAGTATTACGTATATGCAGTAAAGGATTCCGGTAAGACTATTGATTCACTTAAGGTAGAGAAAGGCGAGACATCAGGTAAGAACACCGTGATAAGCGGTGCAGGAGTTGCTTCAGGCGTGGTTATTCTGAATGATGCTGAGAAAGCGTCGAAGTAAGGATAGCCGTTACAGTTCCCCTTTTTTTCCTCCGTGTGGTAAAACGCACGGAGGTTTTTTTATGCCTGCCTGAGAACTGCTGTAACCGACATCAGATCGTCGTGAACGACAGCATAAATATCTCCGTCCATCTGATTCATAAGCTTCCTGCAGATGTAGAGACCGAGACCGCTGCCTTCTTTTCCTTTGGCATTGGAACCGCGCCAGAAGCTGTCAAAGATATGTACTGCTTCATTTTCGGGGAGTGTGCATCCCGTGTTGGTGATGGTGATAAGTACACAGTTTTCTTCCCGTGAAAAATCGATATTGATGGATCTTCCGTCACCGTATTTAGCGGCATTTTCGATAACATTCTGAAGGACTTCCAGACATCTGTCGGCATCGCCTTTAAGAAGACAGTCTGAATAGTCGGATATTTCGAAAGCGGTACGGGACAGGGAGAATTTATCTTTGTAATATTGTTTCAGGTTATTCATTACACCTGAGAGGTAGAATTCTCCGCTTTCAACATCAATATTGATGAAATCGTTTCTTGAAGCATCTACGATCTTATTGATGTAATCCTGGATCTCGTCTGCTTTGCTGTTGATGCCGTCAGCTATTTCCTTCTTTTTTACAGGGTCTTTGTAAAGCTCTCTGGAAAGGGCTTTTGCACTGAGTTTTATTGCGGAGAGCGGGGTCTTGATGTCGTGAGAGAGGGAAAGGAGAAGGGTTTTCTTATCCTTTTCAAGCATCAGGTCGTTTCTTTTTTGTTCTTCAAGATGCTCACGCAGCAGGTCGATACCCCATATGAATTTACCGAAGAATTTATTCTTCTCTTCCTTAACCGGGAAAGTAAGATTCCCTTTTGCAAGTTCTATCGGGACCTGAGAGAGAGAGTCAAAGGGCTTAATGAGTTTGATCTTAAGATAAAGCATTATCATCACTGTGAGACATGCCGATATCCCGAAGATCAGATTGCAGAAAAACAAAAGTGTATCTGTGATCGTATTTACCGGAGTATAGTCAAAGCGGAAGAGCAGGCCGCCGATAAGACGAAGGCTGTAATCAGAATTGCCGGTGAAGAAGGACGGAGCATTATTTTCGTCTGAAGGATTGAAGACAGAGATCCCCGTCAGATACTTTTTATCCGACATATCTATTGATGCGATCGCATCCGACGGAGTCATGATAAATGTCCCGTCATCGTTTAACATTGTTTTTTCGATGGCATTTGCCGTTCGCTCGATTTCCACACGGTATTCTCTGCCGTGCTTTTTCTTTCCTTCGGAGACGATGATAAGATCGGTAAGAAGTGCGATCGCTGCGAAGATCAGTATTATCTCTATGATAAGGCGGTTAAATCTTTTCACTGGTACTTATATCCCACTCCCCATACAGTCAGTATCTTCTTAGGATCCTTAGGATCATCTTCGATCTTTAAACGAAGTCTCTTGATATGAACGGTGAGAGTCTGGGGTTCGGAGACACTGTCGAATCCCCAGATCCTGTTGAAGATAAAATCTTTGTTAAGAGCCTTTCCCTTATTTTCGGCAAGAAGGAGTAACAGTTCGAATTCCTTGATGGTCAGATCCAAAGGAACTCCTCCTTTGTAGGCTTTGTTTTCTGCTTTGTTGATGACAAGGTCTCCGTCGGTAATGGCGTCCTGCCCGTACCTTCTTGCAAAGAGTCCTTTTATCTGAGCTAACAGCAGATCGATATCATAGGGCTTTTCAATATAATCATCGGCCCCCTGAAGAAGCCCGTTTAGCTTATCATTTTTTTCATTCTTTGCACTGAGCATGAAGATAGGAGTGTTGCTGTCCTTTCGGATCTCGGAACAGACAGCATATCCGTCCATTCCGGGAAGCATGATATCAAGCAGTACAAGCTTTGCTCCGTATTGCTTGTATAATTTCAGCCCTTTCTCTCCGTCAGGAGCGACAGATACGGAGTATCCGTCCGCCTGAAGAAAATCACGCAGAAGTTCTGCAATCTCTTTATTATCTTCAACTATCAAGATATCAGCCATAAATTCATCCTCCCCGATCGGGATCTCCGTGAATCAGGAGACCGGTCTTTTTAATTATATCCGCAGGTCCGGCAATAAACAATATGCGGGCCAACCGGGGGGTTAATGATTTAAGGATTTTTTAATAATTCGAAGCGTATGCTAAAATCACAGAAAAGGAGAATCTATGCTGTTAAGAATTCTTTTAAAAGATATTAAAAGAAGAAGGACAATGAATATAATACTTCTGGTGTTTGTGACGATCGCTGCCATGTTTACGGGGAGCGGTCTGTCAAGTACAGTCTCGGTTATCGGAGGTCTTGATAATTTTTTTGAGATTTCCGGTACAGGAGATTATATGTTTATCATAACAGGAGTTGATAATACAAATAAGACAAAAAAGCTTCTTGAGAAAAGCGATGCCGTTGAAGACTATCGTTGTGAAAAAGTATACGGTGCTCCGACGAATTCAATAAAGAATAAAAACGGAGAAGAATTTAAGACGGGCTATCCTCTGTTTTTATCCGTTGATGATGCAAAGGAAAAGAATTTTGATATCAATAACAATGAAATAACGGAAGTACCTGAGGGACAGGTTTTCCTTGCGAAGACTTATATGGATGCCAATGGAGTCAGGCCGGGAGAGACCATAACCGTTGATATAGAAGGTAAGAGCTTTGATCTTTATATTGCCGGAGTGTTAAAAGATGCCGTGTTCTGTGATGTACATATGATGAACACCATGAGGATCGTTCTTAATGAGCGCGATATGAAGAAGATAAGGAGTAATAAATTATATAAGGATGACGATAGTTTGATCCTGAATATCTTTTTTATAGACAGTGATGATCCTGAGGCCGTGGATTCTTTACTTGCGGAAGTCGAAGGCTATATGTTTAGCGGAGACAGAGCGATGTTAAAGAACCTCTACATAATGGATCTTATGATCGCAATGATTATGATAGTGCTCAGCGTTCTGCTTATTGCCGTATCCTTCGTGATATTGCATTTTTCGATCAGTTTTACACTTGAGGAAGACTTCAGAGAGATCGGTGTTCTCAAGGCCATAGGGCTGAAAAATACCTCCATAAGAAGTTTGAATGTCATAAAATACGCGGCAATGGCGGTTTGCGGTTCGTTTATCGGATTTATCGCCAGTATTCCTCTGGCACGGAAACTTATTGAATCTGTAGAGGGAAAGATGGTTGTTGAGAATATTGCCGGTATCAGACCAAATCTGACAGGGGCGCTGATAGTTACTGTACTTATCGCCGGATACGCATGGCATTGCACCGGAAAGATAAAGAGATTTACACCGTTGGATGCAATCAGATACGGATCGGCCGGTGAACGTTTTTCGGGAAAGAAGGGAAAGCGCATACCGGGACACAGGATAAGAACTGCAAATTATCTTGCATTAAATGATATTTTGAGTTATCCGAGAAGATACCTGTCGATACTGATCTCCTTTTTTATGTGCACGTTGATAGTTCTCATACTCGATAATGCAGAGTCCACATTTAAAAGTGATGTCTTCATGGATATGCTGTTGGGTAAGGGGGACATGGTAGGAGAATTCAATTCAAAGGATTTTCTTAAGAAAGAATATAACGATACGGAACTTTATCTGCTGTTTGAACGTCTGGAAAAGAAACTGGCCAATGAGGGGATACCCTGCAGATTTTCCTATTCCGATGATATGTCGGGCACTTATGAGATCAAGGGAGTGGATCATCAGATCCGGACCATACGTCCTATCAGAAAGCAGTGCGGAGATAATGATTATACTTCGGGATCGGCACCTCAAAATGCCGGTGAGATAGCTGTGACAAATTATCTGGCGGACAAATACGGCCTTGATATAGGTGATGTGATAAAAGCGGATTTTGGTAACGGTAAGAAGGATGTGGTCATCTGCGGATTCTTTCAGTCTTTTAACAATACCGGTAATGTCATACGCGTCAGTGAAGATGTGAGGCATGACGGATATATAGTCAACGGGTTAGTCATTCATTTTACCGGAGATATGTCGGGAGTGGATCAAAAGCAGCTTGCGCAGAAGATATCGGATATATGCGGATTCGATAAAGTATCCACTGCCGAAGAATTTTGTATTGAAACCATGGGAGTGGCCGATGCTTTTTCTGCGATAAAGTGGTCGATGTTATTTATTAGCTTTGTGGTGGTGCTGCTGGTTTCGATATTGATGGAGAGATCTTTCATTGCAAGTGAGAAAAATCAGATCGCGCTTATGAAAGCCATCGGATTTAAAAACAGATCTTTAGTCGGCTGGCATATAGTGCGTTTTGCCATCATCGCAGAAGCGGCGGTATTGCTTGCTGCCGTGGCATCACTGACGTTAACGCCGGTGATCTATGCACCTGTTTTCTCCGGTATGGGCGTTTCCGAATTTGATTACAGATATAACTACCTGAACATCCTTGTGATATATCCGCTTGCGATATTTCTTGAGACTGTTCTTATGGTATCTCTTACATCTTTGTGTATGAGTGATATCAGGAGTTCGGATATATCAAATATCGAATAAATGCTGAAAAGTATTTAAGGATTATTTAATAATCTGAACGGTATCATAGACATATGAAATAAAAAAGGATCAACAGGAAAAGGAAAACGTAACAGATGATATTTCATATACTTTCAAAAGATCTGAGAAGAAGAAAAACAATGAATGCCATACTGCTGGTATTCGTTATCATAGCGGCAATGTTTACCGGAAGCGGACTGTCCAATATGGTATCTGTACTTGGAGGTCTGGACAGATTTTATGACATGTCCAATACCGGAAATATAATGTGTATTTTCGAGGGGAACTATAATGAAAACGAAATTGAAAGGATACTGTCAAAATGCAGCTCCGTAACCGGATGGAACAAGGAACTTGGATATGTATATCCGGAGAGTGTTAAGATCGGGGATGAAGTATGCCAGACGGGGACACCGCTTTACATTAACATAGATGAAGCGGGAGAGCTTATATTCGATAAGGATAACAAAGAGATAACAGAAGTTGATGAAGGTCATATTTATCTCAATAAAGCTTATATGGATGCAAATCATATAAGTACCGGAGAAGTCATTACGATAGATATTGCAGGCAAGACTTTTGATCTGATAGTCGACGGAGAAATGAAGGATGCGGTATGGGGTGATCCCAATATGATAAGCAATACCCGTTTCCTCCTGAATGAACGAGATTTTAAGAAGATCAGGAATAATAAGATATTTGAAAACGGTAACTGGAAAGGTCTGGTTTATTATATAGCCTGCTCTGACACAAATGAGGTTGACCGTGCCATGCAGGACCTTGACGGATTCGGCTTTTCCGGGGACAGGGATATGCTCAGGATGATCTACCTGATGGATATGATGACTTCCTTCATCCTTCTGGCTTTAAGCGGAGCCTTGATACTGGTTTCCTTCGTGATACTCAGATTTTCGATCAATTTCACTCTCAGCGAAGAATTCAGAGAGATAGGTGTTCTTAAGGCTATCGGCTTGAAGAACAATCAGATAAGAAGGCTTCACACCGTGAAGTATGCGGGGATAGCAGTGATCGGTGCCGCCATAGGTTTTTTTGCTGGGATACCGTTAGCAGACGTGCTCCTTAAATCTGCGGCAGAAAGAATGGTGTTGGAGAATTCATCCGGGATAATGCCAAATATTGCGGGAAGTATCATAATCATAGTTGGTATCGTAGGATACGCATGGCACTGCACGGGCAAGATCAAAAAGTTTACACCCATTGATGCCATCAAGTTCGGTACCGGCGGGGAGAGATTCTCCGGAAAGAGAGGTATCCGAATTCCGGGACGCAGGATCAATACGGCTGTATATATGGCTTTCAATGACATATTGAGCTCTCCGGTAAGATACCTGACGATATTGATCTCTTTCTGCCTCAGTACATTGATAGTGCTCGTACTGGACAATACGGCAGCCACTCTTCAAAGTGATTCTCTTATGGACAGTTGCTTGATTGACTGTGATGTGGTATGCGAGATCAGCAGTGAAGATGCATTGGATTTTAAAAGAAGAGATCTTTCGAAATGGGTGGAAAAACTGGAAGAACAGTTTAACGAAGAACGTATTCCCTGTGATGTATATACCGCCGATATGATGACTCTTGATTATGAGATAAAAGGTGATAAATACAGTTATCTTACAGTCTGGCCGGTAGATGTTCCTTACGGTGTGATGAAGTATACGGAAGGAACCGAACCTTCCAATCCGGAAGAGATAGGCTTAAGTTCCGGAATAGCAGCTAAACTGGATATCGGGATAGGAGATACAATAAAGGTCAACTACGGAAAAGGCAAAAAGGATGTGATCATCACAGGGATATTTGAAACATTCAACAACCTTGGAGAGTGTATCCGACTGTCTGAAGATACACCCATCCCCATGGGATCACAGGGTGGTGTTGGATTGGCATTAATTAAATATACGGATCATCCCGGTGATAAGGATAAAGAGAACAGAGCGGAATTTATCAGAAAGAATTACGGATTCGTAAAAGTATATGAGGCATGGGAATTCTGTGCAGAAGTGACCGGCGCCGCAGGACCGATCAATGCCATGAAATATCTGCTTCTAGTGATAGCACTTATCATAGTCGCACTTGTAGCTGTCCTTATGGAGAGAACATTTATTGCTGCTGAGAAGAATCAGATAGCATTGCTTAAGGCGATAGGATTCAGCGACAACAAGATCGTTTTCTGGCATGTGTTCAGGTTTGCGGCAGTAACGCTTATAGCCGTATTGATAGCGACTGCGTTGTCGGTGCCGCTTACAAATCTGATAATGACTCCGGTATTCGGATCCATGGGTGTAACTCATCTGGAATACAGATACAACATCTTTAATATATTTATATTTTTCCCGGGACTTGTGCTGGGGATGACTATAGCGGCATCATACATGACTTCACTGTTTATGAAGACTATAAAGAGTTCTGATATGGCAAACATCGAATAAGGAGAGGAACCGAAATGGCTAACGAGATCCGTATGGAAAATGAAGAAAACGTAATAGAAGTCAGAGATCTTTGCAAGACGTATATTACAAATAAGAGACAGTTAAATGTCCTTCGTAATGTGAGCTTTGACATAAAGGCCGGTGATATGGTGGGAGTGATGGGACCTTCAGGTTCCGGTAAATCCACACTCCTGTATTCGGTGTCCGGAATGGACAGAGCGACTGCCGGAGAAGTTAGATTTTGCGGCAGAGATATCACCAAGCTTTCTGACAGTAAGATGGCAGAGATCCGTCTTGATGAGATGGGATTCATCTTTCAGCAGATGTATATGCTGAAGAATCTTACGGTGTTTGATAATGTCATCCTCCCTGCGTGCCAGTCAAAGAAACTCCATGAGACCATGAAGGAGACAAAGGCCAGAGGTGAGGAACTCATGCGTAAATTCGGCATAATAGAGACTGCCGACAATGATATCAATGAAGTGTCCGGCGGACAGCTTCAGAGAGCATGTATTGCAAGAAGCATGATCAATAAGCCTCGCATCATATTTGCCGATGAACCTACCGGAGCTCTTAACCGTTCATCTTCCGATGAAGTAATGAAAGAGCTGGTAAAGATCAATAATGAGGGCGCAACTATCATGCTGGTTACGCATGATGCCAAGGTGGCGGCTAAGTGTTCAAGAGTTATCTATATCGTGGACGGTAATATCAAAGGTGAATTCGAACTCGGTAAATTCACGGAAGATGAAGAAATAAAGGACAGAGAGCGTCATTTGAATAACTGGCTTATGGAAATGGGCTGGTAGTCACAGCGTTAACCATTGAAAAATACGGCGAAAAATAAGAGAATAAACCGAGAAATACCTGAATTTAAGCTAACGAAAGGATTGCAATCATGATTCGCCGGATAGGAAATGACGCATGGATACTGGATACCAAAGATACTACTTATGCTTTTAAACTATTGCCTACAGGTCAGCCCGAACACCTGTATTACGGTAAAAAAGCAGATCTTGCAGCAGGTGACGGACTGGTGGCGGTAACGGGAAAATACGGCTGCGCACCGGGAGTTACCTGTATCTATGACAAAGATCATCCTGAATATTCTCTTGATGATGTTAAGCTTGAAATGTCTTCATATGGCAAGGGTGATCTCAGAGAACCCTTTATCGAACTTTCTCATTTTGACGGCAATGTAACATGTGATTTTGTATATGAAAAGGATGTGATCGATGAGAATAAGTCTCTCATCGATCTTCCTGCATCCTATTCGGATGATGATAAGTATGAGCATCTTGTGATCACGCTTGTCGAGAAAGATTATGATCTCAAGCTTGAACTTCATTATTATGTTTATCCCGAATGCAATATCATATGCAGACAGAGCAGACTTATCAATGAGAGCAGTGAGTGCGTGACCGTAAAAAGGCTCATGAGCACACAGCTTGATTTTGATGAGACCGGATTTGTATTTACATCATTTCACGGTGCATGGGGAAGAGAGATGCAGCGTAATGATGTGAGTGTTACCTGCGGTAAATTTGTAAACAGTGCAAGGAGCGGGGCTTCGTCCAACAGAGCGAATCCTTTTGTGATGCTCCATCCTGCCTATACGTCTGAAAATCGGGGAGAGGTATTCGGACTGAATCTTATTTACAGTGGTAATCACTACGAAGCGGCCGAGGTGAGTCCATCGGGTAAGCTTCGATTTGTGAGCGGTATCAACCCTGCAGGTTTTGAATGGAAACTTTTAGCCGGAGAATCCTTTGATGCGCCGGAGGCTGTGATGACATATTCCGAATGCGGTTTTAACGGTATGAGCCGGAATATGCATTCTTTTGTAAGGGATCATATCATCAGGCGTGAATGGAAGAGAAGAGAGAGGCCGGTACTTCTCAACAGCTGGGAAGCGGCATATTTTGATATCAATGAAGAGAAGCTTCTTAAACTTGCATCTGCAGCGAAAAATGTTGGCATTGAGCTTTTTGTTGTGGATGACGGATGGTTTGGAAGGAGAAATGATGATACTACCAGTCTTGGAGACTGGGATGCAAATAAGGAAAAACTCCCGGGAGGATTAAAGGGCCTTGCGGATAAAGTAAGGGCGCTCGGACTGCAGTTCGGTATCTGGGTGGAGCCCGAGATGATATCGGTCAGGTCGGATCTGTACACCAGGCACCCTGACTGGGTTATAGATGTTCCCGGGAAGGCACATTCAGAGGGCAGGAATCAGAGGATACTTGATCTTGCCGACAGTGATGTATGTGATCATCTGGTTGAGAAACTGAGCGAAGTCTTTGCTTCTGCGGATATCTCGTATGTGAAATGGGATATGAACCGTACTTTCAGTGATGTTTTCTCTCGTACACTGAGTGCTGATCGTCAGGGAGAAGTATTCCACAGATATATCCGTGGATTCTATTCCTGTTTAAAACGGCTTATGGACAGATTCCCGGATATTCTTTTTGAGGGCTGTTCCTCGGGCGGAAACAGATTTGATCTGGGGGCTCTTTCATATTTCCCGCAGATCTGGGCAAGTGATAATACGGATGCGCTCTGTCGCATAGCCATTCAGACAGGATACAGCTACGGGTATCCGCCGGAATGTGCAACTTCCCACGTGTCCGCGAGCCCTAATCATCAGACCCACAGAGAGACGCCGCTTTCTACCAGGTTTAATGTGGCTGCTTTCGGTAATCTGGGTTATGAATTTAACCTCTGTGAACTTTCGGAAGATGAGCTTGCGGAGATCAGGGCTCAGATAGGATTGTATAAGCAGTGGAGAAGCGTATTTATGACAGGCAGCTTTTACCGCGGAAGAAACGGCGGATCTGCAAATGACGGAGGTGCTTTGGGATTTACCCAGACGGCAGGCGGAGGTATGGCCGGCAGCAGTATGGGAAATATAACGGAATGGACAGTCGTGTCAGCCGACAGGAAGAAGGCGGTGGGGTTGTTTTTCCAAAATTATAATGTGCCGAATATACCTTTCCATACATTTCATGCGAGGGGATTGGAAGAGAAGGCACTTTACAGATTCTATAATATGGCTCTTACAAAAGATGGGGCAGATACGCGATATGAAGAATCCGTGGGAAGAACGGAAAATGTTACCGCATCAGGTGATGTGCTGATGTCGGCCGGTGTTCATCTGACACTTCCTTTTGGAGGGGCGGAAAATGAAGGAGCCATCAATCTTTTTGAAGACTTCGGCTCCGGAATGTATTTTATGGAGGCCTGATCAGAAAACCTGAGTTCCGCCGATAGTTCTGATATAAAGCACGCTGCAGGCACCGTCCCCGAATACTTTATCCATTGCGGTCCTGTATCGGGAGACCAGTTCTTTGGGGACAAAAGCCTGTATAGTTCCTGCAAAACCTCCTCCATGGACCCGACAGGCACCGGAGCGATCTCTGCCGGAACCCAGTACGTGTTCGCTTATCGCCAGGGCGACGGATAAGGACTGGGATGCGGGAGAGGATGGAGAATAAATATTTTGAAGGAAACGAAAGGATGAGTCGCCGGAACGCTGTACCGCATCCAGGAAAGAGGGTATATCCCTCTTTTTTAATGCGTCTGCTTCCTCGATGACCCGCCTGTTCTCTTCGACAAAGTGAATTGCACGGAGAACCGCACGGTCACCGCAGGCCTTCCTTAATGCGGGTATATTATTATAGATCTTATCTTCTTCAACCTCTGCAAGGAAATCTTTCCCGAAGTATCCGGCTACAGATCTCATTTCGGTGGGGATGGCCGCGTATTCATCGGTCAGATCGGCATGACTGGATCTGACATCGGTGATGCAGATGCAATAGCCGTGATCCGCCAGATCGAGAGAAATCTTTTCGATCTTAGGTTCATCATTATCGGCAAAGTCTATGTGGCAGAGAGACCCGACGGAGCAGGCCATTTGATCCATGAGGCCGCAGGGCTTTCCGAAGTAGATATTTTCCGCCTTTTGTCCGATGACGGCTATGTCAACAGGGCTTATGGAACCTTCATTATACAGCTGTGAAATGATGGTACAGATCAGTGTTTCAAAGGCGGCTGAGGAGGATAACCCCGAACCTCCTGTCACATCTGATGACATATATGCATTAAACCCTCCGATCTTAAAGCCGGCTTCTTTAATGAAATTCAGAACTCCGCAGGTCAGGGCTTTTGTGGTACCTTTATCCTTTTCATTCAAGGCTGTGAGAGCGTCCGAAGGGATGTTTACGGCACCGTACCCCTCTGAAATGATACATACACTCCCGTCTGATGCAGGCGACACGGCGGCTATGGTATCAGGGTTAATCGCCGCGCACAGGACTTCTCCGTGCTGGTGATCGGTATGATTTCCTCCGATCTCAGTTCTTCCCGGAGCCGAGAAGATGCCGAAACAGTCTCCGCCAAAGTTTTTTTCAAATTCACAAAGCAGCTTTTTATAGCGGGGCTTCTGGTATTCAGACAGCTCCGGCTCTTTATAGATCTGTCGAAAAATATCCCCGGATCGGTCATGGTTTATCATTTCAGTCAGCTCGGCAACGGTAGTCATTTAATGCTCCTTTTTCTTATAATGTGATATGCAATTTCTTAAGTATAGTATAAATATACTAAAAAAACAGGGCAGATAACGTTTATTTGATATGTTTCTTTACTGTGCTTCTTTTGATAGAATAAAAGCATGGAAGATCTCGATAAATTGCTCTTTGATTTCATGACAGCCGAAATGGCGTCGAAGGAATTCTGTGAAAGAGCAGACAAAGTTAATATAGAGATGATCGCGTCCCCTTTAAGGATCGCTTATGTGGATTTTATCGAGTATGAGTATGAAAAAGAGGGGAAGGATACGCCGGTAGAGCAGCATATAATATTCTATGACAGCGGCTATCCTAAAAGTGATAATTGCATTATCCATCGCGACATCAAGGTAACGGGCGGAAGCTTCAGTTTTCGTGCGTTTTCTCAGGCCGGAGTGGTCTGGGATGAGAGAGAAGAGCGCTTCGTAAGGAGTGTTGTGAACATTCTGTCCATGTGCAAAGAGCGCATAAGGATGTTTGAGAAGCTTGAATATCTTACATATCACGATCTGATGACAGGTCTTCACAATCTGCCCTACGGTATCAGGCTGATCAATTCCCTGATGGGCAGAGGATGTATAAACGAGTACGCGTCTATATTCTTAAATATCCGCAACATGTCAGAGATCAACAACATGCTGGGGCATGACGGCGGGACCAGGATGATGGCTCTCTATGCCAGGGAATTCGAGAGGATACTTGGTAAGGATGAGGGATTCTGGAGAGTCGGCGGAGATAATTTCGGAGCGATAATCCTTAAGTCTCATGTGGATGATGTGATATCCGTTGTAAAGGGCAGGGATATCATGTACGGTGAGCGCGGAAGAGACAAGATCAGAGTTTCTGCGGTTGCCGGTGTTTATATGCTTGACGGTGAGCAGAAGAGCTACAGCGAGATACTTGACGGCGCATTGTCATCAATGTCGCTTGCCCGTTACGTTAAGCATGTTCCCTATCTGTTTTATGATGCCGAGACCATAAAGCTTTCGGAGCAGAGTAAGAGTATGGAGACTCACTTCGATGAGGCACTCAAAAACGGTGAATTTGTTGCACTCTATCAGCCGAAGGTTGCTCTGGAAACAGGTGATCTGGAAGGCGCAGAGGCTTTGTGCAGATGGAAGAGAGGCGGTGAGCTGATCCCTGCTTCTTCATTTATCCCCGTGCTGGAGAAGAGCAAGCGGATATGTTCACTGGATTTCGAGATGTTAAGAGTAGTCTGCGCAGATATGAAGAGATGGACCGATGAAGGCGTGACGACGGTTCCCGTATCGGTTAATTTTTCCAGAAAGCATCTGACGAATCCCAATCTTGCGGAGGATATCATCGCAACGGTCGATACCTATGGCGTCGCCCATGATCAGATAATCATAGAATTTACCGAGACGGCTTCCGAATCGGATCAGATGAGGCTGGCACAGATCGTTAAACAGCTTGAAGAGAGCGGCATACGTACTTCGGTAGATGATTTCGGATCGGGATATTCATCCATGTGTATGATCAGGGATATTCCCTTTAATGAGCTGAAGCTTGACCGCAGTCTTATAGAGGCTGAGTCTGAGGATGATGACAGAAGTGCTGCGATGATGAAGCACGTGATAGCCATGGCCGATGAGCTGGGGATGAGCTGTATTGCCGAAGGAGCGGAAACTGAGGATCAGATCAGGCTTCTTGAAAAATTCGAGTGTATGAGAGTGCAGGGATTCTATTTTGATAAACCGCTTGAGAAGGATGTGTTTATGCAAAGGCTGCTGAATCCGCACTATGAACGCAGATAAGAAAAACTGACATACCGGAAAAAAGGACGAATAGTATTTTTTCGGGACGAACGGTACTTTAACCTCTTTGCTATATCCATTAGTATAGTTAGTGGGGAGATATCTCAGCCGCGAGGCTGAAATATTTTAGCAACACTTATGTTGGGGGTAGGTATCAGGATAAGTGGTTTAGGTGAGGTAGTGGCACTGTGAGTATCCGGGGGATGATGGGTACGAACGAAATGTCCAAAATTATCAGGAATGTCGGTGAAGAAGGTCACAGTCATTCCTGATAATTAGGAAAGTGCCCCAACTTAAGAGAGTCTGTCAGGGTTTATCAATGATTATATTTCCAGTCGTTGTATAATGCATGGATCTCCTGTTTTCTGGATCGGGAGATAAGAACGACGGTGCCGTCCTTCAGACAGCATTCATTTCCGTTAACAGAATCAATAAATGAAAGATTTACTATGAAGCCGCGGGATATAAGGGCGAACCCTTCCGGCAGCAGTTTTTCTATTTCGGAGAGAGTCATGGTTACAAGGAGAGAACCTGCATCAGTCTCGATCTCCGTCTTGTTTCTGAGACTCTGTATAAATCTGATGTTGCAGCAAAAAAGCTTAAGGTCGGTGCCGTTGCTGTGAACAGTTATAAAGGGCTTGAGACATGTGGTATCATAGCGCTCGAGAGCATCCCTTACCTGATCTAAGGTATAGGGCTTGACTATATAAGCCAGAGCGCGGATCTCAAATGCTTCAACGGCAAAGTCCCTGCTTCCCGTTACAAATATTATGGGGATCCAGGGGAAAAGGTCGTGGAGCTGTCTGCCTGTTTCCATACCGTTCATACCCGGCATGAGACAGTCGAGAAACACAAGAAAGCGTTCCTCGGCAGAAGGATCGTGAATAGCTGATCTCATGTGATCTAACAGTTCTGTTCCTGAAGAGAAACATGTGATCTCGGGGAGCTCGGCGGGGGCGCCGGATACGGACACACTTTCAAAAACTTTTCGTATCATGGCACTGAGCTTTATAAGTTCGCTTTTTACATCGTCGCAGATAAGTATCTTCATGATCGTAAATATGCCTCGGGGGTGAAAAGCTTATACTCAAACATTATAACACAGGACGATAATAAATAGACAAATCTGTGTTATAATGGCGTCATTGTATTTGGAGTGCGAGAGGTTTTTCAGATGAATGTTATTGATATAAGAAATGATTTTCCCATATTGAAGGATAATCCGGGATATATTTATTTTGATAATGCGGCTACAAGCCAGAGGCCTGTACAGGTTCTTGATGCAATAGAGAATTTTTACCGCACCACCAATGCCAATCCCTTAAGGGGGCTTTATGAATGGAGCATGGGTGCTACGGATGCATACGAGAATGCAAGACAAAAAGTTGTGAAGTTTGTCAACGCGGATTCCGAGGAGGAGATCGTATTTGTCCGCAATGCGACCGAAGCGCTTAATCTGGTGGCTTTTTCCTGGGGACTGGATAATCTCAGGGAAGGCGATGAGATCCTTATCACCGTGATGGAGCATCACAGCGATATCCTGCCCTGGCAGATGGTCTCACGCAAAACAGGCGCAGTACTTAAGTTTATCGAGCCGGATAATGACGGCACCATAACTGAAGAGAATCTGAAAAAATGCGTTAACAGCAATACAAAGCTCATAGGCATGGCCGCGGTTTCGAATGTAATGGGAGTGAAGAATCCGGTTAAGCTTGCAGCAGAGCTGGTACATGCCAACGGCGGCATCATGGTGGTTGACGGAGCCCAGTCGGCACCGCATATGAAGACTGATGTAAAAGCCATAGGTGCTGACTTCTTCGCATTTTCGGGTCATAAGATGCTGGGACCTATGGGAATAGGTGCTCTTTACGGAAAGAGGTCCTTATTTGAAAAAATGTCTCCCTTCTTATCCGGTGGTGAGATGATAGAGTATGTTAAGAGGGATTCCGCTACATATGCGGAGCTTCCTCATAAATTCGAGGCCGGAACGGTCAATGCATCGGGGGCTGTGGGACTTGCGGCTGCCATCGATTATCTGGAGAACGTGGGCTTTGATGAGATCGAAGCACAGGAGAACCGGGTGACAAAGATCGTGTATGAAGGATTAAAGAGCATTCCCCATGTGCATGTATATGGCAATGAAGATCCCGCAAAGCATTCGGGTATCGTGACTTTTAACATAGACGGATGTCATCCTCATGATATAGCAACTGTCCTTGATGACGAGCACATTGCGGTGCGTGCCGGTCATCACTGTGCACAGCCTCTTATGGAATTCATGCAGGAGAGACTGGATATGGAATTCCGTGCAACGGCAAGGGCAAGTATGTATTTTTACAATACCGAAGAGGAAGCACAACGATTTGTGGAAGCGGTAAAAAAAGTAAGAGGATGGCTCGGCTTCTGAGATCTGCAATACTCTGAGTCATAAAAGGATTAAGGAAGAACAGTAAATGGAACTTAAGAATCTTTATCGTGAAATAGTAAATGAGCACAATCTGCACCCTGTTCACAAGGGGGATCTTGAAAACCCATCGATGATCCTTAACGGGGTCAATCCGAGCTGCGGTGATGATATCTATCTTCAGCTTCAGATAGATGAAAATGATATCGTTACAGACGGGAAGTTTAACGGGTCAGGATGTGCCATATCACAGGCTTCCGCAGATATGATGCTGGATCTGATCATTGGCAGGTCAAAGGAAGAAGCACTTAAATATGCGGAGAACTTTATGGGAATGGTCAGGAGCACTGCTTCTCCCGAAGAAATAGAATCCCTTGAGGAAGCGGCGGCTCTGGAAGATATCGCACATATGCCGGCCAGAGTAAAATGCGCGACTCTCGGATGGAAGACCATGCAGAGAATGCTTCGCGACGGCGAGACGGAGGGCGGAATGTCAGCACCCTGCGGAGCATGTTCCGCAGACGATAAATGAGACTCTGGTTCAGGATCTGGAAAAACACGCATCTGATAAAACAGACCGTTATCGATCGCCCTGAAGAGGACACCAGGACTCATAAGATAAATCATGCCATAGAGGAGGCCTGTCAGGAATTCGATCTGGGGACTCCCATCTGGCTGGATAAAAATATTAAGGATTTTAAGAGATCCGGCAGGGTACGTTTCACCGGCGACAGCTTCATTGAAAGTATCGAATTCGATTACATGGAAATGAGTGTTCTGGAAGAAGATATGCTTTTCTGAGAAGACTTTTTGTATGAACTGAATGTATCGGATAACAGCGCATAAATCAGAAAAAACTCTTCCCTTACGGGAAGAGTTTTTCGGTATATAAAAGTTCTTAGAAAGGAGGTGTGCCCGGGTGGTAGAGTTAGGAGACACCCGGGCACGAAAACTATGAAAACCGTTTATCTGTGGTATCTCTTTGCTATGACTTCATATTATCCGACACATATGAATAAACTATGAACTTCGGGTAAAGATAGTGTTAAAGTGAAGCGCAGTGCCGTAAATTCACTGCCTGAGGAGGTGTAAATAACATTGTCAATAAATGCCTGTGATGGTATACTTGTGACAAGTGTGCATACGTTTCGGAGGAGCGGACGACAATGGATAATTTTATGGATAAGCTTGCGGAGAGATATAATGCGCAAGACATGATCAAGGCTAATTCCCAGGCGGAAAAGGCTGAAATGAACAATCTTGAGGAACAGGTCGAGGCATACGAAGCAGTTCTTCAGGAAATGCGAAAGTTAAATTATCGAAATACAGAGCTCACCGAGAAAATGGTTGCTCTTGTTGATGAAAGTATGCAGAAGGTCAAGACGCTTCAGATCGAAGCAGCCGGCGGTGGAATGGATACCGAGGCTATTTCGAGGGAGATGTCCGATGCGGTTTCCAAGGCTGTAGGAACTGCAGTGAGCAACATGGATGAGTCCATGATGCAGAGTCTGTCTGATTCTCTTAAGCGTGCGATCGAACAGCCTGCCGAGGAACTCAAGCAGTCTTCAGCTGCGGTTCAGACATCGGCGGACAGCGTAAGGAATGCCACCGACGAAGTGAAGTCCGGAGTTGAGGGAGTTCAGAGCGCTGTCAATGATCTGAAGAATGATATGGCTGAGGTCCGCAAGTCGATAGACGGGACCAGAGAGGATATAGAATATATACGTCTGTCGGTTGAGGATGCTGCCGAAAAAGCTCCCGTTGCCGGGGGATTAACAGCTGAGGATAAGGAAGAGATAAAGAACGAGATCGCATCCGTAAAGGCAGCAGTGGAAGCCCTTAATACGGACAGCGGGTCGGATGAAGAGATAAAGAGCGAGATCGCATCCGTAAAGGCAGCAGTGGAAGCCCTTAATACGGACAGCGGGTCGGATGAAGAGATAAAAAGCGAGATCGCGTCCGTAAAGGCTGCCATCGCGGAATTAAAGGCTGCCGTAGAGGAAGTTGCATCCGGTGAGACTAAAAGAGATGAGGCAACGGAGGCTTCGGATAAGTCTTTTGCGGAAGAACTTAAAAATGCTCTTACGGAAGCATATGGTGCCATCGAAGGTGCCAATAATAACGTATCTGCCACAAGAGGTGCTGTAGAAGAAGCCAAGCTTGGCATAGCAGATACAAAAGCTGCGGTTGAAGCAGGTAAGAGCAGTCTGGACGTAGTACGTGCAGGTGTTGATGAGACTAAGACCGGTATCGAAGGTATACAGGGTACGGCCGATGAGATACGTGTGGGTCTGGCTTCCATAGAGGGCAGATTAAATGAGCTTAGTGAAGGAAGCAATGCGGAAGTAAAGGAGAGCATTGATCAGATCAATTCCGTTACTGCGGAACTTAAGGCTGCAATGCTTGATATCTATGATTCACTCAATGATGCCAAGAAGTCCATCTCGGATGTCCGTTCACAGCAGACGGCATTGGCTCAGGGACAGGCTGATTCCATAAAGGAAGACAAGAGAGATCTTAGAGTAAGAGTAACTGATATCGGTATTGTTGCAGGCAGACTCGAAACTGCGATAGAAGAACTTAAGATCGCAGTTGAGAAGCTTGATGCGGATGAAGAAAAGGATGAAGAGGGTCTGGATGAGGTCCTCGAGGAGAGATTTAAGGCAAACGAAGAGTTTATGCACAAGGAGAGCGTAAAGGTCTACCGTAATGTGCAGGCTATCCTTAACGAGAAGTCCGAGAAGCAAAGCGACAGCAGCGATCTTAACAGAAAGACTATTGAACAGAGGATCTCACGTGTTCATGGTGTGGCTGTATTCGGATTGATAGTAGGCCTCATCAATCTTGCTGTGATAATCCTCAGGATTTTTGGTATAATCTGAGAATCATTTTAAAAAGGTTGCAAAGACGCAGCATTAGGGACATTGGATCTTCCTGTGCTGCGTTTTTCGGAGATTATATAAGTTTAATTTAATTTCGTATGAGCAGAGTTGACAGAAAAATTGCAGAGAATCTAAAACGTATCAGGAAGTCCGGCAATATGAGCCTGGATACTATGGCTGCACGCACCGGGGTGAGCAAATCTATGCTTGGCCAGATCGAGCGTGGAGAGTCAAACCCTACCGTGGCTACCATTGAGAAGATCGCGGAAGGACTGAAGATCAGCTTTGATGAACTCTTTTATACGAGAGAAGAAGATATCAGGGTGGTGGATCCGGAACGTATGGAGATCTACCGTGAAAAGGAAGGCAAATATCGTATAAGACAGATCTTCGGCTATGACAGCCGCAGAACTTTTGAAGTATATCAGGCAGAGATCTATCCCTGCGGAAGTATGAGGGATATTACGGATAAGGAAGATGCTGTACGCTATATCACTGTCCTTGAAGGGGAGTTACTGCTTCATGCGGACCACGAGGTTTATACATTAAGCCCCGGGGATGAAGTGCGTATCGCAGGTGGTAAGGGATATCAGATCGAGAACCGCTCGGGCATGTTTGCGAGAATATCCATTCTGTTGTCTTTTGAAAGGGGCACCAGAAGGTGATTCGTTCTTCTTGTTTTGACAGATTGAGAACCGTGACGATCTTACATACGGCAGCAGCTGCCGTCTTTTTTTATGTGCTTTTGATGCCGGGATTTAAGCCTTTTGACATCCTCCCCCGTGCAGGTGAAGCTGTTACCGTGTATATGGATGGGACAGAGATCGGCACTTTAAAAGCAGGTACGGATGCAGAGGCACTGTACCGTGAAGCTCGAAGCAGTCTTTCTTCGACAGAAGGGGATTTTGTCTATACGGATGTGCCGGAATTTAAATATGTGAAAAAAGAGGCATTCTTTTGTCACACTGATCCGGATGCAGAGATCAGGGAAAAGATAAAGAACAGGCTGGAGGAAGGCATCAGGGAAGATCTTACGCCCTCCTATTCGATCAAAGTTAACGGGACCGTTGTGACCGTTGCAAGTGCATCGCAGGCCGGAGAAGTGCTTCAGAGTGCCATAGCGCGGTATGACAGGGATGATGCATTTGATGTAGAGTTGGTCAAGGATCCTTCCAGAGAGTTCAATGTGCTCATTCCGAGGATCACAGACAGACGAAAAGAAGGCGGTGATCTGACTGCTCCGCTGGCAGCCGGTGCCGGTCATATCGAAGAAGATCTGACGGTATGTGAGATCAGGAGCGGGAAGGAAGGCTTTGACAGCTTCGATTATTGCGTCAATGATATGGATTTTTCCGCGGATGTTGAGATCGTGGAATCCTATCTGGCAGCGGGGGAAACTGCGGATCCTGATGTTGCTTCTTCAATGCTTTTTGATCTGCAGGAAGTTCAGCAGATCTATACCGTTCAAAAAGGAGATACGCTGTCAGAGATCGCTCTTACAGTGGGACTGCCTCTTGATGAGATCATTGCTTTAAACGACAGCCTCGAGAATGAGAATTCGGTGATACATCCGGATGAAGAGCTTATAATCACTGTTCCCGAACCTGAGCTTTCCATTGTATGGAAAGAGACGGAACGTGTGGAAGAGATCTACGATCTGCCCACAGAGTATATCTACAATGATTCCTGGTACACCAATCATTCCGAAGTTGTTACACAGCCCTCTGCCGGATGCAGGGATGCTGTCATAATGACGACCAGGATGGATGATAATGAGATCAGCCGCGAAGTGCTGTATGAAGAGGTTAAGTCTCCTGCTGTTGCAAAGGTCGTGGAAGTAGGAACGATAATCCCTCCGACATTCATAAAGCCGATATCCGGAGGCAGGATGACTTCCCCGTTTGGAAGGAGAAAGAGACCCACGGCAGGTGCATCAAGCTTCCATAAGGGTATAGACTGGGCGACACCTGTGGGGACTTCGGTATATGCATCCTCCGGCGGAACCGTTGTAAAAGCGGGATGGGGAAGCGGATACGGATATGTTGTCTATATCAATCATCCTAACGGAATGCAGACAAGATACGGTCACCTGAGCAAGGTCTATGCTAAGGTGGGGCAGACTGTAAAGCAGGGAGATGTTATTGCGGCAAGCGGAAATACCGGCGTCAGTACGGGACCGCATATACATTTTGAGATACTCGTAGGCGGCTCCCAGGTTGATCCTATGAACTATCTCTGATAAGTCAAGAGAACGTTAGTTCCGAACGCATGCACGGATTTTGACAACAGGCTGTCCGTGCGATATAATGCCTTTCGGATTTTGAAAAAACCATGGAGTAGAGATTTATGGATAGGTATATCATCCGTGGCGGCAATCCCTTGGTCGGTGAAGTGACTATCGGCGGGGCAAAGAATGCCGCACTCGGGATCCTTGCAGCAGCGATAATGACAAGTGACCCCGTGAGGATAGAAAATGTTCCGGCCGTTACGGATACGGAAATACTGCTGAAAGCTGTCGAAGGTATCGGTGTCAAGATAAGCAGACCCGAGAAGCATACCGTGATAATGGACAGCTCCAAGTTAAACAGTACTTTCATAGATGATGAATATATGAAGAAGATCCGCGCATCCTACTATCTTGTAGGTGCTCTTCTGGGAAGAGACAAGCGTGCGGAGGTTCCTCTTCCCGGCGGATGTAATATCGGAGTACGCGGTATCGACCAGCACTTAAAGGGATTCAAGGCTCTGGGTGCAAAGGTTAAGATCGTACATGGATGCATCTCGGCAGAAGCCAGGGAACTGCGTGGTGCACATATATTCTTCGATAAAGTATCGGTTGGTGCTACCATCAATGTAATGATGGCAGCTGCACTTGCTTCAGGCAGGACCATAATCGAGAATGCTGCAAAGGAGCCGCATGTAGTTGATCTTGCAAACTTCCTTAACAGCATGGGTGCAAATATACGCGGAGCAGGTACGGATGTTATCCGCATCAGAGGTGTTGAGAAGCTTCACGGAACAGATTATGCTATCATCCCCGATCAGATCGAGGCAGGTACTTACATGGCGGCTGTGGCTGCATGCCACGGTGATCTGGTCATCAGGAATGTGATACCCAAGCATCTTGAGTGTATAACAGCCAAGCTTTCGGAAATAGGCTGTCAGATAACGGAATTCGATGATGCGGTACAGGTTACATCTTATGAGCCGCTGACATCCACACAGGTCAGGACACTTCCTTATCCGGGATTTCCTACGGATATGCAGCCGCAGATAACGGTTGCCCTTGGACTTGCCCAGGGTATCAGTATAGTGACAGAGGGAATCTTCGATAACCGTTTCAAGTATGTTGATGAGCTTGTCAGGATGGGCGCATCCATAAAGGTTGAAAATAATATGGCACTTATAACAGGTGTCAGCAAATATACAGGTACGGGAATAGTTGCTCCGGATCTCAGAGCAGGAGCGGCACTTGTGATCGCAGGACTTGCTGCGGAAGGTGAGACTATCGTCGAGGATACCAGCTTCGTTGAAAGAGGCTATGAAGAATTTGATGAGAAGTTAAGATCTGTTGGTGCGGATATCACCAAGGCTGCAGAGGGCTGGGAATTTGAGAAGTCCAGACTCAGGATAGCCGAATAAAGAATATGATGGATATTAAAAGAGCGGATCATGTGATCCGCTCTTTTTTACTGCGCGCAAGAGGCGAGGATATGATCTCTTTTACAGGATCTGTACTATGGAAAGTTCTCTGTTCTTGGCAAGCTCCAGGAAGCTTCCGTCTTCCATCTGAAGCATGGGCTTTGAAAGCTGCTGTTTATTGATCCATTTAACGGTTCCGATCCTTCCGTCGCTGAGAAGTACTCTGTTGTCGATATAGGTATTTACAACACTTTCAAGGAAGGTCATGATAAAGACCACATCATATTTCTGAAGACCCTCTTCTTCGAAGATCTCTATTACTCTAAAGGGACACATGCCCTTTCTGTACACTCTGTCTGCGGTCATGGCATCATATACATCGGCTATGGCCACAAGCTTTGCGTACTTGTCTATCTTGTCTCCGGTGAGCTTCATGGGATATCCGCTGCCGTCGCATTTTTCATGATGTTCAAGGGCGGCAAGTTTTATATGCTCGCTGATATTCTGCTTTTGCAATATATGATAACCGAAAGCGGGATGTGACTGTATAAGCTTGAATTCCGCCTCGGTGAGCTTTCCGGGCTTCTTTATTATGGAGTCTTCGATCTTGAGTTTTCCTATATCATGCAGCATACCGCAGGAGGTGGCGAGCTTTACTTCCTCTTCCGGGAATTTGAGCCACTGGGCAAACACGTTGCAGATCATGGCAACATTCATGCTGTGGGTATAGGTAAGGTCATCAAAGTCGCGCATATTGTGAAGCATGTCAAATACACTGAATGTGTTTGACTGTGATTCGATGATCTTCAAAGTATCACCGATCATGTGGTCAACATCAATGGGAACATTCTTTTCCACGATATCATTGAGAGTGGATTTAAGCTCTCCGACATTCTCGGTGAATTCCGATCTGAACTGCTTGAACTGAGGTGAAGCCTTGAGCTTCTCGAAGTGAGACGGCTCCTCGAATTCCGCAATGACCTGCTTGGAGGTATCTTTTATACCGATCAGGGCTTCCAGCACGGAATCTGCCTCGGCGGCAGCATCAATGGGAACATCCCCGACATCTTCTATATCCGCACTCTCTTCTATGATCTCTTCTACTTCAATTCCGACAGGATCTTCGATCCTTATATCTGTGATATTATAGGTGGAAAGTCTGTAGATAGCACGGTCTGTGAGCGTGAGTCCTTTGGGGAGGATCAGCTGGCCGTCCTGTATCACATCTCTTGCAACTACCATTCCGGGAATCAGAATATCTGTTTTTACATGTTTCATGAGTCACAATACAGGTGCGGGGTGCACCCTGCCCCTTTCATTAGTATAGTACTACGATTTTAGCTTATTTTATGCGTTTCCTCAAGGGTTTAGGAATCGCCGGGGAATGGATCTGCTGTGAGAAATAAAGGGCTGAAAGGCAGGGGGAAAAGTGATATTGCTCATTGACATAATCTCCCGGAGGCTGTATCCTCATATCTGTAAAAATAATATGTGTGATCTCTTATTCAGAGTGGCGGAGGTACATAGGACCAGTGAAACCACGGCAACCCCCGAAAGGGAAGGTGCCAACCTGAGCGAGTATTGTGTTCGAACAATAAGAGGATCTGCTTTAAAGGTCCGCTTATTTGGTAAGCGGATTTTTTGTGCGACAAAGATCGGAAACAGAGGTCACGACGACAGCAAAGCGCTGAAGCGCAGAAGGAGATGAAATGTCAGAAAAAAGATTATTTACTTCGGAGTCGGTAACGGAAGGCCATCCCGACAAAGTCTGCGATGCAATTTCGGATGCCATACTTGATGCATGCATCGAGCAGGATCCCATGAGCAGAGTTGCATGTGAGACCATGGCATGTACAGGATTTGTGGTTGTTACGGGTGAGATCACAACCAGGGCATATGTTGATATTCCCAAGATCGTACGTGATACGGTCAAAGAGATCGGTTATGATCGTTCGGAATACGGTTTTGACGGTAATACCTGTGCGGTATTTTCAGCGATCGATGAGCAGTCTGCCGATATCGCAATGGGTGTAGACAAGGCGCTTGAAGCAAAGGCCGGCGACCTTACAGATGAGCTTGATACAGGTGCCGGCGATCAGGGTATGATGTTCGGATTTGCTTCCAATGAGACTCCTGAGCTTATGCCTTATCCCATTTCACTTGCGCACAAGCTTTGCAGACAGCTTACCAAAGTTCGTAAGGACGGTACACTGGGGTATCTTCGTCCTGACGGAAAGAGCCAGGTATCGGTTGAGTATGATGAGTCAGGTAAGCCTGTAAGACTTGAGGCTGTTGTTCTTTCAACACAGCATGATGAAGATGTTACACAGGAGAAGATCCACGAGGACATAAAGAAGTACGTGTTTGATCCCGTTCTTCCTGCAGAGATGATCGATGCGGATACAAAGTTTTTCATCAATCCCACAGGTCGTTTTGTTATCGGCGGACCTCACGGTGATGCAGGACTTACAGGCCGTAAGATCATCGTAGACACCTACGGCGGATATGCGCGTCACGGCGGCGGAGCTTTCTCGGGAAAGGACTGCACAAAGGTTGACCGTTCTGCGGCTTATGCAGCAAGATATGTTGCAAAGAATATCGTAGCTGCGGGACTTGCTGATAAGTGCGAGATCCAGCTTTCATATGCTATCGGTGTTGCACAGCCTACATCCATTCAGGTTGATACGGCAGGTACGGGTAAGCTTTCCGATGAGAAGCTGACACAGATCGTTCGTGAGAATTTCGATCTTCGCCCGGCAGGCATCATCAAGATGCTTGATCTTCGCAGACCTATCTACAAGCAGACTGCAGCATACGGACATTTCGGACGTGATGATGTGAGCCTTCCCTGGGAGAAGACAGACAAGGTTGATGTATTAAAGAAATATCTCTAAGATAAAGCAGCTGACAGTCCCGTGATACTTTCACGGGACTGTTTTTCATGGGAGAGTTGAAATGCAGACAAAGATAAAGATCATAATTGATAACAGACCGCAGGATAATATTTTGGGAGAATGGGGACTTTCTGTCCTGATCAGATATGCGGATAAAAATATTTTACTGGATGCAGGTTCTTCCGATCTTTTCCTGGAGAATATGAAGAAGCTGGGGATAGATGTGGAGGATATCGATCTTGCAGTGCTCAGTCATGCTCATTATGATCATGCAAACGGAATGCCGGCATTTTTTAAACATAATAAAAAAGCAAAGCTTTACGTAAGAGAAGGAACATCCGACGACTGTTACAAGAGAGTGTTTTTGTTTCGAAAATATATAGGTATACCCCATGATATGCTCTCGGAATATCCCGACAGGATAGAAGCGGTCTCCGGTGATCGAAGACTCATAGACGGGGTATGGCTTATACCTCACAAGACCGATGGATTAGAGAGCATCGGCAAGAGAGAAAAGATGTGCAGGAAAACAAAAAAGGGCTGGGTCACGGATGATTTTTCGCATGAACAAAGTCTGGTATTAGATACGGATAAAGGTCTTGTAATACTTAATTCCTGCTCCCATGGCGGAGCTGCAAATATAATAAACGAAGTGCAGGGGACATTCCCGGATAAGAAGGTTTACGGTATCATCGGAGGATTTCATCTCTTTAATAAGACCGACGATGAAATAAGAGGATTTGCCGAAAAGCTCCGTGCTACCGGAATAGAATATATATGTACGGGACACTGCACAAAGGACAGAGCTTTCGGGATCTTAAAGGAAGAATTGGGAGATAAGGTCTGTCAGATGCAGGTGGGTTACGAGATAAGCTTCTGAAATAAGCTCCTGAGATAAGCTCCCGGGATGTGCCGTCCGTAAAAACGGTTGTAAATTTAAAACAGGTATGTTATCTTAAATAAAAATATAAGAAGGGCACACGACAGTGTGTGGGTGAAAAAATGAAGAACAGATAATTTGATTTGGTGAACGCGAACTTATTACAGGGCCTTTAAAGGTCTGTTTGTGTATGCCGGATTGGATTATCGTATTCATTTTGAAGTCACCTTTAAGTGATGCTTTTTTCGGCATATATACGGTCTTCATTTTGTACATACGATCTGCTTCCGGTGGGAGCAGATTTTTTTATGGCCCATTGAGAGAGGAGAGATGAATATGGCACAGATACAGGTGAGTGATCTTACATTTTCCTATGATGGGAATGCGGATAATGTTTTTGAAGATATTTCTTTTAATATTGATACGGATTGGAAGTTGGGCCTGATAGGAAGAAACGGAAAGGGAAAGACTACTTTGTTAAATCTGTTTATGGGCAGGTATGAGTTCGCGGGCTCTGTTAAGACAGGCACTCGTTTTGATCTTTTCCCTTATAACATATGTGACAGCGATCTGGCGGAAAATGCATCGGATCTTATAGAACGATGGAAGCCTCAGGCGGAAATGTGGCAGGTATTGATAAGGATTAATGAACTGAGGCTGGATCCCGAGTGTCTCTACAGACCTTTCGGGACGTTGAGTTTTGGGGAAAGATCGAAAGTGATGCTTGCAGTACTTTTTGCCTGTGAGAATGAGTTTCTTCTGATCGATGAACCGACTAATCATCTGGATGCGGAAGCAAGAAATATCGTAAAAGAATTCCTTTCTTCCAAAAAAGGTTTCATCCTGGTTTCACATGACAGAGATCTGCTTGATGGAGTGTGCGATCATGTGCTCGTACTGAACAGAACCACGATAGAGGTACAAGCCGGCAACTTTTCTTCATGGTGGGAGAATAAGGAAAAGCGAGATGCTTTTTCGGTTGCGGAAAATGAAAAGCATCTGAAGGAGATCGGCAAGCTGAGATCAGCTGTGGACAGGAGCGGAAGATGGGCTGAAAAAAGCGAGAATTCAAAGATCGGTTTTGATCCCGTTAAGGAGCATGAAAGAAATATATCAACGAGATCTTATATCGGCGCAAAGACCAAGAAGATGCAGTCCAGGGTAAAATCCTTTGAACAGCGGATCGGCAGGGAGATAGAAGAAAAAGAGGGATTGTTGCAGGACATAGAGCGAGTGGCGGAACTGAAGATTGAGCCACTAAAATATCATAAAGAAGTCCTTATCAATGCAAATGATATGGGTCTTTCCTACGCCGGTGCGGAAGAAGAACTGTTTTCGGGATTGAGATTTCAGGTAAAGCGTGGTGAGAGAGTGATCCTTTCAGGCGGAAACGGATGCGGAAAATCCAGCATAATAAAAGCTGTTTTGGAAAGGACGGGCCAAAATCCCGGAGGTGGAGAGCTGAAAATATCAGGAGAGTTTGATGTGGCATCGGGATTGATAATATCCTATGTCAGTCAGGACACTTCAGGCTTAAAGGGATCTCTGCACAAATACTGCGAGGACAGGGCGCTGAACGAGAGTCTTCTTCTTGCTGTGCTCAGGCAGCTTGATTTTGAGAGAGAGCAGTTTTCGAAGGATCTGGAGGATTATTCCGAAGGACAGAAGAAAAAGGTACTTGTGGCAGCGAGTCTGATCACACCGGCACATATATATATATGGGATGAGCCGTTAAATTTTATTGATGTGTTCTCACGTATGCAGATAGAAAAACTGATACTCAAATATGAACCTACGATGCTGATCGTCGAACATGATGTCAGATTTCAGGAAAAGGTCGGGACCGGAACGATAAAGATAGGGAGAAAGGGAACGGAATAGCATATCGAACAAATGTTTGACACGGAAACTCCGCTGATATAAAATATCAGTATTATGGATGACAGCGGACGTACATATGTGGCAATAGATCTGAAAAGCTTTTATGCTTCCGTCGAGGCGGTCGACAGAGGTTATGACCCTCTGTCGGTCAACCTTGTGGTGGCAGATGCTACACGCACGGAGAAGACGATATGTCTTGCTGTGTCACCTGCTCTTAAATCCTACGGTATATCAGGGAGAGCAAGACTGTTTGAGGTGGTGCAGAAAGTAAAAGAGATCAACGCCGTGCGCCTTAAGGCTGCGGGTGGAGCGTTCTCAGGCAGGTCGGTCATCGCTCAGGAGATAGAAAAAGACCGGACCCTGGAGCTGGATTATATCGCTGCACCGCCGCGGATGAAACTCTATATGGATACCAGTGCAAAGATATATTCCATATATCTGAAATATATTGCTCCGGAAGATATGCTTGTATATTCCGTTGATGAGGTTTTTTTGGATGTGACGGATTACCTTCATACTTACGGGATGACGGCTCATGAACTTACCATCAGGATGATACGTGATGTGCTTTCCGAAACGGGGATAACGGCCACCGCGGGGATAGGTACCAATATGTATCTCGCCAAGATAGCGATGGACGTGACAGCGAAGCATATGCCGGCTGACAAGGACGGTGTGCGCATTGCGGAGCTTAATGAATATAAATACAGGCAGACACTGTGGAAGCATGAACCTATCACGGATTTCTGGAGAGTAGGTCCGGGAACCGCAAAGCGGCTCTATGCTCACGGCATGCATAATATGTTTGATGTGGCAAAATGCTCCATAGGTAAGGCGGAAGATTATTACAATGAGGATCTGCTGTATAAGATCTTCGGGATAAATGCAGAGCTTTTGATCGATCATGCATGGGGGTGGGAACCTGCCACGATAAAGAGCGCAAAGTCCTACAGACCGGCTAATAACAGCTTAAGTTCAGGACAGGTTTTGAAGGAACCGTACAGTGCGATAAAGGGCAAGCTTATCGTGAAGGAGATGACGGATCTGTTGGTATTGGATCTGGTGGAAAAAGATCTTGTTACGGACCAGATGGTACTTACTGTGATATATGATACTGAGAACCTGAATGACCCGGAGAGAAGAAAGCGGTATAAGGGACCTGTCGTACGTGATCATTACGGAAGAGAGATGCCCAAGTATGCACACGGTACCGAGCATCTGGAAAAACAGACATCATCCACGATGATGATAACCGATGCCGTGTCCAGACTTTATGACAGGATAGTTAACTACGATCTGCTCATCAGAAAAGTTTACGTTGTCGCCGATCATGTTGTGAGGCGGTCCGAGATGAAAAGCGATGAGCCGGAGTACAGGCAGCTGGATCTGTTTTCGGATTATGAGGAAATAGAGAATAAAAAGAAAGAAGAAGGAGAGAAGGAAGAAAAGGAACTAAGGCTTCAAAAGGCTGTCATAGCCATGCAGAAGAAGTATGGGAAGAATGCGGTGCTTAAGGGAATGAATCTCGAAAAGGGAGCCATGACCGTGGAAAGAAACAGTCAGATAGGCGGCCACAAGGCATAGCATAAGGCAAACCGGGACAGGGTGCATATATATGCGGATATCGAAGCCCTTTTTATTATGATAAAATGTAAGCAGACGTGAATAAAACGATATGACCCGACGGATAATACCGGACACAGGGTGATATTAAAAGCAACATATATTACTATAGTAAAGGTGATATGGGGGAAAGGAAATGACTACCGGGACAACCGATTTTAATTTAATGAACATAGAGCAGCGCACGGGATATTGGAGAGAACACATGCGCGCCGGCAGCATATTCGAAGCTGAGCTGACAGCGCTGTCTGAATGTGGAGAAGAGGATGAAGCGAAAAAGGCTGAATTAAACGACCGCTTCTACAAAGAGCTTTCTTTCGGTACCGCAGGTCTCAGAGGAAAAATAGGTGCGGGAAGTAACCGCATGAATTTCCATACAGTGGGCAGAGCGGCTCAGGGTATCGCGGATTATATCAATTCCTGCGGTAAGGATGCTGCGGCCAAAGGTGTTGTCATAGCTCATGACCCCAGACATTTTTCGAAAGAATTCTCTCTTTTAACGGCACACATATTCGCAAAGAACGGGATAAAGGCATATATATTTTCCGATATGAGACCGACTCCGGAACTCGCATATATCATAAGACTTCTCGGTACAGTATCCGGAGTAAATATCACTGCATCTCACAATCCCAGGGAATACAACGGCTTCAAGGCATATTGGGAGGACGGCTGTCAGGTGAGCTCAAAGGTTGCGGACGGGATGACAGAGTGCATCTTTAACCTTGATTATTTCTCACATAAGACATCGGATATCATAGATGCTTTTGCATCAGGGAAAACGATCGGAGCAGAGGATGAAGCTCTTATAACCGTACTCGGTCCGGAGTATGATGAAAAATATCTGCAGGCGATAGAGTCTCTTGCGATACATGCAGGCGATGATCTGGATCTGTCCATTCCTCTTGTATATACACCGTTAAACGGTGCGGGCAGCATTCCGTTCTCGCGTATGCTTAAGGACAGAGGGTTCTCGAACTGGCATATAGTTGAAGAACAAAAGGATCCGGATCCGGATTTTACTACTGTAGGCTATCCGAATCCCGAAGCTCCGGCTGCATTTAAGATGTCGGAGGAACTGGGGCGTAAAGTCGGGGCGGAGCTTATCATGGCAACAGATCCGGATGCGGACAGATTTGCCATAGAGCTGCTGGGAGAAGACGGGGAATATGTACCGCTTAACGGCAATCAGACAGGTTATATCCTTGTAAATTACATACTCGAAGGTATGAAGGATGCGGGGACTCTTCCGGATAACGGAGCCATGGTTAAGTCTATCGTTACATCTACCATGTCATCAAGAATGGCGGAAGCCTATGGCGTTAATATGTATGAGTCGCTTACAGGTTTCAAGAATATCTGCGGACAGATCCCTTTCCTGGAAGAGAACAAAAAGAAGTATCTCTTCGGATATGAGGAGTCGGTAGGATATGCGGCATGTCCCGATATTCGCGATAAGGACGGCATCAGTGCTGGAATGTTAGTGGCAGAGGCTGCGGCTTATTACAGAAAAAAAGGTAAGACACTCTGGCAGGTTCTGATGGGACTGTATGAGAAGTACGGTTACTATGCGGAAGATGAGCCGAATCTCATACTTGAAGGAGAAGCGGGAGCAGCACGTATCTCGAGGATGATGGAACAGATACGTAAAAATCCGCCGTCGGAAGTTGCGGGTAAAAAGGTCCTCAAAGTACTGGATTATAAAGACGGATATTTTTATGACGGTAAAGACGAAGATATATTGAAAAATACAAAGAGCATAGCCCCGATACCGGGAACCAATGCGCTCAGATTCTTCCTGGAGGAAGAAGGGGATAATGCAGGTGCATCCGGTGGTGATCCGGATACATGGTTTGCCATCAGGCCGTCGGGAACAGAGCCTAAGATAAAATTCTATTTTTATACCAGGCAGTCATCCAGAGAAGATGCACTTGAAACAAATAAACGGATAAGAGAAGATATCTTATCCGTAATAGAGAGTGTTGAATAAAGTATATAAACATGCATTGCGCAGAGTAAGGCGCATTGATCTAAGCGTGAGGGTGGACGGCTTCGAGAACCGCATCGTAGGATTCGAGATAGTCGGCACCCTTTTGTACTTCTGAAAATGAAAGATCCGGATAGCCAAGCTGCCTCAAACATTCATAGATAGCTATGGCGGCTGCGTTGCTCAGGTTAAGACTCCTGCATTCGGCTGCCATGGGGATCCTGAAGCAACGGTCGAGATTCTCTTTCAGGATCTCAGGAGGTATGCCTGTACTTTCTTTTCCGAATATCAGATAGATGTCCGATGTGGAAGGGATGGCTTTAAAGTCGATATCTGAAGGGGCCTTTTTGCCATATCGTGTCATGAAGAAATATTCGCCTTCATTTTTGGATGTAAAGTCTGCAAAATCATCATACAGTGTATATTCAGACCAGGTGATATGATTGGTGCTGGCACGTCTGAATTTCGGATTGTCTATATCGAAGCCCAAAGGCTTGATAAGGTGCAGCATAAATCCTGCAGCCACACATGTACGCATGATATTTCCGGTATTCTGGGGGATCTCAGGCTCAAACAGGACAACATTCAATCTCTTTTTCATAAATAAAATTCCTCTGTATTATGTAAATTCTCTTGCGCCGTAAAGGCACAGGCCTTAAAATAACAGGTATAGGCGCACCTGAGGGTGCAACGGCAAAGAGTTTGGTGAGCGTGGAGGTAAATTTATGTTTGTGACATACAGCTGCATGGAGAACGGAAGCAACGCCCAGACCTGTGAGATAGCAACATTTTACGGGATACGTTACAACAGGAACGGATTTGCTGTATTATCAACAGAACATAAAAATCATGATTATCTCATGCCTATGACTCATGGCGGTTATCTGGAACTTCAGGAGAAGATCGCAAAGATAATCCGGAACGGAGCAGGCGGTATCAGCATAACAGGGGCACCGGTATACAGAGTAAGAAGAGGTGCCATACTTCCCATGGATGATACATTCAGTGCCCGCTATTCTGCGGTAGGTATGTAAGGATCATATATCATTAACAAAGGCGCGATGCATATCAATGTGTCGCGCCTTTTTGATTTCGTATTATTAAAGCAGGTTGGCAATGAGATGTATCAGTTCTTCACTCTTTTGCCATCCGAGGCAGGGGTCGGTGATGGACATTCCATAGTGACCTTCGCCGATCTTCTGTGCTCCGTCCTCAATGTAACTTTCGATCATAAGTCCCTTGACCATCTTTTTAACATCATTGGAATGGCGGATGCTGTAAAGAACGTCCTTGGCGATCCTGATCTGTTCAAGATACTGCTTGCCGGAATTGGCATGGTTGGTATCTACTATAACAGCAGGATTTTTGATACCTTTTTCAAAATATGAACTTGCAAGATTGATAAGATCCTCATAGTGATAGTTCGGATGGCTTCTTCCGAATTTATCCACGGAGCCTCTGAGTATCGCATGTGCAAGAGGATTGCCGGGAGTCTGTACTTCCCATCCTCTGTACTGGAAGCGCTGGGGGCTCTGAGCCGCGATGATGGAATTGAGCATAACAGCGATATCTCCGCTGGTAGGATTCTTCATTCCGGCAGGGATTCCGAGTCCGCTGGCTACAAGTCTGTGCTCCTGATCTTCCACGCTTCTTGCACCGATGGCAACGTATGAAAGAAGGTCCGATAAGTATCTGTGGTTTGCGGGATAGAGCATTTCTTCCGCGCATGTAAAGCCGGTCTCATTTACGATGCGGCAATGCATCTCACGGATGGCAATTATACCGGCTAACATATCTTCTCCCTTTTCCGGATCGGGCTGATGGAGCATACCTTTATATCCGAGTCCCGTGGTACGGGGTTTGTTGGTATATACTCTGGGTATGATAAAGATCTTGTCCTTAACTTCCTCGGCAACCTTGCGAAGACGGTTCATGTAATCGAGAACGGCCGGCTCGTTATCTGCCGAACAGGGACCTATTATAAGAAGAAACTTATCCGACTTTCCTTCAAAAATCTCAGCTATCTGTTTATCGCGATCTTCCTTAATCGCTTTAACATTATCAGGTATCGGAAACTGCTCCTTGAGCTCACTGGGAAGAGGGAGCTTCCTGATAAAATCCATCTGCATATCCATAATAAAAAACCTCCACGAAGAGTATTCTCACCTTACGGCAAACTATTTTATCTGTATACACCTTGCCTTGTCAACAATGCAAAGCCATGTCTTATGTGATACAATTAGAAAAAAGAAATACGGTGGTTGCACGGTATGGAAAGGGGGTTGCTTATGCTGAAGGATCATGTGAAGGGAAAGGTTCCCGAGAAGGATGAACTGAAGGCTCTGATAGGGGAAGAGGAAGCCAAATTATCCGGCTCTCTTATGAAGATAAAGGAAGCAAAGCTTCCGGTCATGGTAATATGTGAAGGCTGGGGAGGTGCCGGCAAGGGAAGTACGCTGGGAAAAGTCATCAATGCCATAGATCCCCGCTTTTTCAAGTTAAAGACTTATGAAGGAACTCCCTCTGATGATGAAAAGAGATATCCGTTCCTTTACAGATATATACTCAGTATTCCCGAGGGCGGCAAGTTTACTTTTTACGACGGATACTGGATGCATGAGATCACGGATGGCGTGAGGGAGGGGGAGCTTTCTCCCGAAGAATATGCCAAAAGGATAGAGAGCATCAACAGAACGGAACGTTCCCTTCACGATAACGGTTATCTTATCGTAAAGTTCTTCTTTAACATAAGCAGGAAAGAGCAAAAGAAGCGTTTTGAGGAACTGACGGATGATAAGGATACGAAGTGGCGTGTGTCGGAAAGTGATCTGAAGGAAAACAGTCAGTATGACAAATGCCTTGAGATATATGATAAATATCTTACGGATACCAATCGTTCCATTGCACCATGGTATATAATTGATGCGAAGGAAGCAAAGACTGCCGAATGGCAGATGCTCAGTTTTCTGAATCAGAGCATCGATACGGCATTGAAGAATAAGGCACTTGCAGTGCCTATACTTCAAAATACATTCCCTCTTGTGCAGATGCCGAAACTTGCGGATATACCTCTTGAGGGAAAAACTCTTACTGACGAAGAGTATAAGGAAAAACTCGATAAGCTGAAGAAGGAACTCAGAGATCTTCATTACAAGCTCTACAGGAAGAAGATACCTGTTGTCATTGCCTACGAAGGCTGGGATGCGGCCGGCAAAGGCGGCAATATCAAGAGGATCACAGGGGCCTTGGATCCGAGAGGATATGAGGTTCATCCAATAGCAAGTCCCGAGCCCCATGAGAAATCAAGACATTTCCTGTGGAGATTCTGGAACAGGGTTCCCAGAACCGGACACATAGCGATCTTTGACCGTACATGGTACGGAAGAGTGATGGTAGAGCGTCTGGAAGGATTTTGCTCGGAGAATGACTGGCAGAGAGCTTATAATGAGATAAATGAATTTGAAAAGGAACTGAGTGACTGGGGAGCGATAATAATCAAATTCTGGGTTCAGATTGATAAGGACACTCAGCTCGCGAGATTCACGGACAGACAAAACACTCCCGAAAAGAAGTGGAAGATAACCGATGAAGACTGGCGCAATCGTGAAAAGTGGGATCTTTACGAAGATGCCGTAAATGAAATGATAGAGAAGACCAGTACCGAATATGCAAGGTGGTATATTCTTGAATCGGTAGATAAAAAATATGCAAGGATCAAGGCTCTGGAGATTGTGATCGATCAGCTGAAGGAAGCTTTGGACGGAAAACGGAAGAATAAATAATGCCTGATATTGTTATACACTTACCACTTTCGGATTATGTTCAGAAGGTGATCGATGAAAAAGAACTGAAGCTTGCAGATGTAGCAAGAGATTCATCCTTAAGCGAAGGTTATGTGGACCAGATAAGCAGAGGACTTAAGTCTAATCCAACACGTGATGAGATAATCTGCCTTGCTTTCGGTCTTAAGATGAATCTTCCGGAACTTCATGCCCTGATGCAGATAGCAGGAGTGTCGCCGCTCAGTGCCGGAAGCAGGAAGGACAGCATTGTCTATATGACGGTGACCCGCGGAATGGAATTACAAAGATGTAAAGAACTTCTTGCGGAATGTGATGAAGAATTTGTGATACTCAGCAATTCCTAAAGAAACATTTGTGAGAAGAGAATGATCGTGGAGGAAGGTATGAATGATTCGAAAAAGAAACTGATGATCGCCATCGTGTCGACAGTGGCAGCAGGTGTGCTGTTGCTTGCGGTTATCCTTGGCACGAGAGGATCCGCGGGAGGAGCTGTAACAGGTTCCGGTGATGCGGCTGTTGCACAGGCCGGAGCCGGTGCTGTACAGGGAAGCTCGGGAGAGCTGGTTGCATCACAGACAGATGCCGGTTCCCAGAGCGCGGATGCTGCTGTTGTTACGGATGCACAGACCCCTGCGGCAGGCGGGGCCGGTGCAGTCAATACCAACAGTTTCTATGCGGAGATAAGCACTGCAAACAGCTGGGGCGAGGCACCCATATTCAAGCAGCTTGATATCAGGCTTGTGAATAAATCGGGAATGGATATCAACGGCTGGACTCTTGCCATAAATGTGGGTGATGCAAAGATCGACAGCGGCTGGAGCGGTAACTACAGCATCTCCGGAGGAGTGCTTACAGTAACGGGAGTTGATTATAACAATACCATAACCTCAGGCAGCAATGCGGATATAGGTGTCATACTCTCCGGTATAACAGGTGATCTGAGCTATACACTTACTGCAGGAAGCACAACGGTAAGCGGCACCGCAAATAATAATACAAACAATAATTCCGGAAATTCACAGACTGCAAATAACAATTCCGGTAACGGCGGCAATCAGGGAAATGCGCAGACCGGTGCAGCGCTTCCTGTTCCGGCACCCACAACCGATGACTGGCTTCATACTGACGGTAACGGTATCTATGATAAGAACGGCAAGAGAGTATGGCTTACGGGTTGTAACTGGTTTGGATATAACACAGGAACAAATACTTTTGACGGACTTTGGGCATGCGATCTGAATAATTCTATTAAGGGTATCGCAGATCACGGATTTAATCTTCTCCGTGTTCCCATCTCTGCGGAGCTTATCCTCCAGTGGAAGAGCGGCAAGGCACCCGAAGCAAATTTCAATCAGGCGACCAATGCATATCTGGTAGGCATGGACAGTCTGCAGATATTTGATTATGTGGTTGGTCAGTGCAGGGCAAACGGCCTTAAGATCATGCTGGATATTCACAGCGCCGAGACAAATGCTTCCGGACATACGGTAAATCTCTGGTATACGGATAAGATCACCGCGGCACAGTATGAAGAAGCACTTGCATGGATGGCAGACAGATATAAGAACGATGATACGATCATTGCATTCGATTTAAAGAATGAGCCTCACGGCAAGCCTAATGAAGGTGCATCGGCAGCAGTATGGAACAATTCCACTGCAGCAAATAACTGGAAATATGAGGCTGAGAGAGCTGCATCTGCAGTTCTCGCAAAGAATCCCAATGTTCTTATCATGGTAGAAGGAACGGAGATCTATCCCAAGAATATTGCGGCAAATGGTGATTTCCATTCGGCCAACAGTGAGGATTATTACTTCAACTGGTGGGGCGGTAATCTCAGAGGTGTTGCGGATTATCCTGTTGATCTTGGAAAATATAATAACAAGCTGGTTTATTCACCGCATGACTACGGCCCTACGGTATTTGAACAGCCCTGGTTTAGCGGAAATTATACTTACGATTCTTTAATGAAGGATTGCTGGCATGACAACTGGTTCTATATCCATGAGAACGGAACAGCGCCTCTTCTTATAGGTGAGTGGGGCGGATATATGACAGAGCCCAATATCACATGGATGACATATATGAGGCAGCTTATCTCAAAGAATCATCTTAATCATACATTCTGGTGCTTTAATGCCAACTCCGGTGATACCGGCGGACTTGTAAAGGATGACTTCATTACATGGGATACTGAAAAATATAATTTCGTAAAGGAAGTTCTCTGGCAGGAAAACGGCAAGTTTGTAGGCCTGGATCACCAGATCCCCCTGGGCACTGCAGGCAACGGCATAACGCTGACTGAAGCTAAGGGACTGTAAGGGTTTTAGTTGTGAAAAAGATCAGAATAGTATTATTGTTGATAACCATCATCGCCGCGTTTGCGGCGGTGATGCTGTTTTTTAAGCCGGCTAAAAGCATACCGGAGATCATCATCCGTGATCCGAAGACATCATCCGACTGTCTGGTGGCAGCAAGGTATCATGTGGCAACGGGAGAACCGGATCAGGCGCTTAAAGTTCTCGAGGAGGGAAAAAAGCTTCTGATTTCCGAAAGTGCAAATGAGGCAGTTACCTCTTCTTATTACGACCAGATGGATGAGTTGTATATCCTATGTGCAAAGTCTTTCGTAAAAGATCAGGATTACGGAAAAGCTCTTATACTTGCATGGCACGTTAAAAGTGACAGGAAGGTAAATGACTTTGAAACAGACAGTCTGGTTGCATATATAATCACGGAGCACGCCGGACACACAGCCTTTGTGAAAGAGGCAAAAGAGCGATTAAGGAAGATCGAGATAGAAGATACGTTCCAAAAAGCCGTCGAGGCAATGAATAACGGTGATTATGAGGCGGCATACGGGATGTTTGAAAGCCTGGGTGATTACAGGGACAGTTACGAAAGACTTGCCGAACTGGCGGATATAACCTCAGCTGCCAATGAAGGGTTTGTATCGGGAAACAATATCCCTCTTGATGTGATGAGTTCCAGAGTAAATAAGGGAACTGTTGCGGTTATAGCTGTGGGACAGACAGATACGGATGACGGGAAATATCATCTTTATGCGCAGCAACCCTATGAGAGCGGTGCGGAAGGTATTGAAGTAGCTTCGGTTGATGCAGCCCTAAATGCAACATTTCTGTTCCCTTTGAATAAAAACACAAAAGATTCGGTGCTCTTTAAGAAATTTACAGTTGTGGGAACGGTGAGCGGAAATGAGGTCGCTCTCTCTGACAGCATGTACATACTTAATCCCGAAGAATGCGCGGAACATACCTGTGCAAGACACGATGAGGGGCTTAAAGGGATCTTTCCCGATCCAACATGTTTTCTTAATAACAGTTTGGAGGATCTGGGAGTTGAGAAAGCCTGTTACAATCTGCCTCTCGGTCTGCTGTGCGGAGGGGATGGATTTGAGTATGAATATAACGGCAGAAAATATACCTTTGATGCGGAGATAATCGCTCAATATGATTATCTTGTTTCAGAGCTCAATAAGAGGAATATCCAGGTTACGCTGGTGGTGCTCAATAATCTGACTTCGGATAAGACGCTTATCCATCCGGATTCGCTTGACGGAACTGATGCAAATTATTATGCATTTAATACAAAGACAGAGGCAGGCGTTGAAAAGCTTGCAGCCATTGCTGCTTTCCTTGGAGAACGTTATTCGGATAAGGGATTCGGAACAGTTGATAACTGGATAATAGGTAATGAGGTCAATGCCCGCAGAGAGTGGAATTACCTTCCGAATATGCCGGTTGACGAATTTGCGGCTGAATATGAAAAGGCGGTCAGGATCTTTTATAATGGCATTCGTTCAGAGAATGCGAATGGAAATATATACTTATGTATTGACCAGGAATGGGGAAAGGCAAATTCCGATGCGGTTCATTACGGAGGCAAGGCATTTATAAACGGCTTCCGCAGATCGGCTGAAAGCTGCGGAGATTATTGCTGGAATGTAACGGTCCATCCCTATAATTATCCTCTTTTCTGCCCTACGGTATGGTCGCAGCTAAATGAATCCGTATCGGTCACTCATGAAGCCGATTCGCCTTATGTGACCATGAAGAATATAGATGTTCTTACGGATCACTTCTGCAAAGAAGAGATGCTGGATCCAAAGGGAAATGTAAGAAGCATATTATGTACGGAGTTTGGATATACGTCTCTTGACGGCGAGGAGAAGCAGGCGGCATCGGTTGCCTATGCATTCAGACAGGCGGAACTTAATCCTTATATTGACGGTCTGATCTTCGGAAAGCAGACAGACAGTATGAGTGAGATAAAGGAAAGCCATATGGCGTGCGGGCTGCTTGATCCGGACGGAAAAGAAAAGCTTGCTTATAGATTCTATAAAGGTATAGACAGGGAAGGCGCCGAAGAGATAAGAAAGCAGGCTGCCGAGATAATAGGAGTCGATGACCTTGATTCATTAATGACACCCGGATCGGAATGATCCGGGTTTGTTTTTTTACTTTTTGGCTTCGGTAAACCTGACGAGTGTCCAGACAGGTTTATTGTTATCATATGTCAGCTCGTAGGTACGCGTTCCGTAAGGCTCATCTTTTGAAACCACCAGTTCGAAATCTTTTACATATCCGGAAGTTCCGATGTTTCTGCTGTCTTCTTCATGAAGCTTTAAAAGAGAATTAACATCAAAACCGAGGGCGGCGGAGGGGGAGGTTCTGCCACTGCTTGCGACCAGGAATTTTCTGAATCCGGGGAACCATATGATGGCCAGGATCAGCAAAGGAAGACCGAGGAGTGCATTTACCGCCATCGCAATGGCATGCATATCCATGATCGTGGAATAGCTTAAATCTGCGACCCGGTTGTTAAGTGATGTGAAGAACAGTATGTTAAAGATGACAAGCGCTGCAACACCGATACCTAATGTAAGCATCCGTTTGCCACGTTCTTTGGCTTTCATCTCTTCAATAACATACGGAGAGAATTCTATCATTGATTCTCCGGTCTGTCCGTTCATGCAGAACTTGAAAACGTGTCCTTCCCAGGTGAACCTGCACATCCATACGGGAAGCAGGCAGTAGCCGTAACGCCCCGAATTGATCTGCGGAAAGTCTGCTATGGCCTTGATCCTGCCCGAGTTAGTGATGCAGGATCTTAATTGTTTCTTAACGGGGCCTTCCACTGCTTTTTCGATCCGTTCTTTTTCGTCTTCGGGAGAGACATTGTAAAGACCGACTTTGTATCCTGTAAGAAGAGCCGGGTTAAAATCGACCATCTCGTCGAAGTTATATGGATAGAGTTCCAGGACGGTCTCTTCGCGAAGTCTGGTCTCGGCACGGGCAGGGATGTTGTCTATATGCATTGTGGCTATACGTGTGAGTGTGGTTTCTTTCTCTTCGCGGATCTGACTGGTAGAGGAATGTGAAACACCGAGAACAAAGCCTTTTTCCACATGTTCGGTCTGGGTGAAAACACCTATTCCCGTTACATCGCAATCAAAAAGCCAGCAGGGCATATATACGCCCTGCATCTGGTCGAGCCATTCTTTCTTAAACATGTTCTGTGGTATGCCTGCTTTTTCCGATACATATCTGCGCATGGTCTGTTCGGCATACTGTTTTGTCATTTTGAAGGGGATGATACCCTCAGGCATGGATACACCTTCAAATTTATCGGTAAGTACAAAGTTGCTGCCGCAATAGGGACATTTGGCTGTGGCCTGATCTCCCTGAGCTATGATCTCTGCTCCGCAGGAATTGCAGCTGTAGAT
Source organism: Lachnospiraceae bacterium (assembly GCA_024697065.1). GTDB lineage: Bacteria > Bacillota > Clostridia > Lachnospirales > Lachnospiraceae > NK4A136. The sequence goes on from JAILGE010000031.1 coordinate 69,445, forward strand.
ATGCAGATCCGAACGATCGATATCGGGACCTTTTAATTTGTCCCAGGATACTTTTTCATCTTTATTTTTTTCACGGGAGAGTTTGATGAATTCTTTGAGTTCAAAATCACCGCTGCAGGTAGGGCAATACATTTTACCGCTTTCGGGGTCAAATGAAATACCACTGCCTCCGCATCCGGGACATTTCAATCCTGTTATATTCTGTGATGCCATTTATACCTCCACAAAGAGAATTCCCGAATGATAATTCGCAAAATAATTTCCTCCACGAGGAGAATTTGCGAATGGAAATTCTCTGAGCAAATTTATGATTTTCTGATCAACTCGATGAAGTCTTCTTCGCTGAGTGGCTTTGAAAAATAGTAACCCTGCAGTTCATCGCATTCAACCGACTTCAGATAACTGAGCTGATCTTTGGTCTCCACACCTTCGGCAATGACTGTCATTCCCAATGCCTTGGCGAGAGTTGACATGTGCTTGACTATGATGGATGCTTTGTTGGAAGAACCGAGTTCCGCAACAAAATTCATATCTATCTTAACAACGTCTATGGGCATATCCTTAAGCACCCTGAGAGAGGAATAGCCTGTTCCGAAATCATCCATTACTATGGTAAAGCCAAGATCTTTCAGCTTTTCAACGGCAGATACAAGCCTTGTCTGATCGGCAGTACGGGCGCTTTCTGTGATCTCCAGCTTAAGACAATTCCGTTCCAGCCCGTATTTGTCCAAGAGAGAGACTATATCATCTCCGAGAGACGGGAGGAAGAGATTGACCCTGGATACATTAACGCTTATGGGAACCGGCTCCAGCCCTTCATCTTTGACTCTCTTTAAGAAAGCGCAAACGAGCTCCCATACGTGATGATCAAGCTTTGCTATCATGCCGTTACGTTCGAAAAGAGGTATAAAGGAATCCGGCATAAGCATTCCGCGTTTGGAATGATCCCAGCGTACCAGTGCTTCGGCGGTGACAACCTTGCCGGTGTGGATATCGTAAATAGGCTGGATATGGATGCAGAATTCGTTATTGTTAAGAGCTGCTTCCATATCACTGGTAAGTGCCTGTTCCTTAAGCATTGTATCTTTGACCAGACCGTTGTATTTTGCAAAACGGTCAAGGTAATTCCCTTTTATCTGCTGGATCGCAAGACCGGCTCTGTCCAGCATGAGCTCTATGGAAGTGTCGGGCTCGTTCATGCAGTAGACAGCACTGTATATGGAAGCATTGAATCCGGGAAGCGACTTGGATATGAGGAGTTCGAGATCCTTAACGATCTTTTCCGCATCCAGTTTGTTGGTAGGCATACATACCGTAAATATATCTGCTCCGAGTCGTCCGCAGATGCCGTCTTTTCCCACAAGGACTTTTAATCTGTCAGCGATAAGCTTCAGTATAGCAAGGGATTTCTCGGCACCGAAAAGTTCGTTGATGGCTTTGAAATGATTTACGTCAAAACGAAGGAGCGTATATTCGGTATCTTTATTTTTACGAAGCTCATCGGCGTAATGACAGAATCCCTGCTCGGAGTAGACTCCGGTGAGGGTATCGGTTTCAGCAAGATGATGGAGCTTTTCCAGAGTCCTTTTTTCTGCCTCTGTATTGATCATCTGCTGCTCCAGTTCCGTTGTGGTTATGACATTGTTTACACGATGCCTTACTATCTCCACATTGTAGGGCTTGGAAATGAAATCGGAGGCACCTTTTGAAAGTGCTTTTAATTCATTCTCTTCCTGGCCGAACTGTGTATTGATGACAACAGGGATATTTTTAAGAGCAGGATCGGAATTGAGCATGTCCAAAAGTTCAAAACCGTCCATATTCGGCATATTTAGATCGAGGATTATAACAGAGAAATTCTTCTGTTTAAGAAGCGCGCTTGCTTCAAGACCGTCTGAAGCCTCGGTGACTTCGTAGTCTTTTTCAAAAATAGAATGAAGAATGGCACGGTTAGTCTTGCTGTCATCGACGATGAGCATGAGTTTCTTTCCGTCGGAACCGTTCATATATTACCCCCCTGAACTGCAGACTCGAAAACATCAAACTGTAGAACTACTATAGATTATACCATGACCGAAGTCTGTTAGAAAAGGCTGACGGCTGTAAAATTCCACTTGCATTACAAATTGTCGGGTGGTATTATGAAATTCCGTGAAATATCCTTGCTTGTTTCCAAAACAACAGGACGGAAACAGGCCAAAAGTCCAAAAGGAGGTAAAAGACAGCATGAACAAGTACGAATTAGCCGTTGTAGTCAGCGCTAAGCTCGGAGAGGATGAAAGAGCTGCTGTCATCGACAAGTGTAAGGAATATATCGCCAGATTCGGCGGTAACGTTACCGGTGTCGAGACAGACCAGAATGCCAGAAAGCTTGCTTATGAGATTCAGAAGCAGACAGAAGCATTCTATAGTTTCATTCAGTTCGAGTCTGACAAGAGCGAGACACCGGTCGAACTTGAGAACAGACTTGCACTTAGAGAAGATCTTCTCCGTTTCTTATGCGTCAGAGCTGACGAAGCATAAAGAAAGGAAGAAAGAATGAACAAAGTTATTTTGATGGGACGTCTCACCAGGGATCCCGAAGTAAGATATTCACAGAGGGGCAACGATCCTATGGCGGTTGCAAAGTATACACTTGCAGTAGACCGCAGATTCTCAAGAGGCAGTAACGGATCCGATCAGCAGAATGCTGATTTCATCAGATGCACCGCTTTCGGAAAAGCAGGTGAGTTTGCGGAGAAGTATTTCCACAAGGGAACCAAGATCGCTGTTACCGGAAGGATCCAGACCGGACAGTACCAGGATAAGGACGGCAAGACTGTTTATACCACAGATGTTATCGTGGAGGATCAGGAATTTGCCGAGAGCAAGAATGCCGGAGGCAGCGGAAATTACCAGGCTTCTGATGCGCTTGCAGCTCCTGCCGGAGATGATGGATTTATGAATATCCCCGGTGGTATCGAGGAAGAGATTCCGTTCGGTAATTAAGTCCCATACAAGTGTCTGTATGAACAGGAGGCTTTATTATGGCATTTAACAAAGAAGACAGAGGTACAGCACCCAGACGTCGTTCGGGTGGTATCCATCGTCGCAGAAAGGTTTGCGTATTCTGCGCAAGACCTGTAGCTAAGGAAGTTAAAGAGAATACTGAAGAGGGAAGCAGTGAAGTTAAGAAGGTTCCCACAATCAGCTACAAGGATACAGCACTTCTTCGTAAGTATGTATCCGAGAGAGGAAAGATCCTTCCCAGACGTGTGACAGGATGCTGCGCTAAGCATCAGAGAGAGCTTACAACAGCTATCAAGAGAGCACGTCATCTCGCACTTATGCCTTACGTAACAGATTGATCAATTTATTAAGGGTTTTCACGATCTGCCGCTATATTCCTAAATGGGATATAGCGGTTTTTTTGATGGTTTGATCTTCTATAGCTTGACTGTGAATTTATGAATTATTTAGGTTACTTCTTAATTTTATTATTCTTGGTATATGATATGATAAATCGTATTTATCGGCAAAACTGTCTAAAGGCAGTGACGCAAAGCTTATGAGCCTACGGATATACTTTACGTCTATGATAGTCAGACTGCAGAAAACAAATGCGTTTCTGCAGCTATTTTATATCCTGCTTAAGATGCAACTTGCGTTTACTACGAACGGGGAAGGGAATAGGAATGAAATTCAGAAGAAAAATTCAAGAGATTATAACAGGAGTGTTGCTTATTTCTGTACTAGCTGGACAAATCAGCGAGATTAAGGTATTTGCTGCAGAAAATGAGGGAAGTTTGTCGGATAATTCAGCAGAAGAGAGTGTGTCAGCGGATAGCTTTGATTCGGAGAATATTGCTGATACTTATGAATATAGTACTATAAGTACGTTAATTGATCAAATGTCGGAAAGAAGCGTTGAAATAAACATGATTTCTGTGTCCTATGAAAGCAATAGTATTATGAATAAATTAGTTATAAATAACGGCGGAACGGTATTTGATGAAACGCAGGGGCTTGAATATGTTAAGGAGCAAATCAGTGAAGATTTAAAGAAACGACTTGATAATTAACAGTAAAGGAAATTGATATGACGCAGGAAAAAAAAGAAAAGAAGCCACGTATATTTTTGATTTTTATACTTATTGCACTGACATGCATCGCGCTATATTTTACGGTAAGTATTATTATTAAACGGGTAATTCTCTATAGTGATTGCTCAAAAATAGAGGAATATAGGACTCATGAGATAGTTAAAAATGCTGAGGATTATGATTTCGATGTAAGTAAACTTATATTTATGATGGATGTTTCTTTTTATGGAAAGGAAGAAAATTACCATTTGTATATATTTGAAGATGGAAAAATATTTACAGGGGACATACAAACAAGAAATCATCTTTGGGAACATAATCAGGCTCTTGAAAAATTAAACGCTGATGTGGTGATAAAAAATGTGGATATGACCTATTTTGGAACTATGTCGGGAAAAGAACTATACAAGATAAAGAGCCTAATGGGTGAAATTGATTTTTCAGCTGATTCATATGATTATATTATTGAATATTATCGTAAATATGAGGGTGTAGAAGACCCACGGAATCCTTCGGATTTTAAAACATTTGAGGTTGATCCGTGGATAAATGCAGAGTGTTATGAAAATGGAGCAGTAAACCATTTTTATACTCAAGCGGCTGACGGTATAAGATATTATCTTTACGATAGGCATGCAAATAGAATGATTAATTATATTGAAGACTCATGGTACTTTGATCAGTGGATGTCAGACATTTACGGAGATGACTGGAGAAGAGAAGTGACAATATACATATCAGAGGAAGATATTGTATTACCATAAGGATAGAAGAATTTGCTTGACTATTAGCTTATCAGTACAATTGAATTTGCGGCAGAGGGTTTAATTCCTCTGCTGCTTTTTTGTCGTATGCAAACTTAAAGTATAAGTACGGGGATCGACATTTTTGGTGTAGAGGATATTAGCGGCAGGCAGGGGACAGCGTCTTATAGCCGCAGAGCAAACCACCGGCCAAACCGGTGGTAATGATATGCCTTTTAGTGCCGGCTCGGAACCCGGATTAGGAATCTGGTTTAGAAAGCAGAGGCGGAAAGTCAGTTCCGCTTCATATTGGCAACATCCTCTTCGCCCTGAACTCTAACAAGCAGGCTGTCGCAGTACGGACATACCCGCAGAGATTCCGTGTTCGGTGCCGTACAGTTGGGGCACACAGCTAATACAACCTCGGGCTTGGGGGCATTGCGGATCTTGGCGATCTCCTTTTCTTTGTTTATCTCGATGGCAGAAGAGACTGCTCCCGATACTGCTGAACTTACTGCAGAACCGACCGCATCAGATACGGCTTCTCCTATTATTTTTCCTATAAAACCCATATCGATCCTCCGTGGGTACATGATACACCAATAACGGCTGTTCCTTCAACTTGATATATTACTTTGAATTCACAAAGCAAAAGAGCTTTTTCAAAAGTTATGGCGCTGTTACGGGCATGGGATATGCCGCTTTGTTTTGGTTGAGAAAAGAGGCGGGATTTAGTAAAATAAGAACCGTAGTGTCGTTTGTTCGGGAACAGATATGGCTGACAGATTTAAAGTAAAAGGAAAACTCAAAACCTACATACAGATGCCGCTTTTGCTTGGGATCGCACTGATCATGGTGGATCTTTTGTTATACCTGGTCAATGTGGAAGCGGGAGTGATAATGACAGTGTTTGCGGTTGTTTATATGACTGCAGTGATAATAGTGATGGTCACCTCCGGGCCTGCGCTTAAGGGAGAGCTGATAAGCTTTGCTACAGAGTACGGACAGATCCAAAAGCAGCTGTTAAAAGAGTTGGAACTTCCGCATGCACTGTTGGATGAGGGCGGAAGAGTTATATGGATGAACAAAGCCTTTGAAGAACTCGGCAGCCATGAGAAATTCTACAAGAGATCCATCACGTCCATAATACCCGAGATCAGCCGTGACAGATTCCCGACTGATGAAGATACGGTAGATATGGATGTGGTATTCGGCGATAAAGATTACGAGATCAGGATGAAGCGCATAAGCCTTCAGGATATGGCACTTCTCACTGATGTGAATGCAGGTAAGGAAGAGGATGGCTTCCTGATCGCCATATACCTGTTTGACAGGACGGCACTTAAGCTTGCCCTCAAGGAGATAGATGACCAGAGTCTTGTGGCGGGTCTTATATATATAGATAATTATGAAGAGACCATAGAGAATATCGAAGATGCCGAGAAACGCAGTATGCTGGCTGTATATACCGATACTGCCATTAACAAGAGCTTCGGCAGTCTGGACGGAATAGTAAGGAAGACCGAAAAAGACAAGTATCTTGTGATACTCAGAAAGAGTGCGCTGAAGGTGCTTGAAACCGAGAAATTCCAGATACTTGAGGAAGTTAAGAAAGCCAGTGCAGGGAATGTGACTCCCGTCACGCTGAGTATCGGTATCGGTATGGATGGCCTGTCCTATGCACAGGATTGCGAATTCGCGAGAAATGCGCTGGATCTGGCTTTGGGCAGAGGCGGAGATCAGGTAGTGGTCAAGAGCAAGCAGGGACTGACTTATTTCGGTGGCAGAAGTCAGCAGAAGGAGACAAGAGCCAGAGTCAAGGCACGTGCCAAAGCGCAGGCCATGGAAGAGATAATTGCAGCCAGAGACAAAGTATTTGTCATGGGTCACCGAAACGGAGATGCAGACAGCTTCGGAGCAATGGTGGGTATCAAGTGTGCCTGCATGAGCTTAAAGAAAGAATGCCATATGGTACTGGATCAGGTAACTCCTTCGCTTCAGCTTTTGGTTGATTATTATCGTAATGATCCGGATTATGAGGAAGGGACCATAGTGACAGGTGCGGAAGCCCTTGAGAGTGCGGGAGATAACTCCACTCTGGTAATAGTGGATGTTAACAAGCCCAGCATCACCGAGTGTCCCGAGTTACTTAAGAAATGTGTTTCGATAATAGTGCTCGACCATCACAGACAGGGCGGAGAATCGGTAGAGAATGCAACCCTTTCCTATGTTGAACCTGCTGCATCAAGTGCCTGTGAGATGGTCGCAGAGATACTCCAGTATATCAAGGATGGTATCAAGTTCAAAAGCACCATAGCTGATTGTCTCTACAGTGGGCTGGTATTGGACACGCAGAATTTCACCACCAGGACCGGAGTTCGAACATTTGAGGCAGCGGCTTTTCTTAAGAGAAACGGAGCGGATTCTACCAGAGTACGTAAGCTCTTCAGAGACGATCCTTCGGATTACAGGGCCAAGGCAGAGGCTACAAGACATGCTGAGATATACAGGAAAGACTTTGCTATCTCGGTATGCCCCAGTGAGGGATTGGGAAGTCCTACGGTAGTTGCGGCACAGGCTGCAAATGAACTTCTGGGTATCAGAGGTATCAAGGCAAGCTTTGTTATGACAGACTATCAGGGCAAGATATTTATATCTGCCAGATCGATAGATGAACTGAACGTTCAGCTTGTTATGGAAAAGCTGGGGGGTGGCGGCCACATGACGGTTGCTGGCGCCCAGCTCGAAAATACAACAATAGAAGAAGCAGTGGAGATCATTAAGAAAACATTAGACAACATGCTCGAGGAGGGCGAAATAGGATGAAAGTAATACTTACTGAAGATGTTAAGAGTCTCGGAAAAAAAGGCGATATCGTTGATGTTAGCGACGGATACGCAAGGAATTTCCTTATTTCACGTAAAAAGGGACTTGAGGCTACAGCTACCAATCTCAATAATCTCAAGCTTAAGAATGCCAATGATGAGAAGATAGCAAAGCAGCAGCTTGAAGATGCAAAGACATTTGCGGAAAAGATAGGAAAGAGTCAGGTGAAGCTTTCCATCCGTGCCGGAGAAGGCGGCAAGACTTTCGGTTCCATCTCTTCCAAGGAGATTGCGGAAGCGGCTGCAAGCCAGTGCGGATTTGAACTTGATAAGAAGAAGATAGTGCTTAAGGATCCGATCAAAGCAGAAGGTACTTACAAGGTTCCCATTAAGCTTCATCCCCAGGTTACGGGTGAACTTACTGTTGAAGTGACTATAGCATAAGCAGGAAGACGGCTATGGCAGAACAGAATGCATCAGGTGCAGTCAGAGTAAAACCTCACGACAGCAATGCCGAACAGGCGGTTATCGGCGGCATCTATCTTGACAATTCGATAATCAAATATGTTGAGGATATCCTTACCGACGGGAAGCCTTTCTACAACAGGGCTTACGGTGCGGTCTATGATGCTATGCTCGCTCTTTCGCACAAGGGTATGGCTATAGATATCCTTACATTGCAGGACAAGCTTAAGGAAATGGATGTTCCGCCTGAAGTGGTCAATCCGGAATTTTTAAGGGATGCCCTGATGGCAGTCCCTGCGGTGACCAATGTTCCGGACTATGCAAGGATAGTACAGGAGAAGGCTACCCTCAGGGAACTCATAAATGTTACATCCAGAATACAGGATGAGTGTTATGAGTCCAAGGAAGATGTGACTGATCTCCTGACCAGGTCCGAGAAAGAGATAACGGATGTTGTTCAAAGCCGGATGACTGATTCCATAACACCGATCAGTGATATTGTCATGGAGGCGCTTGAGCGTATAAATCTGGCTTACAAGACAGCCGGAAATGTAACGGGACTTGCTACCGGATTTACCGATCTCGACAATATGACAGCGGGATTTCAGGAAGGCAACCTTGTTATAATAGCAGCACGTCCTGCTATGGGAAAGACTTCACTTGTGCTTTCAATGACCAAGAATATCGCTATAAATCAGCATAAGCCGGTGCTCTTCTTTTCGCTGGAAATGAGTGGGACGGAGCTTTCCAACAGACTGCTGGCTATGGATTCACATGTTGATTCAAAGAAGTTTAAGACAGGTGAATTAAGCGATGCCGAATGGGAAGTCCTGGTGCAGAGCAGCGGAAGTGTCGCAAATGCAAATCTTATCCTTGCGGATAATGTATCGGGACTGGGAGATATCAGATCCATCGCCAGAAGGATGAAGACCGAGCGCGATATACAGCTGATCATCATTGACTACCTGCAGCTTGTGAGAGCAGAGGGAAAGCGTATCGCATCCAAGGAGCAGGAAGTATCGGAAATATCAAGAAGCCTAAAGCTCCTTGCCAAGGAGCTCCGCATTCCTATCATCGCTCTTTCACAGCTGTCCCGTGCCGTTGAAGGGCGAAGCAAGAATGACAGACGACCGGTTCTTTCCGACCTGCGTGAGTCCGGAGCCATCGAGCAGGATGCCGATACGGTAATGTTTATTTACAGGGATGAAGTATATAACGAGGATACGGATCAGAAGAACAAGGCTGAGATAATCATAGCCAAGCAACGAAGCGGACCCATAGGTACTGTTAATCTTGCATGGCTGCCGAATTATACACAGTTTGCAAATCTTCAGCGCTGATCTTAAGGTGACGGATAATGGAAATGGAAGAGAAACTTATAGAACCGGTGGAGATACGCGGAAGGATACATTCCACCGAGAGTTTCGGGTCGGTAGACGGACCCGGAGTCAGATATATAATTTTTCTTAAAGGCTGCAACCTGCGTTGCAGATATTGCCACAATCCCGACACATGGGATCCCGAAACAGCGGATCTGAGGACCGCGGGAGAGATACTGGATGTGGCCGAACGTTACCACAGCTATTGGCGAAACGGCGGAGGGATAACCGTAAGCGGAGGAGAACCGCTTTTACAGATAGACTTTCTCCTTGAACTCTTCAGGCAGGCGAAGGAGCGGGGGATCAATACCTGTATAGATACTGCACTTCAGCCTTTTACCAGAGAAGAACCCTTCTTTTCAAAGTTTGCCGTGTTGATGCAGCTTACGGATCTCCTGCTGGTGGATATAAAGCATATCGACCCCGAAGCGCAAAAGAAGCTGACGGGATATACCAACGAGAATATGCTGGACGGTATGCGCTATCTCTCAGAGATCAAAAAGCCGATATGGATCAGGCATGTGCTTGTTCCCGGATATACGGATGATGATGATGCGCTGAAACGGACCAGGGCATTTATCGAGACTCTTGATAATGTGGAAAAGATAGAGGTGCTTCCTTATCATACTCTCGGTGCATACAAGTGGAAAGAGCTTGGAAGGGAATATCCCCTTGAAGGAGTGGAACCTCCGACTAAGGAGCGTGTCGCAAATGCAGAACGCATTTTGAGGGGAGAATAAACGAAGCATTTTGAGGATAATTGTATATTATCACGAGATAGTTGCAACAAACCGCTGTTCAATATGTGCAGAATGGGAACATGATATTTGGACAAAGTGTGTTATAATTTTTTGACGGCAGGGCAGACTGCCGTCATTCTTTTTTTGTAAATGAGCTGTTTTACAGTTTTCATAAAGTAACTAACAAAGCACAACAGAAAGGAAAAAAACATGCGAAATGAATGGAGAGGTTTCAAGGGAACACATTGGACAAATGACATAAATGTCAGGGATTTCATTCAGTCAAACTATACACCTTATGATGGTGGAGAAGAATTCCTTGCCGGTCCTACGGAAGCTACAGACAAGCTCTGGGGCAGACTTCAGGAACTTCAGAAAGAGGAACGTGCTAAGGGCGGCGTGCTTGAGTGTGAGACCGAAGTTGTATCTTCGCTTACTGCTTACGGACCCGGATATATCGATGAGTCCATGAAGGATCTTGAACAGGTTGTAGGTATTCAGACAGATAAGCCCTTAAAGAGAGCTTTCATGCCCTACGGTGGCATCAAGATGGCACAGCAGGCTGCTGAGACTTACGGATACAATGTAAACAAGAAATATGATCAGATCTTCAATGAGTATCACAAGACTCACAATCAGGCTGTATTCGATGCATATACAGATGAGATGAAGGTTGCAAGACATACACATATCATCACAGGTCTTCCCGATACCTACGGAAGAGGCCGAATCGTAGGTGACTACAGAAGAGTAGCTCTCTACGGTGTTGATTACCTCATCGAGAAGAAGAAGGATGATCTTCAGGTTCTCGGCCATGGTGACATGACAGAGAATATCATCAGACAGAGAGAGGAAGTAGCCGATCAGATCAAGGCTCTTAAGGGGCTTAAGGAGATGGCACAGATCTACGGATATGATATCTCCGGTCCCGCTAAAAATGCAAAGGAAGCAGTTCAGTGGCTGTACTTCGGTTACCTTTCCGCTGTTAAGACACAGAACGGTGCGGCAATGAGCGTAGGCCGTATCTCTACTTTCCTGGATATCTATATCAACAGAGATCTTACAGAGGGAACCATCACAGAGTCTGAGGCTCAGGAACTTATCGATCATCTTGTATTGAAGTTCAGGATGGTTAAGTTTGCACGTATTCCTTCCTACAATCAGCTTTTCTCCGGAGATCCCGTATGGGCAACTCTCGAGATGGCAGGTATCGGCATGGACGGAAGACATATGGTAACAAAGAACGATTACCGTTTCCTTCATACTCTTGAGAATATGGGACCTTCTCCGGAGCCTAACCTTACAGTACTTTACTCCAGCGCTCTTCCTGAGAATTTCAAGAAGTATGCTGCAAAGATATCTGTAACAACAAGCTCCATCCAGTATGAGAACGATGATGTTATGAAGCCTATCTGGGGCGATGATTACAGCATCTGCTGCTGTGTATCTGCTACAGAGACCGGTAAGGAGATCCAGTTCTTCGGAGCAAGAGCGAACCTTGCAAAAGCACTCCTTTATGCTATCAACGGCGGTAAGGATGAGAAGCATCTTGATAAGGCAGGAAAGCATATGCAGTGCGGACCTGAGATAGCTCCCATAACATCAGAGTACCTTGATTATGATGAGGTTATCAAGAAGTATGATCTTATGCTTGACTGGCTTGCAGGATTATACGTAAATATCCTGAATCTCATTCACTATATGCATGACAAGTATTATTACGAAGCATCCGAGATGGCTCTTATCGATACTGATGTCAGAAGAACATTTGCAACAGGTATTGCAGGTTTTTCACATGTTATCGATTCTTTATGTGCTATCAAATATGCAAAGGTTAAGTGCATCCGTGACGATCAGGGAGTCGTAACGGGCTTCGAGACAACAGGTGACTTCCCCAGATACGGTAATGATGATGACAGAGCGGATGAGATCGGTGTATGGCTGCTCAAGACATTCCTTACAAAGATCCGTAAGTATGATACATACAGAAATTCCGAGCCTACGACATCTATCCTTACCATCACATCCAATGTGGTATATGGTAAAGCAACAGGTGCAACTCCCGATGGAAGAGAAGCTTACAAGCCTTTCGCACCCGGTGCATCACCTTCATACGGAGCAGAGAAGAACGGATTGCTTGCTTCCCTCAACTCGGTTGCAAAGATCCCTTACGAGTTTGCTCTTGATGGTATCTCAAATACACAGACCATCAATCCTACAGCACTTGGTCATGATCTCGATGAACAGAAGACAAATCTCGTAAACGTAATGGATGGATATTTTGACAGAGGAGCACATCATCTCAATGTTAATATCTTCGGCATCGAGAAGCTTAAGGATGCTATGGAACATCCCGAGAAGCCTGAGTATGCAAACTTCACCATCCGTGTATCGGGATATGCGGTTAAGTTTATCGATCTGACACGTGAACAGCAGGAAGATGTAATAAGCAGAACCTGCCACGAGACAATGTGATAAAACATCCGATAAGGATACAGATAAACAAAAGAAAGCCCGGGCATTACTGCCCGGGCTTTTCCTTATATCGGGATGTATTTTGTGTCGGGATCAATACGAATGGCATTTTAGGGATTTTGATGATATATGACGGGAAAGATCATTGCGGACAGGCTTTTTTTAACAGTATAATTAAGATATTGATCATACCGTACAGAAGGGATTGTCGGAAAAAGACGGTCAATTACTGACAGAAGATCTCGGGAGGCAGGATTCATGAATAAAGATAAGAAAAAATTATCAACATGCGTGGTACTGGCTTTTATAGGATTATTGCTTTTAGTGGCATTTAAAACAACGGATGCGGACAGTGTTAAGAATACTTACTGGGCGCTTGTACCACCGGTTGTGGCTATATCTCTTGCGCTTGTTACCAAGGAAGTATACAGTTCGCTTTTTACGGGAGTTGTAGTAGGCGGACTGCTGTATTCCGGTTTTTCATTCACCGGGACCATGGAGCATGTTTTCGTTGAAGGCCTCATCGCACAGCTGACAGACCCCGACAAGGCAGGTATCATCATATTTCTGGTCATGCTGGGTATTCTTGTTGCACTTATGAATAAAGGCGGCGGGTCGGAAGCTTTCGGAGTGTGGGCCTCAAAACATATCAAAACACGGACGGGAGCGTGTCTTGCGACCATACTCCTTGGCGTGCTGATATTCGTAGATGATTATTTTAACTGTCTTACTGTAGGCTCGGTAATGCGTCCGGTTACGGATAAGCATCGTATATCACGCGCAAAGCTGGCTTATCTTATAGATTCCACGGCAGCACCTATATGTATCATCGCTCCGGTATCCTCCTGGGCGGCCGCAGTTTCCGGATTTGTGGAGGGTGAAAACGGAATAGCTCTTTTTATCAGAACCATCCCGTTCAATTTCTATGCGGTCTTTACCATTGTAATGATGATCTCTCTCTCAATAATGAATGTCGATTACGGGCCTATGCTTATGCACGAGAATAAAGCAGGAAAAGCAGAACTGTCAGAAACAGATAATAAAGGTAAGTCCGGTGAAAGAAACTCAAATGGTAATGGCAAGGTAACAGACCTGATCCTTCCCGTGGTTATCCTTGTTGTTTCCTGTGTTTTGGGAATGCTATATACCGGAGGCTTTTTTGACGGTGAAAATTTCGTGGATGCCATCGCGGGATGTGATGCTTCAAAGGGACTGATATTCGGATCTTTCTTCGGAATAATGTTTACATTGATCTTTTACATTTTAAGAAAGGTCTTAACGTTTGATGAGTGTATGGAATGCATACCCGGCGGATTCAAGGCAATGGTTGCACCAATACTGATCCTTTCCCTTGCATGGTCTCTTAAAGGAATGATCGATTCTCTGGGAGCAAAGGAATATGTTGCGGCTCTCGTCAGCGGATCTGCAGCAGGCCTGCTGAATTACCTCCCCGCTATGATCTTCCTCACAGGATGTCTTCTTTCATTTGCCACGGGAACATCATGGGGAACCTTCGGGATATTGATCCCTATAGTAGTAAATGTATTCAGTGGCAGTGATACTACCATGATGATCATAGCAATGTCTGCCTGCATGGCCGGTGCTGTATGCGGAGACCACTGTTCGCCTATTTCGGATACGACCATAATGTCAAGTGCGGGAGCGCAGTGTAACCATCTGGATCATGTTACAACTCAGATACCCTATGCGGTGACCTGCGCGGCTGTATCATTCATCACTTATGTTATAGCGGGATTCTCAAAGAGTGCGGTGGTGTCTTTGCCGTGCGGAATAGCGATGATAATTGCGGTTGTGTATCTGGTCAAAAAGATACAAAAGACGGAATAAATGATATAAAATACGATATGGATATATATCTGAAGATAAAAGACAGGAAGAGAAAATGGCTTACCAGAGAATACTTACAATACAGGATATTTCATGTGTGGGACAGTGCTCGCTTACCGTAGCGCTTCCGATACTTTCCGCATGCGGGCTTGAGACAGCGATACTTCCGAGTGCGGTACTTTCAACTCATACTGCAGGTTTTCACGGATTTACTTTTACGGATCTTACGGATGAAATGCCCCGTATAAATGAACACTGGCAGAGAGAGAATCTTAAATTTGCGGCGGTATATACAGGATATCTGGGAAGCAGCAAACAGATAGATCATGTTAAGGATATCGTAAAGACAAGTATGCTGCCCGACGGCAAGCTTATCGTTGATCCGGCGATGGCGGATTTTGGGAAGCTGTATCCGCCGTTTACATCAGAGCATGTGAAGGCCATGAAGAAACTTTGCTTTGAGTCGGATGCGGATATCATACTTCCAAATATCACGGAAGCTTCGCTTTTGTGTGATATGGAATTTAAAGAGACATACGATGAGGTTTATATCCATGCTCTGATCGAAGGACTGGAAAAGCAGGGAGCACGGACCATCGTGCTTACGGGAGTGGGCTATACACAGGATTCAACAGGTGTAGTGGTATATGAGAATAAGGAACTCAGATACTACAGGCATTACAGGTATAACCAGGGGTGCCATGGTACGGGAGATGTATATGCGTCATCTTTTGTAGGGGCATATCTAAACGGAAAGAGTGCTTTTGAAGCAGCTAAGATAGCGGCAGATTATACATTAAAATGTATCGAGAAAACTCATGAGGATGCGGGGCACTGGTACGGCGTAAAGTTTGAGATGGTACTTCCCGAATTGGAGAAAGCGATATTTAAATGAAGACAGCACTTATAGCAATGAGCGGAGGCGTTGATTCGTCTGTTGCCGCATATCTGATGATAGAGAAGGGATATACCTGCGAAGGTGTTACCATGAGACTCTATCATAATGAAGAACTGACATGTAATTTCAAAACCTGCTGTTCCGATCAGGATGTTGCTGATGCAAGACGTGTCGCAGCAAGACTGGGAATGCCTTTTTCGGTGCTTGATTACAAGGAAGATTTTGAAGATAAGATCATTTCCAAGTTTGTAAGGACTTATGAACATGGCGGAACACCCAATCCGTGCATCGACTGCAACAGATATATGAAGTTTGATAAGCTCATGCAGGCGGCTCTTTCCAGAGGGCGCGACAAGGTCGTTACGGGACATTATGTAAGGACTGAGTTTGATGATGCTTCGGGTAGATATATCTTAAGAAAAGGTGTTGATGCCGGTAAGGATCAGTCTTACGTTCTGTATCAGCTTACCCAGGAGCAGCTGGAGCATACCATGTTCCCTTTGGGGGCGTTGGAAAAGAGCGAAGTCAGAGAGATCGCTGCAGCGCAGGATTTTGTAAATGCTGCAAAGCATGAATCTCAGGATATATGTTTTGTTCCGGATGGTGATTATGCTTCGTTCATAGAAAGATATACGGGAAGAAAGTATGCCGAAGGTGACTTTGTGGATACGGAAGGCAATGTCCTGGGAAGGCATAAAGGTGTGATCCGTTATACTATCGGACAAAGAAAAGGTCTTGGGATCGCATCCGAATATCCATACTATGTGGTAAGACTTGATATGGAGGGCAACAGAGTTATCCTTTCACATGATGCCCGTGATATTAAGGAAGATCAGACAAAAATCGCGGGAAAGCATTTTGAGAATTCCGATAAAGTATGCGGACTGTATTCAGATACGCTGACTGCAAGGGATATAAATCTTATCTCTGTTCCGGAGATAAAGGGTGAATATAAATGTAAGGCTAAAGTGCGCTACAGACAAAAAGAACAGCCATGTACGGTCATACAGACTGAAGAGGACTGCTTAAAAGTAATATTTGATGAACCGCAGCGAGCCATCACCAAAGGACAGGCTGTGGTGCTCTACGATGATGATGTGGTCATCGGAGGCGGAACGATCCAATAAAAAGTCACATCGGTTGATATATAACTATATATACTGATCGCACAGCTTTTTGAGGAGGCAGATATCATGATCGCAGAGTTAAAGAAGCAGATGACTGATTATTTTGTGGGTAAGGAAGAGGTTGTAGATGATCTTTTGGTATGTATGCTCGCAGGCGGACATGTATTATTAGAAGATGTTCCCGGAGTTGGAAAAACAACGCTTGCCAAAACTCTTGCCGGCTCTGTTGACTGCGATTTCGGCAGGATCCAGTTTACTCCCGATACACTTCCGGGAGATGTGACCGGTACTGCGGTATATAACATGAAGACCGGTGATTTCTCCTACCGTGAAGGCGCTATAATGCATCAGATCATCCTTGCAGATGAGATCAACAGGACATCACCCAGGACACAGGCTGCACTTTTAGAGGCAATGGCGGAAGGGCAGGTTACCGTAGATGGCAATGTCTATAAGCTGCCACAGCCGTTTATGGTCATAGCTACACAGAATCCCGTGGAATTCTTAGGGACATATCCGCTTCCCGAAGCTCAGATGGACAGGTTCATGATGAGATTATCCATAGGATATCCCTCTGAAGAAGAGGAGCTCAGAATGGCTTCCGGCTTCATTGAAGGCAGATATTCCAAAGAAGCCGGCAAGGTTTGCTCTTCATCCGATGTTTTGGAGATGCAAAGGAAAGTTAAAAAGGTTCATGTAAGTGAGGGACTCCTTAAGTATATCCGTAATATAACGGATCTTACGCGAAGAGAACCGCAATTTGTTCTCGGTGCAAGTCCGAGAGCTACGCTTTTTCTTATCGAGGCGGCACAGGCAAAAGCATTTCTTGACGGAAGGGATTACGTCAAGCCTGATGATGTAAAGTCCGTTGCCGTTAATACTCTTCATCACAGAATTGTTCTTACAGCCGAAGCAAAGATGCATAAGACAGATGCGGACAAGGTTCTTATGAGTCTCGTTCTGAAGGCAAAAGTACCGGTAGAGTGATATTGACGTGAAAAGAAATCGCATCATCTGGAGTGTATTATGGATACTCTCGCTGGTGGGGATCAGTTTTTTCGGAGGCTCCATCAGTTATGGTTTCTTTGCGGTCATGACACTGATACCGGTGATCTCAGGATTATATCTCTTACTCGTTTCTGTTTTTTTCAGGATTTATCAGGATACCGACGGTAGAAATATGACGGTCGGTGAAACGGTTCCATTCTATTTCAGACTTATGAATGAATTTCATTTCGCATTTGTAAGTTTGAAGATTATTTTCTTTTCCTCTTTTTCAGCCATACGGGGCCTGGACGAAACGATGGAGTATGAATTATTTCCGGGAACAGGTATCAAAAAAGAGACGGAGCTTTTATGCAGATACAGGGGGGATTATGAGATCGGCATCAAAGAGGTGATAATTGAAGATTATTTCAGACTTTTCAGGATCAGGATCAAAAACCGTGAGACCATGCGTGTTATGGTCAGACCTGCACTTACGGATCTGGGACTTCTAAGAGATGTTGATACTTCCAATATGATGAGAAGAGAGAGCAGTATCGATCCTTCGGAGCCTGATGTACTGACAAGGGAGTATGCGGCAGGTGATGATATCAGGCAGATAAGCTGGAAAGTAAGCGCACGCAGCGGAAAACTTATGGTGCGTAAGATGATAGGTGAAGAGAAGGAAGGCATTGCCATCCTTATGGGGACCGAAAGATTCAGCGAAAGAATAGAAGATTATCTTCCACTGGAAAATAAGATGCTTGAATGTGCCATAGCTTTGGCTCTTTACTGTCATAAAAAGAATATCCCCATAGCGGGATATTATATGGAAAAAGAGCTTATGAGTGTTATGTCCGACGGAAGGGATCAATTTGACACTCTGTATGATAAATTCTCCGATATCAGATTTGATAAGGCATTCGGTGAAGATATGCTTATGGCTGAGGTGGCAGGGAATCATGAATTATATGATTGCAGAACAGTCTTTATAGTGATCCATAAATGGTCGGAATATGTGACGGAACTCCTGACATTACTTGGGAATAATAATATTTTCACGATCATTTATCTTATCGGAAATGAAGAAAAAATAGAGCTCCCAAGAGAGCAGTTCCCCAGAGCATTGCTTATCCAGTTTTCTGCCGATGCGGAATTAAAAGAGGTGATGTGATGATCGCCGTACTGTATGACATTATATATATATTTCCGGTCAGCCTTGCAACAGTGCTTGCAGCGGGAACATATCTGTATGCCCCGAAAAGTCCGGTTATTTCGCTTTTCCTGATAGCTGTTGTGTTTGCTATATGTATTTGCATAGTCCATTGGAAGAGCAGATTGAGATTCTTAACGCCGTTCATTCTTCTTTTATCTGCATTGACTGCGATCTTTGTCCACAAGGGGGATGACAGGATAAGCTTTATTTATGAAAACAGGTGGATGCTGTGGTCATGTTTGACTGTTGCAGGAAGCTTTGTCGCAGGCAGGATCATATTGATCCACAGATGGGGAAAGCGTGTACTGGCAGCGTTGATACCTGCGGCATTGGCAGTCTGCATGTGGGAGGATATAAGTGTTGATAAAGCAGTGATCGCACTTGCATTTCTGCCGGTATTGCTGGTGCTTACTGAGGAAGTCCAGTATAAATGGAAGAAAAGCGGTTATACCGATCTGAAAAGTCATCTGGTGGGAGTTTCGCCTTTTCCTATACTTATATGTTTTCTGGTTTTTCTTGCTCCGGCTTCTAAAGAACCCTACGATTGGCAAATGTTTATTAAGATCTGGGAGAAGGCTTCCGAAGGTATTGAGCTTACTTCAAGATTATTTCACTCAGGAGATGAAGACTATCATGCAAAGACCGGCTTTGATACAGGCGACAGTATATTTGGAGATATCAGTGAAGATCACAAAGCCGTGATCAAAATGACTTCGGATAATTCTGTGGGGAATGCGGTATATCTCGTGGGTGGTGTGTGTGACACATTTGACGGAAGGACGTGGAGTGCAACACATACTCCTGACAGCAGGGAGCATATGCTTGATATCCTGGAGACAGTATCTGAGGTTTCTCAAACAGATCCCGATAATATCGGAAATTATATTAGAAAAACAGAGACTGAAATCTGTTATCTGGATTTTAATACGAGTCATGTATTCATGCCGGAAAAGAGTCTATTTTCGGGAAATGCTATAGATGATATCAGCCTCATACCTGAAAAAGGATGTTTTAAAAGTGTTAAACCTTTGGGATACAGCTCATCCTATTCGGTAAGCTTTTACAGAATGAATATGGGGAATGAGGAATGTATCGATATGCTTAAACATCCCGTGATACCGGATGAAAAAGTATGGAATGAAGTGAGACTGAATCGTGTTCCCGAGTGCGGTTATATGAGAGGTGACAGAGAAATCTATGATACTTCATACGGATCCTATCTGGAATATCAGGATGAAATATATAAGATCTATCTTCCTGAAACTGAAGTGTCGGATAAGACAGAAGAGTATCTTGATGGGATTTTAGAAGGCGCTGACAGCGATTATGAAAAACTCTTACGTATAGAGGATATGCTTGCTGAAATGGATTATGATCTGAATCCCGGAAAAATACCCGGAGACGTAGTTACTCCTTCGGACTATCTGGATCATCTTCTGTTTAATACTCAAAAGGGGTTCTGCACACACTATGCTACGGCGTTTATTCTCCTTGCCAGATCCCGGGGAATACCGGCACGTCTGGTTCAGGGATTTTATGTAAGTGGGATAAACGGTAAGGAAACGGTGGTTACAGCATCCATGGCGCACTCATGGCCGGAAGCCTATATCAGGGGAGCAGGCTGGATCGCATTTGAACCGACTCCGGGTAAAAAAACAGTTGATTCATGGAGTATTAACGCGGCTTCAGGAAGCACAGCTTATGTCGGGGCTGTAAGGGATCAGTCGTATAAACCTGAGATCGATGAGGAAGGGGAGGATGAAACAGAAGAGGGGAAAGCTTTATTTACTCCGGAACATTTCGAAGTGATAATCGTTCCTGTATTAACATTTATACTGTTGATCATACTATTTGTTCTATTTGAAAACCGCCTTGAAAGGCAATGGTACGGAAAGCTGAACGAAACAGATAAATTTAAGATCACAGGCAGAAGAAATCTCAAGATACTCGAATATCTGGGATATGTCAGAGGCGAGGGAGAGACTCTGTCGGAGCTGGCAGAGAGAGCAGGTAAAACAGTGGATCCTGAGATCCTTCGATTTATAGCAGCATATGAGCGGATGCTGTATGGTGAAAAAGATCCCATATCCGACCAGATAAGAAGTGCCGAACTGGTGAATTGGGATCTGTTGGAGCATCTCAAAGAAGAGAAGGGAAAGCTTTACTTTATCTATCGTATGCGTATCATGCATCCTGAGAAGATAAAGAAATAAGTATATTATTGGAATGTAATGCGTACGTTGTCAGCTCCGAAGAGTTCACTCATTCTCTCAACTGTTTGAGGAGATGCATCAACGTGAATATCAAAAGGAATTACTTTTTTCGAATCAGATATATATATTTTAACGTTATGCGTCCCCGAAAATTCCGATAAAGCGGAAAAGATCTCTGATGATGCATTTTCATAGGATGTCTGGTCATCGAATTGAAGCCAGAGGGTTCTGGGGATATTTTCCATCTCTACTATGCGTTCTGCGATAAGCTTACCATCTTTGCCGTCTTCCGCACTTACCCTTCCGTAGATCACTACCTTTCTGTCTTCGGTGAGGATATTACGGTATTGCGTATAGGTCTTTGGAAATATGATGACCTCGGATTGTCCCACAAGATCTTCCAGGACAGCAAAGGCCATGGCATCCCCCTTCTTGGTATATTTGATATTTACATCTGATATCATTCCGCCGAGAGAGATCCTGTCTCCGTCAGATACGTTCATTGGACCTGAAGCGTCAATGTTACCGGACTCATCCCCATCTTCTTCAAGATAGAGATCGGTAGTTTTATTGGATATGACCTTCTTCCAGAGTCCGGAATAAGCTTCCAGGGGATGACCGCTGATATAAATACCAAGTATTTCTTTTTCGTATGAAAGGAGTTCTTCCTTGGGATATTCACCGATGTCCTTGGGAATCTTCACTTCAAAATTCTTCTTTTCTTCTTCGCCGAAGAAATCCATCAGACTCATCTGACCGCTCATGGCATTTTTGCGCTCCGCATTGACGGAGTCGATTATGCGGGGATAGATGAACATCATTTCCTTACGTTTTGCTCCGAAACTGTCGAAGGCGCCTGATTTTATCAGACTTTCTATTACTTTCTTGTTGATCTTTTCATCGGAAAGTCTCGAGATGAAATCCTGAAGATTTTTGTAAGGACCGTGTTTTTCGCGTTCGTTTACGATCACGGCAACTATATTATCGCCAACACCGCGTACTGCATTGAGAGCGTAGTGAATGCTTTCATTTTCAACAGTAAAGCCGTTGCCGCCTGCATTGATATCAGGGGGCAGCAGTTCTATACCGAGCTGTCTGATATAGAATAAATATTCTGCAAGCTTGGGTGAATTATCAATGACAGAAGTCATTATGGCTGCCATGAATTCCGCAGGGTAGTAGTACTTGAGCCATGCTGTCTGATAGCCTACTACGGCATAGCATGCAGCATGTGATTTATTGAAAGCATATTTTGCAAAGTCGATCATGGTATCATAAATGCTTTCTGCGGCTTCTCTTGAGATCCCGTTTTTAATGCAGCCGGGAACAGGCCTCGGCCATTCATTTTCGGGAAGCCCCTTTGCCTTTGCTTCTTCGATCTCTTCCTCATTACCTTCTATGAAGATCTTACGCTCATGCTCCATGACATATTGCTTTTTCTTACTCATGGCGCGACGTACATTATCGGATCTGCCCATGGAGAAACCTGCCAGATCACGAACGATCTGCATTACCTGTTCCTGATAAACGATACATCCGTAGGTGGGCTTGAGGATATGTTCGAGCTCCGGACAGACGTATCTTATACCGGCGGGATCGTTTTTTCCTTCCAGATATTTGGGGATAAAGTCCATGGGACCGGGACGATAAAGAGAGATCCCGGCTATGACATCTTCGAGACATGAAGGCTTGAGAGTCTTCATGAAGTTTGTCATACCCGCACTTTCAAGCTGGAAGACACCTTCACAGTCACCGGACCAGAGAGATTTATATACGGCTTTATCGTCGTAGTCGATATTGCTGATATCGATCAGTTTACCGGTGCTCTTTTGTATATTGAGAAGTGCGTCCTTGATAACAGTAAGGGTCCTGAGTCCCAGAAAGTCCATCTTAAGGAGTCCCAGGGGTTCCAGTGTGGTCATTGTAAACTGTGCAGTAACAGCATTATCTCCGCCGAGGGAAAGGGGGATCATCTCATCTGCTTCTCTGGGACAGATGACAACGCCTGCTGCATGCATTCCGGTCTGTCTGGGGAGTCCTTCAAGCCGCAGAGCATAATCAATAAGATCCTTTACGTCAGGATCGTTTTCATATGATGCTTTAAGATCCGGATTCATGGAAAGAGCTTTTGTAAGTGTCATGCCCAGTTCACCGGGGATCATTTTTGCCAATGAATCGCATTTGCTGTAGGGGAGGTCCATGGCTCTTCCCACATCTCTTATGACACCTTTTGCCTGAAGGGTTCCGAAGGTGACGATCTGAACCACTTTCTCTTTTCCGTATTTGCGGCGGACATAATCGATGACTTCTTCACGCCTGTTGTAGCAGAAGTCCACGTCTATATCGGGCATGGATACACGTTCCGGATTAAGGAAACGTTCAAAGAGAAGCTGGTATCTTATAGGATCTATATCAGTGATCTTTATTGCATATGAGACGATACTTCCTGCGGCACTGCCTCGGCCGGGACCAACGGGTATGCCGTTTTCTTTAGCGTAGTTGATATAGTCCCATACGATGAGGAAGTAGTTGACGAAGTCCATGGTGCGGATAACATCAAGCTCATATTCCAGGCGTTTGCAAAGTGCATTCCACGACCAGACAGGAGAAGTGCCGCCGTCTCCGGTATCATCGCCGTCAGGGACTTCGTTACCTTTTCCTTCCGTAAAGAGCTTATACTGTTTCGGATATCTTTCCTGCATTCCTTTATCACAAAGGTCATTGAGGTAAAGCCAGGAGCGGATGTATTCCTCGGGGGTGGTGACAGAAGGGTCGACTGTATTATCTGCGGAATTATAGAAGTCCACACCTTCCAGGATCTTCTCTTTTCTGTAGGCTCTTCCCAGGTATTCTTCGTTACTGAAATCTTCCGGGATCTCATATTTGGGAAGCTGTGGCTTGCTGTAGTGGATCTCTGCATGACATCTGTCAGCGATCTTCTGGGTATTCTCGATGGCTTCCAAAGCATAAGGGAAGAGCGCGCGCATTTCATCTTCGCTTTTTACATAGAACTGACCGCCTTCATAGCGCATGCGGTTCTCGTCAGCAAGCTTGGCAGCCGTCTGGATACATAAGAGAACATCATGAGCATCTGCATCGCTTGCCAGAGTGTAATGACAGTCATTGGTTGCTACAAGAGGAATATCATATTTGCGTGAGATCCTGATAAGCTCTGCGTTTACGATCTGCTGCATGGGAATGCCGTGATCCTGGAGCTCTAAGAAATAATTACCGTCGCCAAAGGTTTCCTTGAACCAGAGGACTGTTTTCTCAGCTTCATCGATCATCTTCTTCTCAATGAGTCTGGGAACCTCTCCGGCAAGACAGGCGGACAGGCAGATGAGTCCTTCGTGGTATTCTTTCAGAACTTCATGATCCACACGGGGCTTGTAATAAAATCCTTCCGTGAAACCCTTTGAAACGATCTTAACGAGATTGTGATATCCCGTATCATTTTCCGCAAGCAGTATCAGATGATTGTATCTTTCGTCACCGCCGGACAGCTCCTTGTCGAAACGTGAGCCGGGAGCAACATATACTTCACATCCCAGTATGGGCTTGATGCCTTCGGCCTTTGCAGCTTCATAAAAATCAACCACGCCGTACATTACGCCGTGATCGGTGATGGCAGCCGCTGTCTGACCCAGTTCCTTAACACGCTTTACGTAGTCCTTAATCTTATTTGACCCGTCTAACAGACTGTATTCGGTATGTGTATGAAGGTGAACAAATGACATCTGATCTCTCCGTGAAGATATTTCTTTGGACGTGAATATTTTAGCACAAATGTTCGAAAAGAGATAGATTACATAACTGAGAGTTTATAAAAGCCTTTCGTTGTTATATTATTAAAAGCTGAGTAAGAATCCGGATTATATGATCGTTTCCTGATATTATGAGATATCGGGATAATATGGTTAAACAGAAAACATGTAAAGAGGTGACACCGTAAATGAGATTTGTGATACAGGTAGTCAGTGAAGCTGCGGTCAGGGTAGACAACGAAGTAAAGGGTGAGATCGGTAAAGGTTTTATGACGCTTATCGGGATCGCTCCGGAAGATACAGAAGAGATCGCGGATAAAATGGTAAAGAAGATGCTGGGGCTAAGGATCTTTGCTGATGAAAACGGTAAGACCAATCTTGCACTTAAGGATGTGGGAGGAAGCCTTCTGCTGATATCCCAGTTTACGCTCTATGCAGACTGCAGGCATGGCAATCGTCCGAGCTTTATCAAAGCGGCAGGGCCGGAACCGGCCAATAAACTATATGAATATATCATAGCCCGATGCAAAGAGCATGGGTATCCGGTGGAAAAAGGTGTTTTTGGAGCAGATATGAAAGTAAGTCTTGTAAATGAAGGCCCATTTACTATCGTACTGGATTCGGATGAGCTTGTATGATTGTTTCAAAAATTTGAACTTTTTTCCTGTATACTGTAAAATCATGAGTGTTTTGTACAGACTATACAGGATCATAAAAAGGAGAAAACATGGACAACAATAATATGAATTACAATAACCAGAACGGTAACGATTATTACTCCGGTCAGTACACTGACAGCAATAATATGAATGTTAATTTTGATCAGGGAAATAATTACAATAATGTTAACTACGACAGTAATAAGCCCAACGGACTTCAGATAGCGGCACTTGTACTGGGTATCATTTCAATTGTATGCTGCTGCTGCGGATTACTGGATTCGGTTTTCGCTGTCATAGGTCTTATCCTTGCCATTGTGGGCAACCAGAAGAATAAAGCCGGCCTCGGAAAGGCAGCGCTTATAATAAGTATCATAGGTCTTGTTCTTTCGGTTGGAAATTTCGTAGTGAATATCGCCAGCGGTGCAGGTTCTGCATATATGTCGAATCCCGATGAGTTCATGGAAATGTATGAGAGTATTATCGAAGGATTAAATTGATCTGATCATCAATGGTTGATAAAGAAATAAAAACCGAAATTGATAAAGACATCAAAAAGCCATCCCGTTTAAAGGGGTGGCTTTATGGTTCTGTGACCGACAGGGATATTTTCTGGGTAGCGGTGATCATGGCTGTCGTGGCAGCTTTCGCCATGGCCATACTTCCGGTCCTTGAAAAGATGGGAATACATAATCATTGCGTGTTTTATGAAACAACGGGGTATTTCTGTCCGGGATGCGGGGGAACCAGAGCCGCATATGCTTTCATAAAGGGAAAGTTCCTCTTGTCATTTATCTATCATCCCATAGTACCCTACGGATTTATCCTGGGAGGACTATATATCCTGAGTCATATTTTGGAGATGATACATGTTCCTCATATAAAGGGAATGAAATTCAGAGAGGTCTATGTCTGGATCGGGCTTGCGATCATATTGATAAACTGGATAGTCAAAAATGTGATACTGCTGTTGTATTTCAGATAATAAGCATTTATGCTCTGATGATTTTCCGATCTGGAGAACGGAAAAGAAACAATTGAGCCGGGGAAGAAAATATACCTCGCTTATCTTCTTGGCATTGATGTAGAGCTAAAGGAAAGAGGATGCAGAAAACGGTTGTGGTGGATTTTGGGATGAAAGCTTTTTGGTGCAAAAATGCTTTTGCGCCCAATCCGTAAGAAAGGGCTTGTCATGATAGTCAGAAGGAAAGTCAGAGAGATCGTAACAGGTGTAAGGAAAGTAATAAGGGTAGGGTGACAACTATCCTAAATAATTCCGACATCCGACTGTCGCATATAAAAGTAAACAAAAATGCGATACTTACCCATCGATTCACATTTTGACAGTACCATGTAAATTTGATAAAATGTGGACGTTTTCAAGGACACACAAGCTTCCGGGGCGTCCCGGGAGCTTTTTTTAAGGAGGATCAAAAGATGGATTACAATCCCAAAGAGATAGAGTCAAAATGGCAGAAATATTGGGAGGAGAATCAGACATTTAAGACAGATGTATGGGATTTTTCCAAGCCCAAATATTATGTGCTTGATATGTTCCCTTATCCTTCGGGAGTAGGTCTTCATGCAGGTCATCCCGAGGGCTATACGGCAACGGATATCGTATCACGTATGAAGAGGATGCAGGGGTACAACGTCCTTCATCCCATGGGATATGATTCATTTGGTCTTCCTGCGGAGCAGTATGCCGTTTCAACGGGAAACCATCCCGACGGTTTCACAGAGAAGAATATCGAGACCTTTACAAAGCAGTTAAAAGAACTGGGCTTCGACTATGACTGGTCAAAGATGGTGAAGACTTCGGATCCTTCCTATTATCATTGGACACAGTGGATCTTCAAGCAGCTTTATCTTGACGGATATGCAAAGTATGTTGATATGCCCGTAAACTGGTGCGAGGAGCTGGGAACTGTTCTTTCCAATGATGAAGTAATAGACGGTAAATCAGAGCGCGGCGGATATCCTGTTATCCGTAAAAATATGAAGCAGTGGGTCATCGACCAGCAGGCATTTGCAGAGGAACTCTTATCAGGGCTCGACGAGATCGACTGGCCTCAGTCCACCAAGGAGATCCAGAAGAACTGGATCGGAAGATCTGAAGGTGTAGAGGTTGATTTTCAGATAGTCGGCGGTGGACAGTTCTCCATTTACACCACATGTATTGAGACCATCTACGGTATCACATTTATGGTACTTGCTCCGGACGGAGATATCGTTAAGGAACTTATGCCCAGGATACAGAACAAGGAAGCTGTCCAGGACTATATCAATGAGACGTTGAAGAAGACTGATATGGACAGGACCGAGCTCAATAAGGGTAAATCCGGATGTCCTCTTGAAGGCATCATGGCCATCAATCCCGTTAACGGTAAGGAAGTTCCGGTATATATCGGTGATTTCGTTCTCGGCGGATACGGAACCGGTGCCGTTATGGCGGTTCCCAGTCATGACCAGCGTGACTTTGAATATGCACAGTTCCACAACCTGCCCATGATCCAGGTTATCTCGGGAGCTGATGTAAGTGAGAAGGCTTTTGAGAAGCAGGATTATCTTGGTAAAGATGAGCCCAGGCTTATGAACTCTGCTGAATTTGACGGTATCACAGTTGCAGAGGCGAAGGTCGCCATCACTGACAAACTTGTTAAGATGGGCGTAGCCAGAAAGACCGTAAATTACAGATTCAGAGAGTGGATCTTTGCAAGACAGAGATACTGGGGAGAGCCCATGCCCATCGTTTATCTTGAGGATGGTTCCATCCATGTACTTGATGATGATGAGCTGCCTCTTGTTCTTCCCGTACTTGAGGATTATAAGGGAAAGAACGGCAAGGCTCCTCTCGATAATGCAACAGAGTGGAAACAGTATGAGCATAACGGCAGGAAGGGAGTCAGAGAGACCTCTACTATGCCCGGTTCTGCAGGATCCAGCTGGTACTATTTCAGATATATAGATCCGGATAATGATAAGGAATTTGCAGATCAGGAGCTCCTTAAGCACTGGCTGCCCGTAGATCTCTATGTGGGCGGACCCGAGCATGCGGTAGGACATCTCATGTATTCCAGGATCTGGAACAGATATCTCT
Organism: Lachnospiraceae bacterium; assembly: GCA_024697065.1. Lineage (GTDB taxonomy): Bacteria > Bacillota > Clostridia > Lachnospirales > Lachnospiraceae > NK4A136. Next base: position 97,963 of record JAILGE010000031.1, read on the forward strand.
ATAACAAGGGACTTTCACCTGTTAAGGAGCCTTTTGCAAAGCTTGTTCATCAGGGAATGATACTCGGATCCAACGGCATCAAGATGGGAAAGAGATTCCCCGAATATGTTGTTAATCCCAGTGATATCGTTGAAAAATACGGCGCGGATACACTCCGTCTCTACGAGATGTTCATGGGTGCACTGGAGGCAAGCAAGCCCTGGAGCAATCAGGGTGTCGAAGGTGCCAGAAGATTCATCAACAAGGTATGGAATTACTTCTCCAATACAGAGAATATCAGCGAGGAGAATGCTGACAGGCTTACAAGACTCTACCATCAGTCAGTCAGAAAGATCACACACGACTATGAGACCCTTGGCTTCAATACTGCCATCGCTCAGATGATGATCTTCATGAATGAGGCTGTAAAGGGTACATGTCCCAGGGCTTATGCCGAAGGATTTATCAAGATGTTCGCATGCGTATGCCCGCACAGCGGTGAAGAGCTGTGGTCAATCCTCGGACACGACAAGACTCTTGCTTATGAGAAGTGGCCCGAATTCGATGAGGCTCTTTGCAAGGAAGATGTCATTGAGATCGGTGTTCAGGTAAACGGTAAGGTAAGGGGTGTTGTAGGTCTTACCGATGATGATACACAGGATACAGCCGTTGAGAAGGCAAAAGAGATCGCGAGCGTTGCCAAGGCTATGGAAGGCAAAAATATCGCAAAGGTAATTTTTGTGAAGGGCAAGATCCTGAATATCATTGTGAAGTAAACTGAAAATGATGTAAAATTATTTCGAAGGCTTTAAAAATCTCCAAATGGAAAGTGAGGCGGACCTTATGCCAAAGACCAAAGAAGTAAAGACGATAGGTGTACTTACAAGCGGCGGAGACTCTCCGGGAATGAATGCGGCTATACGTGCGGTTGTACGTAAGGCGATCTCCAACGGAATGAAAGTCAAAGGCATCAAGAAGGGATATCAGGGACTTCTCAATGAGGAGATAGTGGATATGGAGAGACACTCCGTATCCGAGATAATCGGCCTTGGCGGTACCATACTGGGTACTGCGAGATGTGAAGAGTTCAAGACCGAGGAAGGCGTGAAAAAAGGCGCTGAGATCTGCAGAAAGCATGGTATCGACGGTATTGTTGTTATCGGCGGCGACGGATCTTACAGAGGAGCCCAGAAGCTTTCTCATGAAGGAATAAATACGATAGGACTTCCGGGAACCATCGACCTTGATATTGCCTGCACGGATTATACCATCGGATTTGATACAGCCATCAATACAGCGATGGAAGCTATCGATAAGGTACGTGATACATCTTCGTCCCATGAGAGATGTTCCATCATCGAAGTAATGGGTAGAAATGCAGGATTCATCGCCCTCTGGTGTGGTGTTGCCAACGGAGCAGAGGATATACTGCTTCCCGAGAAGTATGATTATAATGAGCAGACGCTTATCAACCATATCATCGAGAACCGTAAGAACGGCAAGAAGCATCATATAATCATCAATGCCGAAGGTATCGGTCATTCAACTTCCATGGCTCGAAGGATCGAAGCGGCCACGGGTGTGGAGACCAGAGCTACCATTCTGGGATACATGCAGCGAGGCGGATCCCCTACCTGTAAGGACAGATATTATGCATCCATCATGGGAGCACGTGCTGCAGATCTTTTGAATGAAGGCAAGACAAACCGTGTGGTTGCGCAGAAGAACGGAGATTTCGTTGATTTTGATATTGATGAGGCGCTTGCCATGACCAAGTCAATACCTGAGTACGAATACGAGATGTCGAAGATCCTGTGATCATATATATCTATAATACGGAGAGACGATAAGAATGCTTACTTCTATATCCAATAGCAGAATTAAACATCTTATATCCCTTAGAGATAAAGCAAAGGTCCGCCGTGAGGAGGGCCTTTTTATTGCTGAGGGTATCAGGATAGTAAGAGAGGTTCCGACAGAAGATCTACAGGAGCTTTATTATTCCGAAGATTTTAGCGATGACCGCATTGGGAGCAGATATGAGATCCTGAGTACGGATGTATTTAAAAAAGTAAGTGATGTGGGAACACCCCAGGGGGTGCTCGCTGTTGTAAGGCAGAAGAAATACAGCTTTACAGATCTCATTAAAGGTAAGGATACCATGCTGCTTATCCTGGAGAATATTCAGGATCCCGGAAATATGGGGACAATGTTCAGAACGGCTGAAGCGGCGGGCTGTACGGGGATCATCATGACGGATGATTGTGTTGATGTATATTCACCCAAGGTCGTCAGAGCCACCATGGGTGCTGTATTCCGTGTGCCTTTTATCATTTTGGAAAAGGATGGTATGCAGCATTGCCTGGAGAAACTGAAAGATTCCAATGTGGCAGTAAATGCTGCAGCGCTTCAGGGGTCGGTTCCTTATACGGAGCCGGATTACAACGGAGGCTGCGCTTTTATTATCGGCAATGAAGGTAACGGACTTAAGGAACAGACGATAAGTGCAGTGGAGGATAAGGGTGGCAGAGCAGTGAGGATACCGATGGCCGGTAAAACCGAATCTCTTAATGCTGCCGTAAGCGCCGCAGTTCTCATGTATGAGGCGGCAAGGCAGAGGAATAAATGAACAGACAGAGGACGAAATGAATTTACTGTCAATGAAGGGTGTTTCAAAAGTTTATACGGAGCGGGTGCTGCTTGATGATGTTACCTTTGGCATAGATTCGGATGACAGAGTGGGAGTGATCGGTATCAACGGTACAGGAAAATCCACTCTTCTCAAGATCATTGCGGGTATGGTTGAAGCGGATTCCGGAGAGATAGTCAAAGGCAAGAATGTTGTGATCACATATCTTCCTCAAATGCCCGAGTTTGACCGGGATTATACCCTCTATGAATATGTTGTTTCGGAGAATATCAAGAGACGTTCTCCCGCAGATGAATATGAAGCAAAGCAACTTGAATCAGAGATAGAGGGTGAAGCCAGGAAGATACTTGGAAAGCTTGGCTTTGCAGATATTAATGCAAAGATAGGAAACTTTTCCGGGGGACAAAAGAAGAAAGCTGCTCTGGCGGCCTGCCTTCTTGCCAGGACGGATATCCTGCTTTTGGACGAACCGACAAACCATCTGGATAATGCCATGACGGAGTGGCTTCAGCTTTATCTTGAAAGCTACAGAGGCGCCATTGTCATGGTCACACATGACAGATATTTTCTTGACCTCGTCTGCAACAGGATAGTGGAAGTCGATAAGGGGAGTCTCTACAGCTATGAAACCAACTATGAAGGCTTTCTTGAAAAAAGGCAGAGAGGATAGCTTCAGCGCTTTCGACTCAGGATAAGCATGCCAATATCCTGCGTAAAGAGATAGCATGGATGAGACGAGGCGCAAGAGCAAGATCTACCAAGCAGAAGGCACATATAGCCAGATATGAGGCACTGCGGGACGAGAAGCAGGTGGAGCTTGACCGTGATATCGAGATCAAAGCGATATCTTCCAGACTCGGAAAGAAGACAATAGAGCTTAAAGATATTTCCAAAGCTTATGACGGCAGGCAGCTGATAAAGGATTTTACATATACATTTTTAAGGGACGATCGGGTGGGGATCCTGGGACCTAACGGATGCGGAAAATCCACTCTTGTGAAAATGATAATGGGATGTGTTGCTCCTGACTCGGGATGCATTGAGATCGGGGACACTGTGGTACCCGGATATTATGCACAGGAAGCTGAGTCCATGGATGATAATGAGAGAGTCATCGATTATATCAGGGATACTGCGGAATATATCAAAACCGAGGACGGATATGTTTCGGCATCCCAGATGTGCGAGATGTTTCTCTTTGATAAGACCATGCAATATCAGCCTGTGGGAAAGCTTTCCGGAGGTGAGAAGAGGCGCCTTTATCTTTGCAAGGTACTGATGGAAGCACCGAATGTATTGATACTCGATGAGCCTACCAATGATCTGGATATATCCACTCTTCAGATCCTTGAAGACTATCTGGATACTTTTCCGGGGATAGTTGTGGCGGTTTCCCATGACAGGTATTTCCTGGACAGGATAGGAAGACGGATGCTTACCTTTGACGGTAAAGGAGGCATACATCTTTACAATGGAAATTATACGGAATTCTTTCTGGAATACAGCGAAGGTATAGATGGAAGCATAAATAAAAGCGGAGAAGAAGAAAATCCGCAGAAATCCCGGACATATAAGGCATCTTCAGATAAAGATATATCCGACCTGGCATCTTCGGATAAAGGATCTGCAGGCCGTAAGGCAAGACCTCAGGTTCTAAAATTCACATATAAAGAACAGAAAGAATACGAGACCATAGAAGATGATATAAGCAGGATGGAAGATAAGAAGGCCGCACTTGAAAAGGAAATGGCGGACAACCCTACGGATTTTGTGAAGCTCGCAGAGCTGACTAAGGAAAAGGAAGAATGCGAGCAGGAGATCGACAGACTTATGGACAGGTATATATATCTGGAAGACAAGGCTGAGAAGATAAGATCCGGTTCATAAGGGCATGGGATAAGATCTTTCTGTTTCAAATGCAGGAATAAAATCCATCAGAATTCGATTGAAACCTGGCCGGAATTTAATTGGAATCCGAATTGAAATAAAGAGACAGTATGGAATTATAGCGGGCAAGTGATATAATGAGTCCGCCGGAAGATTGGAAAAAGAATGAAATTAATAAAGCCTGATTTTAGGAGGATATGATCATGAAAATCGGATTTATAGGTTTGGGAAACATGGCAGGAGCTATGATAGGCGGTCTCGTAAAAAGCGGCCTTGTTAAGCCCGCGGACATATGCGGATCTGACGTAAGTGAGGCTATGGTCCAAAAGCGTGCGGCAGAGTTTGGTATAAAGACAACAACGGATAATGCCGTTACCGTTGAATTTGCGGATTATCTTGTAATGGCCGTAAAGCCGCAGTTTGCAGGTGCTGTGATAAAGGATATCAGGGGTAAGATCCGCCCTGAGCAGGTTGTGGTTTCTATAGTTGCGGGAAAGTCACTGGCCTGGTATGAGGAACAGTTTGGAAAGGTTCAAAAGTGTGTACGCTGCATGCCGAACACTGCTGCTCTTGTGGGCGCAGCGATCACGGGTGTTACACCCAATGAGGCTGTAAGTGATGAGGAGCTTAAGAATGCGATCTCTATCATAGAGTCCTTCGGTAAGGCGTCTGTAGTACCCGAACATCTTATGGATGCGGTATGTGCTGTCAGCGGAAGCGCTCCCGCATATGTATTTATGTTTATTGAAGCAATGGCAGATGCTGCTGTTGAGGAAGGTATGCCCCGTGCGCAGGCTTATGAATTTGCCGCAAATGCGGTATACGGAAGCGCAAAGCTTATGATAGATACGGGAAAGCATCCCGGCGAACTTAAGGATATGGTTTGCTCCCCTGCGGGAACTACCATTGCTGCGGTAAGAGTTCTTGAAGAAGCAGGTTTCCGCGGAACTGTTATTGATGCGGTTGAGGCTGCTGCCGAGAGATCAAAGGAACTGTAAGAATAAAATGTTTAAAGTAATAAAAGATTTTATAAAAAAAGAAACAGTTTTGAGCGCGGCAGCAGTACTTGCCGTGCTCTCTGCTTTTATTGTGCATCCTGATAGTCAGTATGTTTCCTATATCAATTTCAGGGTACTTGCCATACTGACCGGCCTGATGATCGTAATGGAGGGATTCAAGAAGCTGGGAGTGTTTGCAAGGATCGCATCCACGCTGCTTTTCCATGTTAAAACCGATACAGGCATAGGCCTTATACTCATAGGTTTATGCTTTATCTTTTCAATGTTCATCACAAATGATGTTGCGCTTATCACATTTGTACCTCTTACTATAGAGACACTCAAAAGATCGGGGCGCATGAAGCATCTGATACATATCGTTGTAATGCAGACAGCCGCGGCCAATCTGGGAAGTATGATGACACCGGTGGGCAATCCCCAGAATCTGTATCTCTACGATCTGATGCAGATGGAGGTTACTGATTTTGTGCTTTTAATGTTACCTTTAACCGCGATATCGGCCGGACTTATATTTTTGATATTCGGATGCTGGAATAAGGCGTCCGCCATCAAGGCGGCAAAGATCGGACGCAGGGATCCTTCTGATAAGAATGATGTCTGCCGGGTCGATCCCGATAACGAAAGCACAGAAAATAACACAGGTCATATCTCCGGGAGATATATCCTCCTTTATACGATATTGTTTGTGTTTAATCTTCTTACGGTATTTGATGTTGTTAAGTACTGGATCCCGCTTGCCGTGACGGTCATTGCAATATTTATAACAGACAGAAAGACACTTATAAAAGTCGATTATTCACTGATCTTTATATTTATCGCATTCTTTATCTTTGTTGGTAATATGGGACGTATTCCTGAATTTTCTTCACTGCTGGCATCTGCAGTGAAGGGAAGAGAGATGGGGATAGCTATCCTTTCCAGTCAGGTGATAAGCAATGTGCCTGCGGCTTTGCTGCTGTCCGGTTTTACAGACGATTACAGGGCTTTGCTTTATGGCGTGGATATAGGAGGCCTTGGCACGCTCATCGCATCCATGGCCAGTCTTATCTCCTATAAGTATGTTGCGGTGGAGAACAAGGATCTCAGATTGAAATATCTGTTGAGATTTACCGTAGTAAATATAATGCTTTTGATCCCGCTCTATATCCTCGGAAGATTCCTTTTATAGGACTTCCGGGGCTTATTTTTTCTTGCGGCTCGATGAATAAAGGGATTCGCGGACGCGTTCTTTTTCGAAGAACTGATCAACGGAATCGTGTATGGCATCAGGGCTGAGAGATTTGAGCAGGTAACCGTTGGGTTTGAGGCTCATGATACGGCTTACGGTATCCTTGTCATTCTTTCCTGTAAGGAAGATGATGGGGATATTTTCTGTTGTAGGCTCAGATCTGATCATTGAGAAGAAGTCACTGCCGTCAGCGATGGGCATGGCATAATCAAGTAAGATCAGATCGGTCTTATTCTTGGCAAGATAAGTGATGCCGCTTGCTGCGGAGTTCATCATAGTCACGCTGTAACGGTCTGAAAGCCAGGCGTGGATGGATCTTAGATACATGACATCATCATCGATAACAAGAATATTCTTGCGTCTTGTTCCGTTTTCGCGTTCGGCAAGGTAGTCATCCAAAGCAAAGAGCAGGTCTTTGATATTGATGGGACGCTCGAATTTCTTGCTGATCACCTTGTCTGATATGGTTTTCGAGAGAGTATTGAATTCATCAAAGGAACCGATGACGAAAAGTTCTTTTTCATCCTCGATGCAGAAGTCTCTCAAATAGACTAAGAAGTCTCCGGCATCTTCAAGATAGTTTCCCAGGTAGAATATAACGATATCAGAGATGCTCCTTACTCTTTCGACATCTTTCATAACCGGAGCCGTATTGAATACGTCGTAGCCCGCCTTTGTGAGATTTTCACGTATGGCGCCTACTAGAAAGGCGCTGCCATAACTTATGAGAATTACTTTTTTGTCCATACCAGGTCCTCTCGGTAGTTTTATCGGGAAAACTTATTGTATTACTTTTTCAAGATAGTTTAATATATCTTCGTATTTTACTTCGCGTATGAGCATCCGTAACTTTTTGTAATGAAGAGCTTCGGACTTGGGAATGCGATAAGTGGAGAGCTTTCGCATTATCTGATCCGCACTGTCCAGGTCGTATGTACTTACATATTCATAGATCGCATGATATGCATCATTCAGCTCTTCCAATGATATCTCGGGACTGTTCATAAGAGCGATATCCTGTCTTGCGCCCAGTACTTCTCTCAGTGCATCCTGCAATTGATTGCATTTGTTGATAAGAGGAAGTGTTTTTGCCTTGACTGCAGTGATATCTCCTTCGTCACTGAATTTCTCCAGCATTGCGGAATCTGCGGATATGGATTCGGCACCGAGCAGTTTTGCGGAATTCTTAAGACCGTGAACGATGATATTATAATTTTTCAGATCACCGTCTTTCAGGAATTCGCGTAATGCATTTGCTTTGGATGTCCAGGAGTCTGTGAATTCTCCGAGCACGGTCAGGTAAGTGTCCCAGCTGCCACAAAGATCAAGACCCGAAATATAATCAAGTGAATCGATCTTTCGGAGGCTGTCCTTTATCATTTCGTCGGATTCATTCTCGGGAGGATTATCCAATACGGCATTATCTTCATCGTCGGCAGGCTTGACCAGACCGGATGGAAGATTGCTGCTTATCACATCTTCAAGCTGGATCGCATTTACGGGTTTTGAAAGATAATCGGTAAATCCGCTTTGAAGGAATTTTTCTCTCATACCGACTATGGCATTTGCGGTAAGTACTACTACGGGAGTGTGTTTGTTCAGAACTTCCGCACCGTCTTCCCTGAGAAGACGAAGCGTCTCTGTTCCGTCCAGGCCGGGCATAAGATGATCCATAAGTATAAGATCATATTTTTTCTTCTTGCATATATCAAGACAGTCTTTGCCGGAAAAGACAAAATCGAGTTGTACCTTGGTTCTCTTTAACAGACCTTTGAGAACGGTATGGTTGATGGCTATATCATCGACTACCAGGATATGTGCATCCGGTGCGATGAATGTTGCGCCTTTTTTCTCTGCGTTCTGTTTGTCATGTTCTATTTTTCTTGCATGTTCTGTAAAGTCTCCAACAGGTGTCCAGTCAGAGACATTCTGAACAAGAGTAAAGGAAAAGTCGCTTCCTTTGCCGTATTCGCTGCTGACATTTAAGTCACTTCCCATAAGATTGAGAAGCTTTCGTGAAATAGTAAGTCCAAGGCCTGTGCCTTCTATGGTGCGGTTTTGTTTTTCTTTTGCACGTTCGAAGGGGTGGAAGAGTCGGGTAAGGTCTTCATTCCTGATACCGATACCTGTATCGATGATATGGATCTCCAAAGCGACGCTGTAAGCGCCTGCAGGCCTGGAGGAGACCACAAGCTCCACTTTACCCGAACCGGTATATTTGATGGCATTGCCAAGCAGGTTCAGTACAACCTGTCTTATTCGAAGCTCATCACCGATAAGATTTTCGGGGATGGAAGGATCTATGGTGAATTTAAGTTCCAGATTCTTTTCCTGAGCTTTTTCATAGGACATGACCATAAGGTCGTTTAATGCGGCGGAAAGGCTGTATTCCTCACCGATGATCTCCATCTTTCCGGATTCGATACGGGAGAAGTCCAATACTGCATTGACCAGTCCCAGAAGCATATCCTGGGCGTGTTTTACATTTCTGGCGTATTCGATTATCTTCTGATCTCTGCTTTCACGCAGTATCATCTCATTCATTCCGATAGCCGCATGGATAGGGGTTCTGATCTCATGGGACATATTGGAAAGAAATTGTGTTTTTGCATCATTTGCCGCCTTTTGAACTTCCACCTCATTCTTAAGATCGTGGGCGAGTATCTCGGCATATTCTTCGGATGTGACACGTAAAAGTGTGTATATCCTGTCTGCTAACGGGATAGTCCCGTTTGGAGAGGTAAGGGACATAAAGCGGTTATATTTTCCGGCAGCAGGTTCTTTCTCACCGTTTTCTCTAAGTGCCAGGGCTACAAGGCCGTTATTGGTCTGGACCACATGAGAGTTGATGGATGTTATCTGTGCATGACAGCAGCAACCCGCAACATCACCCGGCATTTTGCGGAAGAAATCTATTTCCGTTTGTTCATCGTAGCCAAGATATTTTGCACGGATCCCGGAGATCGCAAGAAAGATGCTCTGCGGTTTGAAGGAGTCTAACTGACGGATCGCTTTTGAAGATGCCTGCAGTATCCCGCCTTTGCTGCCGTAGGATAAACGTATATTCTCATCGGGATGCACATCACCTCCAAGGGTGATGGCGCCGCTTTCATCAATATCTATAACGGATCGGGCAACGAATTTTCCGTATTTGCTGACTATAAGAGGGAATTCTGCCGTGTTGGAAAGAAAGTATTTATCTCTGGGTACACTCAGATATTTCAGATATATATCAGCTGCCGGTTTACCGTCGATGGTAAGCACTTTTCTTGAATCTTCGATGGAGGTTATATGATGTGAGCTTCCGAGCGGAGACCAGCCTATGGTATATGATGAGAATGCGCACAGTTCTTTGCCGCAGTACATGATGGCTATTACACCTGTCTTTAATGCTTTGTCACCGATGACGAACTGATCGTCTCTTGTATAGCCGGAATTGGCACGTACTCCCGCACATGCGCCTATCACTTCGATACTCTTATCAGCCGGACGGATCTGATCAAGCATAGTGCTCAGACCGCTAATTACGCCGTTTATAAAGATCTGTATCGCACGAAGGTTATCCGTTCTGTCTGCAAGAGCAGTGATATCACTGCCTATATCAGGCATGGAAACACGTGAAGTGTCATATGTTAGTACTCTTACAGAGCTTTTTTCAAAAAGGAGAAATGTTACTGTGATATTGTGATCGGAAAGAACTCCGTCGCAGATCTCGGACGTAGTTGTAAGACCTGCTATCTTGGTATCAGGCAGGATCTCATAGAAAAGACGCGCCAGTGCGGAAGCCTCATCGACTTCCGCATGTTCCATACAGATTATTGCCAGTCTGTCGGAAGCGTCTTTATATTCTTTTTTTCCTTTCATTTCATTCAGGATGTTTTTTAGGTCATCCTGACCCCCCACATCAAAGGAAAATTGTATCATGTCGTTTTATCAAACCTTAAAATAGCTGATAGTCTCATTAAGAGTTACGGCAAGTTTTCTGAGTTCGTCTGCTGAGTTGCTTATAAGCGTAAATGTTGCATTAAGCTCTTCCATGGAAGCGTTCGTTTCCTCGGCGGATGCTGCATTTTCCTCGGAAATAGCTGACAGATCGGCAATGATCGAAAGAAGATCTTCTTTAGCCTTATCAAGCTCGGCAACACGTTTGCTGATAAGTGATGAACTGTCGGAAACATTATTAACATTATTCATCATATCGACCATATCATTTTTTGTATTGTCGAGGTGAGAACTCTGCTCATGGAAGTTTTCATTAAGTTTCTGCATTACGGAAACCGAAGCTTCAGAATCACTGAGAAGCTTATCAACGATATCCTTTATCTTGTCGGCACTGCCTTTGGACTGGTCGGCAAGTGCTCTTATCTCGTCGGCTACAACTGCAAAGCCGCGACCGGCCTCACCGGCTCTGGCTGCCTCGATAGAAGCATTGAGTGATAAGAGGTTGGTCTGAGTGGCGATGTCCGTAATAGCCTGTGAGAAGGAGTCGATGGACTTGGCGGATTCGTTGGTGGAATCAATAGTCCTGCTGATCTCCTTAACGGATTCGGTTACGTTATTATTCTGAACGATGAGTTTTTCCATAGCCTGCATTGCATTGTCGCAGGATTTCTTCATTCCCTCGGCTGCGGAATCAAGTTCTTTCACGCGTTCACTGATCTCATCGATATTGTCACCGATCTTTGATGTATCTGTTGTTGCCGTCTCGATACTCTCAGCCTGAGAGACGGCACCCTTGGAGATATCATCGATGGCATTTGTTACCTGACCGGAAGCTGTTGAAGCCTGTTCCGCAGAGGAATTCAGATCCTCACTTGACTGATGAAGGTCTGTTGCCATCTTCATCGTGTCGGTGATTATGTCGGAAAGTTTTTCTTTCAGAGTCTCACAGCTTTCCGCAATGGCACCGAGTTCGTCGGAACGCTTGATAAGTGAGGGATCAAGCGCTGCATTGAGATTGCCGGTGGCAAGCTCATGAAGTGTGTCCGCAAGCGAAGACATTTTTCTGGAAGTCTTGTTGGCGATCATGATTCCGAATATGCAAATAGTACCTGCTACGATGACTGCAAGTATTACCATTATGGATACATTGGCTGTTACAGCTTTGGTAGCATCGGAACTGGGACGGCCGGCAAATACCATTCCGGCAATATCGCCGTTACCCTGGTAAAGAGGAACGTAGTATGCGCCATAGCTTAAGTTGTTTATGGTAAGCTTATCGGCGTAAAATTCTTCGCCGCCTTCAAGACATTGTTTGATAACTTTTTCGGAAGCATCTGTACCGACGATCCTTTCACCTGTCTTGGCGTCGACCAGCGTGGTGACAGCGCGTGTCTTGCCGATAAACAAAGTGTACTCGAGTCCTGTCTGTCCATGAAGATAATCAAGCATTTCCTGGAGTTCGGCGCTTATATCGGTACCGCCCTTGGAAACAGGAAAATATCTTGCTGTGGTCCAGTCACCCTTGTGAGCGTCATCAAGCTCGTCACGCAGCTGGATACAGGATATCCTCAATTCTTCTTCGTACATTGTGTGGTAACTTTTTTTGATCTGGATCCCGGAGAATACCGTAAGGATCGTGCACACCAGAGCAAGGGCGGCAAGAGCAATGAAAATGACTTTTAAGATAAGCTTCTGTTTTCTTTTTTTCCCCATATCACATTACCCCTTTACTGAAGTCTTGAAAAAAATATGTACTTTTGTGTTTTATTATACTATCAAAGTGTAGGTGCAACAAGAAAAATACATGTGAATCTTTGGTGAAAAAAAGCTGGAATCGTGGCGCTTTAAGAGTTAAAATTATTAAGTTAGAGTTGTTTTGGGGACGTGGCTCAGTTGGGAGAGCGCAGCGTTCGCAACGCTGAGGCCGGGAGTTCGATCCTCCTCGTCTCCATTACTTTAAGAAAGCCGGGGGACTGTTTTCATGGACTGTGATAAAGAACATGAGGACAGTCCCCCGGAGCATTAGAGCGTTTTTTTACGAATCGGGAAAGGATGATAAGGATCATGTCCGAAACAGGATCTGCAGAGATAACGATAGAAGAACTTGCCGATATGCCGAGGGGGACTTATGTTCTTTATGACGTGAGGGACAGGATTTCATTCGAATACGATACCATCCCCGATGCAGAGAGCTGCCCGGAGGATGAGTTATACGAAAAGGCTGCGGGAGGATCCCTTCCCAATGAAAAGCTGGTACTTTTCTGTATGCACGGGACCGTGAGTTATTCGGCGGCTGTGGCACTGAGGGAGAGGGGGATAGATGCCGTAAGTCTTAAAGGCGGAATGGGAGCGTGGCTTAAGAAAAATACCATGCCGGAAGACAGGTCAAAAGAGATTGAACGGAATCTCATGACCAACAAGCGGTTTCATAAGAATCTGTTTTCCAGATTTGCCAAAGCCATAAGAGACTATGAACTTCTGCAACCGGGAGATAAAGTTGCCGTATGCATTTCCGGAGGCAAGGATTCCATGCTGATGGCAAAACTGTTTCAGGAGCTTAAGAGGCATGACAGATTTCCTTTCGAACTTGAATTTATAGTTATGGATCCGGGTTACAATGACCTGAACAGGACATTGATCGAGAATAATGCAGCATCTCTGGGGGTGCCCATAACCGTGTTTGAGTCTACGATTTTTGATGTGGTGGATACGGTGACCGATTCGCCCTGTTATCTGTGTGCGCGTATGAGACGCGGACACCTTTACAAAAAGGCTCAGGAAATGGGATGCAACAAGATCGCATTGGGACATCACTATGATGATGTGATCGAGACTATCCTTATGGGAATGCTCTGGGGCGGACAGGTTCAGACCATGATGCCCAAGCTTCACAGCACGAACTTTGAAGGTATGGAACTCATAAGACCTATGTATCTCATCAGAGAGGATGATATCAAGGCATGGAGAGATGCGAACGATCTGCATTTCATACAATGTGCATGTCATTTTACAGACACATGCAGTTCCTGTCGTGATGACGGTTCTCCCGTCTCAAAAAGAATGGAAACAAAGCAGCTCATAAAGAAGCTCAGGGAAACCAATCCTTTCGTGGAGAGCAATATCTTCCGCAGTGTGGAAAATGTTAATCTGTCCACAGTGATAGCATATAAGCAAAACGGCAGGAAATATTCATTTCTGGATGGATACGATAAAGATAAAAATGCATGACCGAAAAGTCAATTTTGTCAATGGATTGAATTGAACCGAAATTCGTATTAAAGTAGTCTATATATAATAAATGGGGTGAGCGGGGCGCTCTGTATTTAGGAAAGGGGTAGAAAAATGAAGAAACAAAAGCTTTCGTTTAAGATTTCTGCTGTGATCATTGTTCTCCTGATCGTATGCATGACGATTCTTACCATTCTGGTATCCAGATCAGCATCTAAATCCATGGAACAGGCTGCAAGGAATCGAATGTTTGAAGGTGCTGCTGCAAGAAGTGCAGTTATCGATTCGTATGTATTTGCTGCTTCATCTTATATCAGAGGATATGTTACATCTCCTGTGATAGTGGATTTCGCTGCCGATCAGACCAATCCGGCAAAAAGAGCTGCTGCTCAGAGATTTACAGCTGAGTATTCAAAGAGCTTCCAGGGCGTTGAAAATATCTTTGTTGCAAGCCTGGATGATTTCATAGTTCAGGTTGCTTCGAATGAAGCCGGAATAGGAACGCTGGCTGCAGGAAATGAAGAACAGCTTAAAGCAACAAAGGCAGGCATTGCCGTGATGGAGCAGACAAAGGATGTTTATTTCAGATCCATCAAGGTGAGTCCCGTGACGGGAGAGCTGGTTCTGGTTCTTTATGCACCTATCTATGATGAATCGGGTAAGATGACTGCCTACAGTACGCTCGGCCTTTCCGCAAGCAATCTCACTCATGTTCTTCAGATCCTTTCATTTAAGGATTGGGAAAATGCCAAGGTAGAGATAATCGATACAAATCAGAAAACTTTCGTTTATTCAACTGATGAGGCAATGGTAGGACAGCCTATTTCCGCAGATGCCGAGGGACTTATCAATTTGGTACAGACTGCAGATGAAGGTGTCAGTGATTATGTTGAAAACGGTGAAAAACGGCTTTCTGCATTTAAGTACATGAAAGATTATAATCTGATAGTTGTTATAAGCGATTCGACTAAAGAGATCTTTGCCGATGCTTCGGTTCTTACAAGAAATATCATTATCCTTTCGGTATTTATAATCATAGCTATCGCAGTACTTACTATGGTTGTTGTAAATGTTCTGGTTAAGGATCTGTCCGCATCCAGTGCGATAGTCGGGGGCATTGCAGCTAATCTTGATTTCACTAAGGTTGGAGATCTTGATAAATTTACATCCAGAGGTGATGAAGTCGGTGAAGTCAGCAAGGCAACAAAGAAGCTCGCGGATGCTGTATCGGTTGCTATAGATCTTATTCAGAGTAAGTCTGCAAGAGTAAGCGATTCTGCGGTTGAACTTAATAAGTCTGCCGGAGATACAATGGAGAATTCCACAAATATCACAAGAGCGGTAGGTGAGATCGCAAACGGTGCGGTTTCGCAGGCCAATACCATTCAGGATGGTGTTACGGCAGTTGCTGCGATCCTTGACAGTGTGGGAACTCTTGATAAGGAAGTTAATGAGG
Organism: Lachnospiraceae bacterium; assembly: GCA_024697065.1. Taxonomy (GTDB): domain Bacteria; phylum Bacillota; class Clostridia; order Lachnospirales; family Lachnospiraceae; genus NK4A136. Next base: position 113,352 of record JAILGE010000031.1, read on the forward strand.
CCGGTGATCAGACAGATTCCATGAAGATCTCCTCCAATAATATGAGAAAGAGCTTCTCGGATCTTTCGGATGCGATGGAAGAGACCAAGACGGCACTCGGAAGCGTATCCGAGACTATGGGATCGGTAAGTGATTTCGTTGCGGAAGTTCAGGGCGCTGTTGATGCCATCAATGCCATAGCAAGACAGACAAATCTGCTCTCCCTCAATGCTTCTATCGAGGCGGCAAGAGCCGGTGATGCAGGACGCGGATTTGCGGTTGTTGCCGAAGAGATCGGCGGGCTTTCTGAGGAATCTGCTACATCTTCCAAGTCCATCGGAGAGATAATGTTAAGACTTGAAGATAAGACTAAGGATGCCGTAGCAACGGTTAAGTCACTTGAGCAGGTTATAGAGAAGCAGAAGGGAATAACTACAGAAACCGAAGGAACGATCGGTGAAGTTATCGATATGATAGATGTAGTCGAGAAGGCCTTCAAGGGGATCAAGCAGGCTTGCGGAACCATCAAGGAGCAGTGCGCACATGTTAATGATACCATGTCTGAACTGTCCGCTATCTCGGAAGAAAATGCGGCTTCGTCTGAAGAAACTTCCGCATCCATGGAGCAGGTTAATGCAACTGTTCAGAGCATCAATGAACTTGCGGGAGATCTGTCGGGAATTGCCGATGATCTGAATCTTGAGCTTTCCAAGTTCAGAACCAAATGATCTGTTAAATGATAAGCGGCTGTCGCAGGATTGCGGCAGCCGCTTTTTTTCAATATTGCTGTTATCGGGGAACAGATCAATTGCCTACAGTGTTCTTACGGTATTCCCTTGGAGAGACGCTGTAGTATCGTTTGAAGATCTCCGACATATAGCTTGCACCTTTAAAGCCTGTTTTTATGGCAATCTCTGACATGGAGAGAGTGGAATGTGTAAGGTATTCCGCTGCACGTTCGGATCTGTATCTCATCAGGTTGTCCATGGGAGACCTGCTGGTATATTTATGGAAAAGCCGGTTACAGTACGTTTTGCTGACACCGCCTTCCTTTGCTATATCATCGAGAGTAATGGATTTATCGAAGTTGGCGCGGGAGAAATTCAGCATTTTTCTTATGCTTAACAATGCGGGATCCGCCTCGTTTTTTTCATCTATGTTATGAGCTTTTTTACAGTATTCTATAACAATCTTCCACATATCGAAAAACTCTGCGTTGATCGCAAAGTTATCTTCCATGCATCCGATAAGGGCATATGATTCTCGATACATTTCCTTTCCTTCATCACTGTCAGCGTCCATAAGGATGTAGGGAAGAGACTTATTATCTACGATCGGCCTTACATAACGATCTGCAATGGAGAAACATCCGCACAGGAGAGAGGGGTGTATTATGCAGAGATTGTAATGATCTTTTCGATCATTGACGGGAATGCTGAAGTGAAGCTGCTTTGAATTGACTATAAGAGTATCACCTTTATGCAGCAGTATATTGTCACCGTTTACGTTATATCCGATCTCGCCGCATGTTACGGTGACGATCTCGAGCTCATCATGCCAATGTGCAACTCTTGACCATGTGACATTAGGGAGAAGCCACCCCTGATACAGATAAACGGGAAAGGTTTCATCGTTATAGTTTAAGATCTCGGATCCATCGTTCTTTTGATGGATGATGCCTCTCCAGTCTTCGCGCATGATATGTCCCCTTTCAATATGACATCAGATGTTTGTGAAATAATGTTATGATTTTAAAATATTATAAGGGTTGTTTCAATCCTCAGGTTAATATATATTAGCCTAAAAGTGCACGGCTTTTTGAACATGATTGTACAAAAATTCAGGCAATCATGATTTCAGTGAACCCGTTTCGAGACAGGATGGAGCAGTTTTGACAAAGAGGGAGGGATAATAATGGATAACGTGATTGAGATCAAAAATCTTACCAAAGAGTTTAAGGTGCTTAACCGGCATGAGGGGATCAAAGGCAGTATCAGGGATCTCTTTTCCAGGGACTATAAGACTGTTTATGCGGTTAAGGACGTGTCATTAAATATTAAACAGGGAGAGATCGTAGGTTACCTCGGACCCAACGGGGCCGGCAAGTCAACTACGATCAAGATGATGACAGGCGTTCTTAAGCCTTCTTCGGGAAGCATACTGGTAAACGGCAGGATCCCTTACAGGGAAAGAACAAAGAATTCTCAGGAGATAGGCGTTGTATTCGGACAAAGATCCCAGTTATGGTGGTCTCTGCCGCTCATAGAATCTTTTAAACTCTTAAAGGAAATCTATGGGATTGATTCAAAGCATTATGATGAGATGATGGAGTTCTACGGGACTTTGGTCGATCTTGAACCGATATTGCATAAACCTGTCAGACAGATGTCTCTGGGACAGAGAACCTTAAGCGATATACTGGCGTCTTTCCTGCATAATCCCAGGATATGTTTTCTTGATGAACCTACGATAGGTCTTGATGTTGCGATGAAGAGCAATATAAGAACTCTCATACATGCCATCAACGAGAAAATGAATACTACTGTCATACTTACGACTCATGACATGGGAGACGTGGATGCGCTTTGCAGGAGAATAGTGATAATCGATAAGGGACAGATGCTTTACGATAATGATATCGATCATTTGAGGAAATTCTTCGGCGCATACAGAACACTTAAGGTCAGACTGAAGGGGGACATAAGTGAGAATGTCAAAGAAATAGGAGCGGTTTTGAGTGACCGTGATGTCACTGTCAGTTCGGATGACGAGTGGATATCGGTACTGGTAAATGAGGATAAGTGCAGGGTGCTTGATGTGCTTTCGATCATCCAGAAGGATCATAAAGTGAAAGATATGCAGCTTCAGGAGATCTCTACTGAAGATGTTATCAAGAAGATCTATACGGAGGGTGTGTGATGATAAAAAAATATACGACCCTGTTAAAAGCGGGGGTTATGGAAATGCTTCATTTCCGGCTGTCCGTTCTGGTTTTGGTAGCAGGAAACATGCTCTATCTTGCCGTGATCTATTTTCTGTGGAAAGCGATATTTGATTCGGCAGGAACGGAATCCGTAAACGGGATGACATTTGAAAGTACGCTTATTTATCTGGTACTTGCTACGGCTTTGTTCAATTTTATGGAAATGTATATAGTCTGGGATATGGGCAGAACCATACAGTCCGGCAAGATAGTGCTTGATCTGATCAAACCCATGGACTACAAGAATTACATGTTCTGGGCATTCTCGGGAAATGTGGCGGCACAGTTTTTCACAACATTCCTTCCGACCTTTATAGTGGTGGCACTTGTGACCAAAGGTGCGATACCCTTAGGGACAAATCTCATTGCTTTTGCTGTTTCGGTGATACTCGGTATAGTGATCAATTTCAATGTTGATTTTATCGTCGGTACCATCTGCCTCTATACCGAGTCCATATGGGGAATAAATATCATGAAGCAGGTGATAGTGCTTTTGTTCTCGGGAGCAACCATACCTCTTGCCTTCTTTCCGGAAGGATTAAGAAGAGTTGTGGATCTCCTGCCCTTCAGAGCAATATATGATGCGCCCCTTACAATACTGTTGAGCATAAACGGAATAACGGATGATGTGCTGTATACTATTGCGATCCAGATCGTGTGGGTGATCATCCTAGAGATCTTAAGCAGAGGTTTCTGGAAGATATCCCTCAGACAGATCACTGTAAACGGAGGTTGAGCTTTATGAATAATAAAGGACTTGCTTTCTATATAAAAATATACGGACGGATACTTGCTCAGGATCTGAAGAGCAAGATGAGTTATCGTGCGGACTTTATAATTTCAATGCTTGGAATGATCTTTACGGATGCGGCAGGCTTCATTACATTCTGGATCATGTTTCGTAATTTCTCATCCATTCAGGAGTGGGAATATTATGAGATGCTGTTCCTGTACGGATTTTCGCTTATCGCGATAACGCCGGTTCAGTGTCTGCTGGATAACAACTGGAGCCTCAGGATAAATGTGCGTGAAGGTGATTTCATCAAGTATTGTTTCAGACCAATAAATCTGTTCTTTTATTATGAATCGGAAGTGTTTGATGTAAAAGGTCTCGGGCAGCTGGGAGTGGGAGTGTTCACGCTTGTGTATGCATGGATAAAGCTGGGACTCGGATGCAACGTGATGATGGTGCTTAAGGTTATTGTGTTTCTCATATCCGCATCTTTATTCATGATGGCTATGCAAAATGCTGCTGCCGCAACATGCTTTTGGATAGAAAATTCATTTTATGTTCTCGATCTTGCATTCAAGCTCAAAGATTATGCGAAATATCCCGTAACGATTTTCGGACCGGTATTCAGATTTGTCTTTACCTTTGTATTTCCGATCGCATTTATCGCTTATTACCCGAGTCTGGTGATACTGAGACCCGATAATGTGCCGCTTCTCACATGGCTCGCGCCGCCATTGGGGATATTGTTCTTTTACTTAAGCTACAGATTCTGGATGCTGGGAGCCATGAAGTATAACGGGACAGGATCATAACCAAGTGATATGAAAAGCGCCTTTTCGGTTCTGAAAGGCGCTTTTGTGTGATAAAACATCCGTGTCCGGATACTTTTAAAGATAACCGGGCAGCAGCATGCAGACAGAGGGGAATAATACATATTATGTTATAATACCGGATGAACACTCCGATATCGTAAGTACCGGAATGTAAAGACGGATTATTTTGATATAGGCACGAATATGAGGAGGAAAAAGTGTTAAATATCAGATTGTATATGCCATCCGATATCAGAGGAATGGTATTTCTATGGAACCGGGCTGTTTCGGACGGAGATTCCTTTATTCAGGATGAGTGCCTTCCTTATGTTCAGGCAGGAAGATTCTTTGCAAATCAGAATGCTGCCGTGGTGGCAACGGATGAGACCGGCATGGTGAGAGGAATGTATACCCTGCGGTCAAAATACAGCGGAAGATGCAAACATATCTGCAGCGCTGTAATAGTTGTTGATAATGAATTCAGAAGACACCATATAGGCGAATCGCTTTTACAGGACTGTATAAAAAGAGCAGCTGCCCTGGGGTTTAAAGTGCTGGAACTGTATCCTGTTTCAAGCTCCAATAAAGCAGCTGCCGCTTTGTTTGAAAAGGCCGGACTTGAAAAAACAGGAAGTATACCAAAGGGATTTATCAGAGGGGACGGGATCCTTACCGATGCTGAAACATACTGTCTCGTTTTACCCGATCATGTAAATGAATCTGTAAATGCACCGGAGATGCAGCCGCAAAGACCTGTGATGCAACCGGTAAATAACGGTGACGGAGTCGTATCTGGACAGGCCGCTTTTTCGGGACAAAACGCCCCTGTGGCCGGACCGCTCTCCAGAGCAGGCTCTGCGCCGGAAGGTGTTGCAGTATCTGCGGCTCAGGGAATGCCGGCGCCGGGACAGACATCGGGAACAGTGGGATATACGTGGAGCAATGCTCCTGTGGGGCAGCAGGGTTTCGGACAGCCTGACCCCGGACAGCAAAATCCTTATCAGAATGCTTACAGACCGAAGAAAACGGATAAGAGTATCAGCAGTATAAATGTTGTATTCGGAGCCGGAGTATTGCTTTTGACAATAGCAGCTGCTGTATTCCTTTCGGTTTCGTGGCAGATGATGAGTGATGTTGTCAGAGCTGTAACTCTGATCGCAGTACTGGCTGTAGTATTTGCATTGTCATATCTTGCAGGCGGTGTGCTTAAGCTTAAGCAGACCGGTTTCGCTTTTTTTACTCTTGGAAGTTTGTTGACACCTATAATAATTGTCGGGATGGGGGCATTGAATCTGCTTGGCAGTGCCCTGTCATTTGAATCCGGCAACGGATTTCTGGTGACAGCTCTGGGAATGCTTGCCTTTTCCGTTGTGACATATTTAGGATCCAGAATATACAATTCTTCAGCTTATTTCGGAATGACGTATTTTGGCGTTACCTGGATGATATTTTTCATGGGAGTTCAGCTGGGCAAGTCTTTTGAAGACAGCAATGTATTTATATCTGCAACTTTTACATCCGATATCCTGGCACTCCTTGTTATGACTGCGGCTCTTTATGAATTTTCAAAGAATCTAAAATTCTTTGATATATACTCAAAGATCATCTCGATAGCAGCTTCGGTAATGACATTCTTTGCCTCCGGGGCAATGCTGTTACTTACGGTGTTTAAGGATGAATTAAGCTTAAACGCTTTGATTATGGCTGTCGGATTGTTACTCTGCATCATAACCTTATTTGAAGGATACAGGGCTCATAAGAAGGATATTTATGCTGTGACTGCATATTTTATCTTAACATTCTTTACGGTTTACGTTGCTATTATGATAAGAACGGCTATCGGTGATGATCACATACTTAGCGGAGGAAGAGCTGTTGTGGTTGCGGTTTCTTTCCTTGCGCTGATATTGTCTCTCTTATCAAAGATAAAAAAGGCCGGGAATCTGAAGTATTTTATCAATTATGCGTTTGTTCTTACGCTGTTATCCGTTATTATCTCGCTGCCCGTAGTGAGGCAGTATAGCAGAGGAAACAGTGGTATTTCGTCACTGATCCTGCTTGTGGGTGAATTGGCATCCTTTGCGGCAGTACTTATTTTTTCCAAATCTTCACGTACAGGTTTGGCCGGTACCGCAAAACACTTTGCGCCTTTCTCGGCATCTTTATCAATGATCGTATTTCTTGATATCTGCGAAGGGATTTTTGATATGGAACCGAATGGGCGTGTCCTTGCTGCTGCGATCATATTACTTTTATTCAGGATACTGTTTTCGTCATTAAAACTGGATACGGTATTATCCGATATAGTATTCGCGCTGACCTCGGTTGTCTTTGCTATAGGCGGTGCCGTCATCGGTTCCGATATAATGTTCATTACCATGCTCCCTGCCGTGACCGCGTTATGCTCGGGCTTTACGGCTGTAAGTCCGTGGGGAGAAAGAAGCGATGGTGAGAAGCTCTGTAACAGTGTGATCGGCGGAATATTTACCACGGGCACATTTATGCTCTTTCCCTGGGTATTTACCGATGAGATATCGGGAGTAAGGGCAGGAATGCTGTCTGTTGTAATTGTGACGGTTGCTCTTTTGATCGTCAGGATCAAAAAGAAGTCAAAGATTCTTATCACATATATGAACAGTACATTGATATCTTCCATTGTCGTTTCATTTTTCCTGATCCTCCTGGCAGGTGAAGTCGGGGAGAATGAAGTGGATATTTTTTCTCTAAATGCCTTGTTTACCGTGATGATGTGGCTGCTGGTAACAGGCACTGTCATGGGTGCCCGTGAAAAGAAACGGTTTGGTGTTGCTTTTAAGAGTGCGGTTATCGTAGCTTTAAACAGCATGATATTCCTGTTTTATTCAATAGATCAGGCATTTATACAGTCTTCGGACCCTGATATCAATGCGACTGTTGTTATGATGCTGAGCTTCCTTATTGTCTCAACCGTGATACTCAGACTTTTACCGGCTTGTTCTTCTCAATTCGGTTTTATCATGGGGATCGTGGACAGTATATGGCTCCTTATCGCGGCGGGATATCTTGGCGGTGAGCACCGGCTTGTTCTGGCGTTATTTGCAGTGATCTTTGCCATAATGATATTCCTTGCGGCCAACAGATTCTTTACGGTTGTGCCTGTCGTTTTAGCGATCTTTGCATTGGGGCATCAGATCAATGAGACAGGTCTTTCTCCGGGTGAGATAAATATATTGATACTTATAGCGGCTGTTGCATGTGCTGCTGCGGGAAGGATCATATTCAGAGGGAAACTTGTTGATAAAAACGGTATAGATTACCTGGCATTTTCTCCCGCTCTTATCATTTGTTTTATGGATGGGGGAGAACCGTATGTGAAGATGCTTGCCTTTGCGGTATTGGCGGCGATGTTCTTCAATCTCATTGGAAGAACCGCAAACAAAGATAAGATATTTATGACGGTGGGACTTTGCTTTGTGGCACTTTCTCTGGCATCAACTACATCTATCATAGATTATCCGGAGACGATGCTTACCGAATTCTATATATGTATAGTTCTTGTATTGGTTCTTTCCGTAAGATACATGGTTAAGCCATGGTCAGAAGAGGTCATGCGGCTTGTATGGTTTATAACAGTTGCACTGACCCTTGTTGTAGAGGGATTTTCCGCAGCAGAAACCGGATATATCACGGATCTTCTGGTGACGGGACTGGCATCATTCGGTATATTCATATATGCCTTCATAGTGAAATCAAAAAAATGGTTTATTCTGGGACTTGCAGCTATACTTATGATCGCTGTTTATCTGTCCACTACTTTCTGGGCAAGCATTGCATGGATGCTCTATCTCCTGATCGCAGGTGTTGTTCTTATAGCCATTGCTGCCGTTAATGAGTGGGGCAGGAGGCATGCATCCGACGGGGAAAGAAAGAGGCTTTTTGAAGAGTGGAAATGGTAAAGGATAATTTTCGTGCAAAACTGATAAAGCTTGTGATCCCTCTTACGGTTCAGTTCTTTCTTCTTTGTCTGGTTCCCGTTGCCGATGCGGTAATGCTGGTATCGCTGGATCAGGATGCCATGTCGGCAGTATCATTGGCGACGCAGGTAGCATTCGTATTGCAGCTGTTTAATTTTGCCATCACTTCGGGTACCAGCATGTTTGCTGCACAATTCTGGGGAAAGGGCGACATAGATTCGATAGAGGAACTCTATGCTTACTGTATACGTCTTACACTTCCGATAGCAGCTGTCTTTTTCGGGGTGACTTTTTTGGCTCCCGCATGGGTGATGCATCTGTTTACATCGGAAGAAGCTATCATAGAATATGGCGCGGGCTACCTCAGGATAGCAGGCTTTTCCTACCTGTTAACGGGGGTGATGATGGTTGTTGAGACTGTTATGAAGAATACGGATCTTATTAAACCTGTAACGGTGTTAAGCTCTGCAACAGTATTCATCAATATCGGATTAAATGCTGTTTTCATTTACGGACTGTTGGGTGCTCCGAAGATGGGACCCGCAGGAGCAGCGCTTGCCACCACTATATCATATGCGGTATCACTTGTCGGTTCGGTGATAGTTCAACGTAAGGCTGACCGTGTTCATTTCAGACTGAGATACTTTCTTAAAGTATCGGAAGATCTGCGCAGAGATTATATTAAATATACATCACCGGTATTGGCGAATCAGTTAAGCTGGGGTATAGGTTTTACCATGATAAGTGTGATCATGGGACATCTGGGATCTGATGCTGTGGCGGCAAATTCCATAGTTGCGGTAGTAAAGGATCTGATATCCTGCTTTTGTTTCGCTCTTTCATCAGGCGGAGCCATACTTGTGGGCAATGAACTTGGAGCCGGAGAATCCGGGAGAGCGAAGCAGTACGGATCAAGGCTCTGTCGTCTGGCATTGTACAGCGGTATGATCGCAGGTGTTCTGATAGCTTTAGCTTCACCTGTCATAGTAAGGCTCGTAAATATCACTCCAGAGGCAGCACATTACCTTCAGATCATGCTTTTGATGTGTATCTATTACATGGTGGGCAGATCAATGAACAGCGTAGTCATTTCTGGGATCTTCTGCGCGGGAGGAGATACGCGTTTCGGATTCATCTGCGATACCGTTACCATGTGGGCATTTATCGTTCCGGTGGGGGCTTTGGCGGCTTTTGTCATAAAGCTTCCGGTTCTTTGGGTATTTTTTATCCTTAATCTCGACGAGATCGTTAAGCTTCCCGTGGTTTACAGGCATTATAAGAAATATCTGTGGGTGAAAAATCTTACGGTTAAAGACTCTGAGGTATAAAAAAAGACAGGGATCTTAACAGAAAACTTAGAGAAAAATCGCTTTGTTTTTGATAAAATAGATGCAAGAGGTCACTTGTGGTGTTTTACACAGCAAATGAAAGGGGCAGGGGGTACGATATGCATATCAAAGAATTTGTCAACATGGATCAGTTTGAAGCGATCATGAGCAATTGGGCTACTGCTACAGGGCTTGCTACCGTGGCGGTCGATGCCGATGGGGAGTATATCTCCAAGTGCTACAATTTCACGGACTTTTGTATCAAATACACACGTGGAAGCAAAGAAGGCTTAAAGAGATGCGTCAAGTGTGATCAGGAAGGACACGGCGTTTACAGTTGTCACGCCGGACTCATCGATTTCAGTATAGATCTGATCGTGAAGGGTGAGAAGCTGGGAGCCGTAATAGGAGGACAGGTACTCCCCGAGCAACCCGATGAAGCTGCTTTCCGTAAGGTGGCGAGAGAGATCGGTGTTGATGAAGAGACTTATATTTCTGCTCTCAATAAGGTAAACGTTAAGACTGAAGAATCTATCAATGCGGCGGCAAATCTGCTGGGTCAGGTCTTGAATGAATTTATCAATGCGGAATTTGAACGCACATATGTAAGAGATATCGTGGTCGGTTTAAAGGATGGCGTTGAAAGGACTTCCGCAATAGTGACCGATATCATGAATTCCACCAAAGAACTTAAAAAGATCCAGAACAGTCAGAAGATCTTATCTCTCAATGCCAATATAGAGGCGGCTCGTGCGGGTGAGCACGGAAGAGGTTTCTCTATAGTTGCCAGTGAAGTAGGAAAGCTTTCGGACAATAGTTCGGTAGTAAATGAGCGTATCGAAAAGCTTGTAAACGAGATTTCCGAAGTAGTAGGAAAGCTCCATGATAAAGAAAAATTCGAGATGCTGATGAAATAAATATATGATCAAGGCTTACCGGTATTCAGGTCTTTACCGCCAGACCCTGTGGAGGTCGGTCCGGATCGGTATGATGTGGAAAAAGAGGGTTTTTATTCTTACTGACACAGAGGTTACATGAAATGAAGGCTTAAAGAGAATCACTGAAAAAACTGCTGCTCAGCAGGATAATGATATCCGTCTTTATTATTATAGTGATGATCACGGAATTACGGAAGAGCAGGCTGCAACGGTTAATCAGATCCTTGAACTGTCAGGTACTATTGTAAGAGACAGCGAAAAGATCTCAGAGGAAACCGAAAACCTTGCAAGTGTTTCCGAAAAACTTAACGGTTATTCCGCTATCATCAGCGATGATCTGAAGAATTTTAAATTGAATTAGTTTCAGCGATACAGGATCCGATATCCTGTGTGGATGAAAAATACCCTCTATACCGCATAAACGGCATAGGGGGTATTTTTATGACTTCAAACACTTTAGCACTCACCTCTTGACAGTGCTAACAATTCGTACTAAAGTGTGATATAGAGATTAGAACATAAATGATCCTTTAGCATTGCGGCAGCTGCATAAATGCTGCAGGGGAGGCGTTATGAATATACAAAAATTCACACAGAATTCCGTAATGGCACTTCAGAATACGGAAAAGCTCGCATATGAGTATGGCAATCAGGAGATAGAGGAAGAGCACCTTTTATATGCTCTTTTGGAGCTTGGTGACAGTCTGATACTGAAGCTTATCGAGAAGATGGAGATCAATAAGGAACACTTCGTCGACAGGGTTAAGCAGGGACTGGAAAAGAGAGTCAAAGTTCAGGGCGGACAGGTATTTTTCGGACGCGATCTGAATATGGCTTTAAACGGCGCGGAAGATGAAGCAAAGGCCATGGGCGATGACTATGTTTCCGTGGAGCATCTTTTTCTCGCTATGATAAAGCATCCCAATAAAGAGATAAAAGCCATATTTACGGAGTATGGAATCACCAGAGACCGATTTCTGGGTGTGCTTGCAACTGTAAGAGGAAACCAGAGAGTGACCAGCGATAATCCTGAAGCTACCTATGACACGCTTGAAAAGTATGGACAGGATCTGGTGGAAAAAGCAAGGAATCAGAAACTGGATCCGGTTATCGGCAGAGATGCGGAGATCAGGAACGTGATACGTATCCTTTCCAGAAAGACCAAGAACAATCCTGTTCTCATAGGTGAACCGGGAGTGGGCAAGACCGCAGTGGTTGAGGGACTGGCCCAGAGAATAGTTCAGGGGGATGTTCCCGGCGGCCTTAAGGATAAGAAGCTCTTTTCTCTGGATATGGGAGCACTTGTTGCGGGAGCAAAATACAGAGGTGAGTTTGAGGAGAGATTAAAAGCTGTTTTGGAGGAGGTAAAGAAATCCGAAGGGCAGATAATCCTCTTTATAGATGAGCTGCATACCATAGTAGGTGCAGGCAAGACCGATGGCGCAATGGATGCTGGAAATATGTTAAAGCCAATGCTCGCAAGAGGCGAGCTTCACTGTATCGGTGCTACGACTCTTGATGAATACAGGAAATATATAGAAAAGGATCCCGCTCTCGAGAGACGTTTTCAACCGGTTTTGGTTGATGAACCTACAGTGGAGGATACCATATCGATACTCAGAGGACTTAAGGAAAGATATGAAGTCTATCATGGTGTCAGGATAATGGATAATGCGCTGGTTGCGGCGGCAACTCTTTCTGACAGGTATATCACAGACAGATTCCTTCCCGACAAGGCTATCGACCTTGTAGATGAAGCCTGTGCCATGATCAAGACTGAGCTTGATACTTTGCCTACCGAGCTTGATGAGGAACAGCGCAGGATCATCCAGATGGAGATTGAGGTTGCTGCTCTTAAAAAAGAAGATGACAACTTAAGTAAAGAACGTCTCGAAGATCTCTCCAGAGAACTTGCCGAGGCAAAGGAGTCCTTTGCGGTGAGAAAGGCGCAATGGGAAAATGAAAAGAGTGCAGTTGATAAGCTCTCAAAGATAAGAGAACAGATAGAATCCGTTAATAATGATATACAGATCGCTCAAAGAGAAGGGGATCTGGAAAAGGCTGCGGAACTTTCTTACGGAACCCTCCCTACTCTTAAGAAAGAACTGGAGCAGGAAGAGGAGCTGGCGGGCAAGAGAGAAGCGCGCCTTGTCCACGAGAATGTCTCCGAAGATGAGATCGGACGCATCATTTCCAGATGGACAGGTATACCTGTAAGCAAGCTCAATGAATCTGAAAGGAGTAAGACCCTGCATCTTGATGAACAGCTCCATAAGAGGGTGATCGGTCAGGATGATGCGGTCCGCAAAGTTTCGGAAGCAATAATCAGGTCAAAAGCGGGCATAAAGGATCCGGGAAAGCCCATAGGTTCTTTCCTTTTCCTCGGACCTACCGGTGTGGGAAAGACGGAGCTTGCCAAGACCCTTGCGGATGTTCTTTTTGATGATGAGAAGAATATGGTCCGTATAGATATGAGTGAATATATGGAGAAGCACTCTGTGTCCAGGCTGGTGGGAGCGCCTCCGGGATATGTTGGATATGATGAGGGCGGCCAGCTTACCGAAGCCGTGCGCAGAAAGCCGTATTCTGTCGTGCTCTTTGATGAGATAGAAAAGGCTCATCCCGATGTATTCAATATACTGCTTCAGGTACTGGATGACGGCCGTATAACGGATTCCCAGGGAAGAACTGTTGATTTTAAGAATACCATTATAATAATGACATCAAATATCGGTGCACAGACACTTCTTTCCGGTATCGATGATGACGGAAATATAACGGAGGAGGCTCAGGATGCGGCAGAGGATCAGTTAAAGGCTCATTTCAGACCCGAATTCCTGAACAGACTTGATGAGATAATAATGTTCAAGCCTTTGAACAGGGATAACATAGAAGGCATAGTCGGATTGATCATGAAATCCCTCAATGAGCGCCTGGCAGACAGAGAGATTTCCGTTGAGCTTACACCCGCTGCAGAAACCTACATCGTTGAAAACGGCTATGATCCGATATACGGTGCACGTCCTCTTAAGAGATATATTCAAAAGACCGTTGAAACTCTTTCGGCAAAGCTTATTCTTGCGGATAATGTATCACAGGGTGACAGGATACTTATCGATGTGAACGGAGACGGTTTAGAGGCGGTAAAAAAATAATTTTTATTTTTTGCAATAATATCTCATGATCCTGCGTTGTTGTATTAAGAAGGCAGGAAAAACGGAGGTGTTCGTATGAAAGTTCTTATCGCTTGTATAATATGGATGGTGCTTGTTGTGATAATGTCATCTCATGACGGATTGTTCGATGGCGAAGAATATGATACCAAAGGCGATCGTGCAGGAAACGATAATAATATAATCCCCTTTACCCTTTTGGGACAGGATCTGAACGTGAGTGACAGTGAAGAGCTCAGGAAACACGGTTGATGTTTCTCCTTTTCTCATGCGGCGGCCGCTTGTTGAAGGCGGCCGCCGTTTTTTATTCCAATGTCGTATGCTATAATATCTTACTATGATCAGAATAGATAAATATCTTTCGGATATGGGATGCGGTACCAGAACGGAATTAAAAAAGATGATCCGTTCCGGAAAGGTGTATATGCTTACTCCGGACGGAGAGAAGTGCTGCAAGGATCCTGCGGCAAAGATACCGGAGGATACGGAGCTGGTGATACGGGCAGAAAGAGAAAATGCCGTCTGCATCAGATATGAAGAATTCCAATATATCCTGCTTAATAAACCGCAGGGGGTAGTCAGTGCGGTAACGGATCCTATTCACGAAACCGTGACCGATATATGCCGTGGATACGGGATAAGAGATGATATTTCACCGGTAGGCAGACTGGATCTGGATACGGAAGGTCTGATATTGCTTACCAATGACGGGGCGCTTGCGCACAGATTGCTGGCCCCGGACAAGCATGTGGAGAAGGAATACGAGGTGCGGGTGAGAGTTCCCTTTACAGGGAATGGGGAAGCACTGGTGCAGCATTTTGCCGAAGGGATAGATATCCCCGAATCCGATAAAGGGAATGATGCCTTCAGATCAAAATCCGCGAAACTTGTGATATCAGGTACGGAGCCTGATCTTGCCCATGTGACCATAACCGAAGGAAAATACCATCAGGTTAAGCGGATGTTTGCTGCTGTCGGCAATGAAGTCGTTCATTTAAAAAGGATCAGGATGGGAAGTCTTACCCTTCCGGGTGATCTGAAAGCGGGAGAGTACATAAAGCTTTCATCTCCGGATGCGGATTTTAAACAGGAAGCGTAAATAATCGTTTTAAGAATAATTTATATTATGAAAAGAAGCAGTATCGTAAAACGGATAAGGAGCTTGATGACCATAGCGGCATGTTCGCTGTGCTGCATGTTTGTGCTTGCTGCCTGCGGTGAGGAGAGGATAATACTCACTACGGGATTTGAGCCGGGGGAGCTTTTCTGGCTTGAAGGCATATCCTGTTATAAAAGAGAATATCTGGTTTATCTCACCAATATGCAGAATCAGTATGAGATTGCCTATGGTGAAGAGATCTGGCAGACACAGACGGGAGAGGGTTCACTTAAGGATTGCGTAAAACGCACGGCTCTTGCGAGACTTGCGAAGATCAAGATGATGAACCTGATGGCGGGTGAAAGAGGGATCACAGCCACTAAAAATGAAGAGCAGCTTGCGGATAAGGCTGCACAGAATTATTTCAGCTCCCTTTCCCCCGAAGAGATAGAAGCTTTTGATGATATCACGGTGGATGACATCAGGGGGATGTATCTCGATTATGCCATAGCGGAAGATGTATATGCTCATCTGACTGAAGGTGTGAAGGAGTCGGAGATAAGCGATGATGCGGCCAGAACCATTGTTGTCGAATATATAAAGACCGACAGCAGATCAAAAGCGGAAGCGATGCTTGATCAGATAAACGAGGGAACCGGCTTCGATGAACTTATGATGGCGGAGAACAACGGCTATGAAGCCATAGACACTTTCTGCAGAGGAGAAAGGGATGAAAGCATTGAGACAGTGTGCTTTGATCTTGGTGAAAATGAAGTCAGTGATGTGGTAGCGGCATCCGACGGTTATTATTATATTTTCCGCTGCATCAATACTAAGGACAGGATAGAAACGGACAAACGCAGGAGTGAACTTCTTCAGGAGAAGAAGGATGTGGTATTCAATGAGGCATATGACACCTTCAGACAGGGCAAAAGATGCTATCTTAATCAGGAACTCCTGGACAGTATAGATTTTGTCGGAGGCGGTGAAGTGGACACATCCGATTTCTTCGATGTTTATGAGACGACATTTCTGGTATCTCAATAAATCTGTTAGCACTCATCAAAAATGAGTGCTAATTTTCTATTGACATTTCCATTTTAGCGATTTAAACTGAATTTATTCACGGGAAGGCATGGTGTCCGGGTGTATTTTTGAATGAATACACGGATCAGCTCCCGTTTTATCAGTTTTAGAAAGGACGTGTGTACAAATGGCAAACAAGGGCAGTTTATCAATCAGCAGTGAGAATATATTCCCTATCATCAAGAAGTGGATGTATTCGGATCAGGATATTTTCTTCAGAGAACTTGTGAGCAACGGCTCGGATGCTATCACCAAGTTAAGGAAGCTGGACATGATGGGCGAGTATTCTCTCCCGGAAGGCTATAAGGGGAAGATCGAGGTCATTGTAAGTCCTGAAAATAAGACCATTAAAGTAATAGATAACGGTCTCGGAATGACTGAAGAAGAGGTATCTGAGTACATCAACCAGATCGCTTTTTCGGGAGCTACGGATTTCATCGAAAAATACAAGGACAAGGCTAACGAAGATCAGATAATCGGTCACTTTGGTCTCGGATTCTATTCTGCATTCATGATCGCTGATCAGGTGGAGATAAATACTCTTTCCTATAAGGAAGGCGCAAAAGCGGTTCACTGGACCTGCGACGGCGGAACGGACTATGAGATGGAGGATGGCACAAGGACCGAGATCGGTACCGAGATCATACTTCATGTTGCTTCCGATTGTGAGAAATACTGCAATAAATATGAAGCGGAAGATGTGCTTCGCAAATATTGCTCTTTTATGCCTTATGAGATATTTATCTCAAAAGAGGGCGAGGAGCTTACGGAGACCATAAAAGTATCCGAGAAGCTCGATACTGATGTTGTTCTCGAGGAGATCCCCGGAGAATATCCAAAGGATAAGGACGGTAAGGAAGATACAAGCAAAGAGAAGTCAGAGGATAAGCTCAAGATAAAGAAGCGTCCTGTTGCCCTTAATGATACGACGCCTCTTTGGGCAAAGCATCCCAATGAATGCACGAAGGATGAATATCTGGAATTCTACCGTAAGGTATTCCATGATTATAAGGAACCGCTTTTCTGGATACATCTGAATATGGATTATCCTTTTAACTTAAAGGGTATCCTTTACTTCCCCAAGATCAATATGGAGTTTGAATCCATCGAAGGCGTGATCAAGCTTTACAACAATCAGGTGTTCATCGCGGATAATATCAAGGAGGTCATCCCCGAGTATCTGATGCTCCTTAAGGGTGTTATCGATTGTCCGGATCTGCCTCTTAATGTTTCGAGATCCGCACTGCAGAATGACGGATTTGTTAAGAAGATCTCCGATTATATCTCCAAGAAGGTTGCCGATAAGCTTGCAGGAATGTGCAAGACAGAACGTGATGAGTACAACAGGTACTGGGATGATATCAGCCCCTTCATCAAATACGGATGCCTTAAGGATGATAAATTCTGTGAGAAGATGACGGACTATATCCTCTTTAAGGATATTGACGGAAAGTATATGTCACTCCCTGAATGCCTTGAAGTTAAGCCTATAGATACAGGTGATGATGAGGAAGGAACAGAGACAGCTACCGATGCGGACGGCAATAAGGTTGAAGCTGAAGTGGTTGATAAGGATGAGGCTGAGGATAAGGGTTCGGAAGCCGAAGAAGAGAAGAAAGACAAGAAGATTTATTATGTAACGGATGAGCAACAGCAGAGTCAGTACATCAATATGTTCCGTAAAGCCGGAAAGGTGGCTGTGGTCCTTAAAGATACTATCGATCAGCCTTTCTTACAGCAGCTTGAGACCAAGAATGAGGGTATTCATTTCTTACGTATAGATTCGGAGCTTACCGATGACCTGAAGGCAAAGAACAGTAAGAAGGTGGAAGAGGAACTTGGAGAACAGACCAAGATCCTTGAGAAGATCTTCAAGAAAGTGATCAAGAAGGACAATATCACAGTTAAAGCCGAAAAGCTTAAGAATAAGGATATATCATCAATGCTTACGATTTCCGAAGAGGCAAGGCGTATGCAGGATATGATGAAGATGTATGCTACACGCGGCCTTGATATGGGAAGCATGCCCAAGCAGGGACAGACTCTTATCCTTAATACAAACAACAAGCTTGTTCAAAAGATACTTGAGGACAAGGAAAGTGAGAATGCGGATCTTCTTTTTGAACAGCTTTACGATCTGGCAAGGATCCAGAATGAGCCTCTTGATCCGGAAGCAATGACAAAGTTCGTGGCAAGATCCAATAAACTTTTGAGCATGCTTGCATAAAAGGGTTTTTATCCGGGCTGATTTTTACTCCCGTCTGTAGTTCGGACGGGAGTTTTTTTGTTCCTGAAAGAACTGACGGTGAACATCTCGCTGTGAGATCACAAAAACAATATGTTCTTGAGCAGATGAATGTATTTGGTAAAAATTGACTAAAAATAGAAGTTTCCGCTAAAAAACATTAGCCAAATGCTGAATTGACAGTTGTTGATTGACTTTTCGAATCTGTTGTGACATCATATTTATTGTTTTACATGGAAGTAGTATGCGTTTTCAACCGGTAGAAAGTGCAGCGCAAACAGATTGCGACTCCATGTGAAGATAATATGAGGGCCGGAAAAGGGAGGAATAAATGAAAAGAAATTGTTCTACGAAGTCAGGCAGAGCATTTGCTCTTGTTCTGGCAGCAGGTGCGTCAGCTGCAGTTCTCGGCGGATGCGGAGCAACAACGGAGTCTATCGTTGATAAGATGTTCGACGAGAAGATTGAGTCATCCGCTAATGAGATGACTTATGATCTGGGTGTTAAGCTTAACAGCGAAGGCATGTCAATGGAATTTGGCGTCAACGGTGATGGAGAGTACGAATTCGCTAAAGATGGTGACGATACGACACTCCACATGATAATGGATGCAAAGCTTACGGTTCCCGAGATGTTCGCTTCATTCTTAGATGATACTTCTGTTTCTGCTGAAATCTATGGTGAGAGTACAGAAGACGAGAGCACCATATACTTAAGCACGGATGATGGTGATACATGGAGTATGACAACTCAGGAAGTTGAGGAGTCATTAGATGAGGAAACTCAGGAAGAACTCATCAATGCATACAAGAAGGTACTCAGCGAGGCTGAACTTCAGAAGAAGCTTGAAGATGTTGATGGTGAGAAGTGCTATGTTCTGAAGCTCAATACAACCGGTGATAAGTTCTCTGAGGTTTACGATATCGTATTTGATGCTGTTAATGAAGAATCCGATGAGTCTATTGATGATATGCTTGAAGAAGCTGACATGAGCAGAGATGATCTTTATGACCTTATGGAGTATGTAAAGCTTGATATCACAATGTATGCTTCCAAGAAGACAGGACAGTGTGTACGTTGCGATGTTGACGCTTCAGAGACTGACCTTGGGGCTCTTGTATCCGAGGCGTTTGAGATGAGCGGTACAGATATCGACGACATGCCTTTTGACCCTGCAGATTTTGAATTCACTGCATTTTCATTCAGCATGACTTCAAAAGATATCAACAATACAGAAGTTGAGATCCCCGATGATGTTAAGGATGAGGCTGAGGAAAGCGGATTCGGAGGTGTAGATATTGGCGGTGATGTTCCCATGCCCGACACACCCGACGAACCTGAAGAACCTGATGAACCCGCTGATCCTGATGTGCCTGTTATAGATGAACCCGCTGATCCCGATGATCTTTCAAGCTACAATGGATTAAATTCGGACGGTTCATATACATTCCCGTATAATGATAGTAATGATTTTATTACTGTTCTGCCTTACGGAGATTATGCAGTTGATGAGAGTATGTCCGATGGTTACAGCGCATACTTCTATGATGATGACTCGAATTTCTACTATGTACAGGATTACTGTGACTATGCTATTGAGCAGTTTATCCTTACAGGCAGTGATGATATCAGCGATAGTTATGAGAATTTTGTATGTGACTATGATACAGTAGACGGACTTTCTGTAAACGGACAGCCTGTTTATGTTGTAGATGCAAGCTACACATATGTATGGAGTGACGGAGACAAGACAGATTCAACATACAAGGCTATTCTTATTCCTTACCATGATGATGACTGGGATGAGGATACATTCTTACAGATCTCTCTTGACAGCTTTGAAGATTCAGAGAATCTTACACTTGAAGATATGGCTGCTATTGCCAATGCTATCATTGGATAAGTGACAGAGATTAAACAGATAAAAAAACCTTCCGCTGCGGCGGAAGGTTTTTTTATGATCATCAGTTTGTTTTTGCAATGAACTATTGCTTAAACGGTTGTATTATAGGAAGATCCACGGACTTTTCCGTAGGTGGCAGCATTGGTATATGAATTTGCGGAAGTGTCGCCGGTAAGTGCGAGAGAGTAGATCTGTTCGGCTTTGTATTCTACTTTGCCGGCCCAGGATGAAGATCCCTTGAACAGATCGTTTAATGTATCTTCGTCGGCTTTCATGAATTTATCCTTATCCAATGTAAGCTTTCCGTCCGAACCTGCTGATATACCTGCGGAAGCGAGGAGATTTGAACTTTCGTCGGTGATATTCTCCATCCACTTTGTTTTCTGGGCGACATTATCATAGATAGAATCTTCGCCATGTTCAACGAGGCTGTTATATTTCTTTATAAAATCTTCGATCTTATCTACATTTTTTTCGCGATCCGTTTCCGCAAGAGAAAGGTCCGAAAGTTTATTGAATGAACCTACCACGTCACCTGCAGCATCTGCGGTACGCTCAATTTTAGCGGTTGCTTTTTTAATATCCTCTTCAGTTGCCTGGGGCTTTGTATTGAAGTATTTATTCATCACTTTACGATAGGTGCCGTTTTTCAGAGCACTGTAAGTACTGAGATCAAAACCGACGGAAGGGACTCCGTTATTATTGCCGGCAGATCCGAAAAAGGCAGAGACATCGTTGGCTGATGACTTGTTATCTGTATTGTTTAAGGATGAAAACAGTGTTGATATGTTGGAAGAACCTGAAACATTTATCGGCATATTCATCACTCCTTTGAAATCTGAACAGGCATCCTTGCCCGTGACCCATATATACACTTTCATTTTATCATCCGTGAATTGTACGGACAATCGTTAAAACTGCATATTTTGCAATGCAATAAATGTGCGCTTTTAACTGCTGATATATAAATTGTTCCTCGGATATGCTATAATCTGTACGGTATGAAAGAGACTGTCGAAAGAATACTTGATGAGGAATATGACTTCGGAAAAGAGGTTAAGCCTCTTTCTTTTTCGTGCGACGTTATCCGTTGTGAGATGCAGGCGGGGCGCGAACAGTATGGTGCTTTTTACATATTGGGCGACTCACAGGCCGAAGGCAGGATATATGTCTCGGATCTGAGATTTGAGTGCGATGCGGATTCTTTTGAAGGCTCCAGTACGGAAATCCCGTATAAGGTCTCGTCCTATGGATTAAAGCCCGGAGATAAGAGAACGGGATTCATAAGTATCATTTCCAACAGGGGAGAGTATGAGCTTCCCTTTGAGATCACGGTTCAAAGCGAGATGCCCATGAGTTCCATGGGTGAGATCCGCAACCTGTTTCATTTCGCCAATCTGGCAAAGGAAGAGTGGAATGAAGCGGTATCATTATTTTATTCACATTCATTCGTAAATATACTTGAAGATACTGATGCACAGTTTATGACTGCATACAGGGCGCTTTCCGCATACAGAGGGAGCGAACAGAATATGGAGCAGTTTCTTCAGGTTGCCAGGAAAAAGACCGCTCCATCCTACAGCGTTGATGTGGACAAGGTGGAGACAGATCTCCCGGAGGCGGACGAGCTGCGTGAGATAGT
Organism: Lachnospiraceae bacterium; assembly: GCA_024697065.1. Taxonomy (GTDB): domain Bacteria; phylum Bacillota; class Clostridia; order Lachnospirales; family Lachnospiraceae; genus NK4A136. Next base: position 135,226 of record JAILGE010000031.1, read on the forward strand.
CCTCAGGATGAGTGGCTGGGGATATGTATCGGTTAAGGTTATGGCAGAAGGAGACTTCCTTACTGTCGATACCGACAGGCTTACTGCGGCTGATCTTGTTGATGGTGAGCTGAAAGTCGGTTATACCATCGAGAGAGAGATGCTTCACAGAGGAAAGAATGAGGGAAGGCTCTTTTTCTCCTGGGAAGGCGGATATATTGAAATACCCGTTATAGTAAATGCTTACAGATCAAAACCCGATGAGTCGGATCGCAGGCTTGCGGTTAAACTTACGGAACTGTATATGGAATACCGGACAGGCAGAGTAAGTCGTGCGGATTTTTGCAGACAGTGTACTCCGCTTATTTCCGACGGCCTGAAAGACGATCCCGAGAGAGAAGATCTGAGACTCTATCAGCTTCATGTTTTGATCCTTGAAAAAAGAAATGAAGAGGCGGGAAGACTCATTGAGACAATGAGTTTCATGATGGAGAGAGAAGATATTTTGCCGGAGATAAGGGCTTATTTCCTGTATCTTAAGAGCCTGTATGCTACCGATCCGATATTGGAAGAGGCTCTTTCGGATGAGGTAAAAAATCTTTTCAAGCGCAACAGTGATAACTGGAGACTGGCATGGATCTGTCTCTTTATGCGTGATGAGTACAGAGAAAGTGAAAGAAAGCGTGACGAACTTATCAGAGAGCAGTTTGATATGGGATGCAGAAGCCCCCTGCTCTTACTTGAGGGCGTACATATACTTATCAAAGATCCGAAACGTATGAATGAGCTTGGTGATTACGAGCTTACATTAATGCGTTTTGCTCTCCGTTGGAATATAACCACATCCGCCGTAAGAGAGAGATTTGCATTTCTTTGTGATGACGTGCATATCTTTAACGATCAGCTCTTTGCGATGCTGACCGAATGTTATGATCTGGGAGCGAGCAGAGAGATCCTTACTTCCATAGTCACACATTTAATGAGAGGCAATTGCATAGGGACGCAGTTCTTTAAATGGTATTCTGCGGCTGTAGAAGAAGAGATCAGAATGGCAAGACTGTATGAGTATTACATGATGTCTGCCGATCGAAGCGAGGACATACGGCTTCCCAGGATAGTCCTTATGTATTTTGCATATCGTTCCGGACTTGATACTCCGACAAGTGCATATCTTTATGCAAATGTCTGCAGACACAAGGATGAATATGATGATGTATATGAACAGTTCGAGCCTGCTATCAAAGAGTTTGCGGAAGAACAGTTGAAGAACCGGGCTCTGGATGAGAATCTCGCATATCTTTACGGCAAACTTTTAAAGCCCTATGAGATGGGCGATGAATTTGCCGCAGCATATACGGAGCTGCTTTTTACGGAGCGCTTTATCGTTACCAGACCCGATACCGAGAGCGTGGTGCTTGTTTATGACCATCTCAAGGAAGAATTCATTTATCCTCTTTTTATGGGGGAGGCACTGATCCCGGTATTCGGAAGCAATGTGACGGTTTGGCTTGAAGATTCAGAGGGCTGCAGATATGTGGCTGAAGGATTTATTGAGAGAAAGAAGATCTTAAATGCCAGATTTAAACCGGAATATCTGGATAAGGTTGAGATCCCGGAGCTGGGATGCGTTTTGTATTCTTCGGAACTGGGGGACGATCAGGTTAAGATCGCTGCTGAAAATGAATCGCTGCTTTCATGGCTTTCGGCTCAGGATGTGGTAACGCCGGATTATTCCAGACGTATCATGCTGGGACTTGCGGAATATTATTTCGATTCGGATATAATAGCGCCTCTGGATGCATTGATGGAGCGCTTCGAGCCTGTTAATCTGACGCCTCAGGAAAGAGAGATATGCTTAAGGATCATGGTGGCCAGAGGCATGTATGATGAGGCCTTTTCATGGGTATGCGGCTGCGGGACCGAAGGGATCGATTACAAGATACTTTTAAGACTCTGTGACAGACTTTTAGTTCATAATGATTATGCATATGATCAAAAGCTGCTTGATCTGTGCAGCTGGATAATCAGAGAAGGCAAGTATGATGAGGAAACACTGGATTATCTTTTGCGTTATGCCAACGGAACTTTGAGGGAACTCAAGGATCTGTGGCGTGCGGCGGATTCATTTGGGATGAATGTTCAGGGATTGATGGGGAAGATGATCCTACAGATACTCTATACGGGCATGGACATGAAGGAGAAAAATGATATCTTTCTCCAGTATATCAAGGGAACGACAGATACATCACTTGAGAAAGCCTTTATCACCAGGCTTTCCTTTGACTACATGTTCAGGAAGGATGATGTGGACACGGCCGTATTTGAAAGAGTGGCTTATCTGTACCGGAATTCCGAAGAGCTGACACATTTTGCGATCCTTGCATTTTTAAAGTATGCATCATTGCAGGAACAGGCCGACAGACTTGACGCGCAGCTTAAGGATGCTGCATTGTATTTCATCGGACGGATGTGGGATGAAGGTATCTTCCTGCCCTGCTTTTTGGAATTCGGCAAGTATGAACCGAGGTTTAAAGTTCTTTCCGGACAGCGTTTCATTGAATATATGGGAAAGCCGGAAAGCCATGTCGTATTGCACTATGCCGCAAGCAAAGAGGGCAGCAGGGATGAGTACCGAAAAGAAGAGATGCAGCATGTTTACGGCGGTATTTACATAAAGGCATTTATCATTTTCTACGGTGAGAAGATAAATTATTACATTACAGAAGAAAACGGAAGACAGGAGAAGTTAACCCAGGCGAGCGTCCTTGAGGCTACGGAAACAGACCGGGATATGCCGGGCAGCAGGTTCTCCATGATCAATAATATCGCCATAAGCAGAGCTTTGAATGATGAGAAGACATTTAATAAAGCTTTGGCTGATTACGAGAAGATGTGTGCCATAACGGACAGACTGTTTGTTCCGTATGGTCAGGGACAATAAAATGGCAGATGTTTTAAGAAGAGCATTTGAAAAAAAATCCACAGAGAAAACCGTTGTCGGTATAGATCTTACAGATGAATTTTCACAGGTAAGCTATGGCGGATTAAACGGTGAACTGGAAACACTGAGCCTCTCCGCAACGGAGGAGAAGCTTTGTATCCCCACACTTCTTGCAAAGAAGCATGGAGAGAATTTATGGCTGTTCGGTGAGGAAGCGTATGAGGCTTATGAAGAGGGAAAGGCCGTACTGATAGACAGACTGCTTGAGAGAGCCCGTGCTAAGGCTCCCGTGGAAGTGGAAATGCTTGACTATGATCCTATAGATCTTCTTGCGCTTTTCATTAAGAAATGCCTGTCCAGGCTTTCGGAGGTGACACCCTTAGAGCGCGTGATCTCCGTTACGGTAACGGTAGATGATCCGGATACCTCTGCCATTGAGGCCCTGGATGCGGCCGTGGATGTTTTGAGGATCAAGAGGGAGCAGGTGTTTTTCCTGAGCCATGCTGAAAGCGCATATCATTATATGCTTCATCAGGATAAGTCTCTGAGAACAGGGGATATGCTCATATGTGATCTGCGTCCGCGCGGATTGCATACTATGCTCATGGCTAAAAATATACGTACATATCCTGTGGTGGTTATAGCCGGAGAAAAGGATCATCCCGAATTTCTTCCGGAGGAATTTACTGACGGGAAACAGGCTGAGACGAAGAAAGAAGCCAAGGATAAAGCCTTTGGAAATATCACCGGTACAGTGATGGGTGACCGTAATGTATCTGTTGTCTATCTTTTGGGCGAAGGCTTCGGCGGGGCGTGGTTTCCGGAGACATTAAAGAATCTCTGCAGACGGTCGCGTGTGTTTATGGGTAACAACCTCTACAGCAAGGGTGCCTGTTACGGTGCAAGAGAGCGGATAGAGGCGACCAATGAAGAAAAGGGATTTGTTTTCCTCGGCAAGAATAAGCTTAAAGCCAATCTGGGAATGAATATAGTAAGGGAAGGCGAGAATGCCTACATGGCACTGTTAGATGCCGGAAAGAACTGGTATGACAGCGGAAAAGAATGTGACCTGATCCTCGAGAATGATGATCCGGTTGAGATAGTTGTCACACCGTTAAACGGCAAAAATATACGTAATGTCAGGATACAGCTGAGCGGGTGCCCTGTACGTCCGCCGCGGACCACAAGGATACATCTGGAAATCAGGATGATTTCAGAGGAAGTGGTCAGGGTATGTATTGCGGATCTTGGTTTCGGAGAGTTATATCCTTCCTCCGGACTGGTATGGGAAAGTGAATTTTCAATAGCCTGATCGGGAGAAAAAGTGGGTAAGATATATCAATGCGTGGGACGGTATGCAGGAACACCGTTCATAGTAAAAAATACATATATCAGACTTTACAGCATTGAAGAGCTTTGCTTCTACATCAGTCATAATGCGGAGCTTATCGATGAAGACTTTGCTACCAAAGAACTGATAGAGTGGATCACGGATGAATGCTGTCTGCCGGAGCTTGCAAATAAGCTCAAGCTCGTGCTGAAACAAAGCATCAGATCCGAAGCTTTTGCGGAGGTGATTCTTTCATATTGTCATTATGCAAGTGAAAGCGAGATCAAAGAGACCGCTGCGGTTATAAAGGCGGGACACAGCTTTGATATCACCAGGCGTGAAGAGATACGTGCGGATTATTTTATAAAGAGCGGACGTTATGCACTTGCTTTTAAAACCTGCGAGCAGTTGCTTGGAGATCCTTCCAATTCGGAAAATGTCAACCTTATGACGAAGGTGCATTATAACCTTGGAGTGATATATGCAAAGCTGTTTTTCTTTAAGGAAGCTGCGGAGCAGTTCAGACTCGCGTATGATATGTCGGGAGACAAGGAAGCACAGTTTTCATACCTTGCAGCCATGAGACTTAGCCTGGGAGAAATGGAGTATCTTAAGTTTGCGGGAGAGTTGTCGTCGGATGAATTTACCGAAGCGGGACGTGTTGAAAAGGCTCTTGCTTCTTATGGAAATGTTGATATAAATACTGCGTCGGGGAATTCCAGACGGGAAGAATATATCAAGGATGAGTTCAGAAGCTTTATGACGGAGTGAGGAACAGGTATTGAAATTTTTTTCTTCTTTAAAGAAAAAATGGGAAGCCTGGTATTACGGCGAACCTGAAGATGCAGAGGAAGACTGGGAGGATGAAGAACCTGAACATTCGGAAAGGTTCTTTAATGATGCGGATTCCCGTACTGTATATATCCTGGAATCTCTGGGGCAGATGTCCGAGGCTGCGGATAAATCCGAACAGAGCCGTGATGAGTATGAAGCCGTAACGGCGCTTCTCATGGACATGGATACCATAGATAAGCTCCCTAATGATATCAAGTCTGTAATCATTGATGATGCCGGCAAGATAGAACAGATAGAAAAGGCCAGACGCCAGATCTTTCTAAACGGCGGCAAGATGAAGGAGAAGCGTATCCAGCAGCTGGAAAGGCTGGAGGATGATATCCCTTCGGGGATCGGAAAGATGAGAGAGGCAGAGAAGTACAGGAATCTGGTGCTTCGGGATCTGAGGAGACTTGATGCGGAGAGGAATTCCTATCGTTATCAGATGAGGGAAGCCCAGATCACTCTGGCTAACTCAAAAGGTATAGCGGTTATCTGTGCTACGGCCATGATATGCTGCATAATACTGCTTATGATACTTCAGTTTGGATTTGAGCTGGAAGTGATATGGGGATATCTTCTGATATGTGCTGCGGGAGCGGTTACACTTACAGCTCTGTTCGTAAAACATTCGGATGCCGTCCGGGATCTGAAAAGACTGGAGAAGATACGCAACCGCCTGATAGCGCTCCATAATACCGTAAAGATCAGATACGTCAACAATACGAAATTACTCTCGTATCTGTACATGAAATACGGCACGGAATCGTCGGATGATCTGGAAAAGGAATGGGAACTCTATACTGCGGAGATCGCTGCCAGAGCAAAAGACAATGAGCTAAAGCAGGAACTGAATTATTATTATGACAGACTCACGGATACTCTTCGAACTAACGGAATAAAGGATCCCGAGATATGGATCAGACAGACCGAAGCGCTCCTGGACCAGAGAGAAATGGTGGAAGTCAGACATGCTCTGATAGCAAGAAGAGGACAACTCAGAGAACAGTTGGTATATAATAAAGAGATCGCCGAAAAGGCACAAAAGAAGATCAAGGATCTTGCAAAGAATTTCCCACAGTATTCGGCGGAGATAGCGGACATAGTTGAACGCTATGATGACAAAGGAAAAAGATAAATAATATATAAAAGTATTTCAGGAGGAATATCATGGCAACAGATTCATATTCAAGCCCTTTATCGGAAAGGTATGCAAGCAAGGAGATGCAGTACGTGTTCTCTCAGGACATGAAATTCAGAACATGGCGCAGACTCTGGATCGCACTTGCAGAAACCGAGAAAGAACTCGGACTTGAAGCTATCACGGATGAGATGATAGATGAGCTTAAGGCTAATAAGGATGACATCAATTATGATGTTGCAAGAGAGCGTGAGAAGGAAGTAAGACATGATGTTATGAGTCATGTGTACGCTTACGGTGTTCAGTGTCCGAAAGCCAAGGGCATCATCCATCTTGGTGCAACAAGCTGCTACGTTGGTGATAATACCGATATCATTGTTATGGCGGAAGCTCTCAAGGTCATCAGGAGAAAGCTTGTAAGCGCCATAGATGAACTGGCAAAATTTGCCGACAAGTATAAGAACCTTCCCACGCTTGCATTTACGCATTTCCAGCCCGCGCAGCCTACTACTGTTGGTAAGCGTGCAACTTTATGGATCAATGAATTCATGATGGATCTCGAGGATCTTGAATATCTCCAGGGCACACTCAAGCTCCTTGGATCAAAAGGAACCACCGGAACACAGGCAAGTTTCCTTGAACTTTTCCATGGAGATCATGAGACAATAGATAAGATCGATCCCATGATCGCAAAGAAGATGGGATTTGAGAGCTGCTATCCTGTATCCGGCCAGACATACTCAAGAAAGGTAGATACCAGAGTTTGCAATGTCCTTGCCGGTATCGCAGCAAGCGCCCATAAGATGAGCAACGATATCAGACTCCTTCAGCATCTCAAGGAAGTTGAGGAGCCCTTCGAGAAGAAGCAGATCGGTTCTTCGGCTATGGCATATAAGAGAAATCCCATGAGATCGGAACGTATCGCATCTCTTTCAAGATATGTGATCATCGATGCACTCAATCCTGCCATCACATCTGCGACCCAGTGGTTTGAGAGAACTCTTGATGACTCTGCCAACAAGCGTATCTCCATTGCAGAGGGATTCCTGGCAACAGACGGTATCCTTGAGCTGGTACTCAATGTAGTCGACGGCCTTGTAGTAAATGATAAGGTTATCACAAAGCATTTGATGAGTGAGCTTCCTTTCATGGCTACGGAAAATATCATGATGGATTGCGTAAATGCAGGCGGAGACAGACAGGAGCTTCACGAAGAGATCAGAAAGCTCTCTATGGAAGCCGGAAAGCATGTTAAGCAGGAGGGACTGGATAATGACCTTCTTGATCTCATTGCTGAAGATGAGATGTTCGGCCTGACAAAGGAGGAACTTCTTGCAAAGATGAAGCCCGAGGACTATGTGGGCCGTTCACCCCGCCAGGTTGAGGTATATTTAAGAGACTTCGTTAATCCTGTCCTTGATGCCAGAAAAGAACTCCTTGGCGCAAGAGGCGAAGTAAAGGTTTGATTCAGAGCTGTCCGTGTTGACACTACGTCGGACGGGTGATATATTTAAGGATAACAATTTAATCAAGGTAGAGGTTGCGGGAAAGATTAGTAGACTGTCTGATGCGGCGGACGCAGGCGAGGGCAGAAGAAAGGTTTTTCCGCCGAAGGGAGACAACCGCATTGTCTTACCTGGGGGTACGGAAAATATCCGTATCACTGTCATCGGAAATCCGATGGGGCGCTATCACAGATCATGATGAGCGATTACGCCGGCATTTCCGTGTCGGCGTTTTTGTATGACAAAGAACCGAAAATGCAGCATGGAAATTTATAACGATCTACCGACAAAGGCGCTGGAAGCGCAGAAAGCAGAGGTTAATATCATGTCAGTATTTACAGGAGCAGGAGTAGCGATCGTAACACCGTTCAACGCAGATGAGTCCATCGACTATGAAGGATTCGCTAAAAACATCGAGTATCAGATCGCGAACGGAACGGACGCGATCATCGTATGCGGTACAACAGGTGAAGCGGCAACCATGACGGAAGAGGAGCATCTTGATGTCATCAGATATTGTGTAAAAGTTGTTGACCACAGGATCCCGGTTATCGCAGGTACAGGTTCAAACTGCACCAGAACAGCTATTTATTTAACACAGGAGGCTGAAAAAGCAGGAGTTGATGCTGCGCTTGTAGTTACTCCCTATTACAACAAAGCTACCCAGAAAGGTCTCAAAGAACACTTCACTGCCATAGCTAAAGCGGTCAATATCCCGCTTATCCTTTACAACATTCCCGGTCGTACGGGCGGGGTCAATATCCTTCCCGAGACTATGGTCGCACTTTGCAAAGAGAATGAGAATATAGTAGGTGTTAAGGATGCTACGGGTAATTTTTCACAGCTTGCAAAACTTATGAGTCTTGCAAAAGGAGAGGTGGATGTTTACTCCGGTAATGACGATCAGGTTGTTCCTCTTCTGTCTCTCGGCGGCAAGGGTGTTATCTCTGTTCTTTCAAATGTGGCACCCAGACAGACACATGACATGTGTGAGAAATTCTTTGGCGGTGATGTTAACGGCGCCATGAAGATCCAGCTTGATGCGCTTCCGCTCATCAATGCGCTTTTTAGCGAGGTTAACCCTATCCCCGTAAAGAAAGCAATGGCTCTGCAGGGACAGGCTGCCGGCCCTCTTCGCAGACCTCTTACGGAGATGGAACCTGAGCATGCCGCAGTGCTTGAGAGTGAACTGAAGAATTTCGGCGTTCTGTAAAAGGAGGATCGTTATGACAAAGATAATCATGAACGGCTGCAACGGACGAATGGGACAGGTGATATCCGCGCTGGCTAAACAGGATCCGGATGCAGAGATCGTTGCGGGAATAGATATTTTTGATGAAGGAAAGAATTCCTATCCGGTATTCGGATCGATATCCGAATGTGATGTTCAGGCTGACGTAGTGATCGATTTTTCTTCGGCAGCAGGTGTCGATGCAATGCTCGATCAGTGTGAGGAAAAGAGACTGCCTGTTGTACTTTGCACAACAGGACTTTCTGATGATCAGGTTAAGCGTGTTAAAGAAGCTTCTTCCAAAAAGATCGCCATACTCAAGTCTGCAAATATGTCAGTGGGAATAAATGTGCTGATGAAGCTTTTAAAAGAGGCGGCTGCAACTTTTGCTCCCATCGGATACGATATCGAGATCGTGGAGAAGCATCACAATCAGAAGATGGATGCACCTTCCGGAACTGCGCTTGCACTAGCGGATGCCATCAATGAAGAGATGGATAACCAATATGAATATGTTTTTGACAGGAGCGGCAGAAGACAGAAAAGAGATGCAAAAGAGATAGGCATTTCTGCAGTACGTGCCGGAAATATACCGGGTGATCATGATGTGATATTTGCATATGGTGATGAAGTAATCACATTCAGCCATAGGGCATATTCCAGATCTGTATTCGGGAAGGGCGCTATAGAAGCGGCAAAGTATCTTGCGGGAAAGCCTGCGGGATTATATGACATGAGTAACGTGATAGGGTAATCCGGATGGACGATAAAAAGTTAAAGATCTTAAAACTTCTTTCAAAACAATATCCAACCATAGCGGCAGCATCGACTGAGATAATCAATCTTCAGTCGATACTGAATCTGCCAACAGGTACGGAACATTTTATATCAGATGTTCATGGCGAGTATGAGCAGTTCAATCATGTTATACGTAACGGATCGGGGGCCATACGCAGAAAGATAGATGAAGAGTTTGGCAATACCATCCTTTCAAAAGAAAAAAAGATGCTTGCATCCCTTATCTATTATCCCGAGGAAAAGCTGACACTTATTCAGGAGGATGAAGATAATCTGGATGACTGGTACAGGATAACTCTTCACAGGCTTGTGCAGGTAACCAAGCGTGTTGCCAGCAAGTATACCAGATCAAAAGTCCGTAAGGCTCTGCCTGCGGATTTTGCTTATGTTATAGAAGAATTGATCACCGAGAAGGAAGAGCTTGAAGACAAAGAGCTTTATTACAATGAGATCATTGCGACGATAATCCGGATAGGAAGAGCGCAGGATTTCATAATAGCTCTTTCAAAGCTGATCCAGCGTCTGGTGGTGGATCATCTGCACCTGGTTGGAGATATCTTCGACAGAGGACCGGGTCCCCATATCATAATGGATACTCTTATGAATTATCATTCGGTTGATATCGAGTGGGGAAATCATGACATTGTCTGGATGGGCGCGGCAGCCGGTTCCAGTGCATGTATAGCAAGTGTCATCAGGTTTGCGGTCAGATACGGAAGTCTTGATACCCTTGAAGAGGGGTACGGTATCAATCTGGTACCGCTGGCGACATTTGCCATGGAAACCTATAAAGATGTGGACTGTTCAGCATTCAAGATCAGATATAACAAGGAATATGATACAACGGATCTGGATCTCGATATGATGATGCATAAGGCGATCACTGTCATCATGCTGAAACTCGAAGGACAGCTGATAATGCGCAATCCCGATTTCCATATGGAGAGCAGACTGCTTTTAGACAAGATCGATTATGAGAATAAGACTGTCACCATAGATGGAAAGACATATGATCTGCTTGATATCGATCTTCCGACAGTGGATCCGGATAATCCTTATGAACTCACTGAGGGAGAACAGGCTGTGGTTACAAAGCTCAGACATGCTTTTCGGCACAGTGATAAGCTTCAAAAGCATGTAAGATTTCTTTTTGCTAAGGGCAGTCTTTACAGAGTTCACAACGGAAATCTGATATATCATGGCTGTGTACCTCTCAATCCGGACGGAAGCTTTATGAAGGTGAATGTCTGCGGACAGGAGTATTCGGGCAGAAAGCTTTATGATGTATTGGAAAGCTACGCCAGAAAGGCATATTATTCAACAGATGATCCGGTGGAAAAGAAAAAGGGGCAGGATATAATGTATTACATCTGGGCCGGCCCCGGTTCTCCGGTATTCGGAAAGCGTAAGATGGCAACATTTGAATCTTACTTTATCTCTGACAAAACAGCTTCCGTTGAGATCAAGAACAGCTATTATGATCTGTATGAGAATGATGAAGTGGTGGATTCCATAATCAAAGAATTCGGACTGGATCCTTCTTCGGCGCATATCATAAACGGCCATGTTCCTGTAGAGGTGAAGAAGGGCGATACGCCGCTTAAGTGTGGAGGGAAGCTTTTGATCATTGACGGAGGCTTTGCAAAAGCTTATCAAAGCAAGACCGGAATAGCCGGATACACACTTATTTCGAATTCACACGGAATGTGGCTCATCGCACATGAGCCCTTTGAATCCAGAGAGGCGGCCATCCGAAACGAGACGGATATAGTATCGGAATCTATCCTTGTGGAACAGTACGGCAGAAGACATTTTGTTGCCGATACGGATATCGGTCGTGAGATAAAGGATAATATCACCGATCTGGAAGAACTGTTGGCTGCATACCGTGATGGTGTGCTTATCGAGAAGGGAAACTGATGCCATGAGATTCAGACCCTGTATAGATATACATAACGGCAAAGTAAAGCAGATCGTGGGTGGTTCCTTAAAAGATGGCGCGAAGGAAGGAAATGAGCATTCTACTGCCAGCGAGAATTTTGTGTCGGAGTATGGTGCCGATCACTTTGCGGAATTGTACAAAGACAATGGTCTTTTCGGCGGCCACGTAATATTGCTCAACAAAGCGGGAACACCGGAATATGAGGCGACTAAGGCAGAAGCACTTAGTGCGCTTCGTGCATATAAGTCGGGACTAAGCGCTGGCGGCGGCATAACGGCTGAAAACGCGGCGGAGTTCCTTGATGCGGGTGCTTACGCGGTTATAGTAACATCTTATGTTTTTCGGGACGGGATAATCGATTTTGACAGACTTGAGGCATTAAGAAGAGCTATAGGCAGGGAACATATCATCCTGGATCTCAGCTGCAGGCGAAGAGATGATGCTTATTACATTGTCACGGACAGATGGCAGAAATTCACTGATACTGTTTTGGATCAGACGCTCTTAAAGAAACTTGAGGAATATTCCTGCGAATACCTTATTCATGCGGTGGATGTTGAGGGTCGGCAGTCCGGAATAGATGAAGATGTTGTAAAGATACTGGCACAATACAAATTAGATAAAAACTATTCTGAGAGTATACCGGTAACATACGCCGGCGGAGTTCATTCCTATAATGATATAGAACTTCTCAAGGGTATAGGGAAAGGTCTTGTGGACGTGACTATCGGATCATCGCTTGATATATTCGGCGGAAATATGTCCTTTAAAAAAGTGCTGGAAAAAATTGCTGAATAAATATACGAAAATTTTCGGTTTTAGGCATATATTTTTGACATTTTTTACAAGATTTCCTTTACAATGTAAATCGTTTATGTTATATTTTTAATGTCATTTTTGACGCAGCAATTTACTTTTTTTGGAGGTAACAAAAAGTTATGCAGGGTACAGTTAAGTGGTTCAACGCACAGAAGGGTTATGGTTTCATCTCTACTCAGGAGGGCAAGGATGTATTCGTACATTTCTCAGCTATCCAGAATGAGGAAGGCTATAAGACATTAAACGAAGGTCAGGCTGTAGAGTTTGATATCGTTGAAGGTGCTAAGGGACCTCAGGCCAGCAATGTAGTTAAGCTTTAATCGGATTTGGTACCTATATTATATATATAGTAACACATTGATACGATTAACAAGAGAGTCGGGTTTAACCCGACTCTTTTCGTTTGTGGCAAATTTTCTTCACATGCATTATAATAACAGTCAGTGTTTGAATAACACATCTAAGGTGACAGGTGGAAAGATATGACTCTCGATTATGACGATCTTATAAACAGTATTATGTCCAGCTTGGACAGGATCAAATTTGTTGCGCCGGATGATATTCCGAATATCGATCTGTATATGGACCAGGTAACGGGATTTATCGACAAAAGGCTTAAAAATACAGCACGTCATCAGGATAAGGACAGATTGCTTACCAAGACGATGATAAACAATTATGCCAAGAATGATCTGCTGCCGCCGCCGGTCCGCAAGAAGTACAGCAGACAGCATATGCTCATACTGATATTTATTTATTACTTTAAGAATATCATGTCAATGGACGATATAAAGTCCATGCTGAATCCTCTTACGGAGAAGTATTTCGGCAAGAACGGTGATCTCACCATAGAGGACATCTACAAGGAAGTCACCGAAATGGGGATGGAGCAGCAGGAACGCCTTAAGGAAGATGTCAGAGAGAAATATGAGAAGGCTCAGGCCGCATTCAAGGATAATGAGGATGACGAAGATTTCCTTCAGACTTTTGCATTCATATGTATGCTGAGTTTTGATGTATATGTTAAGAAATTGATGATAGAAAAGATTATAGACGGTTATAATGAGAAGGATCCGGATTAAAGCCGGATCCTTTTTAATATTTCATCATATTGCTTATACATTTTTTGAACGCCGTTTTCAAGGAAGTAGTAATGTCTGATATATGGGATCAGTAATATCATCAATGCAATGAAGAGTACAAACAGGCCGATATTCCATACTTCCTGTGTCATCATCGTAAACAGCATCACAAAGAATACAGCAAATGCAAGGACTGCAAACAGAATGGTAACCATAAGGTGTATCAGCCGTTCGTGCTGGAAAAAGCTGATGTGATCCAGATGATATTGAAGCAGCTTCTCGTAGTCTTTTCTGGTAGGGACGGTATCTTTTACCAACCGCTCCCCGAATTCACCATCATCGGAAAATGATGTTGTAACATCGAGATCATACGACAGTATCTGATCTATGTATTTGAGATACATAAGCATGCGTTTTCTCATAGCGAAGCTTCTCCATGTCTGTATATGCAAACCCGCCCGGGAATGACGGCTCCCGGGCGGGTGAATGATCCAAATAAAGAGTTGCTATTAGCGGCTCATCTTGTTAACAGCAAGGTTTAAACGGGAAACCTTTCTTGCAGCGTAGTTCTTGTGATATACGCCCTTACGTGTAGCCTTATCGATAGCGCTTGTTGCAGCGAGGAGAGCTTCCTTAGCAGCATCAGCATTGTTCTCGTCGATAGCAACGTAAACTTTCTTTACAGCTGTCTTAACGGAAGAACGGATTCTCTTATTCTGCTCTTCTTTTGTCTTTGTTACTAAGATTCTCTTCTTAGCGGATTTAATGTTAGCCAAGTTCCTTTACCTCCAACTCGTTTTCAGTTTATCATTTTATGGCGGGACGACCCCGTCTTTTATCATTTATGCTTATCGGAGCCGGACACGGACAGTCCGATGTACATACAAGGTGTATTTTAAGCAAATAAAGGCCTCTTGTCAATCACAAATGTAACACATTTTAACTCACTTTTGACCCGCTTTTGCCTCCGGTTTGGGGTTGCGAATGTGTTGTGTTATACTTTTGTGAGCCCTAAAGTATAATAACTCAAAATGCGATAAAGGAGAAGGATAATGCCACAAAACAGCCTGAGATATAAATATGTTTTGTTCGATCTGGACGGAACGATAACAAATTCGGAAGAGGGGATCACCAAAAGCGCTGCATATGCTCTTGAAAAAATGGGGATAACCGAACAGGATCAGGAAAGATTAAAACGTTTTATAGGTCCGCCTTTAACCGTGTCTTTCAGGGATTTTTACGGTATGAATGAGGAACAGGCCGAAGAAGGGATGCGTTTATATCGGGAAAGATACGGAGTGACCGGCTGGAAGGAAGCCTGTGTATACGAAGGTATTCCGGAACTTTTAAATAAACTTAAGGAAGCAGGGGCAAAGATCGCGGTTGCTACATCCAAGCCTCAACAATATACGGATATGATCCTTGAGCATTTTGGCGTCGCAAAGTATTTTGGAGCGGTTTCCGGAGCGGATATAGCGGAAAAAGACAGCGGGAAGAGTGGACTGATAAAAAAAGCGCTGACTCTGCTCGGTAAAGATGACTGGTCTTCCTGCAGTGATGTTGTCATGATAGGAGACAGGAAATTCGATACGCTGGGTGCGGGTGAAGTCGGAACGGATTTTATCGGTGTCTCCTACGGCTTCGCTCCGAAAGGAGAATTCGAGGCCCTCGGGGTTGAAAAGATAGCCTCTTCTGCGGCGGAACTGGAAAAATATCTTTTGGTAAATGAGTGAGAGTGTCCGTGTTGAAATCAAAACCACTTGCGATATATATACATATTCCTTTCTGCATAAGAAAGTGTCTCTATTGTGACTTTCTTTCATTTGCTGTGGGCAGCTCACCGGATCGTGGATGGGAGAACAGGAAAAAGGAATATTTTAAAGCGCTGAAAAGAGAGATAGAGCATTATGCGGAAATATTACCTGAATATGAGATCGTAAGTGTTTTTTTCGGCGGAGGAACTCCTTCCGTTGTCAGTGAAAGGGATATAGCCGATATTTGCATGGCTTTAAAAACGGCATGGAAATTCAAAGAAGATGCTGAAGTAACTCTTGAAGCTAATCCCGGGACCGTGAATTCCGAAAAATTTAAAGTTTATAAAGATATTGGGATCAACCGGATAAGTTTTGGACTTCAGTCTGCACATGATGATGAATTAAAGCGGCTTGGGAGGATCCATACTTTCAGCGCCTTTCTTGAATCATATGACATGGCAAGACAAAGCGGTTTTGAAAATATAAATATAGATCTTATGAGCGGGCTTCCGGGACAGACTGTTAATGCATGGAAGGATACCGTAAAAAAAGTGGCCGTACTGGAACCTGAACATATCTCGGCATACGGACTTATCATAGAGGATGGGACGCCCTTCGGGAAAATGTACGGTGAAGGGGGGCAGGGTGTTACACCGCTTCCTTCCGAAGAAGATGAGAGAGAGATGTATCATATCACGAAGAGCATACTTGATCAGTATGGGTACCACAGATATGAGATATCCAATTATGCAAAAACAGGGTATGAGTGCGGTCACAATCTGGTATATTGGCACAGAGGAGATTACCTTGGATTGGGCCTTGGAGCATCTTCGTGTGTATCGGATATAAGATGGAATAATACCTCTGTATTTGAAAAATATATTAGCCCGGAAACAGTGGATTTCGGGGCGGAAAAAGAGACGCTTTCGGATAAGGATCAGATGTTTGAAACATTTATGCTGGGACTCAGATTGGCTGAAGGCGTTGATCTGAAAGGGTTTGCGGAAAAGTTTGATGTAGATCCGCTTAAAAAATACGGCTCTCTTTTTAAAAAATATGAGGGCGAGGGTCTCCTTGAATTGAAAAAAGGATGTGCTATACTGACGCCTAAAGGTTTTGACCTTGCCGATCACGTAATACTTGGATTTATGGAATAGGCAGACGTAATACTTAATTTTTACTAAAAGGGGAAATTGAAAATGGCAAGTGAAAATGAAAAAAAGATCGATCAGACGAGTGATGCTAAGATCAGGAAAATTGTGATGGCGGCTGTGTTTGCCGCACTTACTTTTGTGGCAACATCGGTTATAAAGATACCTACACCGACACTGGGATATATACATATAGGAGATACTTTTGTTATTCTTTCGGGAATATGTTTGCCTCCTTTTATCGGGGCTCTGGCTGCAGGATTGGGGTCGGCTCTTTCGGATCTGCTCGGTGGATATTTTATCTGGGTACCGGGAACTTTTGTTATAAAATTCCTTGCGGCGCTTGCAGCATCTTTACTCTACAGAGGGTTAAAGAAGTTATACAAAGAGGGAAAGTATGCTCCTTCAAGAGTGATATTCGCCGGAATAGCATCGGAAACGATAGTTGTGATAGGATACCTTTTGTTTAATGTTATCATATTAGCCATTACGGAAGGGGCTGTAAGTGCTGAAGGTTTGTCTGCTGCAATAGCGGCAAGCGCTGCTGAGGTGCCTTTCAATCTGTTACAGGGAACAGCGGGAATAGTGCTTTCGGTACTGGCCGGACCGGTATTTACCAGGATTTCCGGGAAAGAGTTACAACAGTGATATTAATAATAACAAAAGATACAGAAATAGGCAGATCAGTAAAAGAGCATACAGAAACGGGCAATACAGGCAAAGTAATGCTTCTTTTTGGCGAAGACATCTCATCGGAAGAAAGGTTTTTTGAAGACGGTGAGATGTCTTCTTTCATATATCTGTATCATGAGACCGGCGGGGAAGGCGGATCTGAGAGCGGAGTCTTCCGGATAAACAGGATCCTGGACAGGTATTATCCGGATCTGTTATTAAAGAGTGACCTGCCGGAGACATCATCGGGAGATGAAAATGTGGCAGAATTTTATCTTAAAGCTGCCGCAAAGCTTCCGCCCCACAGGATACATATACTTAAGGTGAGAGGACCTGTCACGGACAGTGCAGGAAAAAGTATCACAGCTTATATCGGGAACGTGATAGCAGAAGGATCGGAAAAAGAGAAACGGGATATTGAGAGGTCAGAAAGAGATAAGAAGATCAGAGAACGTGCGGAAAAGCTGGCAGAAGAGATACATGCCTCGGAATCGATGAAGAGACAGATAGAAGAACTGGTGAGATATTCCCGGATATCAGGGATAGATTTTGATGATATGATAAGTGAACTGGGACGCGAGGGCTTATTGCCTGTGGCAGATAAGAAGGAAGGGAAGAAAGTTCTTGGAGAATTGCAAAGAAGGATATGCGGAAGCGCCGTTTAAACATATTTATATAGAAGATGATATCGATGTAGGCAATCTTAAGGCGGTTGAGCGGTTCCGTGATGCCGGGATCATCAGGATAAAGCATTACAAAGATCTGTTCAACAGACAGAGACAAAGTTTTGTCGGACAAAAAGCATCACCAAATCTGATAATAGCA
Source organism: Lachnospiraceae bacterium (assembly GCA_024697065.1). GTDB lineage: Bacteria > Bacillota > Clostridia > Lachnospirales > Lachnospiraceae > NK4A136. The sequence continues at coordinate 153,230 of JAILGE010000031.1, forward strand.
AGGAAACACGGGAAACTCATATATGAGGGCTCACCCGTATGTCAGGATTTTGGGAATAAGCATTTTTATTACACATCCTGTGTGATGAACTGTCTTTATGATTGTGAGTATTGCTATCTGAGAGGAATGTATCCTTCCGCCAATCCGACGATATTTGTCAATCTTGAGGATATATTTGATGAGCTGGACGGATTGTTGAAAAAGCATCCGGTATATCTTTGTGTATCTTACGATACGGATCTTATGGCTTTCGAGGATCTGACGGGATATGTGGAGAAATGGTGCGATTTTACCGCATCCAGAGAAGATCTTACTATAGAGATAAGAACCAAATGCGCAAGGAAGGATCTGTGGGACAGACTTACATCATGTGAGAGAGTCATTTTTGCATATACCATATCTCCACAGGAGATAATAACGAAATATGAAAAAGGGACTCCTTCACTTCTTATGAGAGCAGAAGCGGCATCAGTGGCAATGGAGCATTTTCCTGTCAGACTTTGCTTTGACCCGATGATCTTTATAAAAGACTGGAAAGATATTTATGGGAAGATGTTTGATGAGATTACGGAAATCATAGATATAGACAGGATCAAAGACTTTAGCGTGGGAAGCTTTAGGATATCTTCGGGATTCCTTAAAAATATGCGAAGGATGATGCCTGATTCCGAGATAGCACAATACCCCTTTGAACTAATGGATGGATTTTATCAATATCCGAAGGAACTTGCGGATGGAATGGAGAATTATATGTCCGGGCTTATAAGAGAGAAAAAGGTGGATTCGGAGATATTCAGACCTTAAAGACTAAGGGCATGAATCCTGTGGACATGATCCCTTTCGGGAATATTGTTTTTTTGAGGAGGTGCGACAATGTCTGAGAATGGACAAAGCATAAAAAGAAAAAGAGTACTTCTTACAGGTGCTTCATCCGGTATAGGTGCGGCTATAGCGGAAGTACTTTCGGATATGAATTGTCAGGTTTTTTGTATAGGAAGGGATTTTAAGAAAAGCGGTACGGCTGATCTCATAAATATATGCTGTGATCTCCTGGATACCGATGCGCTCATAAGGACGGTTAAGGATATCAGGAAAGAGGGCAATATAGATATTCTTATCAATAATGCGGGATGCGCTTATTATGGTTTGCATGAAGAACTGGATGTGAAGATGATACAGGAAATGGTACGAACAGATCTGGAAGTCCCCATGATATTGACACAATTATTATTGAGGGATCTTAAGGCAAACAGGGGCACAATAATCAATATTTCATCAGTCACGGCCCTGTCTCAGTCCAATCCTCACGGGGCGGCCTATGGGGCTTTAAAGGCAGGGCTGCGGAGTTTCTCATCCAGCATATTTGAGGAATCAAGAAAGCATGGTGTAAGAGTAAGTACCATAATGCCTGACATGACTAAAACCAAGCTGTACAGGAATGCGGACTTTGATGTGGAAGATACAGAGGGCGCATATCTTGAACCTGATGAAGTGGCAGAAGCTGTAAGATATATTCTGGAGAGGCCTGAAGGAGTGGTTATACCGGAAATGGTGTTACGACCGCAATTGCACAGGATACGCAGAAAGAAGTAAAAAAGAGCCTCTTTGTTTATCACAAAGAGGCTCTCTTCATATCATTTACTCTTGGAATATTACTGCTCGAGGCTCTCGATAAGATCGAGGGAATGTGAATCATTCATCTGTGCGCAGAGCTCGATGAATTTCTCCAAAGGTACATCACGCATCTGTTTTCCACCACGGATATTGATCGAAACAGTACGGTTTTCTGCTTCTGCATTTCCAAGTACCAGAACATAGGGATCATGAGCATTTCTGTAATTCTTGATCTTATCCTTCATGTTCTTGTCACTGTAATCAACTTCAAAACGGATGCGGTTCTTTCTGCAGATCTCGGCAACTTCTGCAGCATATTCGTTATTCTCAACTCTGATAGGAACGATACCTACCTGCATGGGGCTCATCCAGAAGGGGAAGGAACCCTTGAAGTTTTCGATGATGATACCGATGAAGCGCTCGAAGGAACCGAAGATCGCACGATGAACCATAACAGGTCTCTTCATGGATCCGTCTGCTGCAACATATTTAAGGTCGAAATTGAGCGGCAGCTGGAAGTCTAACTGGATAGTACCCATCTGCCATTCACGGCCGATGCAGTCTTTCATCTTAAGGTCGATCTTGGGACCGTAGAAAGCTCCGTCGCCTTCGTTGATCTCATATCCGCCTTCACCGTAGTGCTTATCCAGAATACCCTTGAGAGCCTTCTCGGCTTCGTTCCAGTCATTGATATCGCCCATGAAATCTTCCGGACGTGTAGAGAGCTCTGCGATATATGAGAGACCGAATGTGGAGTAGATCTCACCTGCGATCTGCATGATATCATCGATCTCGCTCTCAATCTGTTCCTGCATGATCAGGTTGTGAGAGTCATCCTGTCTGAATTCCTGAACACGGAGAAGACCGTTTAATTCACCGGATTTCTCTCTTCTGTGGATAACATCGATCTCGTTAAAACGAAGGGGGAGATCCTTATAGCTGCGCTGTTTGTTCTGGTAAACTTTAATTGCATTGGGGCAGTTCATGGGCTTGGCGGCAAACATATGATCCTCATCCGTTACATCCACGATCTGTTCAACTGTTCCGCTTCCGTCCGCGTTATCTCTTGCGGGAGGAACGATGAACATGTTCTTTCTGTAATGATCCCAATGACCTGATGTCTCCCAAAGTGACTTGTTGTTGAGTATGGGTGCTGAAATCTCTGTATAGCCGTGTCTTTCATGCACTTCACGCCAATAGTCGATAAGAGCATTGTAGAGCTTCCAGCCGCGGGGCAGCCAGTAGGGCATACCGGGAGCTGTTTCATCAAACATAAAGAGATCGAGCTGAGGTCCAAGCTTCTTGTGGTCGCGTTCCATTGCTTCTTTGATCATTGCAAGATGATCTTTAAGTGCCTTCTTGTCAGGGAAAGCATAGACATATATACGCTGAAGCTGGTCTCTCTTTTCATCGCCTCTCCAGTAGGAGCCTGACACAGACTTGATCTGGAATGCTGCATTCATAAGAAGCTGTGAATTGTCGACATGAGGTCCTCTGCAAAGGTCCACAAAGTCATCACCTGTATAATAAACCGTAAGGAGCTCATCTTCGGGCATATCATTGATAAGTTCGACTTTGAACTTCTGATCCTTGAAAAGTTCAAGAGCGTCGGGTCTGCTTATCTCTTTTCTTGTCCAGTCTTCGCGTCTCTTGATGATCTCGCGCATCTTATCCTCGATAGTCTTGAAATCCTCATTTGTGACTGTGCGGGGAAGAGTAAAGTCGTAGTAGAATCCGTCGGCGATCTGGGGCCCGATGGCATACTGAACATTTTCTTTACCGAAGATCTCGATCACGGCCTTGGCAAGGATATGTGCGAGAGAGTGTCGGTATACCTCCATTAATTCTTCTTTTTCCATTGATTTGCTCCTTTCGTTTTTGAAAATAAAAAATCCCCTGTATTGCATTAAAGCAATACAGGGGACGCAACTTCTTTGCGCGGTTCCACCCCGGTTGTCGTATCAAACGACCTCTTCATTCTGGCGATAACGGTGCCTGCCGGGCTTGATTGGAGCCTCTCGGAGCTGGTCTTCGGCTTTGATCCTACAGCCTGCTCTCAGCACTTGCTGCAGGCCTCTCTGAGTATTTACTAAAGCTTACTCGTCTCTTCACAGATTTATCTTCAGATTTGTTCTGTATTGTAACGCGGCATATTCTATTTGTAAAGGTGAAAAATAGCCAATAAAAAACCGGATGTGATATACTTCATCTGCACATACAACAGCGGATATGTTGCATGTCATTTTAATTAAGGAGGCTTATCATGAATCCAATGGACGCAATGAGAATGGCACAGGCGTGGTCCACATTCTCTCAGAATCATCCGAAATTTTTACCGTTTATAAGAGCTGTATCTCAGGGAGCTTTGCAGGAAGGATCCGTTGTGGAGCTGGCGGTAACGCAGCCTGACGGAAAGAAGCTTGAGACCAATCTGAGATTAAGTCAGTCGGATCTTGATCTGATAGCTCAGATAAAAGGGCTTATACCGCCACAGTAAAAATATCGTGCCTGAAATAAAAAAGCTGCACTTTGGCAGCTTTTTATTTTGTGGTCATAACGGCATTTTCCGCGTCTTCAAAGGTTGTAATATTGATATTTCCGCTTGTTGGTGTCCTGAATATCGGAACATCATTATTGAATTCTCTGAAATAAACATAATCATCGGTGATGCTTATATTCCTGTGAACTCCGAAACGGACGACTTCTTCATCGCTTCCGTCCGTGCGTATCCGCATCAGGGCATAGCCTTCGGCATCCGAAGTATCCACAGTCTGAAAATAGATCCAGTCATCATAAACATTATATGTATCGCAGCGCCTGGATGATATCTCGCGTATGGAATCATCGGATGTATCATATACCTTTATATGATAGTCATCATTGGAATCCAGATAGTAGATCTTGTTTCCCTCTGCGATAGGAAGGAACATACGCTCAGAGGATACATCCGCTCCGTCGCCGCTTATGGGGTCTATCATCTTAAGGGTTCCTTCTTTTTGCATCTCGCTGAAGTAGAGGCAGCTCCCCTTAACGCAGCCCACATTTGGATGACCTTCGAATAAAACACTGGGTTCTCCACCGGCTATGGATACCGTATTCAATGTGACTAAAGCATTGCCGTCATTTTTGTCCGTAGCTCCGAAGGAAGTATAGATTATGTTATTATCCGCAAGGACCATTCCGTCGCTCGTTGACTCGGCGATCATGATATTGTCCTTTTTTTTGCTGTTGACATCCAGCCTGTAAATACCGCGGCCGCGGCGTACATATCCCAGCCCTGCCTGGTCTGATGCCGCATCGGAATAGAAATAAACATAATTTCCTGCCGCATTGATAAAAGCAGCATTGCCGTTGGCAAGCTTTACGACTTCTCCCGAGGATTTATCAAGGCAATAGAGCCTGCCTGAGTCATAAGGGTTTGAGAAATAAACACGCCCGTTTTTTTCGCAGAATAATCCGCCGTTATAGAGATTTCCCGCAGTATTTCCCACTGTTCCGGTTTCGTTTAAAGGGACTTTTTTCTCTCTTCCGCCCAGAATGCGAAGGAGAGTAAGGCCTCCGACGATAAAGACTATTACGCCGATCCCTATGATGGTTTTGACTGTTTTATTCATACCGGATCCTCCGTTACACAAAACACACCTGTACGCTTTAGCCTACGGTGTGGATAATTCTTATAAGTAAAGTATATCATAAATTGGGGATCACTCAGCGATCGCTGTATTGTGACAATACCACTTTCCCTGCCCGGAGTGTTGCGGGTACATCGATAATGCGCTGATTGGAACTGCCGCGAAAGCGCAGCCCGAGACTCTTTTTTTCTAATTCAAATTCACCGTCTACAAGGATATCGATGAGTTCCAGGATTTCGGATGTGAAAGGCGTATAAGCCCTGGTATATGAAGGATCCGTCAGCTGCTCCCAGGTGTAGCCGGAGTAGATCCAGATACTCTTTCCCGGACATTCGGATCTTATACGTTTGTAAAAGGGTAATAAAGCCTCCTGATTAAAAGGCTCCATGGGTTCACCGCCGAGCATGGTAAGCCCGCTTATGTATGCGGGCTTAAGGGAATCAATGATGGCATTCTCGACTTCTTCGTTGAATACCCTGCCGTAGGCAAAGTCCCAGGTCATGGGATTAAAACACTCTTTGCAATGATGCGTACATCCGCTTACAAAGAGGCTGGTGCGGACACCGATGCCGTTGGCTATGTCATTGTATTTGATCTCGGCAAAATTCATTACAGATGAAGTACTCTTTCGTTGATCTCCTGTGTGCGGCCCTGGTTCCAGAACTGTGTTCCGATGTATCCGCAGGTACGTCTTGCAACATTCATTTTATCCTGATCGCGGTTGCCGCAGTTGGGGCATTCCCAGACGAGCTTGCCGTCGGAATCCTTGACGATCTTGATCTCACCGTCGTATCCGCACTTCTGGCAGAAATCGGATTTGGTATTGAGTTCGGCATACATGATATTGTCATAGATGTATTGCATTACCGAAAGCACCGCATCTATATTGTCCATCATATTGGGAACTTCAACATAGCTGATGGCACCGCCGGGAGAGAGAGCCTGGAATTCGGATTCGAATTTGAGTTTGGTGAAGGCATCTATCTGTTCGGTGACATGTACATGATAGCTGTTGGTAATGTAATTCTTATCGGTAACTCCTTCTATTATGCCAAAGCGCTTCTGGAGACACTTTGCGAATTTATATGTGGTTGATTCAAGCGGTGTTCCGTAAAGCGAGAAGGAGATATTGGTTTCGGCACGCCACTTCTGGCACTTATCATTTAAGAAGTGCATAACCTTAAGGGCGAAATCCTTTCCGTCCGGATCTGTATGACTTACACCCTTCATGAATCTTGTACATTCGCACAGCCCCGCATATCCAAGGGATATGGTGGAGTAGTTATTGAAGAGGAGCTTGTCAATGGACTCGCCCTTCTTTAAACGTGCGAGAGCACCGAACTGCCAGAGGATGGGCGCAACATCGGAAGGCGTTCCCAGCAGACGGTTGTGCCTGCACATGAGGGCGCGCTTGCAGAGTTCTGTGCGCTCCTCCATGATCTGCCAGAATTTTTCCTCATCCTTGCCGGATGAACATGCAACGTCCACAAGGTTGAGCGTTACAACGCCCTGATTGAAACGACCGTAATATTTATGCTTTCCGTTTTCACCGAGACCTTCGGTATCGGGAGTCAGGAAACTGCGGCATCCCATACAGGGATAGACATCGCCGTTTTTATATTCACGCATTTTCTTGGCAGAGATATAATCGGGTACCATGCGCTTTGCTGTACATTTTGCGGCGAGTTTCGTGAGATACCAGTAGGGGGTTCCCTCGCGGATATTATCTTCGTCAAGAACGTAGATGAGTTTCGGAAAAGCAGGAGTGATATATACACCCTTTTCGTTTTTGACTCCGAGTATACGCTGCTTGAGCATTTCTTCGATGACCATGGCAAGGTCGTCACGCAGTCTTCCTTCGGGAACTTCATCAAGATGCATGAATACAGTGATGAAAGGTGCCTGGCCATTGGTGGTCATAAGTGTGATGACCTGATACTGAATAACCTGTACACCTCGCTCGATCTCGGATTTAACACGCATCTCGGCGATCTCGTTTATCTGTTCATCGGAAGCGGATACTCCGGCATCTTCAAATTCCTTGCGTACTTCCTTGCGGAATTTCTGTCTGCTGATATCAACGAAAGGAACGAGGTGTGAGAGCGTGATGCTCTGACCGCCGTACTGTGAGCTTGCTATCTGGGCGATGGACTGTGTGGCAATGTTGCAGGCCGTCGAAAAGCTCTTGGGCTTCTCGATCATGGTCTCACTGATAACGGTGCCGTTTTGCAGCATGTCTTCAAGATTTACCAGGCAGCAGTTGTGCATATGCTGTGCAAAATAATCGGCATCGTGGAAATGGATGATACCGTCTTCGTGGGCTTCCACGATCTCGGGAGGAAGGAGGAATCTTCTGGTGATATCCTTGGAAACCTCACCCGCCATATAGTCACGCTGCACGCTGTTGACTGTGGGATTCTTATTGGAATTTTCCTGCTTGACCTCTTCGTTGCTGCATTCAATCAGACTCATGATCTGCTGGTCAGTGGTATTTGATTGACGGACGAGAGCATGCTGATAGCGGTAGATGATATATTTTTTGGCAACTTCATTATGACCGGAATTCATGATCCCGTTCTCTACCATATCCTGTATCTCCTCAACGCTGGCCGCTCTGGTGAGATTCTTACAGTCGTCAGCAACCTTTGTTGCGATGGCCGAGATCTGTTCATCGCTCAGTCTCTTGTCTTCCGATACTTCCAGATTGGCTTTATGTATGGCATTGAGGATCTTGGACAGATCGAATTTTACTTCCTTACCGCTTCGCTTAATGATATTCATGACAAATTGCTCCCCTGATGCAACAATATTATGTACTGTTATAAAAATGCGACCACAAGATATTGTATGACGCATTGCTTATACTATCACTTAGGGAGCCTTTAATCAAGGACTATATTCAGAAAGAGAAAGTGTAAGCGCTTTCTTTTTTTCTTTTCGGACAGGAACGGGACACGCAGGGGGAGGAACCGTATTTTACGGGGGGAAAAAAGATTTTTTCGCAGAAGAAAAAATTGAGACGGGGATGTCGGGGACTGATCTATTATGATATAATTTTATGAAATGTGGGAGCATTTTACATGAGTAAAAAACTAATGGATTACGGAGGGCAAAAAAATGAAGGTAATGAAATGTAAAGTATGCGGCAAGGTGGTTATTGTTCAGAATGATACTCCGAGCGGAATGGTATGCTGCGGGGAGAATATGGTTGAGCTCGTGCCCGGAGAAACGGACGGTGCGGTTGAGAAGCATGTCCCGGTCGTGAGCGTGAACGGAAACAGGATACATGCCGAAGTGGGAAGCGTAGAGCATCCCATGCTTGAGAATCACTATATAATGTTCATCCTTCTTGAGACCGCGAAAGGTTATCAGGTAAGAAATCTTAAGCCCGGCGAAAAGCCGGTGGCTGATTTCACTGTAGAAGATGATGATAAGGCTGTGGCGGTTTATGAGTATTGCAATCTTCACGGCTTTTGGAAGGCTGAAGTCTGAGATCGCTCACAGAGATGGTTTTTGCATTAAAAGGGGTGCTCTGTTATAATTTTATAAATCGGGATCCGGGGCCGGAAGGCTCCGGAAAAAGAGCTTAAGGGGAGATAACCGGATGGACAACGCTGCTGTTGCTGCGAAAGCGGCCATTGAAAAAGCCGGTAAAGCCGGATTTAACGATATGGAAATGTCTGCGATCGGGGAAGTCGCAAATATAACACTGGGAAATGCCATGACGGCGCTTTCCGTGCTCATTCACGGCGATATTGATATTTCCACACCCAGAGTATTCATAAAGAATAAGGGTGAGACTGTTGAACAGCTTAAAGAAAAGGCTATCATAACAAGAGTTGATTATGTAAAAGGGCTGGACGGGTTCAGCGTGTTGTTCCTGGCCGAGGATGATGTCAAGGTCATGACCGATCTGATGATGGGAAGTGACGGACACGGTGCCTTTTTCCAACAGGATATTTCGGATCTCCATTTGAGTGCCGTGTCCGAATCCATGAACCAGATGATGGGTTCTGCGGCGACGGCAATGGGAATGATGATCAATAAGATAGTTGATATCTCAACACCCAGCACGGTGTTTATGGAAGCGGGAGAGTTTATCACGGAAACTTTCCAGAATGACGACCGGTTTGTACAGATCGTATTTGATGTAAAAATGGGCTCGTTCATCACCACACAGATGATACAGCTCTATCCATTCAGACTGGCTAAGGCTGTTGCGGATCTCTTCATCGTCAAGAAGCAGAATAATGACGGGAAGAATCCTTTTTGATAAAAAACCGGAGATATACTTTCCCGGTAGTAAATAAAGAAATGAGGATTTAACGGAAATGGCAGACAATTGTAACGGAAACTGCGACGGATGCGGAGCTGCAGGTTGTTCCGACAGAAAAGGACCGGGGGTACAGAAGGCAGAACAGAATGAAGCTTCAAATGTAAAGCATGTCATCGCTGTCATAAGCGGAAAAGGCGGCGTCGGGAAGTCAATGGTCACCGGTCTCCTTGCGGATTCCGCACAGGCAAGAGGTTTAAAGACTGCGATACTCGATGCTGATATCACGGGACCTTCGATCCCCAGAATGTTCGGCATCAAAGATAAGGCAGGATATGACGGGAAAAATGTTGTTCCTGTCAAAACATCAAACGGAATAGATACCATGAGTATCAATCTGTTGCTGGATAATGAAACGGATCCGGTATTATGGAGAGGAAGTCTTATTTCCGGCGCTGTTAAGCAGTTCTGGACGGATGTGGCATGGGGCGATGTAGACTGCATGTTCGTTGATATGCCTCCCGGAACGGGAGATGTTGCCCTTACCGTAATGCAGTCCCTGCCGGTTGAAGGCATAGTTATCGTAACATCACCGCAGGAACTGGTGGGGATGATCGTTTCGAAAGCCGTTAAGATGGCTGAGATGATGAATATACCGGTTCTCGGTATCGTTGAAAATCTTTCCTATTTCAAATGCCCGGATTGCGGCAAGATCCATGAGATTTTCGGAAAGAGCAGTGTGGAATCCGTAGCGGCGGATTTCGGTATCCCCGTGACGGTAAGACTGCCCATCGATCCGGAGATGGCCGCTATTTGTGATAAGGGAGAAGCTCAAAAGCTCAGAGTTCAGGATATAGAAGATAAATTTGACGCTTTAACGGAAGAGATACTTAAGTAAAGAAATGCATAAAGTTGTTTAATCAGGAGGAAACTATGAAGGAAGCTAAAGTAACCATCGGCGCAACAAATATCAAGACATTCAAGTATGAGAATTCATTTGCGGCAAAGTCCGGGGATCCTTTAAAGATGGCTGTTAAGACTCAGATGGCAGTACGTCTTAATCCCGAAGCACCGACAACCGCCATGGTACTTGTGAAGTTTGAAACAAGTGATGAAGAGAAGAAGATCATGGCAATGGAGCTTGAAACGGTTACTCCCGTTTCCGTAAGCACATTTGTTGATAATCTCGATGACGTTATCAAGAAGAAGTATTTCCCTCAGATCATGATGGCTGTAAATGAGAAGATCCGTATAGCATCAAGCATCGTGGGACTGAATATACAGACACCTCCCGTAACCTTTATGTATACGGAAGATGTGGAATAAATAATGATCTATGTTATTACAGGTAAGTAATTGCGATGTTTCCTACGGCGATCGTACTCTTATTAAGGATATTTCTTTTGAAGTAAGGAATACCGAGAAAATAGCGATCGTCGGGAGAAACGGATGCGGAAAGACAACATTTTTAAAACTCTTATCCGGAGAGATTTTGCCGGATAAGAGGGATGGAAATGAACAGCCGAATATAGCAAAAGCCCCCGGTCTTAGTATAGGATGGCTTTCACAGATGACCTTTACGGATGACAGCGCCTGCCTTGGCGATGAGATCCGTAAAGTTTTTTTGCCTGTTATAGAGCTTAAAGCGAAGCTGGATGCGCTTTTGACCGAGCTTGACAAGTCGCCAGACGAGAAAAAAGCCCGGGAGTACGCTACCCTTGAAGAGAGGTTTAATTATCTCGGCGGATATCGTTATGAGAAGGATTACGAGCTTGTATATGAACGCTTCGGATTTTCCAGAGAAGATGAGACGCGTCCTCTTTCCGAGTTTTCGGGAGGGCAGAGGACCAAGATAGCTTTTATCAAGCTCCTTCTTTCCAAGCCGGATATCCTGATCCTGGATGAGCCCACCAACCACCTTGATATTTCTACCATAGGATGGCTTGAGGGGTATATCAGGGAATATCCCAGAGCAGTGATCGTGGTATCCCACGACAGACTGTTTCTTGACCGGGTGGCTGATGTGGTCTATGAGATCGAACATGAGAAGATGAGCCGCTATGTTGGCAATTACTCCGGTTTCGTAAAGCGCAAAAAGGATATCTACGATCAGCAAAAGAAAGCCTATGAGGCACAGCAAAAGGAGATCGCCAGACTTCAGGCTGTGGCAGACCGATTTATCCACAAAGCCACCAAAGCAACCATGGCCAAGAGCAAATTAAAAGCCATTGAGCATATGGACAAAATAGAAGCTCCCGAAGAGTTTGAGCTGAAGGCTTTCCATGCCCTTACGGTTCCTTCGAAGGAAAGCGGTTTTGACGTGCTTGATACGGACAATCTCGGATTCGGCTACGATACCATCATCGGAAAGATCACCTGTTCCGTTAAAAAGGGACAAAAGGTCGGGATCATCGGTGGGAACGGTCTCGGGAAATCCACATTCTTAAAAACCCTTGCGGGAAAGCTCCCTTTGAAATCAGGCAAATTCAGATTCGGACATGGAGTGGAACCGGGATATTTTGATCAGCAGATGGCACAATACGTCAGCGACAAGACTGTGCTTAATGACTTCTGGGATATATATCCATATCTTACGGAGACGGAAGTGAGAAATATCCTCGGAGGATTTCTTTTTACCGGAGATGACGTATTTAAGGAAGTCAGTCTTTTATCCGGAGGAGAGAAAGTAAGGCTTGCTCTTGCAAAGATCTTTGAGACAAGACCAAACCTTCTTCTTTTGGATGAGCCCACCAATCATATGGATATAGTCGGTAAGGAAGCTCTTGAGCAGATGCTTAAGGATTATGAGGGCACGCTTATTTTCGTGACCCACGACAGATATCTGGTACGTGAAGTGGCGGATGCTCTCATTGTTTTTTCCGGGAATGGCATAAAATGGTTTCCCTGGAATTACGAGGAATATGAGAGAAGTTTCGGAAGAGAAAAGCAGGAAGCCGCAAAGGATATCTGGAATATCGATAAGATATCTTCGGATAAAGATAAAGAAAAAGAAGACGTCTCATCCAAACCTGACAGGGAACAGGCAAAGCCTGTGATTAATGTGGGCAAGGAAAGATCGAGGATGGAGCGAAGGATCGCTAAGATCGAGAGCCTCCTTGCGGAAAACGACACAAAGAGGGCAGAACTTACCGCCGGACTCTCTGACCCTTCCGTATCAAGTGATTATGTGAAGCTTGGAGAGATACAAAAGGCTCTTGATGATCTGGATAAGAATGATGAAGATCTTATGAGTGAGTGGGAAAAGCTGTCGGAAGATCTGGAGAATCTCGGATAAATATCCGGAATAAAGATCAAAACAGACCGTCAGAGACAGAAGGTCTCTGATATGCAGACCGGGATAAAAAGGAGACTGTGATATGCAGACTAAATTGAAAAATTGTGCGATAGCAGTGCTTGTTATTGATATTATAGGCCTGTTACTGGAGCTCATGGTTGTATTTACTCCGAATGTGATATTAAGTCAGGGATGGTTCCCGGGGGGCAGAGATATTGATGTGGCGGCCTTAGGCATTCCCTACGAAGTTTTACTCAGAGCCGTATTGAGCATTATTGCTGCGATATTTGCAATAAACGGTATTTCCAAAGACAGAAAAGTGATTGAATCTCAGTATGATTATCCTGTGCCCGGGGATGAGGCCGGTGATTCCGACGGAACGGTTGCGGATATCATAGCCATAGTCCTGGTGATGGCTGTTATCTATGTATGTAACTGGGTATTCTCTATTTTAGGTTCTGTTGAGATGAGCAGGATAGGAGCCAAGGCTGCCGGAGATATGGCATTTCTGAGAAGTGTAACAGGCTTCATATGGGTCATACCGTCATGGGTTACATCACTGCTGATACTTGTCTGCGGTATTGATCTGGGCAGAAAAAAGGATCCGGCCGTGATCTGATAAAAAGATGAAAGAAATCTCGGATATTATCCCGGAAAAATCAATAAAATGTGTTCTTGCGGGTGCGGGTGAAAATGTCGCATCATACGGATTCCAAAACGGTATGCAGGAACTGGACGGACTTGCAAGGGCGTGTGAATATGAGCCGGCAGGTGTTTTTGTCCAGCGTATCAACAGACCTAATCCGGCCACCTTCATAGGTTCCGGTAAGGTCATAGAGATAGCGGAATTCATAAAGGATAACGGTATAGGCACGGTGATATTTAACAATGCCTTATCGCCTCTGCAGATATCCAGACTGTCGGATCTGTTGGACTGTCAGGTGTTGGACAGGACAGGTATCATTTTAGAGATCTTTGACAGAAGAGCAAAAACATCTGAAGCCAGGATGCAGGTAGAGTACGCAAGACTGCAATATATGCTGCCAAGGCTGGAAGGCATGAGGAAGAATCTTTCAAGACAGGGCGGAACAGGTGGCTCCATGTCCAATAAGGGAGTGGGAGAAAAGCAGATCGAGCTTGATAAGAGACGGATCGGCAAGCGGATGGCCGTATTAAGAAAACGACTGTCAGAAGTTGAGAAGAACCGTTTGGTAATGAGAGGGAGAAGGGTAAAGAACGGTATAAAAACCGTTGCTCTCGTGGGATATACCAATGCGGGGAAGTCCACTCTGCTCAATACGCTTATAACGCGCTACGGTAACGGAGATAAGGTTTATGCCGAAGATAAGCTTTTTGCCACCCTCGATACTACGGTGAGAAATCTTCGCTTCCAGGATAAGGACGATCCGGGAAAATATGCGGAAGTGTTGGTCTCCGACACTGTAGGATTTATCAATGATATACCCCATGATCTCATCAAGGCTTTCAGATCCACACTGGAAGAGGCGGCTCTTGCGGATCTTATCATCAATGTGGTGGATGCTTCGGATGAACATCATGATATGCATATCGAAGTTACAAAGCAGACCCTTACCGAAATAGGTGCGGGAGCTGTTCCCGTGATAACCGTTATGAACAAATGTGATATTACGGTTTTGGATACGGACAGGGATATAGTAACGGGAGAAAAAGACAGGACCGTTTTTGTAAGTGCCCGGACAGGAGAGGGCATAGACCGACTCACGGATCTGATAAAGGCGGAAGTGTGTTCATGAGGATCAGGAAGATAAAAACAGTAAAGGATCTTATAGGAGTTGTTAATGAGGCGGGATTTCTGCCTTTTTTCTGTTCCAGCGTCGAAGGTTTTTCACTTGAAGATCATGTATCGGATTCTGCATGGTACAGAGGAAGCGTTCACGGCAGAGTAATATGGGATGCATGGGAATGGAAGGGGGAAGTGTTAAGGAGCCGGGAACTCATTTACGGTAAGTTCTTTGGCGGGAAAGCCGGCTTTATTAGCAAAGAGTGGTTCCCCGATTTTTGCAATTACAGACGTGACGGGTATGATTTTGATGCCAGATTTGAAGACGGACTTGCTAATTACAAGGATAAGGGCGTGGCGGATTACCTGGAAGAAAACGGTGCTGCCCTCACAAGAAAGATAAAAGATGATCTGAATTACAAAAAGGGCGGAAATAAAGGATTTGAAACAGTCATAACAAGACTTCAGATGCAGACATATGTAGTGCCTGTGAATTATGAATACAGCGTCAGAAAATCGGGACAGGAGTTCGGATGGGGAAACTGCAGATATGATCTGGCGGAAAAGTATTGGGGGAAGAAGCTTTGTACCTCTGCTTACAAAAGAGATCCGGATGAGTCCCTTGAGCTGATGATCCGACACCTGGGAAAAATACTGCCGAATGTCGGTGAGGAGGAGATCGGAAGATTCCTGAAATAGGATACGGCAGGCGGGACGCAGGAAATGCTGCGATCGCAGATGCAGACCGGGGACCGGGATAAATGACAGATAAGTGATAAAAAGAAAACCCGCAGATCCAAAAGATCTGCGGGTTTGTGTTTTAAGCAGGGGCAGAAGGAGTCGAACCCTCTTTAGCGGTTTTGGAGACCGACGTTAAACCGTTTAACTATGCCCCTAAAAATCAGCACCGTTGTATGATATTGTATAATCCGCTTGTTGTCAAGATGGAACATTCACTTATGTCCCTGTATTTATGCATCAGTCCTCATGCGGCAGTTTTATCTGCCCCCATTATCTGATAAAATATTAATGTTTAACAGCTTTTCGGAGGCCGTGCATCCATGAATGCCATTTATTCGATTATTCTTCTGATATTTGCTCTGTTCCTCATATTCTCGATGATAAAGATCAATACTTCCGAATCATCGGAAATAATAAGAGGGATGAATTTTGTCGGAGTGTCTGCGGCTGTGGTACTGCTTGCGGCGATAGCAGGCAGCGTGACAGGCGGAAGCGGTGTGGTGCAGGCTGTGGTTTTGATGGAAAGCGTCGGGGCTTCTTTCTTTGTTGTTACCCTAGCGTTCTTTTCCATAAGATCCTGCGGTGTCAATATTCCGAGAGCTTTTTCGATCCCTTTGGTCATGTATATGCTCCTTCACAGCATAGGAGTTTTTCTTCCCGAAGTCTTTGGAATGCATTTCATTACTGCTGTTCCTTCGGATTCGTTTTTCGGATACAGGACGGAATTAAGTGTTTTCTATTACATCGATCTTTGTTTCTTTATACTCATAGGTTTTCTGGGATTCTACATCACGTTTTTAAATTACAGGAATTCACTTGCGGATACGAACCCGGGAAGCGGGCTGATGGCATGGATCAATCTCCTTCCGGTGCTTGGCAGCATACCTGCGATCCTGCCGATTAATCTTGGCTACGAAGTAATGCCTGCGGTGGTCATCTTCTGCTGGGCAGTGATGTTCATAATAGTCTATCGCTACAGGATGTTTGACTCCATGAAGATGGCGAGGGATGACATCATAGAGACAATAGAGGATGGCTTCATCGTTATCGATGCCAATGACAGGATACTTTTCAGGAATGAGAAGGCAGGTGCTATTTTCCCGCAGCTGAATTACGAGGCAACCCAGGAAGATGTTATCAAGCGCCTTAAGAGTAATGACAAGAAGGAGCTGGAAAAGGAAGGCAGGATCTATCAGATATCGCTTGTTCCTTTTTATGACATAAAGACCTTCAAAGGGACCACCATCTGGATCAATGATAAGACGGAAGAACATGAGTTCACACAGCGGCTTATAGACTTAAGGGATGAGGCGCAAAAAGCCAATAAGGCAAAGTCGGTATTCCTTGCGAATATGAGTCATGAGATCCGTACTCCAATGAATGCCATCATAGGAATGACAGAGCTGATATTGAATGACAATATCAACAGCAAGGTTGAAGAAAATGCCAACAACATCAGAAATGCGGCCAATACGCTCCTGTCACTCATTAACGGTATCCTTGACTTTTCCAAGATAGAGACGGGAAAAATGGAGAGTACCGAATCCGAATACAACCTGGGAATGGTGCTTAAGGAAATATGCAACATGACAGGACTTAAGCTGGTGGACAAAAACGTCGAGCTTATCGTTCATGTGGATGAGACCATCCCGGTTACCTTTCTCGGCGATGAGACGCATATCAGACAGATATATACAAATATACTTTCCAATGCCGTTAAATACACCAGGAGAGGTTATATCAGACTGAATGTATCGTGGGAAAAGCTGGATAACGAGGCACATGTAATGGTTTCCATAGAGGATACCGGATGCGGTATAAGACAGGAGAGTATACCCACTCTGTTCGAAAGCTTCCAGCGGGCGGATATGATAAAGAACAGGACAGTAGAAGGTACGGGCCTGGGACTTGCCATATGTAAGAGACTGGTGGAATCTATGGGCGGCGAGATCGGAGTGAGGAGCACCTATGGTATAGGCAGTGTTTTCTCTTTTGATTACATGCAAAAGATCGCGGATGAGACACCCCTCGGTAACTACGATTATATAGAGCTTCCCGTGGATAAGGATCATGAGAAGAAATCATTTATCGCACCTCTTGCCCGCATACTTGTGGTAGATGATAATATCACAAATATCAAAGTGGCACAGGGAATACTCGCCATGTATCAGGTAAGAGTGGATACGGCTCTTTCGGGAAAAGAATGTCTGGAAAAAGTGGCAAGAAACAATTATCACATGATCCTCATGGACCAGATGATGCCCGAGATGGACGGTATCGAGACCACCAGGATGATAAGGAGCGATCCCGACTCAAGGGTAAGGAACATGAATGTCATAGCGCTTACGGCCAATGCCATAAGCGGTACGCGTGAGATGTTTTTGCAAAACGGCTTTCAGGAATATATCTCCAAGCCCATAGCATTATCCGCCATGGAGGATGTGCTCAAGAAATTCCTCCCGCCCGAGATAATCCATTACGTTGATGTGGATGTGAAGGATAACGGTTATGGGAATTTTGATATCTCTCTTCCGGGTATCGATACGGAGACGGGATTGCGCAATTATGGAAATGATACCTCAAGATATCTCCAGATACTCAGATTCATACTTGATGACGGCCCGGCTCACGTGGAGCGCATCCGTACATGCATTGAGGAAAAGAATTATAAACAATATGTTTTCGAGGTTCATGCCCTCAAAGGTCTCATGGCAGGTATCGGAGCAAAGCAGCTTGCGGAATTTGCCAAACTTCAGGAGATGGCAGGAAGGGAAGGCAGGAAGGATGAGATCACAAACGAAGGAAAACTTCTGGCAGATCAATACGAAGAGATACTGGCGGTGATAGATAAGGTGCTCAGCGGTGCGGGGCTTCTTCAGGAGGAAAAGGCGGAATTGAAAAAAGAGCCTTTATCCTGGGATGAATTCCTAAGCCAGCTCCGTTCCCTTCAGGGCAGCCTGGACATGTTAGAGCAGTCTGAGGCGGCAAGAAAGGTAGACAATCTTTTAACCTATCCTCTTGAAGACGGTATCAGACAACAACTCCAGGAAGTAAGAAAAGCTATAGGAAGCTTCGATTATGATGAGGCATCAGAGATGCTGAATCTTATGATGTAAAGGAAAGCAAAGCGGAGGTGAGAGTATGGATAATATCGGCAACAAGGAAGGTATCCGTGAGATAATCGGGAAATACAGGGCGGATGTTACTGAGATGACCAGATATCTGGGCTGGCTTGAGAGCAAGAGATCGGAGTCGCTTTCCAGTTCATATGATCCTGCGGACGGCAGGGGAGAAACCATCACATTCCCCGTATATGACGGAACGCTGATGAATTTCGTCAGGTCGGCGGAAAAAACAGGCCTTATTGACAGGAATTACGTCTATACATACAGAAAGTACCGGATACTTACGGTGGCAGATGAGCTCAGGTTCATCGAGAATGCCCAGATCACCGATATGAAGACTCTTGCCGACATTCTTTCGTCATATATCGTAAGGGGCAGGACCAAGGGCACTGTATGGCCGGAAGGAGTGAGCAACGGAGTCTATCATGCAGTGATATCGAAGATGAAGGAACTGATCGAATTCTGGACAACTCCCTTCGGAGAAGGAAAATAGGAAAAAGAAAAGGGTTTATGGTATAATATACTACGTTGTTTTCGAGAAGAAATTCAATATTATTTTTTATATGTTTAATGTCGGTAATCCGGCGGAAAGGGTTTAAAAGTGGGAAACGTAAGGCGTATCTATGTGGCGAAGAAACCGGAGTATGCGGTTAAGTCTTCAGAGTTAAAAGAGGAGATCACAGGTTACCTCGGTATCAACGGAGTTGAATCGTTACGGATCTACAGCCGCTATGATGTTGAAAATGTTTCGGATCAGGTATTTGAGAGAGCATGCAGAAAAGTGTTCTCCGAGCCTCCTGTTGATGAACTGTACCTTGAGAAGATCGATATACCCGAAGGCGCAAGAGTGTTCGGTGTAGAATATCTTCCCGGACAGTACGATCAGAGAGCGGACTCTGCAGAGCAGTGCATACGTTTCCTTAAAGAGGACGAGCAGCCCGTGGTCAAGACTGCAAAGACCTATGTTATCTGCGGAAATATAACAGACGAAGAATTTGCAAGGATCAAGGCACATTGCATCAATCCCGTTGATTCAAGAGAGACCGGGATGGAGAAGCCGGATACTCTTATAAGCGAATATGATGAACCTGCGGATGTTAAGATCTTCGACGGCTTCAGAGATATGTCGGAAGACGATCTTAAGGCTCTTTACGATTCCCTCGGACTCGCGATGACTTTCAAGGATTTCCTTCACATTAGGAACTACTTTAAGGATGAAGAAAACAGGGATCCTTCCATGACGGAGATCCGCGTGCTCGATACATACTGGTCGGATCACTGCAGACATACTACTTTTGCAACAGAGCTTAAAAATGTCCAGTTCGAGGAGGGATATTACAGAACTCCTCTTGAGACTACGTATCTCAGCTACCTTGATACCCGCAAGGATATTTACGGAGACAGAAAGGATAAATTCGTCTGCCTCATGGATCTTGCGCTTATCGCCATGAAGAAGCTTAAGAAGGACGGCGTTCTTACGGATATGGAAGTATCCGATGAGATAAATGCATGTTCCATCATCGTGCCGGTAGAGATCGATCCGGGAGATGGCGGAGAAAAGTATACAGAAGAATGGCTTATAAATTTCAAGAATGAGACACATAACCATCCTACGGAGATAGAGCCTTTCGGTGGAGCTGCCACATGTCTTGGCGGTGCCATCAGAGATCCTCTTTCGGGAAGAACTTATGTTTATCAGGCTATGCGTATCACGGGTGCAGCTGATCCTACGGTCCCCGTTGCGGATACATTAAAGGGTAAGCTTCCTCAGATGAAGCTGGTACGCGGTGCTGCCGGCGGATACTCATCCTACGGTAACCAGATCGGTCTTGCCACAGGTCTTGTAAAGGAGATCTATCACCCCAATTATGTGGCAAAGAGAATGGAGATCGGTGCTGTTATGGGTGCTGCTCCCAGAAAGGACGTTAAGCGTCTTAACTCAGATCCCGGAGATATCATCATCCTTCTCGGCGGAAGAACGGGAAGAGACGGATGCGGCGGAGCTACGGGTGCTTCCAAGGCTCATACCGAGAAGTCCATTTCCGTTTGCGGAGCTGAGGTTCAGAAGGGTAATCCGCCTACAGAGAGAAAGCTTCAGAGACTTTTCAGAAGACCTGAAGTAAGCTCTCTTATCAAGAAATGCAATGACTTCGGTGCCGGCGGTGTATCCGTTGCCATCGGTGAGCTTGCACCCGGACTGCAGGTGGATCTCGATAAAGTTACAAAGAAGTATGCCGGACTTGACGGTACAGAACTTGCAATATCCGAGTCCCAGGAACGTATGGCGGTAGTCATCGATCCCAAGGATGAAGAAGCATTCATGAAATATGCGGCTGAAGAGAATCTGGAAGCAACAAAGGTTGCGGTGGTTACCGAAGAACCCAGACTTGTTCTCAATTGGAGAGGTAAGGATATCGTAAATCTTTCACGTGCTTTCCTTGACACCAACGGTGCTCACCAGGAGACTTCGGTCAAAGTCGACATTCCTTCCAAAGAGGATAATTATCTTGAGAAGATCGCCATCAGTGAAGTTAAAGAGGATCTCGATAAGAATGATGTAAAGGCTGCATGGCTCCATACTTTATCCGATCTCAATGTCTGCTCCCAGAAGGGACTGGTTGAGATGTTTGATGCATCAATCGGATCGGCTTCGGTATATATGCCTTACGGTGGAAAGTATCAGCTTACCGAGACACAGACCATGGCTGCCAAGCTTCCTTTGAGCGGCCTTCATACATCCGATACCGTTACTCTTATGAGTTACGGATTTGATCCGTATCTGTCGTCCTGGAGCCCTTATCATGGCGCGATCTATTCCGTGCTTACATCGGTATCCAAGATTGTTGCAGCCGGTGGAGATTATAAGAAAGTTCACTTTACATTCCAGGAATACTTCCGCAGGATGAGTGAGGATCCGGAGAGATGGAGCGAGCCTTTTGCCGCATTGCTCGGTGCTTACGATGCACAGCTTGGCTTTGGCCTCGCATCCATAGGCGGTAAGGATTCGATGTCCGGAACATTTAATAATATAGATGTTCCTCCCACACTTGTTTCCTTTGCTGTAGATGTGGCAAAGCAGGATGACATAATAACACCGGAATTCAAGAAGGCCGGTGATAAGCTTGTGGTATTTACCGTACCCAAGGATGAATTCGACATCCCTGTTTACAGAGAAGTAATGGAGATGTATGACGAGGTTGCGGAGCTCATTGCTTCCGGCAAGGTGAAGGCCGCATATGTTCTTGATGCTTACGGACTTCCCGCAGCACTTTCCAAGATGGGATTCGGTAACGGCCTTGGTGCAAAATTATATGATGAGCTTGATGCGGATGAGATATTTGCGGATCGTATCGGTGAGATCGTTCTGGAAATGGATAATGCATCCGAAGATGATTTCAGATCCGATGTGATCATAGCAGGTGAGGTTACGGACTGTGATTTCGTGATCGGTGATGTGAAGATCTCTCAGAGCGAAGCTCTTGATTCATGGAAGAAGAAGCTGGATAAAGTTTATCCTTACACAGCTGTAAAGGGTGACCGCAAGGTTGATATGCCTGTATATAATGCTCCTTCAGTACATGTCTGCAGAAACCGCGTGGCAAAGCCTACAGTATTCATTCCGGTCATGCCCGGTACCAACTGCGAATATGATACGGCGAGAGCTTTTGAAATGGCCGGAGCAAAGGTTGTTACAGGTATTTTCCGCAACAGGACTGCAGAGGATATCAGAGATTCCGTAGAAGAATATGTTAAGGCAATCTCACAGGCCCAGATCATAATGTTCCCCGGCGGATTTTCCGCAGGTGATGAGCCGGACGGAAGTGCAAAATTCTTCGCAACAGCATTCCAGAATGACAGATTAAAAGATGCTGTAATGAGACTGCTAAATGAGAGGGACGGACTTGCACTCGGTATATGTAACGGATTCCAGGCTCTCATCAAATTAGGTCTTGTGCCTTTCGGAGAGATCGTGGGACAGAAGCCCGATTCACCTACACTTACTTACAATACCATCAACCGTCATATATCCAAGATCGCTTATACGAAGGTTGTTTCCAACTTAAGTCCCTGGCTTGCAGGATGTGAGAACGGCAAGGTTTACTGTTCACCTGCATCACACGGTGAGGGACGTTTCGTAGCACCTAAGGAATGGATCGAAAAGCTCAAGGCAGCAGGACAGGTTGCTACGGTTTATTCGGATCCTGACGGTAATGTTTCAATGGATGAAGAGTGGAATGTAAACGGATCCTTTGAAGCTATCGAAGGTATCACATCTCCTGACGGAAGAGTATTCGGTAAGATGGCTCATCCCGAGAGAAGAGGTGATCATGTTGCTATCAACATTTACGGAGAACAGGATCTTAAGATCTTCGAATCCGGTGTAAATTACTTTAAGTAAATCATATCGGTCAGGATCAACCCGAAGGGGGAAAGCGATGCTCATAAGAGAAGAACTCGAGCAGGCAGAGAAAGAAAACTTAAGTCAGTTTGCTACTCTTTCCGTGAATACAAAAGGCCGCGTGGTTGAAGAACCGCCATGCGACATCCGACCCGTATTCCAGAGAGACAGGGACAGGATCATCCACTCAAAGGCTTTCAGACGTCTTAAGGATAAGACCCAGGTGTTCCTTAATCCGGAAGGAGATCATTACAGGACCCGACTTACTCACACTCTGGAAGTCAGCCAGATAGCAAGGACTATAGCCAGAGCACTGCATCTTAACGAGGATCTGACGGAGGCCATCGCTCTCGGTCATGACCTGGGACATACACCCTTCGGACATGCCGGCGAAAGAGCACTGAATCATGTGCTGGAGAGGAAGTTCGGTAAGGACAGAAGTTTCTATTTCAGTCACAGTGAACAGGGTGTCAGGGTTGCCGAAGTTCTCGAACGCGAGGGCAGAGGCCTTAACCTGACATGGGAAGTGCGTGACGGTATTCTTAATCACCAGACCGAAAATACTCCTTCTACCCTGGAAGGAAAAGTTGTAAGACTGTCGGATAAATTTGCTTATATACATCATGATATGGATGATGCGATAAGAGCCAAGGTGCTTTCCGATACGGATGTACCTGTGGAGATAGGAAGTGTATTGGGCTTTACCACCAAGGAAAGACTCGATCATCTTATCCATAATACCATCCGTTCAAGTATAGGCAAAAATGATATCTGCATGGATCCGGAAGTATATCATGCAATGATGAGTATGAGACAGTTCATGTTCTACCATGTATATTCCAATCCTGTAGTAAAGGGAGAGGAATATAAGGCTGTTGAGCTTGTGGAGACTCTCCTGGAATACTTCTGCGATCACAGCGCGGAGATGCCAAGAGAGTATCAGATGCTCATGGAGAATGGTGACCCCGCATGGAGAGTTGCATGTGATTATATCGCATCCATGACCGACAGATATGCGATACAGAAATACGAAGAATTATTTATACCTAAATCATGGCGGTATTGATCTATGCCATATTATCCGCAGGAACTGATCGAAGAGATCAGAGAAAAAAATGATATCCTCGATGTGATCGGAAGCCGGGTCAAACTGAAAAAACAAGGCTCCTATTATTTCGGGCTCTGCCCTTTTCATCATGAAAAGTCGCCTTCTTTTGCCGTAACCCCTTCTAATCAGATGTTTTATTGCTTCGGTTGTCACGAATCGGGAAATGTTATCTCCTTCGTGATGAAGTATGAGAATTATACATTTACCGAAGCTGTTAAGATGCTTGCCGAACGGGCAAATATCAAACTTCCCGAGATCAGATATACCGAAGAGATGCGAAGGGAAGCTGATAAACGCGAACGTTTGATGGAGATCGTCAATGAAGCCGAGAAATACTTTTATCATCAGCTTCGTACAAAAGACGGGGAACTTGGAAAGAAATATCTTACGGACAGAAAGCTTACCGAAGAGACAATGCAGCATTTCGGGGTGGGATATTCACTTCAGTACAGCAATGATCTTGTAAGATATTTAAAGTATAAGGGCTTTGATGATGATCTTATAAGGGACTCGGGACTGGGTATTTTCTATGAACGCGAGGGCATGACAGACAAGTTCATCAATCGCGTGATGTTCCCTATACAGAATATCCATGACAAGGTTATCGGCTTCGGCGGAAGAGTGATGGGAGATGCCAAGCCGAAGTATCTCAACTCACCTGAAAGTGAGATCTTTGAGAAAAGAAAGAATCTCTATGGATTAAATTATGCCAGAGTATCCAGAAAGGATAATTTTATTCTTTGCGAAGGATATATGGATGTTATCGCAATGCATCAGGCCGGATTCAATCAGGCCGTAGCTTCGCTGGGAACCGCTTTTACACCCGAGCAGGCGATGCTCCTCAAACGTTTTTCCAAGAATGTTCTGCTGGCATATGACAGTGACGGCGCCGGAGTGAATGCTGCGCTTAAGGCTCTTGCCATACTGGCTGAAATGGAGATAAACGGCCGCGTTATAGATATGCGCCCGTATAAAGATCCGGATGAATTTATAAAGAATCTCGGAGCTGAAGAGTTCCAAAAGAGGATAGATCATGCCGAGAACGGTTTCCTGTTTGAAATCAGACAAAGACGTGCGGCATATGTTATAGATGCGGAACATCCGGATAACAAGACTGCCTTTGCAAAAGATGTTGCAGGCATGCTCTGCAGATTTGAAGAAGAGATCGAACGAGAAAGCTATCTGACTTCGGTGTCGGAACAGTACGGGATAGATCCGGGACAGTTGAGGAAAGCCGTGATCTCTTTGGCCGGAAGAGATGCAGGCAATAAGAAGGCCATGACTCTCCGTACCAGGGATGATTCCGACAGAGAGATGAAAGCAAAAAAGGAAGAGGGTGCAGCTGCGGCCGCGGCAAAGGCCCAGCGTTTATTGCTTAACTGGCTGGCAAAACGTCCGGAGCTTTTTGAACAGATCGGTGAAGATATCACTGAAGAGGATTTTTCGGATCCTCTCTACAGGATAGTCGCAGGTAAGCTCTTCGACCAGATAGTTGCAGGCAAAGTCACTCCCGTGGCTATAATGGACGGCTTTGAAGATAAGGAAGAGCAAAGAAGAGTCGGAGAGATATTCTTTACGGAAATAGGCGGGCCGGAGAGGGAAGGGCTTTTACAGTCCGAAGAGATAACCTCGGAAGATAAGGCGAGAGCCTTTCATGATGTAATAGTAAATATAAAGAAGAACAGTATCGAAAAGCTGGCCGCAGAGTCGGGGAGCAGTATGGAGTCGCTGGATAAGCTCCTTAAGGCAAAAAGGTCTCTGCAGGTGCTTGAGACGAAGAAATATACGATTTGAAAAAGAAGATTTTTTTTATCCTTCTTTCAGTTCTGTGGATGGTGATCATTTTTTCATTTTCACAAGAACCGGCAGAGGAATCGGGAGAGACAAGTGGAAGACTGATAATCCTTATAGGAGAGTTATTTAATGTTTCCGATAAGGAATTATTTGCGCTCCGTTATGAAGTGATATTAAGGAAATGCGCACATGTTACCGAGTATATGATACTTGCGGCATTCCTGTGCGGAGCATCTTACAGGAAGAACAGGAGCTTAGGGATAAATATGGCGCTGCCTGTCCTTATATCTGCTTTATACGCATGCAGCGATGAATTTCATCAATTGTATGTTCCCGGGAGAGACGGAAATATCACAGATGTATTTATAGATACTGCAGGCGCTGCAGTTTCAACGGCTTTGATCACATTTATCAGAGTCGGGATAAACAGGAAAAATAAGGAAAGATGATGGAAAACAGAAGCCTCGGGGAGAGACTTGATGCTGTGATTCGTCTCGCGGGAGAAGGCAGATGCATTGCGGATGCGGGATGTGATCACGGATATGTATGTATAAATCTGATAAAGGGAGGTTTCTTTGAAAGAGCCATTGCAATGGATCTTAGGGAAGGACCTCTTGCACGTGCAGGGATGAATGTCGCCGCAAACGGATTATCTGCAAAGATAGACTGCCGGATCTCGGACGGCCTTGCCGCGTTGGATAAAGACGAAGCCGATACGGTTGTTGTTGCGGGAATGGGTGGAGCACTTATCTGCGAGATAATGGACAGAGAGCCGGATAAGTTTAAAGCGCTGGATCATTTTGTCCTTCAGCCTCAGTCTGAGATAGGGGAAGTACGAAAGCATTTAAGAGAGACGGGCTTTGTTATCACGGATGAGGATGCAGTGAAGGATGAAGGGAAATATTATTTTATGTTTCGCGTAAGTCCTGTATCGGAGACGGAAGCAGTATCAGAGGATCCGGATGAACAGGGGATGTATGATTCTTTCGGACGTATTTTGATCGAAAGGAAAAATGCTGTACTGAAGGAATGGCTGCTCCGTGAGAAGTGCGTCAAAGAAAGCATCTTAAAAGGTTTGAGCTCGGGGGAAGCAAAGAGTGAGACCGGTGCACCGGATGAGAGTGAGATACCCGAACGGATATTAAAACGCAGGATTGAAGTGAATGAGGATATCAGACTTATAGATCTTGCGCTTGAGAGAATGGAATGAATAGAGAAGTCGAAAGGAGAAGTTTATGTTTCTCGAAGATGTGATCTCTAAGCTGGAGGAATTATCTCCGCCTTCGTTTGCGGAAAGCTGGGATAACTCCGGACTGATGTGCGGAAGGAACAGGAAGGAAGTAAAGAACATCCTGTTGTCGGTTGATGCAACGGATTCCGTTGTTGAAGAGGCTGTGCTTACAGGAGCGGATCTTCTTCTTACACATCACCCTTTGATATTTACTTCCATATCTCACATTTCAGAAAATGATATAACCGGGAGAAGACTTCTGAAACTTATCTCATCGGATATTGCCTGCTATGCGATGCATACCAATTTCGATGTGGTGGGCATGGCGGATGAAGCCGCTGACAGACTGGACTTAAAAGACAGAGCGGTTTTGATGGTAACTAGCGAAGATTCCCTGTCGAAGGAAGGTATAGGCAGAGTCGGTGATCTGGGTCAGGAGATGACACTGGCGGACTGCGCTGAAATGGTAAAGGACGTTTTTCTGGTGGACAGTGTGAGAGTATACGGTGACACGGCAAAGAAAGTTAAACGTGCGGCCATCTCTCCGGGCTCCGGCAAGAAGATGAGTAAATATGCCATAGCCGCATCTGCGGACGTACTGATCACAGGAGATATGGATCATCATGAAGGAATAGATGCTGTGGCCTGCGGACTTGCAGTTATCGATGCGGGACACTGGGGGATCGAAAAGATCTTTTGCACATATATGAGGGATTTTATCATTAAGGAAATGCCGGGAATAAATGTAAGTATTGCTTCACAGGCATCACCCTTTACAGTTATATGATTACAAATGAGGAGGAAATAATATGAGTGATATCACATTGACTATCGACGGAGAAAAGAAAAAATACCCCGCAGGCACAACCTTCGAACAGATCGCTGATGAATACCAGAGCAGATATGACGGACAGATAGCGCTGGTTTCGGAGGACGGTACATACAGGGAATTACATAAGAAGATAAAGAAAGATGCTTCTGTGGAATTCATAACCTTCAAGGATATGAGCGGACATAAGACATATGTAAGGACGGCTATCCTTATCCTTATGAAAGCGCTTGATGATGAGCTTAAGAACGACAAGTCAAAGCAGTTTAAAGTGGAATTTGTAGTAGGGAACGGATACTACGTTAATCCTCTTTTTGATATCGAGATCACTGAAGAATTTGCGCAGAATGTTAAGAAGCGCATGATGAAAATGGTTGAGGATAAGCTTCCGATCGTGAAGTCTTCTCTTCCTACCGCAGAGGCCAGAGCCATCTTTGCTGAAGCAGGTATGCATGATAAAGACAGGCTTTTCAGATTCAGAAGAGGCTCCAGCGTAAATATTTACGATCTTGACGGATACAAAGATTATTATTACGGATATATGATGCCCAATGCAGGCTATATCAAATACTTTGACCTAAAACCTTACAAGATGGGACTGGTACTGCTCCTGCCGGAAGTATCGGAGCCTACCACTGTAAAGCCTTTCGTGCCCAGAGAAAAACTCTTTAATGCATTATGGACAGGTGAAGAGTGGGGACAGAAACTTCGTATCAGTACCGTAGGAGATCTCAATGAGAGGATCTGCTCTGGCGGTATGGGAGATGTTATCCTTGTTCAGGAAGCGCTTCAGGAAAGAAGGATCGCAGAGATTGCTTCCGATATAGTAAAGCGCGGCGGCATTAAGTTTGTTATGATCGCAGGTCCTTCTTCATCCGGTAAGACAACTTTTTCGCACAGACTTTCGATCCAGCTTGCAAGCTTCGGTCTGTCACCCCATCCCATCGGAGTAGATGATTATTTCAAGAACAGAAAAGATACACCGAAGGATGAGGATGGAAATTATAATTTTGAGTGCCTTGAAGCCATCGATGTGGAACTCTTCAATTCCGATATGTTAAAACTCCTTAAGGGAGAGCGGGTTGAGCTTCCTACTTTTAATTTCGTGACGGGAACAAGGGAATATAAAGGAAATTATAAGCAGCTGGGGCCAGATGATATCCTTGTTATTGAAGGTATCCACGGATTAAATGACAAGATGAGCTATGCACTGCCCGTAGAGAGTAAATACAAGATCTATATCAGTGCTCTTACATCACTCAATATAGATGAGCACAACAGGATACCCACGACGGACAACAGACTCTTACGACGCATGGTCAGAGATGCAAGAACAAGAGGCGCGAGCGCAGAGAGAACCATCGGAATGTGGCCTTCGGTAAGACGCGGTGAAGAGGAGAATATCTTCCCCTTCCAGGAAAATGTTGATGCAACATTTAATTCCGCATCCATATTCGAACTGGCTGCATTAAAGCCTATTGCGGAACCGCTGCTTTATTCGGTGACTCCCGACAAGCCGGAATATTATGAAGCTAAAAGGCTTCTTAAATTCCTGGATTATTTCCTCGCGATCGATTCGGAACACCTTCCGTTCAATTCGATTGTGCGCGAGTTTGTTGGTGGCAGCTGCTTTAAAGTGTGACTTTGATTTGGCAAAATTTAGTTTGAGCAATTTGTAAAAAAATGCGTGAACAATAAGCTAAATATTTTGACAGACTTTTCGCAGTCGGTATGATACAATCTTGATGAAGCGGAACGGATGATCGCATGCGTTAAGCGTGAGGAAAGTCCGGGCTTCGCAGGGCAGGATGCCGGATAACGTCCGGCGGAGGTGACTCCCGGGAAAGTGCAACAGAAAACAAACAGCCGCGCAAGCGGTAATGGTGAAAAGGCAGTGTAAGAGACTACCGGTCTGACGGTAACGGCAGACGCATTGTAAACCCCATCCGAAGCAAGACCAAACAGAGGACTATGGGCCGGCCCGGTCCGTCTTCAGGTAGGTCGCTTAAGCCTGGTGGTAACATCAGGATCAGACAGATGATCATCCCGGCGCGAAAGCGCTATGACAGAACCCGGCTTACAGTTCCGCTTTTAATTGATAAAGTATCAGGGGAACGCTCCTGATATCAGAATAATGATAAGCCTTATATTCCGTACCGGAGTTCCGGCGCGGGATATGATCCTCAGGTCCTAAGGGAAAAACTATGTCAGGCAGGAATGACGGAAGTATAGATATTTTTTCATACATGCAGACCCTTGGTGAAAAAGATGCTGAAAAAGAGTCACCTTTGGCAGCAAGGATGCGACCTGAGACCCTGGATGAGATCGTGGGACAATCTCATATCATAGGTAAGGATAAACTTCTTTACAGAGCAGTCAAGGCAGACAGGATCAGTTCTTTGATCTTCTATGGTCCGCCCGGAACGGGCAAGACAACTCTTGCAAAAGTTATTGCAAATACTACCAGCGCTGTATTTGAGCAGATCAATGCAACGACTTCCGGTAAAAAGGATATGGGGGAGGTAGTAGAAAAAGCAAAGCAGGAGAGGGTTCTTAAGGGAAAAAGGACCATTCTTTTTATCGACGAGATACACAGATTCAACAAGGCGCAGCAGGATTTTCTTCTTCCTTATGTTGAGGACGGAACGATCATCCTTATCGGTGCCACAACAGAAAATCCATATTTTGAAGTGAACGGAGCTTTGATCTCCCGTTCAAGTATATTTGAACTCTATCCTCTTTCCGCAGAGGATCTTGAGATACTTATAAGGCGTGCCGTTTATGATGAGAAAAAGGGCATGGGAGCATACGATGCGGTTATCGACGATGATGCGGTCGCTTTCCTTGCCGAACAGGCAGGAGGAGATGCCAGGAGCGCTCTCAATGCGGTTGAACTCGGCATACTTACTACGGAACGCTCGGAAGACAAAAAGATACATCTGACAGTCGATGTGATCCAGGAGTGTGTTCAGAAACGTCGGATCAAATTCGATAAGACAGGTGATAATCATTACGATACTATTTCAGCTTTTATAAAGAGTATGAGAGGGTCCGATCCGGATGCGGCGGTTTATTACCTTGCAAAGATGCTTTATGCCGGTGAGGATATCAAATTTATCGCCCGCAGGATAATGATATGTGCTGCAGAGGATGTGGGACTTGCGGATCCTCAGGCACTTACCGTTGCAACATCCGCCGCGCTTGCGGTTGAAAGGATCGGTATGCCGGAAAGTCAGATAATACTAGCAGAAGCCGTTAATTATGTAGCTTCGGCGCCTAAAAGCAACGCGTCGAACAATTCGATAGAGAAAGCTCTTAATTGTGTGGAGGAAAAAGGAGACCTGCCTGTTCCGAATCACTTAAGGGATGCCCATTACAAGGGGGCGGCAAAGCTTGGCCGCGGAGAGGGATACAAATATGCGCATGACTATCCCGGGCATTATGTTGAACAACAGTATCTGCCTTATGAACTGACAGGTGAGAAATTCTATGAGCCGTCGGAACAGGGGTATGAGAAGAAAGTGCGTGACCACCTTGCACGACTTAGGAACCGTGCGGAGAAGCCGCAGGGAAAGGAGGATTAGAAAACTGTAGCTTCCAGACCGCAAAAAGAAATTTAATTATGAGTTGTGGGAGTTTAAATAAAATGAGAGTTGAATTATATACAGATCCCGGAGAGGATAAGGAAAGCATTATTTCGGGATTTGCAAAGTGGCTTGAGAGTCTTCCGGAAGTAAGAAAGAGTCTGCCCGGTCAGATAGTCGGCGCGGATAACAGAAGATGGAAAATACCATCAGTCAGCGAAGTAGTTTTTCTGTGTTTTGATGATGAGGAACCGTGCCTAAGCTTACCTATTAAAGGCGGGTTTACGTTTGTTAGTGTTAACAGCATTGTCAGGGCATTACATTTCGGGCGAAAGGCTGTTTTTTATTTCAAAGATGGAACGAGTCATGAATTCAACGCTTCACTGAAGGATCTGAATGAAGTGTTCTCAAAATACGGATATATTTTCAGCCGTGTGAACCGAACCGAATTTATCAACTTGACATTTACTTACAGGATCTGCGGAAGAGAGTGTATTCTGAAGGACGGATATAGGACGACGCTCAGTAAAGCGTATATTCCGACCGTGAGAAAAAAATGCTGCGAGCTTTGCGTTTCCGGAAAGATGAAAGAGACGGGAAAAGCAAAGAAAGGCAGTCGCGGGAGAAGAACAAAGGAATTTCAATCCCGTTTCTGACGCAGAAAACGCAATAAGTTAACATAAATTATTTCTGCACGATAAATTGTGTTAGTATGTGGACAGTCAGGCCGCTGAAGTTTCGGACTTACAGTTCTTAAAAGTCCAGGGCTCCTGTCGGATCAGTCTTTATCCCTGCCATGTTCAACGTGCTTGCAATAAAAAAAGCGCAATCAGAATACAGGTCGTCTGATTGCACTTTTTTTATTTAAAGACTTTTTCCCTGATAACTGCCTCTGGCTTTCATTTCCTTGAGAATGCCGTTCAGGACTCCTTTTTTATCCGTGCTCCATCCCGGAGCGATGAGTATATCGCGCGGACCGTCACCTGTAAGTCTGTGGATCACTATTTCCGGTGAGAGATGTTCTATACATGATATCAATATATCTATATATTCACTCTTCGAGAGGACATCGAACTTTCTTGCTGAAAAATCTTCCGCAAGATCAGTACCGGCAAGCACATGCAGAAGCTGAAGCTTAATACCGAACACGGGAAAGGTGTTGAGATATTCTATTGTCTGGAGCATCTGCTCCTTGCTTTCACCGGGAAGTCCGAGTATCACGTGGACTATAACAGGTATACCGGCCTCGTGAAGCTTCATGACAGCAGTTTCGAATACGGAATTATCATATCCTCTTCTGATATATCGTATGCTTTCTCTGTGTATGGTCTGAAGCCCCAGCTCTATCCATATGAATTTATCCGGATAGGCACTCTTAAGTTCGGTTAATAATGCTGTGACATCATCCGGCAGACAATCAGGTCTCGTCCCTATGGAGATGCCTGCAGTCTCGGGATCTTCGAGCGCTGCCAAATAGAGTGCACGAAGCTTTTCCACCGGGGCGTAGGTATTGGTGTAGGGCTGGAAGTATGCCAGATATCTGCCACCGTTATATTTGCTCCTGATGAATGCCTTGCCTTCCGCAAGCTGTGATGAGATTTCGGGAGTGCCTTCTCCGTTACCGTAAACGGGAACGGCAAATTCACCGGATCCGCCCTGAGAGCAGAAAATGCATCCTCTTGTACCGATAGTCCCGTCACGTACAGGGCAGGTCATCCCACCGTCTATAGCTATCTTGTATATCTTCTCTCCGTATACCTTTTGAAAATAATGATTCAGAGAGTAGTAGGGTTTGTCGCCCCACATCGGTGTCTGGGTTTGTATTTTTGTTTCTTCGGACTTGATCACTGGCGATTGGTTTCCCTGATACAGTTCTTTACCGCTTCCGCAACTTTATCTGCAACAGTAGGATGGAATGCTTCGGGGATGATGTTGTCCTCGGACAATTCATTCTCGGGGATGATCGAAGCGATAGCCTTGGCTGCGGCCATCTTCATCTCTTCTGTTATCTGGCGTGCACGTCCCTCAAGAGCACCTCTGAAAATGCCGGGGAAAGCTATTACGTTATTTACCTGATTGGGGAAATCGGAGCGCCCTGTTCCGACTATCCTTGCACCTGCTGCCTTTGCGATATCCGGCATGATCTCGGGTACGGGATTGGCCATGGCAAGGATGATCGCATCTTTATTCATACTGCGTACCATCTCCTCTGTCACGATACCCGGTGCGGAAACACCGATGAAGATATCGGCACCATTCAATGCATCTGCCATGGTACCGCTTATATTCTCGGGATTGGTGATGCTTACCATTTTCTGCTGCATCCAGTTGAGACGGGGAGCATCCTTGGAGATAACGCCCTTGCTGTTGCAAAGGATGATATTCTTGAAACCGTAATTTAACAGGAGCTTGCAGATAGCGATACCTGCGGAGCCTGCTCCGCTTATTACTACCTTGCAGTCTGCCGGATTTTTGGAAACTACCTTGGTAGCGTTGATGAGCGCGGCAAGTACTACTATGGCTGTTCCGTGCTGATCATCGTGGAATACGGGGATATCAAGTGTCTCTTTGAGACGTTCTTCTATTTCAAAGCAACGGGGAGCGCTGATGTCTTCCAGGTTGACTCCGCCGTATCCGGGAGCAAGCCATGTTACGGCCTTTATGATCTCTTCCGTGTCCTGAGTGTCAAGACAGATGGGTACTGCGTTAACTCCGCCGAACTCTTTAAAGAGGATGGCTTTTCCTTCCATAACAGGCATGGCCGCCTTGGGGCCGATATTACCCAGACCTAAAACAGCGCTTCCGTCTGAAACCACAAGGATGGTATTTGATTTAATGGTGTACTTGTATGCAGCTTCGGGATTTTCTGCGATCACCTTGCAGGGCTCTGCAACACCGGGAGTATAGGCGAGGGCAAGAGCCTCTCTCGAATCAACGGGTGTCTTGGATACTGTTTCTACCTTTCCTTTCCACTCTTCGTGGAGACTGAGTGCTTTTTCAGCGTTTGTCATGATAAACCTCCGTAAATAAAATTTATAAGCGCAAAAAAAATGCGTCGTATTTATATGGCTTTTTGACCACTTGCATTATAGCGGAAAACGTGTTAGGATAACAGCGATTTCGACGACACAATTCGTAAAATATTTCCCAAGACTATTTTACAAGAACTAATACTGAAGAATATCGAAGAACAAATTTTCCTTTTTGTAATTGAATAATTATTGATTCAGCCGGGAGAGCTTCGGCAGGAGGATTTTATATGGTTAATATGAGAGACAGGTACGAGTCTATCGCGCTTACGGATCTTCGTGAAATGGCAAAGAATCGTAAGATAAAAGGCGCTTCTTCCATGAAGAAGGCTGATCTCGTGGAAGCAATGCTCATTAAGGACAGAGAAGATGAGCGCAATGAGGTGGAGGCGGCAAAGGCGGCTGCTGCTGCGGCAAGAGCAGAGGCTGCAAAGGACGACGCCGGAAAAAACGATATAAATAAGGATGATCAGAAAAAAGAAGAAACCAAAAAACCCGAGGCCGGGAAGCAAGGCGCAGGGAAGCCTTCTGCAAAAGCTTCTGCAGAGGATCTTTCCGAAGAGGCTTCTAAGGAGCTGGACAGTGGCATTACGGTAAACGGTATACTTGAAGTTATGCCTGACGGATTCGGCTTCATAAGAAGTGATAATTATCTCCCCGGAGATTCCGATGTATATGTTGCACCCAGTCAGATAAGGAGATTCGCTTTAAAGACCGGAGATATCATTACGGGTAATACAAGAGTAAAAACCCAGAATGAGAAATTCCAGGCGCTTTTATTTGTGAAGAGCGTTAACGATCTTCCGCCGGAGACGACGGCTGCGAGATACAACTTCGAAAATATGACGCCTATCTTCCCTGATGAGAAGATAAAGCTTGAGTATCCGGGAGCACCCGTATCAATGAGGATCATGGATCTCATAAGTCCTATCGGAAAGGGACAGAGAGGTCTTATAGTATCCCAGCCCAAGGCCGGTAAGACCACACTCCTTAAGGACGTGGCAAAGTCCATAAAAAGGAATAATCCTGAGATCCATATGATAATCCTTCTCATAGACGAACGTCCGGAGGAAGTTACGGATATGAGAGAGACTGTCGGAGGCCCCGGAGTGGAGGTTATCTATTCAACCTTTGATGAGACAGCGGATCATCATAAGAGGGTTGCGGAGATGGTCATCGAGAGAGCAAGACGTCTCGTGGAATATAAGAAGGATGTTGTGATACTCCTTGATTCCATCACAAGGCTTACCAGAGCTTACAATCAGGTGGTTCCGCCCAGCGGAAGGACACTTTCGGGCGGCCTTGATCCTGCGGCACTTCATCCGCCCAAGCGCTTCTTCGGTGCGGCAAGAAATATGAGAGAGGGCGGAAGCCTTACGATCCTTGCAACAGCTCTTGTTGAAACCGGAAGCAAGATGGATGATGTGGTATATGAGGAATTCAAGGGAACCGGTAATATGGAGATAGTCCTTAACAGGAAACTTTCCGAGAGAAGGATATTCCCGGCTATCGATATCCCGAAATCCAGCACCAGAAGAGAAGATCTTCTTCTTTCCGGCGAGGAGCTTGAAGCTATCAGCAATATCAGGAGAGCGGTTAACGGATTGCATCCCGACGAAACTGTGGATAAAGTCATCGACATGTTCGCAAAGACGGCAAATAACCGCGATCTGGTAGGCCAGATACTCAAAACCAGATTTTATTAATTGTTGCTTGCATTAGAAAAAAGTATGTGATACAATAAACGAGCTGTCCTGAGAAAAGGGACTAAATCGTTAAAAATAATTATTTTTTAAGATAAGTTTTAGAGAGGAAGAGAACCATGAGAGAAGGAATCCATCCTGAGTATTATCAGGCAACCGTTACATGCAACTGCGGTAATACATTTGTTACCGGATCAACAAAGCAGGATATTCACGTAGAAATCTGCTCAAAGTGCCATCCTTTTTACACCGGCCAGCAGAAGGCTACAAGCGCTCGCGGTCGTGTTGATAAGTTCAACAAGAAGTACGGCATCAGCGAGAATAACTAGGTCTTATTTAAACAGTTTGCAAGGTTGAGACAGTGTGTGATTATACTGTCTCAACCTTGTTTTATATTTGCGAGGTAGAAGAGTGGGCAAGAAGAACAAAAAGTGCGTATATAGCGGTATAGGCGGGCAGGCCGTACTGGAAGGCGTTATGATGCGCAATAAGAACAAGTATGCCGTTGCGGTACGCAGGCCTGACGGCAAGATAGACGTTGATACCCGTGAATTAAATTATGATCCCAAAAGCCTCCTCAGAAGGATACCTTTTATAAGAGGCATCATAGTTTTTGCCGATTCTCTTTCCCTTGGAATGAATATCATTTCATACTCAGCATCATTCTATGAAGAAGAGGAAGAAGAGACCGGGTTTGACAGAGCATTAAAAAAGATATTCGGAAAAAGAGCCGATGATGTGGTTATGGGATTTACTATCCTCTGTTCAGTGATAATGGCCATAGCGCTGTTTATGCTGCTTCCCTACGGTGTATCCGAATTTATGAAAAGATATGTGGTAAGCGAAGGACTGGTGCTTTTGATAGAAGGCATATTGAGGATGCTGGTATTTATCTTATATGTGGCGGCCATAGCTCTCATGAAGGATATAAAGAGGCTTTACCAGTATCACGGAGCGGAACATAAATGCATAAACTGCATTGAGAGCGGAAGGCCCCTTACCGTAAAGAATGTAAGACGTACCTCAAGATTTCATAAAAGATGCGGGACGAGCTTTTTACTCTTAGTGGTGATCATAGGTATCGTGCTCTGCTTCTTTATCAGGACTGACCAGATACTTTTCCGTATCCTCTACAGACTGCTTATGATACCTGTAGTTGCGGGGATCGCATATGAGCTCCTCAGAGCATCGGGCAGAAAGGATAACATATTCTTAAGTATTGTATCGGCTCCGGGACTCTGGCTCCAGAGGATCACAACCAAAGAACCGGATGATGAGATGATAGAAGTCGCCATAGCCTCGGTTGAAGCGGTATTTGACTGGAGAAAGTTTGAGAAAAAGCATTTTAAACGCCGTATAGTAAAAAAGAACGGTGAAGAAGCGATAAACGGAACAGAAGATGGACTGATGTCCGCAAATGATGAGCAGGATGATATCACGGGAGATATCCCCATGGATGCTTATGATGATATCCCTGATGATATCGCTGAGGACGAGACCATGGTGATCTCCGTTATCGATCCTTCGGAAGATGCTTCTTCGGACGGAGAAGATGCAGAGGATAAGATCTGACGCAGAAAGACGGACGGTAAGCGAGTAAGAGCCGGAAAAGAAGAGGATGTAAATGACATACCGTGAAGCTCTTGAAAAGGGAAGAGAGCAGTTAACAGAAGCGGGAATACCTGATCCCCATATCGATGCGGAACTGCTCCTGATGCATGTATGCGGGTGCGGAAAAAGTGAGAAGTTCATGAACCCGGGACGTGTTTTAAGCAGTGATGAGGAAGCTCGTTTGTCAGAACTTTTGGACAGACGATGTGAACATATACCGCTTCAGCATCTGACGGGTGTGCAGAATTTCATGGGGATGGATTTTAAAGTAAGTTCTGGTGTACTCATTCCGAGAGCGGATACGGAAATCCTTGTGGAGGAAGTGATGAGGGATGGCGCCAACGGAGCTTCCATCCTTGATATGTGCACAGGATCGGGATGCATCATCCTAAGCCTCATAAAATATGTTTCCGAGGTCCGTGGGACCGGTGCGGATATATCGACGGAAGCCCTTGCCATAGCAAGAGAAAACGGAAAGACTCTTGGCCTGGCCGCTGAATTCATTCAGTCCGATCTGTATGAGAATATCGACGGATGCTTTGATATCATAGTCAGTAATCCACCGTATATAAAAACAGATGTTATCGCTACGCTGATGCCCGAGGTGCGGGATCATGATCCTTATATAGCATTGGATGGCGGAGAGGACGGTTTGGATTTTTACAGGAAGATAATTGCCGGAGCGGTCAGTCATCTGAACAGAAACGGAAAGGTATATCTGGAGATCGGATACGACGAGCAGGATGCCGTGGAAGAGATCCTGAGAAATAACAGTTTTAAGAATATCACGACCATAAAGGATTATTCAGATCTTCCAAGGGTCGTGAAAGCGGAGATTTGATTATGTTTGATAAACTTGAGGATCTGCTTCGCAGATCGGAAGAGATCATGAATGAGCTTTCGGAGCCGGGGGCTGCAGATGATACCGTAAGATTCAGAAAGCTCATGAAGGAAAGCAGCGACCTTGCGCCTATCGTTGAGGCATATAAGGAATATAAAAAATGCGGAAGTGATATGGAAGATGCGATCATGCTCTTAGAAGAAGAGAAGGATCCGGATATGCGCGCCATGCTCAAGGAAGAGCATGCGGAGGCAAAGAAGAAGAAGGAAGAGCTGGAAGAGCGCTTGAAGATATTACTGCTCCCCAAGGATCCGAATGATGATAAGAATGTAGTGGTTGAGATCCGTGCCGGTGCGGGCGGAGATGAGGCTGCGCTTTTTGCCGCAGAGCTCTATAGAATGTATGTGCATTATGCGGAGAGCAGACACTGGAAGGTGGAACTCGTAAATGCCGATGAAACCGGTATCGGAGGAATGAAGGAAGCTGAATTCATGGTATCCGGAAGCGGTGCTTATTCGGTACTTAAGTATGAAAGCGGAGTGCACAGGGTGCAGCGTGTCCCCGAGACGGAATCCGGAGGCAGGATACACACTTCCACCGCAACGGTAGCAGTAATGCCGGAAGCTGAGGAAGTTGATGTTCAGATCGATGAAAAGGATATAAGGATCGATGTAATGCGAGCATCCGGAAACGGAGGACAGTGTGTAAACACCACAGACTCCGCTGTCCGTCTTACTCACTACCCTACAGGTATAGTTATATATTCTCAGACAGAGAAGTCACAGATACAAAACAGAGATAAGGCATTTGCACTTCTTCGTGCAAAGCTCTATGATCTTGAATGCCAAAAGGCTCACGCAGCAGAGGCTGACCTTCGAAGAAGTCAGATCGGTACAGGGGACAGATCCGAGAAGATCAGAACATACAATTTCCCGCAGGGAAGGGTGACCGATCACAGGATAAAGCTCACACTATATCGTATCGATTCCGTAATGAACGGAGATCTGCAGGAATTAATAGATCATCTGGTGGCAGCTGACCAGGCTGCAAAGCTTGTTAAGATGAATGAGAACGGATAATGAGAAGGGATAATTCGGATTACTTAACTGAAGCTGATAAAAGACGCAAAGGATTTCATCTGGATATAATCAGGGATATTCTTACTGTTATAACAGGTGTATGTCTTTTTGTGGGCTCTCTCATAATCGGCAAGCATATCTACGACGGACGTGTGACAAATGATCAGATGGAAGATCTGAGAGCTTTGATAGCTGAGGATGAAGCGAAGAGCAAGATCGAAGCCACCGATGCAGCTGTCGTTAACGGAAATGGTCAGGATGAGGATAAAAGGCCGGATGAGACAGGAGGTGTTGCTGCTTCTCCTGCGGTTGAGGAAGAAGGGGACGGACTGAGCATACTTTCAAAATACCGTGGCGTGTATGAAAAGAATTCGGATGTATGCGGCTGGCTGTATATAGAAGGGACAGTGATCAACTATCCTGTAATGCAGACACCCTCTGATGAAGAGTATTATATGCACAGAGATTTCTACGGCCGTAATAATGCTGACGGATGTCTTGTCATGGATACGGATTCCGTGGTTGGCGTGGGTAACAGGTCTCATAATTATGAAGGCGGGACAGCGCCCTCCACAAACCTGATAATACACGGACATCATCTTATAAAAAGCGCCATGTTCGGAGATCTGGTGGATTACAGATCAGAGGAGTACGGCAAGGCGCATTCAAAGATCTGTTTCGATTCGCTTTATGAAAAGCGTGAATATGAGCTGATCGCTGCATTTGATACAAGAGTATACAATAAGGACGATCAGGTATTTAAATACTATAATTTCTTTAATGCGGAAAATGAAGAGGAATTTAATTACTTCTACAATAACATCAAGAAGATGTCTGCGTATGATACGGGAGTGACAGCGGAATTCGGAGATGAGTTCCTTACTCTTTCAACATGTGCTTATCAGGCCGCAAACGGAAGATTTGTTGTTGTCGCCAAAAGAGTAAAGTAAAATTTACTGACCGGTGATCATAATCGTGTAAGAGGAATGCCATAGGGATTGAGAGCGTCCCTGTGGCTTTTTTTGATATATTCCCTGTATTCTCTCGGAGTACAGGAAAGAAACTTTTTGAAGATCCTGTTGAAGTAGCTGGGATTGGGGAATCCTGTAGCAAGAGCCAGATCCTGCATGCTTTCGGTTTTTTTCTCGGAACGCTGAAGACGTCTTGCGGCTTCGTATATCCTCAGTTCCAGCAGCAGATCGAAGGGCGTCATACCGAGAGAACGCTTAAAACAGCGGCAGCATTCGCTTTTGCTGACGTGTATGCTGTCGGAGATCATATCGAGAGTTACCTTGGAACTGAAGGCAGAGTGCATATATAACATTGCTTCCTTCACTCTGGTTTCATCGATGGTTGCCTGAGAGACTCTGTCGGGATCGAAATCGATACGGCTGCTTTTTTCGAGAAGTTGAAGCCACAGTGCGCAGAGTCTGCTTTTTGTCTCAAGTTCATATCCGAAGGAGAGCTTGAGATTCGTCTCAAGTATTGCATTGATATTTTCCAGTGCACGGATACCATATTCGTCATCACGGGACAGGATAAGATGTGAAAGTCCCTCGTTGTTTTTTAGAGGATCGCAGTATTTGGCTGCAAGAAACGAATCATTCTGTTCAAAGAGATACGCCGGATGGAAGAGTATG
This sequence comes from Lachnospiraceae bacterium, assembly GCA_024697065.1. Classification (GTDB taxonomy): domain Bacteria; phylum Bacillota; class Clostridia; order Lachnospirales; family Lachnospiraceae; genus NK4A136. The sequence goes on from JAILGE010000031.1 coordinate 194,520, forward strand.
GAGATAATGATGGGCGGGATATTGGAGTCTGCAGGACGTATCATGTGGAGACGATCCTGATTGATCCATACCGCATTACCGGATCTGACAGTGAAGGTCTCTCCGCCTACGGAAAAGACAGCACTTCCTTCGCGGACCAGGTCTATCTCCATTTCCGCATGCCAGTGCGCACGTACACGTTGCATATACATCCCGTCAAGATCCATATAATAAACTCCCACGGGATAGTCCATATTCGTATGTTCAAAATAGTCTTCGAAGCTCTCTTTGTTCATGGGGGTTATTATAGCATAATAGCGTATATGTAAACAAAAAGTGGTGGAATTGCTACCGGTGGAAGGGTAAAATAAATAAGTGTTTTATGAGGCTGAGACATTAAATGAGGGAGGGAAGAACTGATGTCCGGTAAAGTTAGAACAGTTTCTTATGTCAGGTCAACAAATGCAAATCTGTATTTTTTGTTTGTCGGCTTTGCATTATTGGCCATGGGTGTCATCGTCAATCATTCCGATTCGGTTAACACAGGTACGGGAAAGGAGGTCAGCCCTGCATACGGTCTGATCTTTGCTCTGTTAGGGCTCTGGATGCTGAGTATGGGTATTATCGCTTTGTTTATTGAACCGGCGAGGAAAAGAGCGATGATAGATGAACTTAAGAAAAAAAATGATACGGTTGTGGCAACAATAGTCGGATTTCCGAGAAATCCGGGTAACAGGGTTGATAGAATGGCACCATATCTTTTGGAGTGCCGTTATCGGGATGATGTTACGGGACTTGTATATATATATTACGGAAATGCTTTCCGTATGCCGGATAACAGGCTTTTGGGATGCAGAGTGACAGTTTATACGGACAAGACCGATCCTTCAAGATATTACGTTGATATGAGCCGGATCGAGAATCCTGCTATGACTCAGGGAACATACATGGGAGGTGTAGCAAGATGAAATGTCCTTCCTGCGGCGGAGAACTCCGTTTTGATATATCGCTTCAAAGATCAGTATGCGATTCCTGCGGAAATACATATGATCCCTCGGCACTTAACAGCAATGATACTTCGGCAGAAGTAAACCGTGTTGCAGATGATGCTTCGGGACAGATAGATGTCATCGAATATACATGCCCGCAGTGCGGCGGAGTCCTGTATTCTGCTGATGAGACGGTGACGAGTTACTGTTCTTTCTGCGGATCGCAGGTGTTATTGTCATCCAAGATGGTGAAGATGGCAAAACCTCAGGGAGTTATCCCTTTTATAAAGACCAAGGAACAGTGTAAAGAAGCTTTCGTCAATAAGCTAAAAAGAACAAGATTCCTGCCTAAAGAGTATCTGTCATCCGGAAGCTCTGAGAATTTCAGAGGGATCTATATGCCATACTGGGTATATGATGCCTCGGCCCACGGGGATTTCAGCGTACCTTTTACAAGAGAGATCCGCCGCGGCAGTCACAGTTACAGGCAGGTATATAATTGTACAGGACATGTGGAAGCCGATATTTCGGGCATATCTTTTGATGCCTCATCTGCATTCTCGGATAATGTAAGTGAAACAATAGCACCTTACGGTATCAGAAAGATGCAGGATTACGATCCGGCGTTCTTCTCCGGCTTTTATGCGGATTATGCTGACGTACCTTCGGAAATATATGCGGATGATGCGCGCAGCTGCGCAAAGGAAAGAGTTATAGATAAGATCGCGGAAGATCCGGCGCTGGCCGGCCTGGACAGACCGGATGTTGCTGATATTCCCACATTGCCTGTAGTACTTCCAAGGAGAGCAAAGCTTGCATATTTCCCTGTATGGTTTATGGCATGGCGAAAGAAGGACCGTGTCGCTTATGCAGTTGTTAACGGACAGACAGGTAAAGTGAGCTGTGATCTTCCTGTAGATAAAAGCAGATTCTTCCTGTTAACTCTGGCTTTGCTGATACCTGTATATCTGTTCCTCTTACTGATGTTTCCGTCAATGACCGGAGGAGACGTGATGAAGTTCATGCAGTTTATGGAGATGATCTGTTCATTGATGCTCTTTTTAAACTGCGGTACATTGATAAAAAAAGAAGAACACACAGGCGATAAAGGTCTGAACAGAAAAGATCCGGAAAAAGAAGCGGCGAGAAAGAAGAGAAAAACCGTAATAGCGGTAACGGTATTGTTGATAGCACTGTTTTCATGGCTGCTTACTTTTATATTGATCTATGTTTTTGCTTTTTTGATCAATACGGGAATACTGGCGCCGCTGTTCATCTTTTTTATGACGGTACTGACTTTCCCGCGCCTCACAAGGATAAGGCATGGTGGAGGTATCGCGGTAAGTACGATAATTTTATTGATAACTTCTTTTATCGCGGAAGTTATCTATGTCATGGAACCTACAGAGGCGGTCTGGTATTTTGTTATATCAGCCATTATGACTGCGGGAATAATGTTTGCATTAATGTCATTACTGACTATCCTTAACCGTATGACAACAAGACCGCTTCCGCAGTTTGCAAAAAGATGACAGGAGGGTGAAAATGAACAGTATCACATATGTACATTTTTCATTGGACGAACTTCTTTCCGTAGGTGAGAATGCGGATATGGCTCAGGACAGCGCATTTTTATATATTTCTCTTATTTTTATGTCAGTAGTGATATCGATGTTCGCAAGCTTTCTGATCCTTAGGAATTCAAGGAAAGAAAAGAGTGCCGGTATCGCGGAAATAAGCGGAGGACTTTTAGAGTCGGTAAAAGTGAGCGGAGTCAGCACCACAGACGCTGTACCGAATATATCCGTAAATGAACTGATTGGATATTTTAATGGAAATGCGGATCACAGAAATGTGAACCGGATGAACCCGAACCAAAATATCCCTGATCAAACGTTCTATAACCAAAGAAACAACGGTCAGGGGAACATAAGGAATAATTGAAATGCGTAATAAGAGCCTCGATAAGATCAGGATCATTGCCATAACGCTGGTGGTACTTGTGCATACATCTGCGCAGTGGGTATCTGCAGGCGACCTGCATCATGTATATGCAACGGAATTCTCAAATATCATTTCCTTTGTGGGCGTGGGTATTTTTGCAATGTTAAGCGGAGCGCTGATGCTTTCTCCCGCAAAAAAGATGACTGCAGGAAGAGCGTGCAAAAAAGCTTTTCATTTTCTGTTTTTATATTTTTTTTGGAAAGGCTTTTATCTTTGCTTTGACAGGTTAATGGCAGGAGGTCTTAATGCATCTGACATAAAGCCGTTGATGCTCTCGCTTATCAGAGAGCGTGGATATTATCATCTCTGGTACCTTGCAATGTTATTCTGGATAATACTGCTTGTCCCGCTGATCAGGCAGGGGTGCGAAGACAAAAAGACATGTATGATGTATCTGATACCGTTTGCACTGCTTAGTGTGATACTGCCCGCAGCTGCATATTTTGATTATCCTTTCAGATATACCGTTTCCGACTTTGTTAATACCCTTGACCCCTTATACTACGTGGGCTATCTTGGATTTTTTATTCTCGGTCATTATCTGTATGAATGGAATACGGGGTGGAACAGGTCTAAGAAGTTTACGGTGGCGGCTGCCGCTGCTGTCACATTTGCCGCTTTCTGGCTGAATGCTGTTAAAAGATCCATTGGACAGGGAAAGTTTTTTACGGATTTTTCAACCCCCTTTAATCCGGGTTGCGTTTTGATATGCATTGCTGTTTTTATATGTATTGCGGATAAAGCAGGGAAGGCAGGCGCAGCCTCAAAAGAGATATCACTGTCGGAACGGCTCTCCCGCGGCGCTTTTGGTGTATATATGTTACATCCCCTGGTGCTGGTATTCCTTACAAGACGGAATGTGGTTGATACACTTCTTCCGAATGCGTGGGGGATACCGGTATTACTGTTGATGATACTTATCATATCTTATGTGATATCAATGATCCTTAATCTGATACCGGGGATAAAAAAATTGTTGGGATGAGTGTTTGTTAAATGATTATCATCAAATGATTTTCTTAAAATGATTTTTTAAAATGATTTTTTAAAATGATTTCTTTAAATGATTTCTTTAAATGATTTCTTTAAATGTTTTTTTAATTGATTTTTTCCGGAGGTATAAATATGAATCAATTTAAATTACCGTATCATCTTATCGTTGAAGCAGGAGCTTTTGATCATATCCCGGAAAAGATGTGTGACGCGATACCGGGAATAGAAAAGAAAAAAGTGATCTTCGTAACGGAAGAAAATCTGAAAAGCATATTTGAAGATCGTATCAAAGGGATATGTGACCAGTTTGAAAACAGCGAAGAATATCTTATACAGAGAGCTGATTATGACAGCGCTGTCGCTCTGGCAAAATATATAACTATGAATGATATAAATATGGTTATAGGATTCGGCGGCGGAACGGTACTGGATCTTGCAAAGTTTGCCGCTTTTGTGAGCAAGACAGTATATATATCCCTTCCGACGACATTATCCAATGATTCGCTGGCTTCTCCGGTGGCTGTGCTTGGAACTACCGGTAAGGCGAGAAAGAGTTTTAAGTGTACGATCCCCCATGCCATAATGGTAGATGCGGATATCATAAAGTCCGCGCCCTCAAGACAGCTCCTTTCCGGAATAGGAGATACGATATCAAAATATACAGCGCTGTATGACTGGAAACTTGCTTCGGAGAAAGATACGGAGCGGGTGGATGATTTTGCGTATATGCTCTCAAGAATGGCTTTTGACTCCATATGTTTCTTTGAAGGCGGACATTCTGAAATGACTGAAAATGAACTGAAAACAAACTCCTTTATCCGTCGCCTGACACAGGCTCTTGTGATGGGAGGACTGGCCATGGAGATAGCAGGGAGCTCGAGACCCAGTTCCGGATCGGAACATCTTTTCTGTCATGCTCTTGAAGAGAATTTCAGTGAGGAAGTGAATATCCCTCACGGAATCGCTGTGGCAATGGGAAGCTATCCAGCAGCAATATTCCAGGGACGTAATCATGAAAAGATAAAGAATGTCATAAAGCAATATCATATTCCCGTAAAGCCTTCGGATAACAAACTGGAACGCGATATCTTTATTGAGGCATGGCAGAAGGCGTCGGCATCAAGGGCTGACAGATATACGATCCTGAGAGAGACCGATCTTTCGAAGGACAGGCTTGGAAGATTATATGACGAGATGGAAGAAATCTTTTCATGAGAGAGCTTTTGTTTGGATTATATAGCTTATGATAAAAAACTCCGTGTGATGTCTTAAACATACACACGGAGTTTTTTGAATATTACATTATCACGATCATATCCGATGAAATGAGCCATGCAGCAAGGATTATCTGGATGGCCATGATGGCAGGCAGTCCGTAAACGAAATACCAGTGCCTTGTCTTATGACGGAATATATACATTCCTATGATCGAACCTATCGACCCTCCGAATATCGCAAAGAGGAACAGCGCCAGCTCGGATATCCTGTATTCGTGGCGTTTAGCCTTCCACTTGTCGATACCCATTGATGCGAATCCGGCGATATTCATAAGGACCAGATAAGCAATGATTATAATGATAACTTTCATCGGGACTTAGTTTTTCTTTCCTTCGAGTTCCTGATGCTTCATGCCGCGAACCTTGCTTGCAAGACCGAAGAGATTGATGAATCCTTCTGCATCATGATGGTCATAGAGATCACCTGTTGTGAAGGAAGCGATACTCTCATTGTAGAGTGAGTAAGGAGAGGTCTCGCCGGCCTTAATGATGTTGCCCTTGTAAAGCTTGAACTTAACATCACCGGTAACATACTGCTGTGTTGACTCGATGAATGCCTGTACAGCTTCACGTAAAGGTGTGAACCACTTTCCTTCGTAAACGATCTGAGCGAAGAGATTGCCCATGTCAAGCTTGGTCTTGGTGGTCTCTCTGTCGAGGATGAGCTCTTCAAGCTGCTGATGAGCCTCGTAAAGGATAGTTCCGCCCGGTGTCTCATATACGCCGCGGCTCTTCATTCCTACTACACGGTTCTCAACGATATCGATGATGCCTATACCATGCTTTCCGCCGAGCTTGTTAAGTGTGCGGATGATATCGGAAACCTTCATTTCCTTGCCGTTTACGGATGTGGGAACACCCTTTTCAAAGTGCATTGTTACATATTCGCCTTCATCCGGTGCCTTCTCGGGAGTTGTACCGAGAACAAGGAGGTGCTCGAAGTTAGGCTCGTTGGCGGGATCTTCAAGCTCAAGACCTTCATGGCTTATATGCCATAAGTTACGGTCACGGCTGTAAGAATTGTCTGCGGAGAAGGGAAGTGTGATACCCTTTTCACGGCAGTATGCGATCTCTTCCTCTCTGCTCTGGAGAGTCCACTTGTCACTTCTCCATGCAGCGATGATCTTGATGTCGGGAGCAAGAGCCTTGATACCGAGCTCAAATCTGATCTGGTCATTTCCTTTTCCTGTTGCACCATGGCAGATGGCTACAGCGCCTTCCTTACGTGCGATCTCAACCAGTTTCTTGGCGATGAGAGGTCGTGCCATTGATGTTCCCAGCAGATACTTGTTCTCATAGATCGCATGAGCCTGTACACAGGGAACGATGTATTTATCGGCGAATTCGTCGGTAACATCGAGGATATAGAGCTTTTCCGCACCGCAGGATTTTGCTCTTTCCTCAAGCCCGTCAAGCTCTGACTCCTGACCGCAGTCTATGCAGACACAGACTACTTCATAATTGAAGTTTTCTTTGAGCCAGGGAATGATGGCTGTGGTGTCAAGCCCGCCTGAATATGCGAGAATAACTTTTTCTTTCATGATAATGTTTACCTCCGTTTGTTTGTTAATGATGCCCCCATATTACAACAATTGTTTTTTCTTTGCAATGTGCTATAATTTAACGATTATTTAATGTGGAAAATTGCCACCGGATCCCGGAGGCGGTATTTTTCTTAAATTGAGGTAATGAAATGATAAGAGCAATGACGATAGACGATTACGATCAGGTGAAGGCACTCTGGATGACCATACACGGCTTCGGTATCAGAAGCGTGGATGATTCAAGGGAAGGTATAGATATGTTCCTTAAGCGCAATCCGGGAATGAGTGTGGTCGCCATTGAGGATGATCATGTGGTAGGCGCCATACTCTGCGGACATGACGGAAGGAGAGGCTGCCTTTATCATGTATGCGTGGATGAGAAATACAGAAGAAACGGCATAGGCAAAGATATGGTTGTTTTTTGCATGAATGCCTTAAAGGCCGAGCATATAAACAAAGTGTCACTCATTGCTTTTACCAGAAATGATATAGGAAATGCTTTCTGGCATTGCATAGGATGGAATGAAAGAGAAGATCTGAATTATTATGATTTTACTCTTAATGAAGCAAATATAACGGCATTCAACAGTTAAAAGCGAGGTTTGGATATGGGAAAGATTACTTTGACGGATGGTGGTATCACTTCAGCTGCCGGTTTTAAGGCTGCAAGCTGTGAAGCCGGGATAAAATATGAAAACAGGCGTGATATGGCGCTTGTGTATTCAACTGTACCCTGCGAATGTGCGGGAGCATTTACCAGTAATAAGGTTAAGGCTGCCTGTGTTCAGTGGGATAAAAGAATAGTCGAATCCGGAGCAAAGCTTCAGGCAGTGGTGGTTAATACCGGTATCGCCAATGCCTGCACCGGAAAGGAAGGCTTTGATGCCTGCGAAGCGACTGCCGCTGCGGTAAACGAGTGCCTGGGCGTAGACAAGGGAAGTGTTGCCGTGGGATCTACCGGTGTTATAGGAATGCAGCTGTCGGTTGACAGACTGGTGGCCGGAGTAAAGAAGATGAGCACATCTCTGGATGATTCAAGAGAGGCCGCTACACTGGCATCCAAGGCCATCATGACAACGGATACCGTTAATAAGGAGATCGCTGTTACTTTTGAAGTAAAGGGTAAGAAGATAACCATAGGCGGCATGAGCAAGGGATCGGGAATGATCCATCCCAATATGTGCACAATGCTGGGATTTCTGGCGACAGATCTTTCCATAGACCGTGCGCTCATGCAGGAAGCTCTGCTTAGCGTTGTCAAAGATACTTTCAATATGATAACCGTTGACGGAGATACATCTACCAATGATACTGTCTTACTGATGGCCAACGGACTTGCGGGAAATGATAAGATCACCGAAAAGGATGATGATTATGATACTTTCTGCGAGGCTCTTTTCCTTATCTGCAGATATCTTGCAAGAAAGATGGCTGCTGACGGAGAAGGGGCCAGCAAGCTTTTCGAGGCCCATGTAGTTAATGCAAAGAGCAAGGAAGATGCCAAAACCCTCTCCCGTGCCATTGTCGGATCGAATCTTTCAAAAGCTGCGATCTTCGGATGTGACGCAAACTTCGGAAGGTTCCTTTGTGCTATGGGTTATTCCGGTGCGGATTTCGATCAGGAAGATGTGGAGCTTTTCTTTGAAAGCGCTGCAGGCAGACTGAAAGTATTCGAAAAGGGAACCCCCATTGTTTTCGATGAGGAAACTGCCGTTAAGATAATGAAGGAAGACGAAGTGACTGTATTCGTTGATATGCATGAAGGAAGCGAAGAAGCCACTGCATGGGGATGTGATCTGACATATGATTATGTTAAGATCAATGCTGACTACCGGTCATGATGCCGGATCAGATATATTTAAGAAATAATAGTTAAAGGAGAAGAAACATCGATGAAAAAAGAAGAGATGGAACAGGTTGCAAAAAAAGCCGAGGTGTTGATAGAAGCACTTCCTTATATTCAGGCTTTTAACCGACGAATAATCGTTGTTAAGTACGGCGGTTCCGCAATGGCTGATCCTGAACTTCAGCGTAATGTCATCAAGGATGTTACACTTCTTAAGTTAGTAGGTTTTAAGCCCATCATCGTTCACGGAGGCGGCAAGGAAATAAGCGGATGGTTAGGCAAGATCGGTAAGGAATCTCAGTTCGTAAACGGTCTTCGTGTAACGGACTCCGATACGATGGAAGTGGCCGAGATGGTCCTTAACAAGGTAAACAAGCGCCTTGTGACAATGGTCGAGGAGCTGGGAGTACGTGCAGTCGGTATAAGCGGCAAGGACGGCGGACTTCTTAAGGTCGAGAAAAAATATTCGGACGGTAAGGACATAGGATTTGTGGGACAGATCAAATCCGTGGATCCCAAGATCCTCTTCGATATGATCGAGAAGGATTTCCTTCCCATAGTATGTCCCATAGGAATGGATGATGATTTTGAGACCTATAACATAAATGCGGATGATGCGGCATGTGCGGTAGCCAAGGCTGTAGGTGCGGAGAAGCTTGCATTCCTTACGGATATCGAGGGCCTTTACAGAGATATCAAAGATCCGTCTTCCTTTATTTCGCATATTCGTGTATCACAGGCAAAGGAACTGATCGACAGTGGTATCATCGGCGGAGGCATGCTGCCTAAGCTGGGCAATTGCATCGACGCTATGGAGAACGGCGTACAGAAAGTTCATATCCTGGATGGCAGACTTGCACACAGTCTTTTGCTTGAGATCTTTACCAAGGAAGGTATCGGAACGATGATCTTCCCGGATGACGCGGATATTTAACCAGCATTAACAGGAGAAAAAAACAATGAATACAATGAAAGAATATATAGATGAAGCGGAGAGGGATCTTCTCCATACATATAACAGGTATCAGGTCGTATTTGATCACGGCGAAGGCGTCAGACTTTTTGATCTTGAAGGAAAAAGCTATCTCGACTTCGTATGCGGTATAGGCGTGTTTGCTCTTGGTTATGGCAACAAAGAGTACAATGATTCGCTTAAGGCGCAGATCGACAAGATAATACATACATCAAATTATTATTATAACGTTCCGGCTATCGAAGCTGCCAAAGCCATGAAGAAGGTCTCCGGAATGGACAGGGTATTTTTTACCAACAGCGGAGCAGAGGCTATCGAAGGAGCTATCAAGACAGCAAGAAAGTATGCTTTCTTAAAAGACGGAAAGACCGATCATGAGATCATAGCAATGAATCATTCATTTCACGGCAGGACCATGGGTGCTTTATCCGTTACGGGTACAAAGAAGTATCGGGATCCCTTTGAACCTATGATCGGAAATATCAGATTTGCAGAGATGAATGATATAGAAAGCGTTAAAGCACTTATCAATGATAAGACCTGCGCTATCCTTTTTGAAACGGTTCAGGGAGAAGGAGGAGTTCATCCCGCAGAGGAAGCATTCCTTAAGGAGATCAGAAAGATCTGTGATGAAAAAGATATCCTTCTTATGCTGGATGAGATACAGTGCGGTATGGGAAGATGCGGAGAGTATTTCGCATGGCAGAAGTACAGTGTGAAGCCCGATGTGCTTACCAGTGCAAAGGCTCTGACATGCGGTGTTCCCGCAGGTGCATTCATGATGACGGAAAAAGTGGGGACGCATTCCCTCGTTGCCGGAGATCATGGTACCACTTACGGCGGAAATCCTCTTGCGGGTGCAGCTGTTGTGGAAGTGATCAGGCAGTATGAGGAAAGAAATATAAACGGGCATGTAAAGGAAGTCGGAGCATATCTTTGGGATAAGCTTGAAGAAGTAAAGAATGCCCATTCCGATATAGTTGATCACCGCGGTGCAGGTTTATTACAGGGACTTGAGTTTGACCATCCCGTGGCTGATATCATCAATAAAGCGCTTGATAAGGGGCTTGTACTTATAAATGCCGGAACCAATATCATCAGGTTCCTTCCTCCTCTTGTCATTGAAAAGAGCGACGTTGATGAAATGATAGATATTTTAAATACCTGCTTTGAGTAAGAAACATTATAAGAAATACAATAAGAATAAATACGGATTTGTAAAGGGAAGGGCGATCAATATAAAGATCACCCTTTTTCTACTGCTTATTTCGGGGTGTTTTTGGGCGGTATGGTTCTTCTTTTTTAATTCTCCGCAAGGGACATCGGAAGGAGTAGTGTCCGGAAACGGAGTCATCAGACTGTGGTATACGGATGAGGAACTGAAGAATTATATAGACAGTGCCGCACTTGAATATCTTGAAAGGGAAGGCGTTCATGTGGAACCGGTGCTGGTATCGGGAGTGGAGTTTGTTGAGCAGATAGGTAAGGCATCCGCAGGTACGGATAATGCTCCTGATATATATATAACCGGATCGGATGTGCTGGGAAAAGCTTCCATGGCAGGACTGACGTCTGTGATAAGCGATCCCTATAAGATCATGGATCATGAAAAATTTACCGAAGCATCTTTTAATGCAGTGACTTACAAGGGACAGATGATCGCGTATCCGTTTTATTATGAGACTGCTTTTCTTATCTACAATCGTGATTATCTTGAAGAGATAGCAGTAAATGATATCAAAAGAGGTATGCTCGAAGCTAACAGCGGGGAAGAAGGGGAAGACAGTGAAAATGATTTGGCAGAGTTAAGTGATGAAAACATTTCTAAAGAAGCTGTCAGATCCAGAACCGAGGAGCTGATCCCCGATTCCATAGTGGATATTCTTTCTCTGGCTGCGGTGTCGGATGCACCGGGAGAGATGGAAAATTTCTTTGCATGGGATGTTTCGGATGTTTTTTATAATTATTTCTTTGCCGGAGCTTATATGGATGCAGGCGGCCCCTGCGGCGATGATCCGACATGCATAGATGTCTATAATGAAGAAAGCATACGATGCATGTGCATATATCAGAGTCTTAATGAATTCTTCTCTGTGGATTCAAAGGAAAGTGATTACGAGCGGGTGCTCAATGATTTTCTTGAGGGCAAGACACTGTTTGCTGTGGTGACTACGGATGCGGTTTTACGCCTTGAGGAAGCAAAAGAGGCGGGAACATTCGTGTATGAATACGGTGTCGCGCCGCTTCCCGGGATTGATGATGACCACAGCGCGGCAGGTCTTTCGACGACGGAATGCGTGGTGGTTAACGGCTATAGCGACAATAAGGAAGCGGCCAACAGATTTGCGGAATATCTGGCTTATTATGAGGCCGATACATTGTATGACAGAACCGGCAAGATGCCCTGCGCCGCGAAAGGAGATCCTTCGGATATCATTTTAGGTACGGGGACAGAGGGGGCAGATCATAAGTCTGTTAATGCCACCATCAGGGAAATGTATGCTGTAAGTGAAGAACTTCCGAAAGTGCCCGAATTCGCGGATTTCTGGCTCAGACTTGAACTTGCTTATACCCTGGTTTGGGACGGGGAAGATCCCAATGAGATATTAAAGAGTCTGTCGGAATGTTTGAGATCCGAGGCAACCGGTGGTGAGGTCACCGAAACAAAAATAGAGACTCCCGAGATCACGGATCTGGCGGATATGCTGCCCTCCGATTAGAGCATCCAAATAAGGGCAGTGTGGTTGTGAAAAAAATAAAAAAGTTATAGAATGAATCTGTGGTGTCTGAGAAGGCCTTTTGACCGTTTGTAATAAGGGAAAAAGGTGACAACACATGAACAATGATTATTATGATTATTTATCTGACGGATCTAAGTCTTTCGTAAGACCGACAGTCTCATGCTTTATTCTTCTGATGATGCTTTTTTTCACGGCATGCGGGAGAGCAGAAGTGATCGTAACGGAGAAACAGCAGGCCGTAAGTGAAGATATTGCCTGTGAAAGCGAAAACAGCGTTTCCGGTAACGAAGAGACCGCCCGTGCTTATGTTTATATCTGCGGAGCAGTAGAGGCTCCCGGAGTATATGAAGTAGGGCCGGAGTGCAGACTGTTTGAAGCGGTTGAGATGGCCGGTGGCCTATTGGAAGAAGCTGATATCAATGCCTGTAATCTTGCACAGATCGTTGAGGACGGTAAACAGTACCGCATCCCTGCTGTCGGCGAGGTGACAGCCGATGAAGAGGATGGAAGCTATACATCAGACGGCCTTTTAAACATAAATAAGGCAACGGCGGAAGAACTGGCTGATTTGCCGGGGATAGGAGCGACAAGAGCGGAAGCGGTTGTTTCCTACAGAGAAGAGAATGGCGATTTTGCATCGCCGGAAGATATTAAGAAAGTCCGCGGGATCGGAGATGCGACCTATAACGGATTTAAGGGATCCATTACAGTCAGATAGATTATCATCTGAACCTATATGAGGTTAAGATATGCCGGGAAATATATTGATAGTTGATGATGAAAAAGCGATAGTCAAGGGATTAAAGTATGGCCTTGAGTCCGACGGAATGTCGGTTGATGCAGCTTATGACGGAGAGGAAGCTCTCGATAAGATACAAAACGGTAATTATGACATCATTCTTTTGGATGTGATGCTTCCTAAGGTTGACGGAATGGAAGTCTGCAGACAGGTGAGAACTTTTTCTGAGGTTCCCATTGTCTTTCTGACAGCCAGAGGCGATGATATGGAGAAGATCCTTGGTCTTGAAGCGGGTGCGGATGATTATATCACGAAACCCTTTAATGTCCTTGAGGTAAGAGCAAGGATCAGGGGAATCATGCGCCGTTCGAGAAGAGCAGCCATACCCGTAGTCAAGGACAGGACCATCCGCAACGGAGAATTCTGTTTTGATCCGGAAAACAGAAGGCTTACCATAGCTGACAGGGAGATCAGTCTGACATCCAAGGAATATGAGATACTTGAGATCCTGGTTACTCACCCCCGCAAGATCTACAGCAGGGATGATCTCTTAAAGCTTGTATGGGGAGAAAACTTCTCCGGTGATGCAAGGACCGTGGATGTTCATGTCAGACGACTTCGTGAGAAGATCGAGAAGACACCCGGCGAGCCGAAATACGTGCAGACCAAGTGGGGCGCAGGTTATTTCTACAGAGGCTGATGCAGGGGATGGATGATTGCATTTATTAAAGTTTATAAAAGAACATAAAATTCTCCGGAGCTTCAGACTCCGGATATTTCTTATCATTCTGATTACGGGACTTTGTGCTTTGGGTTTCATGCGCAGAGTGCTCACTGCAGATGCGGTAAATATGGCTATAGAGAGCCGTGAGGCTGATATGACGGCCAGACTGCGCATCATGGCAGACCGTATCGGGAACAGTATTTTCATGCAGGATACAACTGAAGGGACATATGCGGCGGATCTGATGCTGCTTTCAAGTGTATTTGACAGCAGGATCATAGCTGCAGATTCGGAACTAAAGATCGTTTATGATTCCTACGATAATGACACCGGTCATTACCTTATATCCGATGCTGCGGTTAAAGCAATTAAAGACGGCGCGGTATCGGGCTATGACGAGGAACTGGGACTTATAGAGATCGCGATCCCGGTGACTGCATACGATTCGGATCTGGAAGCTGAGATCACCGAAGGAGTGCTGTTGGCTGCTGCGTCTCCAGAAAAGGTATTACGCGAGGTGGATGAAAAGGAGCGCCGTGCGCTTATCATAGAGATACTTGCTATCGTTATCCTGACAGGTGTGGCGGCAGCAGTAGCAGCGGTGGTAGTGCGACCTTTTGATAAAGTTACGGGCGCCATAAGGAGTGCGGCATCCTTTGATGACTCTACGCCTGCGGTTTCGGATTATAAGGAGACCGAGGAGATAGTTGATGCATTCAATGAGATGCGTACGCAGATGAAGGCTCTGGATCAGTCCAGACAGGAATTTGTTGGCAATGTCTCACATGAATTAAAAACACCCATGGCTTCGATAAAAGTGCTCGCGGACTCCATAAATATGCAGCCGGATGCACCTGTTGAAGTTTACAGGGATTTCATGAAAGATATCTCCGAAGAGATAGACAGAGAGAATAATATAATCTCCGATCTTTTGGCTCTTGTGAAGATGGATAAAGGTGTGGGAGCACTTAATATCGAGAACAGGAACATCAATATGCTTCTGGAAAATATCATAAGAAGACTCGGCCCCCTCGCAAAAAAGAACGAAGTCGATATCGTATTTGAAAGTATAAGACAGGTGGATGCGGACGTAGATGAGACCAAGATTTCTTCCGCATTTATGAATCTTATCGAAAACGGTATAAAGTACAATAAGAAGCCGGGATGGGTAAGAGTAAAGCTGGATGCGGATCACAGGTTCTTTACCGTGACGGTTTCCGATTCGGGTATGGGTATTCCCGAAGAAGCGCTTCCGCATATCTTTGAAAGATTCTATCGTGTAGACAAGTCGCATTCCAGAGAGATCGGAGGAACGGGACTTGGTCTTGCGATCACAAGAAGGACGATCCTCCTTCACAGGGGATCAGTAAAGGCTGAAAGTGTTTTGGGAGAAGGTACGGTTTTCACGGTAAGGATCCCTGTGGGGTATATAGCATGAGGCAGATCTGTATTAAAAGTACAATATTGCTATTACTGGCAGCGGCTTTGGCCGTTATGGCAGCAGGCTGCGGGAAGAAAGATGCAGTAAAGGGGAAAGAAAAGAAGGACTTTCTCATCTACTTTGTCAATGAGGATAAAACAGAACTCGTTGCTGAAAAATATATTTATAAAGGTTCGGACAGCGAGGATGAGCTGAAGGAACTGACCGATGCTCTTATGGAAGGACCTAAGGATAACAGCTTAAAGAGTCCGGCGGATATGGGAGTGGAGATACAGGGGGTTACCGTTGAAGGAACTCTGGTAACAGTTTCGTTTTCAAAAGCATTTTCATCTCTCGATCCTGCAGACAGGATACTGGTATGTGCCAGCGTAGTAAAGACTCTTATTCAGGCAGAAGGTGCCGAGGGCGTGAGTATCACGATCGAAGGATCAGCTCTTGTGGATCGCTTTGGCAATCCCGTCGGAGTCTTTGGAAAGGATTCCTTCCTGACACAGTCGGGAATGCTGGGAAACGGTGAAGGCAGTATCTCTGTTCGCCTGTATTTTGCGGATGAAAGCGGCAGGAAGCTTGAAAGTCTTATGCAGAAGGTTGAATATTCGGCAAATGAAACAAAGGAAAGAATGATCGTGGGAAGGCTTATAGCCGGCCCGGACACAATGGGATACTATCCTACCGTTCCTCAGGGGACAAAAGTTAATTCGATCAATGTTACGGACGGAGTCTGTTATCTGGATCTGAGTAAAGAATTCTTAAGCGGTGAAGTGAGTGTTTCACCTGAAGTGACCGTATATTCCATTGTAAATTCCCTGGCTGAAGTAAGTGGGGTAAGAAAAGTAAAGATACTCGTTGACGGAAAAGATGTAGGTGCATATCGTGACAGCGTTGATCTGTCAGGAATGCTCTCAAGAGATCTGAGCCTGTTGGAAGATTAAGACTAACTATTAGAAATAGTCAATAAAAAGTATTTAAAACAGAAATGTTTTGAATATAGTGGCGATGACCATATCATCGCAATCAGTACATTGAAAATTGCATGACAAATAGAGCATCAGATATGGTGCTCTGACAA